>CAYUIF010000011.1:67061-108466 GCA_964444755.1 uncultured Alphaproteobacteria bacterium | reverse complement strand
CCCGAATGCTTGTCTCGGGTCGCATCACTAAGTGAGAGCAACCTCCTCACGTGAGACTAAAAAAGCATAACCGTTACCCGGTCATGCCACATCTGCAGGTACCGGCGAACCGCATTGCGACCGGGACCTTCGGTACCGGGAGCCGGACTCGAACCGGCACGGGGTGATAAGCCCCTGGGGATTTTAAGTCCCCTGTGTCTACCATTTCACCATCCCGGCAGGGCCGATGCCGGTGGGGCCGGGAGTCGGCGGGGAGGCGCCGAGCGGATTCGAACCGCTGAATAGAGGTTTTGCAGACCTCCGCCTTAACCACTTGGCTACGGCGCCGTGTCGAGGAGGCGGCGGGCAACGGTTCGGATATCAGCCGACGGACCACCAACTATCCGCAATCCTATGTCCACGGTCTCGGTTGGAGCGGGAGACGGGATTCGAACCCGCGACAGCCACGTTGGCAACGTGGAACTCTACCACTGAGTTACTCCCGCGTGCAAAGAAATCAAAAACTTAAAATTAAAACTTAAACGGGATTCGAAAGGAGTTAAGTTTTAAGTTTGTAATTTTAAGTTTTTCTTAGACCTCGTGGACCTGAGGGGATTCGAACCCCTGACCTTCTGAATGCCATTCAGACGCTCTCCCAACTGAGCTACAGGCCCGAAAAATGTCCAAGCGAAACCGAAATATAAACAATTCTCTCGGTGTTGTCAAGCAAACTTTAAAGCTGATCTGCCGCTATCCCGTGCATTTTCAAGGGTCAGGAACCGCATTTCCCCCCGCGACTCCTCTTGCACCTTTGGGATAAACCCGTAAATTCTTATTCTATAAGTTAAGATGCGGCTTTTTGCACCATCGCTCATCCTCATTCTAATCATTTCCATAATATCGCGCAAGCCCCGATGGCAAATAAAACACCGCCGGGATTGGCTCCCGACGGTGCTTGATCGTCGTTGCTCGCTAAGCCCGGTAGTTGACCCACCGTCCCTTTGGCTTAGTGGGCGTTATCGGCCTTTTCCAGCATTGCATAGTAATAGCGCTTGCCGTCCTTGACCTTGGCGGGAGTATTGTCGGTCACCTCGAACTCCTTGCCGGTTTCCGTGCAACGGGCGATCTTGTGACCGTTCTCGACCTTCACGACGTTTCCGTCGGTGGTCGCCAGTGCCACGGTTTCGCGGTCAATTACAGGAGCCTTCGCCGCCATAGTTTGCGTGCAGGAAATCTTGCAGGCGTCATCCGCGAAATAGTAGCGGGCATCGCCGACTTGCGTATACGGAGTCTGATCGGTCACTTCGAACTTCCGGCCTTCATAGACGGCATACTGATGACCGTCGCGCACTTCGTAGACATTCGCACCATAATAGCTTCTGGTTTCCGTCGTATTTGACGTCATCTGCGAGCCGCAGATTTGTGCGCAACTCGCTTTGTCGGAAGCCTTCATCGAACCGCAAACCGCTGAACAACTGCCGGAATAAGCGGTCTTGCTACTCTTGCTTTTACAGCCGTCTCCGGCATAAGTGTTCGCGCCCACGAAAACAACCGCTATGGCCGCCATGGCGGCGAAGATAATTCCGATTTTCTTAAACATGGTGATCTCCTCTTTGCTGGATGCTGATTCGGTCGTGATTCTTTACCTCAATATACACAATTAAGCCGTCCTACGTTCCTGAAAATCCGAACATTTTCCCAATGCGATAATTATTTTCAAAGGCTTAGACAGATATCATAAAATCATTCAAATTGCTGTCTTATAATCTCTAAGACAACTATATTGAAACATATAGCAGTAAAAAATCGGACTCTATTCCTCCCTTTTCAGAGCTACTTTCCAAACCTCCACCAATCGGGGCAATCCATGATTGACCTTCCGAACCAGCCCGGTTTCCACATTAAGGAACTCACATCGGCGGAACTGCCGAAGTTCATTGACCTCGGAGTTCACACCTGCGCGTTCATGCATGGCCGTGACGACATGCCCGCCGAAAAAATGCGGCAGTATTTCACGGCCTTCGTCCGCGACTATGCGTTCACGGCCGATAGCGAGATCTTCTTCATCGAATCCGCCCACGGAGAGTATGTCGGCCAACTTTGGCTCCATCGCGTCCGCAACGTGTTCAACCGCCGCCATGAACTGTGGATTTGGGATCTGACTGTGGCCGAGCCGTTCCGCAAACGCGGCTTTGGCCGCGAACTGATTCAATTCGCCAAAACCCGCGCCGTCGAGCAAGGCTGCACCGAATTGTGGCTGTTGGTCTCCAGTGCCAATGAAATCGCCGTTCGATTATATGAGTCTTCGGGACTTAAAGCTGCCGGTCACTTAATGATGGTTCCGATTGCCCAAGCTGTGGCTCCCTCCGCCCCGGATATCATTACTAAAAATGCCACATTGAGGATACTTACCCCTAAAGATATCAGAGATCTGTATAACCTCTGGGAGAAGGCCGGATTACCCTATAAAGTTCGCGGTCGGGATCGCTTGGATCGGCTGGCAAGGCATTTGAGCGGACCTCGCACGGGTGGTTGGGGTTGTTGGGCGGATGGCAAACTGGTGGCGGCGGCCATCGTCAGTCACGATGGCCGCAAGGGGTGGATCGAACGATTAGCTACCGATCCCGACTGTCGCCGCACCGGTTTCGGCAAAGCGCTAATTGCGGCTTGTCTTGACTCGCTGCGCGTGCAGGGGGCGCTGGTCACGGGCGCGCTCATCGGCAATTCCAATATCGCCAGCCGCAAACTCTTCGAGGCCTGCGGTTTCGTCTGCGAATCCGATTATTCCTACTATTCCATCCGCGACGATCCCGACGCCTAACGTTCTTCGCCGAGGCAGATCCCCTGATCTGCCCGGAAGGGATTTCACATACCGTAGGGCGCACCCGTGTGTGCTCCCGTGTGCTTTCCGTAGGGGCACGGCATGCCGTGCCCGTGGCTTCGCCGAGCGGTGCGTCCTCGCTCCGCCGGAACGTAACGTTAACCTGTCATTCTGGACACCGCGTCAGCGGGCGTCCAGAATCCCTTGCATCGAAGAGTGATCGTTCACTGCGTTCAGGATGACACTTTTCAGCCGAGCCGTGGTTAAACGCAGCGCAACCTGGCCGGAAGCAAGGCGGTCGAAGACCGCCACTAGTTTATACGTCGTCCGGAACGTGGTTGAAGTACTCCGGGCTGAACTCGAAGGCATAGGCGGGCACCCCGTCGAAGAAAGGCATGGCCTCTTTGAGCATCGCCGGATCGTAGAAATACCGGTAGCCCTCCGGGCACAGGTTATGGGAGAGACCGTCCTTAATGACCATGACCTCCCACTTTCGCCCGGTCTGATCGCCTGCCAGAATCCGGGCTTCCGAGATCCGTCTGAACCTGATTCGGTGCATGCCCTGAACATACCTCAGCCCCGTGGAATCTTCAAGACCTTGATAAACAAACTCCTACAAAGTCCGAACGAAGGTTGGAGTGATAATCATAAGACCCAAATGCAAACCCTAAATCAGATAGAAGGAATCATGTTATCCTATCGAATTCTTAGATATAGGTGCTTCCGATATTGTATTTCGGGGCGAGAGGCATTATCTTATGACGAAATAACACTTTGGCCGAAGATTCACCCTTTGGTGTGCACCTATAGGCGAGCGAATTCGCCGGCCTGACTTGCCGTGGCGATTCACTTTTGTCGAAGGTAGGTTTCGATCATGAAGGCTATGACCACAAAATCTATTCTCACCTTGTTGTCCCTAGTGACCATGATTTGCGCGCAACCCAATCCGCCAGATGTGGATTTCACGTACTCGCCAGCAACCGGGATTGCCCCACTCAACGTTTCGTGCAGCGCGACTCTATCGGGAGAAATCTCCACATACTATTGGGATTTCGGCGATGACTCGCCCCCTGTCTCGAACCAACCCGGTGTTTCTCACGAATACACCTGTCCGAATACTTATATCATCACGCTCACGGCGATTGGACCGGGCGGATCGGATGTGGCGGTCCACAGTGTTCTAGGAACGCCGCCAGTGTTTACCGTTGATGCGTGGACAGGGGGAGGATGGACTGCCCCAATGAATGTTCGCGTGGATTTCGACAGCGGGAACATGCGCACTGGATACATCACACGTTCAGAAGCTCAATACAGTGACGGAAGCCCGCCGGTGGAATTCACTTGGGATATCTATAACAACGGACCGACGCACCTTTTTACTTGTCCGGGGCCATTATCGATTACCGTAACGAACTACTACGAGGGACCGTACTGTCAGTTCAGTCAATCCGCGACGGTTGACACTGCCCTTGTGCCGCCAGTGTTTACCGTTGATGCGTGGACAGGGGGAGGATGGACTGCCCCAATGAATGTTCGCGTGGATTTCGACAGCGGGAACATGCGCACTGGATACATCACACGTTCAGAAGCTCAATACAGTGACGGAAGCCCGCCGGTGGAATTCACTTGGGATATCTATAACAACGGACCGACGCACCTTTTTACTTGTCCGGGGCCATTATCGATTACCGTAACGAACTACTACGAGGGACCGTACTGTCAGTTCAGTCAATCCGCGACGGTTGACGCTGCTCTTGTGCCGCCAGTATTTACGCCGTCAATCGTCTACTCTGGTGGTCATGTTGCCCCGGCCAATGTACGCGTGGATTGTGGAACTGGTGATATCAGGAGGACGTACATCACTCGTTCAGATGTAGCATGGCGCGACGGAAGTCCAGTACAAGAGTTTGTTTGGGACATCTATTGCCACGGGCCCACTCATTTGTTCACCTGTTCGGGATCATTGCCAATCATCGTAACGAACTACTATGACGGTGAGTATTGCCAGTTCAGCCAGTCAGCCGAAGTGGATCCGTCGCTCCAGACTCCGGCATTTACTATTACTCCTGAGTACTCGGGAACAAATCGGGCACGAGTAAGGACAGAGGACAACATTCGTACCAGTTATATCACACAGGCAGTTGTTGACTGGGGGGATAGCACGGCCCCGCAAGTATTCACATGGAGTAATGGAAGAACGCCATATCACACCTATAGCACTTCAGGCTGCTACACGATTCAGGTAACAAACACGTATGTGGGCCAGTACCAGACGTGCAGCGAATCGGCGGAGAAGGACGCGCTGATTGGTTCGAATAACTTGCAGGCAGCGTTCACCTGGGAGACAATGGGCGACGGCTGCACGATCCAATTCACAAATACGTCAACAGGGAATCCGAATTCATACAGCTGGACTTTCGGAGATGGATATGGAAGTAGCGACCCAACGCCGGCGCCGCACACTTACGGCATGGGCTGCGCGCAATACTATGTCAGCCTCAAGGTCTCGAAATCAGGTGAGTGCGCAGGAGAATCGTCGTTTGCGCAGGTTGTGTATGTCCCATCCAATTGTCAGGACTGTGCAGCGCCAAAAGCCCTCGTGGTCTCCGGTCCTCCTGTACCTATTCTGAATCTGTGGGAGCCTCTCCAACTGTGGATGGCAGGCATCTGGCTAACGGCTATGGGATGGGAGGTTGTAGAGATGCCATCTCCAGAGTACAATGATGTCATCACAGTACTTCAGTCGGACCCCTGCATAAAGGGTCTCTATTATGTTGGGCACGGAGTGACTAATGATCCCAACAAAATAGTGTTTGGCTCGCAACATCCATTCTCTGAGTGGACCAAAGCTCCTCCTTCAGACATCGCCATGCAGTCAGGTCGATCAGACTTACTCTTTGTCAGCGTTATTGCCTGCTATCAGAGTGATGCGACTTGGTCTGCCGCCTTTCCCAGTGCCACCGTGACACTCGCTTCTCGCACAGTTCGTGGAGAGTCACAGGTAGGCACCGAGTTCGTCGCGCTTCGTGAATCCGGCCACGGTGCCAACAGACTTGCCTGCCCAGCAGGATCGTCTATCGTCGGCGATCAAGTGCAAGCCGAGTCGCCAATTCGCTCAGGAGATGCATCAGCTTCTCTCGACGAAGATGTCTGCCCATCATTTCGGTTCTGCGACTCATTGGGTTGTGCGAGCGAACTGTTTGCGCCAACCTCCTGTGTCGATACCTTCGGCGTATGTTCTGATGGCCAATTCTCAGTGATTCCTGCTGATGAGACGTTCCTAGTAATTGCGCATTGGAGTGATCTTTCTGCCAATGACACGGTCGCATGTTCGGCCACATACCTGCAAACCGTGCCGGATACGCTTATTTGTTCAGGATTCCCCTCACTAGGCCGCTACTTATGGTTTGCGGATGCTGCCCCAGACTCTATCGGCCCTGCCGACAGTCTGAGCGTCATGTTGCATTATGAACAGAGCGATCTCGATTCGACGGAAATCGTAAACGAAACGGCTCTCGGGATCGTTTGGATCACGGATGATACGCTTGGGTTCAGATACGTGCCTTCACATCTTGATACCGCAGCCAACTCGCTGAGTTTTGTCGTTCCGCGTTGGGGTCTGGCAGGCATCTATGACCTCTCCAGCATCATTCCGCCTCCTGATGTAACGGATGTGGTGATTCGAGTAATTGGTACCGACATAATGCTCAATTGGTCGTATCCTTACGACATGGCCTTCAACGTCTATGCGGATTCTGTGGCAGACGGCTCATTCTCCGGATTGGTAGCATCAACCTCTAACCGAACCGTGACCCTGACGGGTTTTGCCTCCGGCACTCCTCGACATTTCTTTATAGTGAGAGCAGTGTATAACAACGCACGTTAAGCGGTCCAATCTCTCGGGGTTTCGACGTGGCTATCACCGCTGTCTCGTCTTTTGCTCCGAAGAGAGTATGGGCCTCTACTGAAATCACGGCTTCACGTCCGGCACGACATACGCGTACAATGACACGGCGAACTACGCATCCGCTATGTTCTATCATTTCACTGCCCTCTCCAGTGACTCCGGCACGATAATCCACGAGCACCCGCAATTGATCGTCTCGCCCGGCGGGCCGGATGGGTCGCGCGGGTACATCAACTTGATCCTGCCGTCGTAGAGCTTGAATGGCTCGGTCACCGGCACCTGCTGTCCGTCAATGCGCTGATGTTCTTCCCGCCGCCCCGGACGCCACGGCCCTGAGACCCATTGCTTGAGCAGCTTCTGCGAGCTGTCCAGTAATCCGTGAGTACCCCCTCCCCTATTCTCGTTTGCCATTGCTGCACGGGAGAGCGACAACGGCGGAAAAATGATTCCGGCGGGGTCAGCGACCCCACTCGGCGAAGCCACGCCACCCTTTGATCCCCTCTGTAATGACTCTCCAAAGTAACCTGCGAATGTAGCAAAGATTCCGGGCAGATCGGGGGATCTGCCTCGGCGAGCAAGTGAGATCCTTCACTGCGTTCAGGATGACAGGCGAAGGTACGTGGTTAGCCGGGCAGGTTAAGAACCTGCCGCGGCGATCATTACTGTAATGCAACATGCTGTAGGGGCGGTTCGCGAACCGCCTGCGGGTCGTTCTCGAACAACCCCTACCAGATGTAAAATTCCCGCACTTTGTAGGGCCATAATTCATTATGGCCGTCTTTGGTAGGGGCACAGCAGGCTGTGCCCATGTCACCGCAAAACACACAACCGTGTCATTCTGGACACCGCATCAGCGGGCGTCCAGAATCCCTTGCGATGTCAGGGATCCTTCACTGCGTTCAGGATGACAGCCGTAAATGCCCAATCATCGTTTCTTCCTCCCCCCTTGACAATCTGAACAAATGTTCATATATTGTATTGCTATATTGTTTTATTGCTAACTAATCATGATCGCGATTTCAGCCTTTCAGAGTTTCAGTATTTCAGCTTTTCTCTGTCCTTAAGTAGTTCGTTCGGCAAAAAAATATTTCCGTGCCAATCATCGTTTTTCACTAAAATGCTCTCACGCGGCTTCACCCTCCAACCCTCCGTCGTCTGGAACATCGCTCAAACCGCCGTGTCCTATGGGCTGTCCCATCTGCTGCGTACGCCCCTTATCTGGGGACGGCCGATCTCGATTATGATGGAACCCATCAGCCGCTGCAACCTGCAATGTCCCCTCTGCCCCATCGGCGCGCGCGAACTCAAACGTGAATTGGGTTCCATGACCCTGGAAAATTTCCGCGCGATCCTCGATAACGTCGGACCGCAAGTTCGCGTGCTCGCGCTGTGGAATCAGGGCGAACCGACGATTAACGACCAGCTGCCGGAGATGATCCGCATCGCGCACGATCGCGGCATCTACACCATGACTTCCACCAACGGTAATCTGCTGCTGCGGCGCAAGCTCATTCCGCGGCTCATGGATTCGGGACTGGATGAACTGATATTTTCCATTGATGGACTTACGCAGGAAACCTATCAAATCTATCGCATCGGCGGTCATCTCGACATCGTCATCGAAGCCATGCAAACGCTGCGGCGGCGGCGCGACGAACTGCGCCGCAAAACCCCGCGCATCATCATGCAGTGGCTGCCCATGAAACACAACGAGCACGAAATCCCGCACCTGCGCGAGACTGCCGCCCGCTGGGGTGCCGACACCGTCGAGATTAAAACGACCCAAATCTACACCGACGAGCAAGCGTCACACTTTTTACCGGAGTTGGAAGAGCTGCGGAGATACGAACGGAAGGGTCAGCGGTGGGAAACGAAACGCAACTATCAATCATGCCGACGATTGTGGTTTTCGACGATGATCGACTGGAACGGCACGGTCGTTCCCTGCTGTTTCGATAAGGATGAAGACTATCCGATGGGAAATGCGCTAATCGAAGATTTCGGAGCGATCTGGCGCAGTCAACCTTATCAAGCCCTGCGCCGGATGTTGATTCGACAGGGCCGCGTCACCGAGATGTGCCGCAACTGCACGGAAGGATTATCGAGCTACTATCTGAAACTGAAACGGCTGGAACAACTACCGCTGCTGACTCACAAACGGACTGCCCGTCTCGCAGAATCGCCAGTGCAGATCGCGAGCCTTAGTGATTCCGACGCGCGGACCGGTGGTGACTGAACCGGCATTGCCGTTGTACAGCTTGATCCGATCACCAATTGCCGTATAGTTCAGCGATAAATCAATCCCGAAGGCGTCGCACAGCTTTCCCGGACCGTTGCAGAGTTTCTTAATATCCGTTTGTCGCCGCCGTGTTCGCATCAGTTCAATGCCATCCAACGGTTCAACCGCACGAATCAAAACCGCACCTACATGATCGGCGTCGGTTGTAAAATTCAGGCAGTGGTACATTCCATAAATAAAATAGACATAGACATACCCATAGGTCTCATACATAATTGCCGATCGTTCCGTCCGCCGATACCCATGCGATGCCGGATCATCGGTATACGCTTCCACCTCCACAATCCGCCCCCGGCACTCCCCGAATTCGAGGACTTTACCAATCAACTTGGGGGCTACATCTAAGGTGGAAGATGCGAAGAATTTTGAGCTTAGTGGTCTCACACGAGGCAGATGGATAGGCTTGACAAAGATATTGAGAATTATTATACTTAGAATCTTCGTTTTCCACAAGCCGCTGTAGCTCAGCTGGTAGAGCAGCTGATTCGTAATCAGCAGGTCAACGGTTCGAGTCCGTTCAGCGGCTCACAGTATTTACAATGGTTTGCAGTGCTGTTTTGAACGATTTAGACCCTCTCGTAAACTCAATGTTTGTGTCAGAATGTGTCTGGTGTTTGTTACGGTAATAAATTGACTGACGAATCCAATAACAGCGAACCAAATATCCGAATTGACCTGAAACGGCTGTTGTCGAGAGGCATGATCGAGAAATTACGATGGCCGATTTCGAAGGTTGCGGAGTGCCTTGATGAAACACCGCGGCAGACCCATGACCGATTTGAAAATCCACCGGATGAAACGCCTAAAACAGATAAGTAATTATCTGTTTTTTATTGGACTTGAGAAAATAATTGCGATTTCGCTTGACATTGTGGTATTACAGCACTATATTAGTGCTGTAGCGTTTGGCACAATTAACACTGGCGGGAAGTTCCGCCGAGGAGATGATAATGGGTGCAAAGTCTAAAAAAATCCGCGTTTATCAACGCGAGGACGGACGTTATTATATCGGGCGCGAGCGTCCAGACGGGTGGGTTGAGATTTTGTCGCATGGTTTTCCGTCGCTATCGGCGGCCATGCGTGCGCTGAAGACATACAGATAGGTCGAAACCGCCTCCGGGCGGTCTGCCGGTGAGTCCCACTGACGAGACCAATTAAACTGAGGAGAGTAAACTTGAATAGCTCAGATATTGCCCGGCAGATCGTTGCCGCCCGCTGGGGGGAGCGGCTAACGATTGCCGAAACACAGACCGAGGTGTTTCGGCTCCTTGAAACACTAACACCGGCGGAGATCGCGGCAAGGCTTGGGCTGCGGTCTGCCCAGCAGATTTATCGCTGGCGTGATGGGAAGGCCGCCGGTCCGACAGGGTTGAAGAAAATAAATTGAAAACGAAAAGCCCGACCGCCAAAAGTCAAGCCCCAGCAATCGCCGGGGCTTTTTGTTGAGGTATGGTATCGGCAGATAAATGGAGGGCTATCCGACCTTCTCGGCCAGAACGACGGCGAGTTGCGGAATGGCGATCTTTTCGATAATGAGCCGGAAGGCCGGTCCGTCGAACGGTTCCAGCAAAACTCCGACCTTCGCCGCATCATCCAGCTTGCGGATGATCTCGTATTTTCCGTCAAGATAGGCCCACGCCGCGTCCAGCGCGTCTTTGTAGTCTTCGGCGGTGGCGAGTGGGTCAGCTTCTTTCAGGATCTCGCCGACCTCCTTCAATACATCGAATGGCTCCCAGACACGGAAGGGAGGAGTCACGAGTTCCACAACCGCCGCGTCAAGTGCTTCAATGTGATTGGATAATTCAAGTTTCGGATTCATGATAGACCTTTCGGGTTGATTTGTGCCGGATTTCCCGGCTGTTGCGTCGCATGTAAAACAGGATCGAAACCGATAGGCCGAGGAGGAGACAGGTTAATGCAATCAATAACCACGCGCCTATCAGTTCCGGGGTGATGTTCATTTTCCGACTTTTGCTTTGATGATCTTGTGACCGCCGCCGATTGCGCCGAGGGCAATCAGCATCGGGATAATCACCTCATCCCACGGCAAAAGTGGAAACTTTGCCCTTGCTACACCCACACCGTAGCCAATGGCAATCGTGATTGCCGTCCAGAGCTTTTTCCCGTCAATGGACTTCCAGAGCTTCTTGAACATGGATCACCTCGCTTCCGTTTTGTAAGAGTCAATGAACTCCTGAATGCGTCTGGCATAATAGAATCGTCTGCTAAAAATCCACATGCCTTCGCGCAAACGCTTTTCAATCTTTTTCACAACATCATCCGTGAAGTCGTCAGTCTCGCTGAATACCGACCAGTCGAAAGGCGAATCCGCCAGCTTCTCAGGGCGCGGCGCGTCAACCCACTGACCGCCGATGTCTTTCTTGAATCCTGTTTTCGGATATTGCTGATAGAGGAAAAACCCGTCCTTGACGTTCACGCCGGGAATGTAGTCGTCGGGTAGAATCATAAGCGCACCTCGCTCTCATTTATCCTTAATCAACACGTCAAGCTTGCCGTTGATTTCGATAAGTTTATCCTTCACGTATCGCTTATCAACGCTGTCTGCAACCATTGCCTTTTCAATGGCAACGATTCGCTGATTATTATTGTTAATTCGCTCTTCGAGTTTATCATCAACCCGTTGCTGGTTTGCGCCGAATCCTAATACGAGTCCGGTGAATATCACGGCGATAATTCCCATGATCCACTTTACATTCCCGTTAAGTTGCTTTGCCAATTTACGCGACCTCCAAGAAGGTGTTTTCGATTGTATCAGTATTCGGATCAATTACCTGTCGTACCAATCTGAAGCGCGTTGTCGAGTCCATTGCATCGGGCATTATATCGTGAGAGATGATCTGTTCGTCACAAAGTTCAAGATTCATTGTGTCGAGCGCAGATGTGAAATGAATGTAGTATGGAATACGCGCAAGCCACGTCACAAACCACTTAAGCACTGCATCGGCTGTAGCTTTATCACGAATCCATTTCGATTTTAACTCCCAGCGGCGGGTTGTTTTGTATTTCGTGTAAGCGGTGCGGCACAAATCCCAATAGGTTTCGCCGTCGCTGGTAAGGTTCGTGAATTGCGAGTTGAATGCTGTTGCTTGGGGATTGCGTATATATGCTACTCGGTCTTGATTTCCGGTAGCATAGTTCTCTTGATAGTAGAGATAAAACTCATTGAACATATCCCCCATTGATCCACGAGATATTCTGAATGAAGTCTCTTCGCCGATCATTTTGAAATTGGGGCTGTAAAGCGCGGTTGAATGCACTGCCGATCCCTGAGTAATTTGTGCAATGGATTCAAGCCCATTGTATCGTTGCCTGAACCCAAATCCGAACTCGTGGCAAATCTCGGCAATCAAATCCCGCGTATTACGTTCGTCGGTCAGTTGTATTGCCGCAGCCAGTGAACTATCAATAGCGGCAATTGTATCGAATCCATCCTCATCAATCTGCTGTTCGGTTTCAACTTGTCCTGCAACCCGTGACGGAACATAGGTTGCGGTGTGTGTTCCCGCATCATGACCACATCCTGAATCGTCAAGATAAGTGTAACCAGCACCCTCATCGAAATGCCAACATCCCACGAGATATTCTTCACCGGGGCGGTGGTATGTTCCGCTCCCGCTATTATATTCAGCGGTGATTTCGTCGGCAGAAAGTGCTTTATTCCAAATGCAGACCTCGTCCATTTTGCCGTCGAAGCGATTAGAGGCGCGGCAGGCTATTGAAAACAGAACGTCGCCAGAGGTATCGGAAACCGTCGGAGTCATCGTATTGTTGCCGTTCGCCGCACCGTCGAGATAATGATATACGGTATCTGTTCCACTGGAACGACTGACCGTTACAGCAATGTGATGCCACTCCCCTGTTCCTACTGCATTAGTCGCAGTCACGTCTTGATATGCCGATCCGTTACCACGAGATAATACCGGCTTTCCGTTCGAGTCCAGCCAATAATCAAAGGGCGCTGGAATGGTTGAGGCTGCTGCCGTTGCCTTGCGGATTATGGCCCGGCTATTATTCGCGTCAAGATAGACCCATAGCGCAATAGTCATATTTCCGGTTAATGCGAGCGCGTCGGAATGCTTAACCACCAGTGAATCATCCGATCCGTCAAATTCAATCGCGCCCGTGATCCCTCCCGTGGTCAGTCGGCATGAATCGCATAGAATGGATTCAATGACATAGGCCGGATGTTCGATCAGATCACCGGCGCTGAAGCTATTGCTATGATTCGGAGAGTCAATCCATTTATGGAACATCCGACCTTGAACCGTCTGAAACAACTCTCCATTTTCGTCTGTTTGAGAACTATAAGCCGCCGTCTTGCAGGCGATATGAATTAGCTTGACGTAAACATTATTGAATGTACCGCCTACAAGATTTGTATTCAGAGTGATCTTTACGGCGGCTTCCATTGGATTGCCCGACCACCCGGATATGCTGATACTGGCAATTGAACCGAATGTAGTTATTGTTCCGCTCGTTGTATTGGTTCCGTCGGTTATCGTATAATCAACGGTTTCGTCTCCGTCGCGATCAAGAAAAATCTTAACCGAATCCCATACCAAATTAGATCCGTCTTCAACGATATCCGATATGACTACATAGTCGGTGTTGTTCGCCGAAAGCGTTGTATTGTCATCGGGATTTTCGTTGACCGCATTCTGCGGATTAGATATTCCCGACGAAGAGCTTAATACCGCATCGTAGCGCGGAATGAAATAATACCACTTGCTTCCGCTTGCGAGATAAATAAAGTTCTTATCGAATCCGCCGGATTCATTGTAGAGCGTGGTTCCGATACCGCTCGGATTATCGTAGCCGCAATACACGTCGGTAGTCACATCATTAATGTCAATACCGATAAATCCGTTAATCAGATCATCCCAGAGGAATATCCGTTCGGCATCATCCGAGTTGCGATTCGCAAGCAACTCATGTTCGGCGAGCGCGAGTCTACCGCGCCCATCCCAGCCCGATGATACAAGTCCCGTGATCCGCTTGGTAATCAACCCGCGAATATAGTCACGATGCATGTAAGGGCTTGAACCGAGCGCGGAGTATGCGATACCCTGCCGATTAATTCCGTCTCCAAAGAAGTCACCGTAGACAATGCCGATCAGTTTTCCCTCATTCTCGTTCGGTAATTCAGGAAAGCGATCTTTCGTCAGTACCTTTGTCGGTATGGTCTTGTGGCGATTGTACGATCCGCGCCGACAGCGAAACGTCACGCGGTCAACTCCGACTTCCGGCACATCCGCAATGTATCCGATAAAAAGCGGAGAGGCGTTTGCCCACGAGGGACTCGTTTTATCCGTGAATATCACGCGGAGTTCAACATCACGATTTTCAAAGTTTTCAGCGCAGAGCGTATCCCATGCGAGGTCGGCATTACCGATGGAAAATGACCAGTCGGTAATTTTTTCAGCACCGCCGCCGCGACTCAGATCAATTTCATTGATGATTTTTCCGAGTCCGCCATCAATCAGCACTCCGCCATCATAGGAAATCGCGCCATCCGTGAAATCCTCGGTTGCCCAATAGTAGGTTGTAGTATCGGATTGCACTTGCAAAAGATAGCAGACATTGCTACCACCACTTTTGCCAGAACTTACATTGCTTGATAAAGTACGGCTCACGACGGGCTACCCGATCCGCTTGACGTGGTACGCAGAACCACGTTGACCGTAAACTTCCCCGGTGCATCGTAAGGCTCAGGAATATCATCTTGCCAAAGCCGAACGGTAACTGCTGTTCCGAGTCCCGCACCGGCATTCATTCCCGAATCCGGGGTGAACGTAAAGGCATAGCGCGAATAGTAAACGGTATTTTTGAAAAAATTGCGAAGAGCTATCAATTCAGAATATGAACAACGAAGCGTAAGATAGATCAACCATTCGACGGTTGATCGTGTATAAACCCGCGCCGTTCCATCCTCCATTGCATGACGATTCTGCTTTTTCACCGGCACGACCTTGGTATCACCAAAGTTCGGAGACGGCGGCGTGATAGTTGTGGCTGAGTAGGTAAAGGTCATGCTTTCCCCAATGAATAACCGGGACGCAGTGATCCGTTGTCTATAATATCTTCGATTGCGCGCGGCAGCATTTCCTTGACTTGACGCACAATATCGAAAATGTCGGCATGAGATAAATGCCGATCCGTCGGAACGGTGATATGAAATGTGTTTCCGCCCCCGCGTCCGGCGATTGCGTTTTCGATCTGTGTCCGGCGTTCGCTATAGACCTCCCGCGATATTACCCGCTCGCCCGGAGTCAGCATCGCCGGAACGGAATCACTATATCCATAGCCGGGAACAATACCGCCCCGTGCAAAACCCAGCACGAGAGCACCAGCCGCCGCCCCCTGCCCCGCCATTACTCCAAGACCCGCCCCGGTGACTGCCGCCGCGAGCCCCGGTGCAAATGGACCGCTGAATGCGAAAAACGCCAGTGCTTTGGCATAGGCTACGGACATCCACGATGCGGCAGAACTCGCGGCCAGCGGCTTTTCCGCCGCCACTTGTGCCGCGGTAGCCGCCAGCCCAGCCGCCGCCGCCGTTTTGTCGGCAACCGACCGTGCTATCGCTTCAAAAACGTATCGCTGAGTAAGGTTGATAATGTACCCAACGGCATTGCCGATGAATGATTTCCAAATCGCTTCACGCCGTTGCTTTCCGGTCATTTCGGTATCCGTGATCGTCTGCATTGCGGCTGCATATGTTCCGGTCAGGGCTTGAGTATGAAACTGAAATGACTGATAGGACGCATCCCAAATGCGCTTCTGTTCATCTGCTGCTTTCTGTGCAGCGTCAACCATAAGCTGATAGCGTTGCTCCGGTCCGTATTCCGGTCCCATTTCAATACTGGTAGTCTCTACGGCCTGCTCACCAATAACCGGCATTTTCGCCATCTTCAACGCTTCGGCGGCAGACAGCCCGGCGTTCATGAGGTCACGGAGCGCGGATGCGTTGATCTTAACTTTTTCAGCTTGGGTATCGAGTGCTGTATTTGCTTTTATAAGTGAAAACAGCCATTCATTTGTTGATTGAATTACGTTGCCATTCTTTTTATCTAATTCCAATATCTGTTGCGCTGCCATCTGAAGAGAGATTCCGTTTTCTTGGGCAACGGTGGTAATCTGCCTCATGATAACATGTAAATCACTTCCAGAAGCACCAGCCTCAGTCATTTCTTTCGCAAGCTTTCCCCAATAATCTTTACTACTACCGGCAGTTGATAGCTCAAGCAGCGCATCATTAACTCGCTTGGCCGCTAATGCCACTGCACCAAGAGCAGCGATGATAAGTCCCGCCGGGTTAGCTGCGAGCCATGTGAACGCCATTCCAACAGAAGAAATAATAGCGGGGATTTTTGCGATTGCGAGACTAATTCCAACGGTTGCGGCTATCCAGCCGGTTGAAGCCAATGCAAACTCACCCATGACCCTGACGAGAGACTGGTGGTTCTTTATCCATTCCCCCGCCCCAAATGCAGCCTCTTTCATAGCCCGTGCCGATGAAACAACCGCCGGTGCAAAGACCGCCCCTAAGTTTTCAGCAGCATCACCAGCGGCGTTTGTTGCCTGCTTTATACTGCCGGTCATGGTCAGTGCTTCTTGCTGTGCCAGCCCGCCGAATGACTGCCGGAGCTTCTCGGTTATGAACGCCGCCTTTTCCTGCTGCGTGGCATTCTCGCCGAGTACGTCGTTCATTGTTCGCAAGGCCGGAACGTACCGCGAAAGCATTCCGGTTTCACCCGCCAGTGCCATTCCCAAATAACGTGAGGCCGAGCCCAAATCCATGTGAAGCCCAGCCGCCACGTCTGCCGCAAGACCCATATTTTCAAGCGAGGCGGCGGCGTTGCCTGAAAGCAATACCATATCGGCGAACATGCCGATCAGGTCTTCATCCCCGTATCGAGTAAATTCCTGAATCCCTGCCGCGGTAGTGCGAACTTGGCTATTGAACTCACTCCACGATTTCCCGGTGATTTCAACTGCCGACCGCGCCCGGTTTAAGGCATCCTCCTGTTTCCCGAACGCATTTACCGAAAACCCGATCCCCGCCGCCATCGCCGCAAACGCCACTGCCGCGCCTTTTCCGATTGCATCGAATGAGGCGCGGTACTCATCGGACATTTTTTTCGCATTGTCCCCGGCGGTTTTCGCCGAGTCACCGCCCCGTTTGTCGGCGTCGTCAAATCCTTTGCCGTCAAACTGGGTCTTGATGTAAATGCCGAAGCGTTTGCTGTCTTCTGCCATTAGCGGAGTCTGTGATTGGTAACGATTGAATGAATGAGTTTAATGCGATTCAGAAGCTGAAATCGCTGAGTATCGGTCATATAGCCGCAATAGTTGTCAAGTACGATTTGCAATGCCGAAAGCGTCGGAATGTAGGAAATCATCACGTTTTCGCCGCTCGGCTTCTCATTCACATCGTAGGTCGAGAGTGATACGATGTTCTGATAGATGTTCCACGCCAGACGATCATCCGGCTCAAGCCGGATCGGAAGCTCTCCGGTAAATGCCTTGCAAATCTGCTCAGTTACGCATGGCGGCTGCCGCTCGTCTTGGAGGTATTCCGAGCAGCACCTTTTGCACCATCCCCAGCGGTGCTCTTCCTGAAGTTCGACGTACTCGGCAAGCCCGACGGTGCGGAACCGGCCAAAGGGACTTGAACACCGCCCTTCAGTGAATCCTCGCGGATCTTGTCCAGCCCCATTTCACGATTCCATTTCGCAAAACTTGGATCGGCGGCCATTGCCTTGACCGGCCATGGAAGTTTCTCAATTAAGCAGGAATCGAACTCAACCGATTCACCGCTATCTTCGTCAAAAATCCCCGACCAGCCAGTGATTGCCGATTGCGCAACCATTTCCGTGGCGCGTCCGATATCCGGTCCGCCGGTGCGCTCGTCGAGTGTGCACGCGAACATGATGTTATAGATTTCAGGGGTTGACAAAGCGCGGCAGTGGAATACCGCGCCGTCGTGTTCAACGTCGAATGTGTCAGGTTGCTTTTTCGTCGAAATCTTCATGTGTCCTCTCGCGGGTTTGGTTTAGGTCGCCTGATGTTGACCCATGTAGTTGTTAAAGGGATATGATCCATATGTGCGAATTATAAGCTCGGAGTTTTCTGCGCCAGTGGTAAGCGTAAATACTGAATAACTACTCCATGACGTTGCGGTCGGAGGTTGTAGACATTGAAATTCGTATTTTTCTTCGAGTAGTTCCGGACCGGATGCAGGAGCATCAGCCTTCTTTAGTTTTAATGCTCTGAAAAAGGCTTCGAAATTGGATTCGGTTGAACCACCTCCGGTAATATCCGGTCCGGTACAAAGCAACATTGCCGTAAGCAGGTCTTCGTCGTCGTAATTGTCGAGACGATCATCGGAACGATAGCGAGGAATCGTAAATGATCCGGTTACGGTGCGTTTGCCATTGCGTGCCGGTTCCTCACGGTACAATCCACTGGAGAGTGTTTGTAGATCGGTTTGCAGATTGTTGTTGATTTCCCATTCCAGCGATGATATTCCAAGAAGTTGCTCGCTGAAATTTCCGGGACTTGATTGCAGTCCGAGGGCGAATTGGCAATCGGCAAAGCGGATGCGCTTTTGCACTCGTAAATTCACCGGATGATAACCCCACGTCGAAGAGCTTGAGTTGCGGTCTGCCGTGCGGTTATCTTTCCAGAATGGAATAATTTCGGCTGTAATCAACAGCCCTTCTTTGTCCAGTTTGAACTTCAGAGAGTTCACAAAACACGCTTGCCACTCCCATACCGAAATCTGCTTATCTATCGCCAGTACTCCCCACCGCGCCAGATATGCCAGAGAATCCCACGGAGTTGTTATAACGTCCGAAGCGATTTCCGTGTGCATATTCTTGCTGAACTCGTACTGATGTTGAAATACAGATGCGATCGTATAGGGAGTTCCATTCGGCGGATTATCCGTCCAGTCTGGATAAACCTGAATCTGCGTAGTCGAAGGTCTGGCAATGATCCTGCGTACCTGTGCATAGAGATCAGGATCGGTTGTAAGCTCTTCGAGACGGACATATTCACCGACAACCGTTGTCGGAAATGATGCACCTGAGTCTGAAAGTGTGTCACCCGTGCTCCCGGTTGATGTCCCGGAAATCGCAGCGGCACCGCCATAGCCCAGCATATATCCCGGCGATTCGAGCGCGGCGTCGGTACGGATTTTTTCAAATCCCATGCAGGCCGCAATTAGTTGATCCAGCCCGATGTAGTGACCGTTGATGTCAATAGAACCACTCGGCAGACGCGAAATGTTGCTTGATTGGACGATTCCTGCCCCGCCGTTCAGCGAATCATCGTCCTGAAAGCCCATAATGGCCGCGATGCTCTCGGATTTGAACGGCAGAAGGTCATAGGGTCCGAGCGTTTCCGGAGTCGGCGTGCCGAGCGTGGTCGGATATAATGCTCCGGCAACCGTGCGGCCTTGCAGACGAAAGGCGGCCTTTGATGCGTAACCTTTTGAACTCATGGTTTAGCTCCAGATTGCAGCGGTTCGTCCGTCGGAAGAGTTCTTAATTTCGATCTGAAACTCTTCGGGAATCTTGTTCGTGGTCGGCACGCTGTTGGTCATGTAGTCGTTGTATAGTGTTGCGGACGACGTACCGCCGTTAAATAAAAGTTGTGCCTTGACCTGAAGCGGAACGTGTTCCGGTCCGCTGGTTTCAGCTTTGACTTCCACGATCTTGAGACGCGGCATAAGGATTGAGAACGTCCGCGCCGCCGAGTCAATACTTGTTTTGATGTCACATTGGAGTTCGGTTTCCGCGTCACGCCACGTAAACATCTGATTGGAATAATAGCGCGGGAGCGTAAAGCTCAGTTCCATCTTACGGCGGCCATTGCGCTCAACGGGCAATGTCAAGCGCGGAGAGCGGGTGGTCGTGTTGTCGCCGTGAGTTCCCGCGCCGACCGTCACGTTATAGTCAGGCGTGGAAAACTCAGGATCACCCAAACCGCTTTGATAATCCAAGACGAACTCGTTTACTCCGATAGCATCCGCCGCCGCCAACGCATCTGCCAAAGTTCCAAGCCGGAATGTAATATCCGGGAATCGCACGCGCTTTCCGCCATTGGCCGCCAGTGCCGCAAACTGTGTTGAACCGTTGGTAGTTCCGGTGCGCAGAACGCGGTGCGCAACGACCGGGAACTCCGCCATGAGTGCCCCGCCGGTCTTGCCCGTGATCTTAAAGCCGTTCAGCATGCAGGAAACGAACTCCCAATAGCTGACTTGCTTATTCATGGCAATCGTGACCGGGCGCGACGGTGATTGCGCCAGAAACATGGTATTCACGCTGCTATTGTAGCTGGGCGCGGTTCCCATTGCCGCCGACAGAAGCAAATCAGATCCGCAATAGTACGAGCCGGATTTCAGCGTATAGCGGATGTCGGTTTCGATCGTACCCTGCACACTGATTTCACCAGCGTCAAGCGCGTCGTGACCGGCCAATCCGCGCAGCGTATTGTCCTCAATAAACTTGACCTGTTCGGTCAGCGATTCTTTCGTGATCGGCACGCGATTAGTAATAACGGCAGCAGTTCCCCATCCGGGCGAGGCCGCTTCGATTACTGATCCGCAAACGAGCGGATAACCTGCTGATGACATATCTCATTTCTCCTTAATTGCTGATCAGTTCCTGCACGTCGAGTGTGAGTTCACAGTAATGAACGAGTGCGTTTCCAATAGTGGTTGTTCCAATTACCCGCGCCTGTAATAGCGATGTATCTTCACAGAGGCCGCTCAGATTGTCAAGGGCGTTGAAGTGTTCGCTGAACATTACGTTGTCTATCATCTGTTGAAAATCATCCTCGGAGCGAGAGCCTTCCTGCAATGAGTAGTATCCGGCGAGCACGAATTGCGATACCGTTGTGAACTCTTCATTGGTCAGCTTTTCATTTGTTATCGGGGCTTGCCGCGTAACGAGCCAGCCGCAAATTTTGTCCTGCGTTTCATCGAACAACAGTTCTTTGAGCTTGGATGATTCATTGATGATCCGCACCAGTCCGTGAACTCGCCCGGTTCCCTCGATGATCGAAACCCGCCGAACGATTTCCTGAATGATTTCTTTATAGTTAGTTTTTGCGCTCACGAACGCGCTCCAATTTGTTTCAGAATATTTTCAATAGCATGCGCAAACATCTGCTCGATTCGACCGGCGCGGTATTGAAAGCCCTTGGCGAACATATGCGCTCCGCGTGTGCCACGGCGGCGTATAGCTGCTCTTGCTATATATGCCGCCCTCGTGTCACCAGTTTTTCGTTTTGACCACAATAGAAGCGGACCAATCGGCGGCGTGTGCGGCTTGGTTCCCGTCTCAACTGGTCTCGCATAGCTGATCGGCGTTGAAACCTGTCCGAGTATCGTATCGGCGGTTACTATCGGTTGCGGGGTGGCGATACTTGCGCGTAGATGCCCGAAAGCGTGAGGAGTGTTTTCCACAATCGGATCACGCAATACCTGTTCTGCCGCGAAGGTCGTTGACTTCAGAATGTCCATTCCGACCGCTCGCACTTCCCGCGCCTTGACCGCCTCCCCTCCCGGCGGATCAATCTTGATCTGATAGAACTCCTCAGCCATGATCAAAGATTATCCGAAACCCGTTTCGACCGTCCGCACGACACGAATGAAGCCGCTCCCGATTGCGGTTGTTCGGCGATATAGGATGCAAGTCCGCTTTGAGTTTTGAAGGTTTTCGCCATTGCCGAGTATTGCGATTGCCGCGTCTGATAGGAAACAATGTCGGATTGCAGATTCGAGTTCGATAGCGCAATCGCCCGTTGTGCAAGAATGTCACAGCAGAATCCGGCGGCGAGTTGCACAATACTATCCTCATCAGCCTCGTCTGTTAACGAGCTTGTCGTGCTTGTAATCGAATGCCGGGTTGTATAGTAAACGCGCAGATACTCCGAGGAACTCGGCGTGATTCCGTTCAGTCGAAAGTAGTAGGTTCCAGCCGTCTTCTCATAGGCAGTATAAATCAGCGTGTCAGTCGGCGGCGGCGGAGTCGGCGTGTCGGTATCATCCCATGGATAATAAACGGCGGTGATTCCGCTGAAGCGGCCGATGTAGTCCGATGCCAACGCCCACTCGTAAGCCGATCCTGTTCCGGTAAATGTCTCAAAGACGATACGTGGAGTGCGCTGTGATAGAATGCGAATTGCGCGCTTGATACAACTTTCGATTGCGGATTGAGTCAGGACTTTATCTTCATCCTGAATCAAGACCTTTACATCCTCGCATAGCTCTTCGAGGTACTTCATCAGGATTTGCCTTCAACGCTGATTGCCGTGATGTCAATGGACGTGCCGGAAACCCAAGAGGCTTTCACCCGGAAATACTTCCCCGCCGAGCCGAAGTCCAGCTTGTAATTTCCGGCAACCGATAGCTGAACGGCTGTTGTCGGGGTCTTCGTGTAAAAGGTTGTTCCATCATCCGACCATTGCACATCAATTGCCACGATGCCAGACGATACTACGTTGGCAGTCGTGACGTAGACGATAATCCGATCATAAGCCTGACACAATTGACCGCTGGAATTTTCCGAGCCGGTCGTGTAGGTCTTTATCAGATCCGACGCAATCGCCGGAAAAAGCTGTGACGTTCTATCTGCCATAGTTAGATCCTTCTCTAATCCTCAACTACTCCACGACCTTATAGGTAATCCAAACTTTTGTTCTATAGGATGTGGTTGCCCAATCTGCTGGTAACGTTCTAACCACACCACCGGCGTGCCGCTTTCCAACTCGTAGCCCGAAGTTGCTGTCAGGTTGAGTGTTCACCCAGAAATTTACAAGCGACGATAAATCAAGCGTCCCCCAATTTGTGGCAACTGGCATAGAGGCCGTATCATAGTTCGTTGCGTTTACGTATGTTCCCCATGCCGTATCAGCAGCGGCAATTGTTCCACCAGTTACACTCCCCCCCTCCGTTCCATAACCACGACTCCCCCAACTTGCTCCATCTGCATCATAAGCACCATCAGCTGCTCCCTCATACCAGTCTTTTGTAACGCGCTTTACAAATACATCCACAGTTGAATCATTAGCATCCATGTAGAGGCTACATGTTGCACTTATTTCAAATGCTCCATATGGCACGGTGTCAACCGGGAAGTAGATCATCAGATAGTTCAGGTAGGTGGATATATATCCACTGAGTAGCTTTGAACCGGCTGATCCATAGTTGTAATATGGCTGGTTATATTCGCGCAGATAGTTGTCGCTGATCTGTGTATATGGAATATTCACAGTGTATTGCACAGTGTCCAGCAGACTCGTACCATCATAGTTTTTAGCGGTTGTATAGGTTCCGAGGTTGCGAATAATGCTATCGGAGTTGATGCTGGACAGATAGATCGTGTTCAGGATTTTATTGCCTGTGCATCTTGACCCCACATCGAACATGAATTTCCCGCGCCCGGTCAGGAATTTGGATACCACATTGTTTAAGAACACGTTGGAGTCTGCCGAAGCCGAGTCCATATCCGCCACTGTATAAACTCGGGAAAAATGATTGTTCGATATAAGGTTGTGGCGGGGAGTAATGGTAGAACTCATAACCGTAAACCAAATCCCTGTCAGGCAATGGTCAATTTTGTTATTCGTGATCGTGTTATAATAGGCGGTTCGATTCAGTTGAAATGCCGCGCCTCGCGTAGAGTCGGGGCAATACAGGATATTCCCGTCGAACAGATTATACCCATTGTCCGAGTGCATCGTGCGAATGCCGCCGAACTCGAAGAGGATTGTATTGTTGGTGATAGTCGAATGCGTGCAACCTCCGATTTGGAGCGCAACATTGCGGTCGGATTCATTGACGCAATTAATATGGTTATTCGTGATCGTCAGATAATGCGAGGTTTGCGCGAGAATTTGGTTATACCGCGCCGAATCAAATACGCAATTATCCACCGTCACCCAATTCGAACGGCTAATATAGATACCCATACCCGTCTTATTCAACGGATTCTCACCGAGGGCCGAACGGGCATCCCCTCCGTAGATCGTCATATCATGGACACAAGCGTTGGTCACGTTCCATAGATACATTCCCGATGTTCCCCATTCGGTCTGATAGGGAGTGGCCGCCGCGATCCCGTGCGCATCAATCGTTCCGCCGTAGATTTCGATGTTCTGCACCGCCTCAGCGGAATCGGTGCCGAACACGTAGCTTGCCAGCGAGTCTTTAATCGTAATCGATCCGACCAACTCAATCACGGTATTGGAGTGAACCACCAGCGAGTCCATCTCGGTGTAGATGCCAGAGATGACGACTTTACCGCTATCAACATTGTTCAGCGCATATTGAATTACGGCAGTTTGATTTACGCCAGAGGTATCTATTGTGCCGGAGATGCCGTTAAAAACGAAAGCGGAATCACGAGCAAGATTCTGTTTCACGATATATTGAGCGCTCGCGGCGGCGGCGGCCGTTCTGTTGATATATGGTCCGAAGTCCTGCTGCTGGACATATCCGTATTTGCCAGACCACTCTTGCGCATTGGCAAAACAGAAAATCAAAAGTATTGACAATATGAAAACCGTTGTAGATCGTTTATTCATCTTATCACCTTGCGATTTTTATGATCGGTGCGACGGCATGGCCGACGGCGAAGTAAGGGCGGTCGGGATCGGGAACGACGGATTGATAAATAATGTGCAGCGAATCACCGGATTGAACCATGGAACCCATGCCGATACCAGCGCCGGCTCCGCCATTGCTTCCGGTTTCCCATGTGTTAGCCGGTGTCATGTAATAATCACCGTACTGCCACCAAATAGAAAACGCAACGGTGTCCACACAAACCAGCGTGATCATGCGCATAGAGTCGGGAGCTTCCCAGCAGTGGGTCCAGCCTACATAATTCCCGTTCAGGTTCATTATGTGAAGCCCCTCCTCGCCGAGGACAACTTCGCTCCCTCGCCCCCCGTGATAGGAGATGTTGATTGGATTCTGGTTATATTTAACCCACGTATCGGGAAACTGATTTGTGTCTGCCCATGCGATGCAAGTTGCGCGACTGGTGCTAACGACACAGTAGGTCATATAATAGCAATAGGTGTCCGTGTCATAATACCAGCGCACATCCCAATAACGCGCTCCCTCGGTATCGCCCCACCAATTCAAAGTGTCCTTGTTGATTGTCAATACGTAGCTATCGGACAAAATCCAAGCATCGGCGGTATCAATTTGTCCGGTATGCAGATAGCCGATTTTGCCGGAATCCCCGAACGTCGTTCCGCATGGAATGTAGTACTCTCCAGAGCGCGGATCGCAAAAGATTTTCCCCTGCGTGAGACCGGAAAGCGGATCGCCGCCGATGTCATAGTAGGGCCAGAGTCCGGTGTCGGCAGTTTTGGTATAGGCGACGGCAACGTGCTCCCACTTGAGAAATGCGCTATCGGCAACCGCCGTCCGCCATACATGAATGTCGAAATTGATTGAAGTGTACGGTGCAACGTCAGTTGCACAATACCAGTATCCGTCAACGGGTTCCGCAAGAAACTCAGGCTCACGAATGTCAAGCGTATCCTCTCCGAGCAGCTTCCACGATATAACGGGCAGTGTGTCCGAGCCAGAGACGAGGTTGGCACGGGTCGGATCGCCGGGCCAGTAGATGGAATCTGCTACAATGCGATCTTGGCTCACGCCGTTTTGAATGAACTTACCGTCCCACTCAGACGCGAAACCGGCAATCGCCAACAGAGTGATTGCAGCAGTTGCGAGAGTTCGCATTACCGAACCTTTATCTGTTCAATCACGCCGTTAAGAATAGCCGTATCTGCCGAGCCGGTCTGGAAAAGAAATTGTAAAAACGGCGCGTAGATCGGAATGAAGTCCTCGACCCAATACTGCGCGCCGGGTTCCCAATCCAAAACATAGGTTGAATCGCCCGTCGCTGAGCGAATCAATAGCGGAATCCAATCGCTACCCGCCGTTGCGCCGAACCATGTATCGTTAAACACCGGACGGAAAAACGCGGCGAAAGTATCAGTTGCCGCGGTAAAGCCCGCCGAATCTACGATAAAAGCGATGGATATTCCTTCGGAGTTCCAGTCCCGCTTCACAGTAACCGTATCGAAGTTGTCGGTAAACAGGGTGTCGGTAAACGCGGAGCGGCCCTGTCTCAGTATGTAGTACGTATTCCCCGCCGTGTTCGTATAGGATTCGCGCCACTTGTTCAGCACGTCACCTGACGCGAAACCCGTAAACAGAATGACCGCCAGAACTAAGGCGGTCACGATATGTAAAACGGTTGATTTCATTGGAAACTCCAGTCTGTCATGTATCGAAATCCGTAAACAATTTTGAGCGCATAGGCGGTAATGATCCGCCTACGGTACACTCCTTATGCGCTGGTGAATTGAAGTTAGGTGACGGCGTATTCAACACGAACGAGCAGGTTCGGAACAAGAACGCCGTTCCCAGCCTTTTCAAATTGCAACTTAATTACGTCACCTTTCGCCATCGTAACGCCATCCGTGTATGTCGAGTTTAACGGGATGTTCTTTTCATCGAATGCTGTTAAGTTAACCCCGGTTGCAAGATCAAGATTACCAACTTCCGTTGTCCCTGATCCGTCGCTTCCGCAATCAATGATGTTAAGGTTCTTTCTATCCGTGTTATCACCAGTAACGGCTGCTTGCGGAATAATCTTCACGGATGTTACAATGCAAGCATCGGGTGCTGAAAAAATCGGGTGTGATTCGGTAGCCGTAGCGGCTGCGACGCTCGGAATGAACGTCTGAGCGTTTCGGGTTCCCGGAATATCACCAAAGCTGTCCTGTCCCATGAGAAGTTCTCCTATTCTGATTGTTTTCTGATCATTACTTGACTCCCGGAGGCAGGGCGGGCAACCCGCGACAGGATACCCGACCCTGCCGAGCCGGAAGATTAGGCAATTTGCCCGTAGATGCCGCGGTGGTCGCCCGGTTCCGCGTCGCGGTAGTTCTTGACCTTGATCCGAATCTTGTCCGCCGTGAAGTGTGAACCACTGTTCGCGGCTTCGGAAACGACTTCCGGTTGTTCCTGACCATTCAAGAATCCGACCATGACCGCCGGGGCGGGTGTAGTATTCGGATCGGCAACTGTCCACCAGTTAGCGGCAGTCGTAGCGTTCGGAATCAACAGCGGTTCGATGCCGTAGGATTTCATGGTATTCATGGCACCGGAATCGGGCAGCATTCCGCCCGAAGGAATTGCGGACCAGAATTCCGAAGCATCCGACGACGCGGCTTGCACCGCACGTTCACCCATCGTCAGCTTCAGGGCTTTCTGCATCCGCTGCGCGTGAACCAGCAGATATTTCGGGCGATTCAGTTCACCCAATACCGCGCCGGTTCCGTATTCGGTTTGCGCAATCATGGCCGCCCATGCCCCTTCAAGCGAGGAACTATCTACCAAGTCAGCCCCGCCGGAGGCCGCGCCGTTCGAGTGATTCGAATGAACGAGGGTGTCGGTATCGGAACCATAGGCGACGGCGGAATTATTCAGAATGATATTGAACACGTCCAGCGCAATACCGCGCTTTTCACCGTCAACCATCATATTCCGCAACCGTTGCACACCGTCCAGCCGGTCATTGATAATGTCCTTGTCAGTCAACGAATAAATTTGACCGTACTTCACGGCGGTCAACGTGACGTGTTCGTCGGAAGGAGTGGTTTCGCATTCCGGGTAGGTTCCGCCCTCGGCGATTGAAGACGATGCTGAATACAGACCCATGCGAGTATAGTTGTGAGCATACAGGTCTTTCAGGTCAACGATCTTCGCAATTTTTCGCCAGTTGTCGTAGGTCGAGGGCGACACGTAGCCGGTAATGAACTCGTTGTGAATCGCCACCAAAAACATGGAGGCCAGATCCGTGCTCATGATCGTGCTTGCGGTCAGTCGCCCGGTTTGCAGATCCAGCAACTCCCCAGCTTCCATGCCGATACCCGTTGACAGCTTTTGAAGCTTGCGGAACACGCGGTCCAGCGGTTCATCCCAGCGACTCCCGGTAATCCGGCTGTTGATTTCACGCCACGAGCGCAGGCGGGGAACGATAACGCCTTTTGCGTCTTTAATGTCCTGTCCGCGAATCGCCCCCTGCATTGCCAGTATGAGTTTATCGGATTCCGATTGCATTTGCTCAATGGAACCCGTCACGCGCAGGCCTGGGACGAGATTGTCACCGAGCAATGTCTTCAGGTATTTCGCTTCTTTGTCCACTTCGGCGCGGATCTTTGTAATGTCGTAGGTACGGCTCGCCTTCAAGCGGTCGGACAATTGTTTCTTTGTTACATCGGGCAAGTGCGAGGCCGTGACTTCTTTCTCGACAGTGGCTTCACCAAGCGCAGTCTCCGCTTGTGTGGCGAGTTTCTGTGCATTCTCAAGAATCTCGTTCGCCTTCTTCACTGCCGGATCTTCGACAACATCCGCTTTGTTTTCACCGGGTTTCGCTTCAGCTTTCGCCTTGGCTTCGGCTTCAGCTTTGGCAGAGTCATCGGCTTTCTTTTTCGCCTCGGCTTCATCGGCGGCCTTCTTCGCCTCCGCGTCGGCTTTGGCTTTCGCATCGGGTACGGGTTCACCTGTTCCCTTCTCTTCGATCTTGACTTCCTCGCCGCGTTCAAACTTGGCAAGCGTGTCGTCGAATTTCTTCAGGAACTCGCGTTCTTTGGCCAGCAGCTCACGCCCCTTATTGATGAATGCGTCAGGAGCGCAGGCCATCAGATTGTTCAGGATTTCATCGCCAACACCGGCGGCCATCAGTACGGCGATGATCGTTGCGCGTTGCTGCGCAGTCAGCTTCATTGGATTTCCCTCCATGCTGTGTGACGCGGCAAGTCGAAGCGGTTTACCGCCTGCCGCCGGGTATTTAACCATGTCTAAAGTTTTGTTTCGCGTGATCCATGGAACATCATACTCCACGCCGTCAATCTTCTCGACCGTCCAGTTCGCGTCACCGTCAATCGAAAAGCCGTCAAAGTCGGGATGATTGGAGTTGATCGAAGCCTGTACGGTTTCGGCGATATTCGGATCAGTTACGTCGAAGTTGACGATGATTCCCTTCTCGCCTTTTTCCGTTGCCCCAAAGCGCGGATTGTACAACCGGCCGACTTTGTTCTTGAGGAACGTAATCCCGTTTTCGTTAATCGCTTGGAATACTGAATCCGGCAGATGATCGTGAAAGCCGGGCTTCAGTTCATAAGCGGCAACGGGTATCCCATCAAACGCCGAAACCGAAGCCTGCAAACTGGCCTCGGTTGAATAGATCGGTCGCCCGGTCGGACCCTTTTTCGACGGATGCCACGGACCGACCGCAATCGCCAGAATCTCAAAACGATTTCCGGCGGATGATGCAATCAGCCGCGCTTTTATGCCATGGATTTCCATAGCGATTATATACTACTGAATTTATTATGCTGCTAACATCGTGCGACAAAACTCAAGCGCGTTGTGTTCGGTTTTTGGCAAACGACAAAACAAAAAGCCGCCCCCTGCGGCAGGGACGGCTCTTCACTGAGAAGAATTACCAGCTATCTATGTTCCAAGTGCTCTCAGCACGGACTTCTCTTCAATCTTATAGGTGCATCCGCAATTGATTGTTTCATCGGCTGGACCGGACGGGTCTTGCGGAAACATCAGTCGCGCACCCGATGGCAGAACAAACGGTTGATTGAACGGCACGGTCACGCCGTCCATGGCCTGATGTTCTTCACGCCGCCCCGGTCGGTACGGACCGGATACCCACGTCTTTTCAAGCTCGTCGGGTTTCGGCATGTAAGTCTGAAGCGACTGAAGCTGTGTGTCAAGCGTGACATTGTAAACGCGCCCGACTTCAGTTCGGATGATTCGTTCGGCATTGTAGGACACGCCGCCGCTCCCGGCAATCCCCATTGCCTCGTCCACGGCCTTCATGGCATCGTAGGGACTGATTGTTCCCATGGCCGCCCTTCCGATTGCGCTATTCACTTTCGGCAGCAGATCGGGCGATATGGTCGTAATCAGATCGGCAGAGAAGCTATTCGCAATTGCCGCCAGTTCCGGGCTTACCGAAAAGAACGCGCCTTCCAGTTCCGCAACATCTGCGATAGCCTGCGCTCGCGCCACGGCGGTATTGATTGCGTCGGTGTTCGCCTGCTTAAGAATCTCAATGACCTCGCTATTCATGGCCTCGCGTTCGGCGGCAATCGTCTGCGATAAACGCGGGAGGTTCTGTGACGGCAAGGCTTTCCCGCCTTCGGCAGTTGCCCGGCGGATTGCGTCGTTGATTTCCTTGCGGTGCGATTCGACTACGCGAAATATCTCGCGCCGGGTTTCATCCTTGAGCGCAAGCGCCTCGGTCTGCATCCCCTTGATCTTCGCCGCGAATTGGGCTACTGTTGCGGGACTAACCGGCATTTGGCTTTGCCTTTACCTTGTTCACCTTAGACATGTGCTCTGAAAGTCTTGCACCGATAATTCCACTGATATATTTCTCGGCATTGGAATTGATCGTGCCATCATCTCTAATGAGATTCGACACCTTTGCACGGAATATAATATCCGTAACCCTATTCACGGATATTGCAGATGCCCGCGCAATGTCTGATTCATTTTGCCGCTGTTGCGGAGTCAGCTTCGGCCACACCGACACCAGCCGGATCATTTCATGATCGTCAATCAATACGGCTATGTCAAGCGGTGATTCAGTCATATGTGCAAATCAGTGAAATATGGTTAAAGTTGTTGCAAAACAAACTATTGACAAATTGAAAATATATCCTTATATTAGACTTAACACGCTTCAACAACATTTCGAGGTTATTATGACTACGCAGTCAATTATCAAATCACAGGCTATTGCTCTATCGTGGTACTGGCTTGGCAAGGTAAAAGAGCAGACCGACACAACCTATGCGGATTACGTGCAATCATTGGTCGGTCAGACGATTATTTCCGAGGTATCCATAGGCGGAAGAGCGTGGATGCGGCATGAAGAAACGCTCACAGGCCGCCGTGCTAACGCAATCATCCGGCGCGGCGAGAATGCCTGGTTGCTGTGCGATAGCACGGGTAATAAAACCGGCCTTCCGTTGTGTTATGAGGTTTTGCAGGATAATGCTGGATACGTTGTTGTTCATAGGGAGACGTCGCGCCATTGCATACACACGCCGAGCGGAGGAACTGGTGGATATCCTGACGGAAAAACCCCCTGTGATCGAGTCGTAGCGCGAGGGAAAAACAGCCGTGATGCGATAGAAAATGCAAAGGAGTGTGTTAATGTCTAATTCAAACACTGGCATAGACTGGACAGAGCGCACATGGAACGCAGTTACTGGCTGCACTAAAATCACGAGCGGATGCAAGCATTGCTACGCAGAGACCCTTGCCAAAAGGCTTCAGTCTTGGGGAAACCCACGATACACAAACGGATTTGATATTACGCTTCACGAGGATTTAATCGAAGCCCCGCTTCACTGGAAAAAGCCGTCCGTAATTTTTGTTAATTCCATGAGCGACTTCTTCCACAAGGACATCCCAAGAAAATTCAGACTTGCCATGATCGAAACCATGCGAAAGGCCCACTGGCACACGTTCCAGATATTAACAAAACGTGCTGCCGCAATGTACTGGTCAACGCAATCTATTGACTACCCGCCTAACGTCTGGCTTGGTGTAACAATAGAGGGCGGAACAAAAGACGAAGAAGGATCGTGGCACTTTATCAACAACGCAAGATGCGCTCTAAGATTTGTGAGTTGTGAGCCGCTCATATCAGACCTTCTGCATATTGACCTATCAAACATTGACTGGGTAATATGCGGCGGTGAATCACAACGCGGTTGCCGTACGATGGATCTTGACTGGGCACGAAAACTCCGCGATGCTTGCATTGAATCAAATACCCCGTTTTTTCTGAAGCAACTCGGCGGATACCCAGACAAACGCCACAACGAGAAAGCTGTTCTTGATGGAAAGCTGTGGCGGCAAATGCCGACAAAAGAAACACAGAAAGCGATTAAGGCAAAAGACGCGCTTCTTTTCCGGTAAACGATTCCCACCTATTAATAATCACATCGCAGTAATGAGGGTTAATCTCAACACCATAACATTTTCGGTTTAGTTGTTCACACGCCACGATAGTTGTTCCTGATCCGAGGAATGGGTCGTAGATATCTCCACTCGTACAGTTTCCTATTAATAGCCTCATCCAATCAATTGGCTTTGAGTGATTGTGCTCTGATTCTGAGTGGAACATTGCTATTGAGAGTCTGAATAAATCAGACAGATGCTTTCCGCGTGGATCTGGTTTATATATATATGATCCCCTACTATTGTTAACGTTCCGCCTTTCGTCTCCGGAATCTCCATAGTGCGCACCATTCATTTTATATTCTGATATGTTTCCGTACCACAGACACAGCTTACATCCTTTAAGTGGCCTGTTTGGAATATACCAAGTTGTAACACAGTCCCAAATAAACACATAAATAGGGATACCAAAATTTTTTATATTTTCACCAAAGTTTGAGCAATCACAAAAAACAAGTGTATTATTTTTCCCGGTCACTGTCTTTATGTCGTCATCCCATTCTGGATCAAAAACAACATCGAATGTTTTTACACAAAGCCTTTCAAATACTTCTTTCTTCGTGCTATCCCCACACAGCAACCGATGCTCTCCGAGTTGCCATAAGTCGCCGGGTTTGCATCTCGTCTCAACATCTTCTGGTATCTCGTCGGGATCGGTCAATCCCTCGATAATCGGCGGAGCGAGTAAATCTGCAAGTTCTTCTTGCGAGAATCCCGTCCACTCAATCTCTCCAACATCCTGCAACTCGCGCAACAAGTCGGAGAGTTTGTCGTTATCCCACTCCCCGCTAATCTTATTCAGAGCAACATTTAGGGCTTTCTCTTTTGCTTCCGGCAGATCGACAATGACGACATCGGTCTCTGTTTCACCTTGCGCAATAAGTGCCGCAATGCGCTGGTGTCCGCCGACAACGTGCTTGGTCTGCTTATTGTAAATGATCGGTTCGACAAGCCCGAACTCGGCAATAGACTTGCCAAGCGCGGTTAGTTGCTCATCGGTTATCCGGCGCGGGTTATACGGTGCAGCAGTCAGTTCATGCACAAGCATTCGCTTTACAGGAAAGCCGTTCAATAGCTGTTCTTTGCTCATGCCCCAACATCCGCGTCATTCATCAACCGCCCCATGCGTGACTTGGCTTCTTCATCATCAATCGCACCGGAAGCTTTTGCCGCCATGATCACATCCGCCTTGCCCTTCATGACCGTTATGATTTGTTCAACCGTCCGCGAGTCAATGACCGGGAGGTCGAAGTCATAATCGAATAACACCTCGTCCGGTATGCCGTTCAGATCGGAGTTCATTTCAAAGATTCGCCACTGATCAATCTGGAAATTCGTGGACTGCTTCAAGCGGCGGCGGAGCGAGTTCTGCCGGTCTTTCATGTACTGAATCGCGGTCTTGCCGATTTCCGTTGCTGAGGCGTATGTCAGTTCGTCACCCCAGCCGAGCCAATGCAGAGGGATATTCGTACCGCTTGAGAACAATGCCAGTGCCATCTTGAAAACGTCAACGGTTTCCGTGGCTTGCACTGCCGGGCTTTTAATTTCCCATTCAATATCTTTCGTGGTTCCGAAGATTCTCAGATCGTCCGAGTCGTCGTCCAAGCGCGGCGGGTTGATGTAATTCTCATTTCCGGGCGTGAGCGCGTCGTTAATCTGCTTTTGCTGCCAAGCCGTCGGAAACTTCAAATGTGAATATACCCGATTGTTCATTACGAGGCGGTCGGTAATCCCCCGCACAATCTTTACCGCGTCGTTCGCCGGATCAATCACCTGTGCGAAGTCCCCCGTGCCGCGAGTGGAGCTGATTGTCGCGTTGTTCGCCCAATAATCCACCTCGCCGATGCGCTTGCCCATCAGTCTGTCGAATTGAACGGCCTGCCATGTCGCAAACCATTCCGGTTTTTCCGCCGGGAACGGCTCGCCCTTGTAGGTTCGTGTAAGCATCAGCACCCGTTCTTGATTGTTTTCCAGCCTGACCTTGATTCCGATAATCCGGCGGGTGTTCAGTTTATCCCGAACGATTTCCTCAATGCTGTTCACGTCCACAAAACCGACTTCGACATCGCCGGTCAGGGAGTTCGTGAGATAGATCGGCACCAGTTCGCCGAAGATCAGCAGGTCACGTTGTACTGATTCGGCAAGCACTCGCCAGTTGTTGACCTCGGAATGCCACCACTGCTCAAGCCGTGCCTGAATCGTTTCAGCCCATGCCTGCTCTTGCGCGTTGTCGCTGTCGAGTAGTTTGTGGCGGATTGCGGATTCTTTACCGATAGTGGCGCGAACAATCAACTCCGCCGATCCCCAGATGATCGGATTCTTACGATAAGCAACCCATGAGAGTTTATTCAGATTCCGCGCTTTGTATTCCGTGAGCGTCCGGTCGTAAGTCCGCGCGCCAAGTGGTTGATCGTAACGGTCGGAAGTTGCGAAGGTGTTGTCGTTGCGAGCGGCAGCAGCCGACACGCGCTGGAGTCGGTTGATGTTGCGATAGGATATATTCGGACGGGCAATGCGTCCGTTAGTAGATGCCATCAAGCGCACCTCGGTTCTTTCGTGGTTTCGGGGCAGACACAATATCGCCGCGCTGTTGCGGAGAGAATGTCAGAATCGGGCGAGCGGTGATTCCGCCGCGGTGCTCTCCCCAAATCAGCATAGCCAGACAATCACCACGGTCGGGCGAGCGTCCAATGCGTTTTATGGTTTTGTCCTTGGCCTCCATGATCACCTTTCCGCCGGTTGCGAAATGATAGCGCATTCCCACAATGTCCTGACGCAAACGCGGATGATCTTCAGACAGTCCGATGCACTCAGGATTTGCCGGATTGAACGCCCAGCGCAACGCCCAAAACGCCGCGCCCCTGACATTCGCAAACCGTAGCTCGCCCGTGGTATCGGTTTCATCGGTTGCCATGCTTCCCTTGTAGCTCGTGATAGGAAAACCGTCAGCACGGATTTTCGCAACCGCCCCGGCTCCGACTCCGTTAGCATCTCCGATCCCGCGCTCATATCCCGCATGGTAGTTGGCTTCAACGTGGTTCGCAAGGTCTATCACATCCGGGTTGCCATAGGACTCTGATTCCAACACCAGCCGCCCGATCTTGCGATAGATCACTGACTCGGCCTCTCCGCCGTCAGCAACGTCGAATGCAAAAGACTTCCGGCCTTCTGCTTTCATGGTCTTGCCGCGTTCGACCGCCTGCTCATACCACGATAGCGGAATCAGTCCGTCGGTTCCCTGATCCCAGAACTCCGCAAGAATCTTCGTGTGCCACATCATCGAGTCTTCGCCGAACTCGGCGCGAATCTTCTCCACGAACTCGCGGTCTATCAGTCCCGGTATCGGTTCGCCGATCCCCGTCACATTCGGAACGTCGAATGCAGAAATTCTGATTTTGTGACCGATTCCGAAGGCGAACAGCCGGTAGAACTCCCCCAGCGAATACGGGTTGCCGATAGCCAGAAAGCGGTCTTGTGAACGCTGTGCAAAGTTGCGCCGTACGTCAAAGAACATTTTCTCTACCGCGCTGGATTCATCGGTGATGTACAGAACGCGGTTGCCGTGAAACCCCTGAAAACTCCCCTCGTTCCCCGGCCTCGCAGTCTTGCCTATCGCATACCACTTCGGGCCAATCGTAAGCTCTTGCTGGAGAATCTCATTTGCATAGAGCGGCGTGTTTCTGAGTCGGCATTGGTCATGAATGGATTTGAAATCACGCCAAAAAAGATTACGCACCAAGTCATCACTCGGTGCGGTCGTAATTACAATCGAATCCTCTTCTGTGCATAACCACCAGTGCGCGATACACGCCGCGTCGTAGGTTTTGCCGCTTGCGTTGCATCCGACGGCGTAGGTTTCCGCATTGTCGCGGACCGAATCCTCCATCTCGGCGCACTTGTCATGCACTCGGACTTTGAGAATGTCATACCTGAACGCCTGTGGATTGTTGCGGTAGTACGCGAACGCTTTTTGAATCTGATTCATCTCGGATGTATTCCCGCTCGGCGGCCTCGATGATCTTTATTGCAAATGGCGATGGCCGCTGGTGCTCATTGACCCAGCGTGACACGGTCGTATTATCCAGACCCAGCCGCTTACAGCCCTCGCGCCGGGATCTGACTCCCATGTATCGAAACAAATGATCGAGCCGCTCGGCGATCTTACTCTTCGGTTTCGTCTTCGTTTCTGCTTCGGTTTGCATTCAACAGCAACTCCGTTAAGGCATTCGATGTTTCAACCTTGGCTTCAAGCTCCTGCTTCTGAATCAACAGCTTCCGTGCTTCAAGTGCAAGCTTCAGAACGGCGCGCTGGGTCGTATGGTCGTTGACTTCACGCTCGCTGATAATCACCCCTTCACTGGCAAAGAATTTCGTCTCCTTCGCATTGAGAAGTTCTGCCGCTTTCTGTGCAAGAAACTCCTCGGTCAACCCGGCCATGTCAAGAACTTCTTTGAACCAGCCGCTCTCCTGAAGCCTGCGCTTGAGTTCATAGGCTTTTACGGCCAGTGCATTTCCCTTCAGGTTCGATTTCGGATAGGCTCTTTTGTAAGCCTCTGTCGCGTTGCCGTTCAACTCAAACAGATACTTCCCAAAGCGCATTTGCGCAACGGTAAGACCAGTCTGTTTGTTTGTTCGGCTACGTGCCATCTGACAATGAACCTATTGTGAACCGTATTAGCTTAATGAACTTACGAGAACAGTTTGCGGCGGAAATACTTCTCGAACAGCGATTCCGGCGCTCCGTTGTTGCGGAGTTGCATCGCACCAGTTTTCGGATTTACTTTGAAAGCCTTGATCCATGTGTCCATGGCATACTGCGCGGCCACTGGAAGCTTTACTTTCTTGTCCGACTCTTTCTTGTATTTTTCCTGAAGCGCAACGGACAGCGCCCGTGCTTCGGCGATCAGTTCGGCGGGAACGCCGTCGGTTATGCTGCCAATTTCTTCAGGCTTGGCAATCGCTTGCGATTCGAGTTCGCGGACCAGTGATTGCAACCGTTCGATTTCGCTTTGCTGAGTTTCGACCGTGACTTCAAGCGATTCGATAACTTCCGACTGATCGGGAACCGGCGGCTGTGTATCGTCCAGATTGGTCTCTTCAATCTCGGTTTTCACCGGCGGTTCTGGTTTCGGTTCCGGCTTTCGGTCTTGCTTCGCCATGGCTTTCCTTTCGCTGTTTTGAGATTATAACAACTTTTTTGTCAACTGCCAATAGTCGGACGACAATTTCCGAACACGAATTACGGCGAAGCGCGAGTTTTTTTGATTTGCGTCCGTATCCAGCCGACCGGATTTGAAATTCCACGGGTGATAACCCTGCCATTTTCGACCACGGGTGGGACTCCGAGCCGTCCGTCTGCCGCCGCCATTGCGAGTTGGTCGAGAATTGGGAACAGGGATTCGTTGCTTGGTTTTGCCTTTGCAATATCGGCGATGATCCCGGTCCGGCTATTTTCGTCGAGTGCCACGTATTCCCCGACTCGTTCCAAAAATTCTTCGGTATCCACAGGGTTTATGCGCTGAAGGTCGGTTTCGACCGGCAATGGGCAAGCGTTGCCTGATTTTGAGTTATCCACATTTTCGTTTCGTGTGCGCGCAGCATTGCTCATTGCCGTATTAGAAATACTCTTGTTTTCAAGAGAGTCTAACGAGTGAGTATTACTCTTTGTATTTACATTGCTCTTTGCTATTGGGGGCGAATTATTCCCGGAAGAAATCGGAATATTCCCGGAAGAATTATCCCTTTTTCTTAATTTTTCAACAGCATACGGTTGATTACCAAACCACTCATGAATGGTTCCATCCTGCTCAATAATGCCACTTATCAACAGCGCATCAACTAATTTTTGCGGATCTGATGGCCAAAAACAGTACTCGGCGATAACGTCAGCATCTTCTACCGAATTATTCCCGGAAGAATTCGCCTTAATTCGTCCTGAAAGCGCATAATTAGCCGCTATGAAGTTGAAAAATCTGACTAAAGTGAGGTAGGCTGTGGGTACATCAACGCCGAGAAGTCGCTTGAACTTGATAAATCGCTTATTGTCGGTTAGGTCGGTTGCAACATTGAAGCGGAAGATGTTATCAACTCGGGGGCGGCCACGGGTGCTCATGGTTTTGGTTTCACTCCATGGATTCTGGCATCCACATAAACGACGTGTCCCGGCTTCGGCGCTGGACGGCCAGTTTGCCGTTTAAGGCGGACCTTTATCAGTCCGTTGCCGTTGCGGGTATTGGGTAGGGAAACAACAAACGATTTTTCATCATCAGAAACCGAGGACACTACAGCCTCGATTTCGATTGTACCGCGGTGGAGGAGGCGGTCGAGGAGTTTACTTTTCATCAGGAATAGATCACATCGAAAGGCATGTATCCGCTCGGCTGCGTTGCCATAAACTCCGCGAAGTCATCGAAGTCCTCACCGTTCAGGACGGGGCAACCGGCGGAACCAGGAGGGCCGTCGTCACGGTGGATTCTGAACAACGACCGCTCGATAAGCTTGCCGTTCTGCCGTGTCACAACATCAGGCTGGATCAGAAAGCACTTGCCGATCGAGGTGTGAGCCATTGAATTGAGTACCCTGTACCTTACGGGAGCAATATCACAAGACGGTGGTAGCGCACCCTTGCCCTTTGTCCAAACGTGGTCAAGCGTCTGGTAGCCGCGCTGTCCGCTCGTGGCCGACCACTGCCGGATCGTCACGAGGTTGAGCGGGTCGGAATCATCTACCGCCGATAGAATGCCGTAGATCAGCTTATCGCTCGGCTGTAGGTTCATGCGGAATTGCAGTCTCATTATTTATTCCTCACGATGATTTTATCGTTGAACGAGAACTTAATACACTCGCGGGGATCGGTTTCGGGATCGTAGTCGCGCCAGCCATCAGCAAGTGCGTGATCCGTGTACCACTGCGCCTTCTTTTCTTTCGACAGAGCGTTGAACGCCTCGCGCTCGCGGTCAATCGGATCGGTTAGCGCAGTGAGGGCGGTCTGGCTATCAGTCAATTAACCACCACATAGCAACACCACCAAGAAAAAAACCAACTGCAAATGCGATTAAATACCACATTTCCCCTCCTTTTCGCGCAGGGCGGCTACTGCTCGTTGAAGCTTTAATCTTGCAACCTCAAACTCGCTAATTAGCCCAGTACCAAAAGCCCATTTATCCAATTCTACAGCCGCTTCGACCACTGGCCGGTAAGCCGCGATGGTCGAAAGAAGCTCGGTGATGATATCCGCAAGGCGTGAAACCTCATTTGCAGTATAAGAATTTGTGTCAACCATCAAGGCATCTCTGTAGTTTGATAATAATTTTCCGACATCCGTGCATTGCTCAGCCGTTAGAATCTTCGCCATCATCCTCTCCTTTTAACGCTTTGTTTTCTGCTTCAAGCAACTGATTCAGGTCGCTGTGTGCTACTGCCAGATCAATCACCTTGTCCACGAGTTCCGTGAGCCGCTTGTGAATCCGCCGCTGTTTCATGCGCTCGTTGATCGCGTAAAGCTCGTCAAGTTCGGGCTGAGTAATGAATGGTTCGTCAGTCATGGATTGGTCGAATGGTTATGATCGTACAGGGAGTCGCGCCGATTCGCTTACTGAAACCAGCATCTACGATAAGCCCGTCGTCAGCTATGGCAACCTTGCTTAGTCCGTCGTTTGCGCACTTCAGCAGATTGCAAACATCATTCTTGCGTGACTCGTGAACCAGCAATTCGCCTCGTGCAATCGCCTCGCGTTCTGCCTTACGGAGGGATTTGGGGGCTTCAAAGATAAATAGATATTCGACAGCAACAGGAGTGCTAATCGGCTCCGCACCAGCCATAGCTTGATAAGCATAGGCAGCGACACGCTCCTGAAACGACGCGCTTTCTTTCGGCAGATACTTCACAATCTTTTTGCCGTTGAGAAAGTGGCGGTGCGCTTGCCGCGCTTGCGGTTTGCCGGGGATCGTGATCGTAACCTCGTTCATTCTACGATCTTCCCGTCCTTGATTGTGCCATATACTTCGTTTGCGTGAATAATAGAATCAACATCGTCACAACCATCAATTGTAAAGTGACCATATCTTTCAGCATATGCTAACATCGAATCAAAGGCAAGAGCCTTCTTGCGCAGTTCGGCGAGTTCGGCATCCCATGCGATGGCTATTCGGTCAACGGCATCAAATAAATCTTCTTTGACAACGCGATCATCGCCCCAGAGAATCTCGTGAATCTTGCGCTTGATTGCAAGTTGCTGGTCAGTCATCACTCCTCCTTCATGGCGCGGATTTCCGCCGCTGTTATTTTTGCATCATCAATTGTGGGGTTCTCAACCTTGTTCGCCGCCTTTTCGAATGCCTCGTTGCGAGCGGTGCGGATGATGGAGGCAAGCTCATCCAAAGTAAAACTCATGGGATTTTTCCCTTCTGCAAAATATATTGGCGAGCGGTTCCACCCTATCTCAAGTGCCGCATCTTCTGCCGATTTCATAGCACATCCTATATCCAAATTAGATAGACAACAATTGCCGTGAAAATTAGCATTATGAACGCGGCAAACGAATTAGATGCCGTGAAGCTAACTCGACCAGTGAAAACACCAAGAACACACATTATACCGATAATTGAAAGTATAAATGTAATGATGTATCTTGCTGGTTCGGTTGCGTTAACAATTAATTGATCAATCATAGCACCTCCTGCGTTTTGTTCACCCGCTTCAGCATCTCGACTGCGCTCCGCGTTCCCATGCGTAGCTTGCGGCGGTGCTGCATATCGCGCCGTACCTCTTCGCGCCACTGGTCATTCTGCCGCGTTACATCTATCCGGTTGTACCCGCCCATGATCCCAATGTAGAAGTCCGCCACGAGTAGCTCGGCAACTGGCCGCGCCTTTTGAATCACGCGCCGATCAACCTTCAAGTTTTCTGCCAAGTCCATTACTCCGACCCGCTCACCGATTGCGCAGCGACGGACGGCGGCGATGATCGCCTCGGCGGTGGAGTGTTGTGTGAGGTTATTCATTGGTTACCTCAATAAACTCACCTTTGCCATTCACCCTATATGGAGTGTTTGGCTTTATACCATTCTCGCCGACATAGGCAACGGCAATTCGATAACGCGAACCGTCAAACCAACTGATTGATAGTATTCCACCGTCGCCAGCCGTTGCCTGTCCATAGTCGCCAGCCGTTGCCCGTCCACCGTAGCCAGCCGTTGCCTGTCCACCGTAGCCAGCCGTTGCCTGTCCACCGTAGCCAGCCGTTGCCTGTCCATAGTCGCCAGCCGTTGCCTGTCCATAGTCGCCAGCC
>CAYUIF010000011.1:44696-66961 GCA_964444755.1 uncultured Alphaproteobacteria bacterium | reverse complement strand
CGTTGCCTGTCCATAGTCGCCAGCCGTTGCCTGTCCATAGTCGCCAGCCGTTGCCCGTCCATAGTCGCCAGCTGATACGATCTGCATATATCCGCCATCATGACCACGATCTTGCATATGGCGGCTTGCTGATATTTGATCGCCAACATGCACAATAGTTCCTCTCCGAAAACCGCACTTGTTGTCAAATTCAATGTAGCCATCATCGGTATTAACTGAGATTACAAGCCACACTCCGCCTTTTTCCCAAAGCCCCGGATTACCTTTTCCATACGGGAGTCCGTGCAGTTTTCCTCCACATTCCGGTTTTCCTCCGTCCCAATCATCACACTCGACAACCGCTCCCACTTCGAGTGGATACTTGAAATTCGATGATTCATGCAAACATGTCCCATCTTTTTTTACGGTCTTTACTACGAGTATTTCAGACATTGAAAGCCTCCGTTTTCCGTTTTAGCCACGCGGCAAACTCGCGCCGCCAGCGGGCTTTGTTGTTCATCACCACGACCCACGCAATGCAGGGCGTTGCCAGCAGGCCGAGCCAGCCGAAAAACTCAAGGATGTGAATGAAGGGAGTCATTTACTTGACCTCATTGCATTCCCTGCCGCAATTCGGGCAGAGGTTTCCCGGCTGCACCGCAAGCAGATTGTAGACCGGACACCAGATGATGATTAGATTTTCCATTGCGGGAGAGTGCCGATTTGCACGGCTCACGCTATACGCTCTCCCATTTGCCCGACCCGCCGCTTTACAGGTCGGGCTGTCTCAGCTTCGATACTAACCGGGTTGTGCCTTTCGACAGTTGAATCCGTTATTCCGGCTGTTGTGCGCCGCCGGAGTCGCGCTGTTTTACAATCTCAATTATATGGTTAGTACACCAATTCAAATCGTTATCAACGGCGATGATTTCACGCCGAAGCCACTCCCTCCTCTGTAATAACTCAAGCTCATATCGCCTGAGCGCGGTTTCCACTAAACTATCAGTCGGTTTATCTTCCATCATTCACCTCTGGCACGTTTGGTTTGCCGCCCGTTACATGCCAGCCGGTTTACCGAGGATACCGGCCAGCTTATGATAATTGCTCACCTCGGACTTGCGGTTCGCTTATGCAGATTTTCCCTTCCCCGTAGAGATAGGCACTGCATCGGTCACGGGAAACACCGCTTTTATCCCGCTCCTGTCAAACCTTCTTGACGACCGGCTTTGACCGGCCCACGATCTCCATGCCGTCGGGGATCGTATCGCTCAAATCGCGCTGATGTTCATAGGCCGCAGTTGTCGAGTCGGTTGCCTTGCGGTTTCCGCGCACCGTGATTGTCTGCTGTACAGTAAATTCCTGTTCGCTTTCGTGTTCTTTGGGTGGCATCTTGCCCTCGTTGGTTAAAATGGTTCGTCTTCGTCTTGTGATTGCGGTTCAATATCTTGCCCGTTGACAGGAGTCATCAGCGCGAATTGGTTGACGCGGAAGTCCATATACTCGCGGTCGTTATATTCGCGTGTAGTCAACTCGCCGATAATGTAGCACTGGAAACCGACGCAAGCCGTATTGCAGACAGCCTCAGCGCGTTTGCCGAAGAGCGTGAACTGGTGATTGTATTCGTCCCGCTTCTCTCCCCACTCCTTGACGGTCTGCACCGTGATTTTGCAATACGATTTCCCGCCCTTGCTCGTCTCAAGCATCGGCTGCGAGACGATTGTGCCGATGATCCGGCAGTCGTTAACGTAGTTCATTGCGCCTTTCCGCTATCATGCAGCTTTTTGACCTCGGCATCAGTTGCGGCAAGAATGATTGGGATTATCTCAACCGCTCGCTCGTGGCATTCGATCTCGGCAAACTCGCCGATATGCACGGGGGGTTCACAGGTTTTGTTATATTCGATTAGCGCGGAGTTTACAAGGTCGTTGAGTTGCTGTTTGCCGTATCTGCCCTTATTGGCAAGCTCCTTTAGGTTGGTCTTGATTGAGCCGAGGTTGCGCTTCGGCTCACCCGTGAGCGGCGTGGCAATGGCCTTGCTCGGATCGGCTTTGGGCGGCGGAGGTGCGGAGGGTTTGGGTTCGGCTTTCGGTTGCGGCTTGTCGTTCTCGTCGTTTTCGGGATCGTCTCCGGTGGGAATAAGGAAGGTCGAAGTCAGGATGTATTTGATAGCCCCAGTTACGGCTTTATATGTTCCCTTGTCTGCCGCATCGTCTCCTGTCCCGCAAAACGTCCCTTCGACAAACTCTCCGCTTGCGCTGTCATAGAATCGGTAGGTCATGGAAATATCTGTCAAGCATGACCGTTTGCCCTTGTCACTGGTGTATTGTTCACGACGAACAAGCGAACATTCAACAGGGAAAAACAGAACTCCATGCTTAACAAGCAGCGGGTGTAGTGTTTCTTTAATCGCCTGTTCGCTTGCATAATTATATCCAAAGTGAGCGTTTTTCTTGTCCTTTTGTATATAGCCAGTTTCGGCGGCTATGGCTGTGAGTTTTGCAAGTATTTTCTGCACTTCACTCTCCTCTCGGCTGTTGCGGATTCAATTCGATATAGAAAATTGTGTCGTTGAGATCGGGCGGCAGCAACACAAAACCTGACCCGCTCGGAATCATCTTGTATCCAGAATGCGTTGTCATATACTGCACGTCGGGATCGTCAAGCGCAATCGCCCGGCTTACCTTATCAATTGCGCGGTCAAGGCAATACTGGCGATGATTGATTGCCCACATATGCCAGTCGCACAAGAGGAGCGCGTTCTGATAAGCGGCCTCATTGCGATCCGCCTCTGCCTCGCGTTCGCGACGTTGCGCCTCGATCATGGCGGAGTCAACGAGCGGTTGTTCTGCTATCTGCCAAGTTTGCCAATGATACGATCCATCCATCCCACCGCTTGCAAAATAACGGTGAGCGGAGTTTTCGATGTCAGAGCGAAACTCTTCACGCTCGCGGATTCCAAGATCATCAGATAGGCTCATATTGCCTCCATCTCGCGGTAATGTTCGGCGGAAATGATTGCGGAATAGTCGCTCACGCTTTCACCTCCTTGACTTCGGCGGTTAGCTTGATCGGCGCGGAGGGCTCAAAGAAATCGTCGGGAACTTCAAGCTCGTAAATGCGGCCAGTAGCATATTTATTCCCGCGCAGTTCATCTTTTGACCGATCAAGGTTTACCGTGAAGCTTCCAAAGCCCCACTCGGAACCCTCGCCGGGGGTTGATTCAAGAAGCTTAGGTGCTAAGTAAATCTTCATCATCTCTCCTTACCGCACGGCGGCGGCTATTGCGTGTATTAGTCCGTGCTTTCGTGAATTACGGGATAAACGAACATCGGTTGAACACAATGATCATCTACTATATCGCGGGATTCGCAGCGAGGACAAGCATTTGACAGTGAATCGAATTTATTGCCGCAGTCTTTACAACGTTTAATGTATAGACTGCCGGATTCATGGACCCAGCCTTTGCCGTGGATAAAGCGGACAACCTCTCCGCAAATACTACACTTTGTCATTTCACATTCCCCTTATGATTGCGTGTACTAAAATCGTCAGCAGCAGCGCAAACGGGATGCTGAGTTGAAGGCGGTCGCGGAGGGTCATTCCTGAGACATCCCGGCTGCACCAAAACAAGCAATAACAGCAATAAACCCTATCGCACAAATAACCATCCCAACATCCCATAACCAAGTGTTACCAACCCAGTGATAATTTTTATCAACCGCCCGCTTGTCGTCAATGTGCATAATAAATCCACCAATACAAAACAACACAGACCCAACGATAAACAATGCGCCCAGCAACTGGTCAAATGTCATTGTTCTCAGATTCATTTCCGCACCTCGTTCAGCTTGGCGATTAGGGCATCTGCTAATTGGGTTGACCATAGAGAAACTTTGCCATCATGCACATCATCTACATCCACATAAATTGACAGAATCCCTTGCATTGCCATCGCCGCGAAATACTCGCGCTTGGTTAGGCCAGAATAAGGACGCCCATCAAACACGACTGGGAAGGCAAGGTCATCAGGGTTGCATTCAGCGTGAGTCATTGGACACCTCCACGCTTTCATAATTCTTGCACAGCCCCTCGGCGTAAACAAGCAGATTCATCGTATTATTTAGCGACTCCGCCGCGTTGAATATCGCGGTGCGAACATCGTCCGGCAATGAGTCAACGGTTTCCTTGCGGAGGTCGGCCTGTATGTCACCGGCACAGCCGCGCAGGGCGCGCAGGCTTCGTTCGAGTGGCATTGGGCTGATTTGTGAGCGAAGCTCGGTCATGATTGCGCTTTCTCTTGAAAAAAAGCGCGTCCTCACGCGGAGGCGCGCACCTGTTCTCTGATTTCGTTAATCGTCAGGCCGTCGCTCAGCCGGGCGGCTATAGCGCGGCCCCGGTACTGCATGACACTCTCGCGGGTGATCCGTACATTTCGCCCGATCCGATAGGCTCGGAATAGCTTCCGGTTCCGATACACCCATGATCGGCTCACGTGCAGCAGGTCACAGACCTCGGCGATAGTAAAGTCGCCGGTCACTGCTCTCTCCACGTGTCATGGCGGACAATCTGCCGAATGGTTTGCGGTGTGACTCCGTAATCCTCGGCGAGCCGCGTGTAACGAACGCCATCGGCGGCACGGCGCCGGATCTTCCGCACCGTGTCCCACGTAAGCTTTGCGAGATGCGAATCTTCGCCGGAGGGTCGCTTGCCCTCCTTGGGTGGCGGGTTATAACATCCTTGCGTTATAACCGTTTTGTTGTTATCTTGAGTAAGCACTGGCGGGCAACCTCCTGCTTGTGTTCCTTGCCCCCGTAGCCGTCTCCGCCAAGAGTTTGCGGCGCGGGGGGTATTGTTATAACCTGAAACAAATATAATACGGCATTCCGTAATTGTCAACAGTTATTTTAGGAAATTTCCTAAGTGTCTGTCGGGAATGAGCTTAAAGGGCTGAGAAAACGGCTCGGATTGACACAGGGCGAACTTGCAGACAGGGCGCATGTGTCAATAGATACTGTTGTTAATGCAGAAAAAGACAGGTCTGTATCAAGTGCAACGCTTGCCCTTATCGCACGTGCTCTCGACCTTCCGGAGGATCACTTCCTCCAGAGCGACGGCAACCGATCTGACCCGGCTATCCGGCGATTGCACTTCTACGTTGATCTGAACGATGGTGAGACACTGACCGACGAGGAGTTGGACGCGGTCAGGCGGAAGGTTTTGGGTTTTGCGCATGAATTAATAGACTTCATAAACTCACAAAGGAAAAAGGATTAACGAGTACAATAGACCCTATATTTGCATTTTGCCAATTCCGTGCCTATTTTATATGCGTTCGCGTTATTAATCACTTACAACCAAAGTGCGTCGTTTTCGATGCAGGGAGAAAAGACCATGAAAACGGTAAAATTTGGCCTTATAGTCTTGTTGCTTGTCGCGGCAACGCGGGTATTTGCGCTTGAGTCAAAGCTAACTGAACTCGCAATATCTTATAAGGCGCAGGTGACCGATGATAGCAGGATTGCCGCCATTATGCCGAATACGACTTTCGCGTTCAACTCGGCAAAGGTGGATGTAATGACCCCGATCCTGTTGACCTATGCCGTAGCCTCGTTCTATATTGCGCAGGAACACTCTCCGAATACGCATGCGGTAAGCGAAATCAATATGTTCGGTGCGGTGATGGTTGCGTCAGCTTTCTATATGATGTTACTGTAGGAATGCCGCTTCTTCCAACCCCGCGCCGATTGAAGGGCGGCCTTTATTGGTATGCGCAGACCAAGCTACAGAACGGCCAATGGAAACAGTTTAACACCGGCCAGACGGATAAGCGACGAGCGCGGGAGGTGCTACGGCGAGTCGAACTGGAAATCGCCGCCGGTCGTGATCCGTTCCGACACGGCACCGGGACCGGCCAGACGATTCATGGGCTTGCTGAGGAGTATCTTGCCGAGGTTGCGGCACGCGGCAGGCGGTCAAAGACCCTGCGGTCCTATCGGGAAACACTTGGGAAGTGCCGTGCGGTCTGGGGGGATGTTCCGATCACAGACATCGGAAAAAACGCCGTGGCCGCACTGGAAACGAGTATGGCGGGGCTTTCTGAGACCAGCCGGAATATCCACCGGGCAAACCTCCGGGCGTTCCTGCGCTGGTGTGCGGACAGGGAAGAGTTTGGTAACTGGAAACCGCCCCGGATTATTGTCAAGCGGCTTGACCCTGATCCGGCGATTGACTACTATACCGCCGAGGAGTGCGCTGCGCTGCTATCGGTAGATAGCGTACTCATGGGCGGTCTGGAGTTCCGGTTATTCGTGGCGGTCCTGATCTATACGGGGATGCGTAAGTGTGAGGCCGGGGAGTTACGCTGGGAGCGCGGTGGTTATCCATGGGTGGACTTGGCAACCAATCAGATTGTTACACCGGCGGGAATGGTCAAGGGGCGGCGTGAGCGGCACATTCCAATTCTGCCAGATCTGCGCACGATCTTCGAAGATTGGCCGGCAGAACGGAAGGGGCGGCTTTTCCCGTTCGATGTATCCGGCGGCAAGGTAATCGTTAAATGGAATCGGCTGTGTGCAGCGGCGGAGGTAAAACGACTTAAACTGCACAACCTCCGTGACACTTTCATCGTTCACATGCTACTCTCCCGTGTGCCATGGGCGGCGGTCATGGACATCGTAGGACACACCGACCCGGCAACCATGAAACGATATTATGCAGTGATTGGATCGGCAGAACTGCAATCGGCAGTCAGTGGTATCCGGCCATTTGTTACCAGCCTTATTACGGGAACTTCTAAGTAATTGTTTCACGTGGAACAATCCGCTGATTCGTAATCAGCAGGTCAACGGTTCGAGTCCGTTCAGCGGCTCCAAAAAAGCCTATAAATCAATGATTTATGGGTTTTTTATTTAAGTTAAGTTGATGCGAAATTGCTGGTAACCACTATCAAACAGAAAAGACCCGAAAACGGGTCTAAATATTGCCAAAAACCACGAAAGGTCCGCAACTGATGAATGCATACAAAACCTTAATCCTACAGCGCACGGTGTGCCATAGGTGCCAAAGACATATCATCTCCCAACCAGCTGATTTAACATCGACAAACTACCGTGTAGCGCATTCACTGGGATCGTGATAACATCGTTTTCATGGACTCAATCGTACGACATCCATATGTGATACTTGTAGAACCCCAATGTACAAGCCGCAAGTCAAACCCAAGAATGCTGCAGGTGAATTGTATAGCAATGATGATGTAAAAGAGTTTACTTGGCGTGCCGTAATCGAGTGCCAGAGATTGCCATCAACTCCGTGATACGTCGATCTAGATTCTACTGCAAGCTATATGAATCAACGGTGAGTGAGAGTCGCCCCCATTTCGAGATCTCGCATGAGTATGTCGTCAATACCTGTGGTAAGTCCGTCCCTTCTACGTGAGAAGTCATGTGCACTCATTCTATTAATCCGTCGCCCGCAAGCGCTCGCAGGTCTCACAATAACGGGAGAATCCGTCGCTATGAATCTGTACACTGCAAACAAGCGGTCGGCCGCTTCCAAGGTTTAAATGCGGAATAAAGTTCTGCCTGGGGGTAACTCGACCCAAATACGGCATGGTCAGGGCGCGTTTCGAGGACTGAACCTCCATCGGCTGTTGCTTATATTGTTCAATCAAACGGTCAACTTGCGAACTTCTCATAATGGCAATCATCACAAGTACTCCTGATCCAATGCAAAAAACCCCCACCAATGTCCAAACCGCAGGAGCAAAAATACAAATTATAAAGCCTGTAGCCAAGACAACAGAAATCCCAAAATTCTTTTTCAAGATCTTCTCCTTTTTCTCTACTATCTGCAAAAATATGGATCTAAACAAAGCGCTAAGTCCGTGCCTTGGTTGACAACGCCGCATAGGATAGAATACTAATCTAGCAGGCAAGTCCTAGAATCTCTTTCTCATGAACGGTATCAAAGACGGCTCGGATTCTATCGTGGTCTTATATGTTTCTACATGCGGTCTGCAAATCCACAATAATAAGATACTCATAATTTCCCCACATGTCAATATATATTATAAACATTTACCATGCATTATTTATCACATAAAGGGTGTCTAACGGAAACTCTCAAGATCGGCTGCCCAGGTGACATTAACATAGTAGATGAGAATACTGGAGTGCCGCACAAAAACGCATCAGTTAGAAATAACCAAACTGATAGACCGGCGGTCGGACAGCTGTATATTTAGTTCAGCAGAGGCGTAAATGGTGATGAGATGTTACTGATTATCAGGGTGCAAAGTGCGGAAAAGTGGATTACAAAGTTAGTCTTCCCTATCAACTTTTCAGGTGAATAATGGAGAAGCGAAAAGAAATTGCAGGAGCAGTTGAAGTTCTCAGGTTCGAATCCCTCTAACGCCCGCGGACCTCATCTACCGGCCATATCATAGTTCTTCAGCGACATCTGACACTTCGATAAAGAATACGGCGCGGGCTATAGCGACTATCATTCGCTCTTTCGGAGTTTGCTCAGCGCGATGTGGAACCACATCCTCGGGACAGCTCGCAAGAAATAACGATACGGATATTTTCGTTTATGAATCTATAACAACTCAAACCGCTGTCACATCCGCGGCAACTGAACGGTGATAACTACTAATGAAAAGGAAAAGCCAGTGCAAATGCACCGGCTTTTCAAAGCTTTAGATAGCAGCATTCATCTTGACCTTGTTAGATCTTCAACCCCTCACCGTGCTTGTGATTGCAGTAGCCCTGACAGGAATGACCTACATCGTGATTTACCGGACCGAATATTGGTTTGAAGCCCGGAACAACAGCAGACATTTTGTTATATGCTGTAGTACCAATCCGAAAGCCGTGCTGCTCTGCAAAAAGGGCGGCTCCTTCGGCGGGTTTATTGGTTACCCAAACTTCACCTAACTTCGCATCGGGATGTTCACAACCCCGTGGCTTTTCCTCGACCCGAGTTCGTCTAAATCCAGGCATGTATACTCCTTTTTCTAATATACGCAATGACGTGCCAAAAAAATCCAATTTGCATAATAATTACAATATACGAATAATATCTTTAATATCAAAGAAGAAGCCAATGATAATTATCGGCTTCTTCAGCGAAGCATCTTTCTCATATCGGAGAACTTACCTACCCTTGGAGTGTACAGATATACTCCGGATGGTAATCCAGCGGAATTATAATTCACTTCTTGATGATTAACTGCAGCTTCTCGTGCAATACAATCGGGATTTTGGTTCATTCGAGTTACAGATATTCAGTCTTACGGAATGTACCAATCCGACATTTTGTTAGCCGACCTTCGGGCGATCAATCATGTCATTATGGATTATTTATTTCGAGATAATATTCAGAATGCCTCCCGTTATTTCATAATTCACTTCATTCGGTTAGTGGATTGAGCTGTAACTATGATAAACGAGGCGTTACGGCAAAGACAAGCATGTACATTGGTCGCCCCAACCTTGCACTTCCCATCGAAAATACGTATATTGTTAATACTGAAAACAGCCGAGGATTTTCCGAGGCGTCCATATTGACGAGCGAATCCTTCGCTGAATGCGAGTGGATACGCTCGTTTTTTCTGCTTTGTTGCCCGATATATTTTGAACATCTTGCACAAGAAGCCGAGCGTTTGTTATCTCACGAGATCAACAACGGGTGAATAATGAAAGTCATCAGTTTCAAGGAAGTCGAAACCTGCGAGCCGAAACCGGAATGGACACGTCTCGGATTGGCGCGTGCCAAGAACTTTTCGATCGCGTATTTTTATAGATCAGCGGGCCACATCACATCCCAGCAGCATCATCCCTCCGAGAAAGTATCCATTGTCCTGCAGGGCTTGATGACGGTCGTCAGCAGCGATGGAATTGAGCACATGCTCGGGCCGGGAGACTCGGTCTATTTCGAACCTCATGAGATGCATTGCATCAAACATGCAGGTATTGAACAAGCGATCGGAATAGAGATATATTCGCCGGCGCGCAACTGCGATTTGTGGATGAACCAGTAACTCCGAGAATTGCGCAATAACCGCGGAAATCTACATACGGTACTGTTTTTCTGCTACACTCGAATATTGGCGATCCAACCGATGGGATTGAGAGACTTTTCTGAAGTGAAATCCATAAATCGCAAGGGTGATAGCATCGGGAAAAAGGCGCGGATGACGGAGCAGCGACCAGAAGAATAATTTCCAATACTGCACGCGCTCCGCGCCGACGACCCCTAACAGCACGATGGACTTGCCTAAGGCGGAAATGCCGCTGAATTGAATATGAAATCCGCCAGGGCGTGTCGGTTTGAAATTCCTCAAGAGGCGCCTGACCCGTGCATAGTACGGTTTCGGCGCATAGATATTCTGCATAACACTTCGATAGCCATTGACAAGGATGTCGCGATCCATCTTCGGCTCGAAATTCATAGACACGTCGGTATTGTCGCCCGACATCGCATGCAGCAGCCGGCCCTCGCGCTCCAATCGTTGATAGAGTTTAGTGCCGCGCGGGGCATTCAATAATCCGACCATCGCGGTGGCAATGCCGCTCTCCTGAATAAAACCTGACAGCCGCTCGAAGATCGAGACCGGATCGCTGTCGAAACCGATAATAAATCCGCCCTGAACCTGCATTCCAAGCCGCTGAATCTTCTTGATGGATCCGATCAAATCGCGATTTTGATTCTTCACCTTTCCGCACTCCAGCAGACTTTCCTCGTGCGGAGTCTCAATGCCGACGAATACGGTATCGAATCCCGCCTTTACCATCAACTGGGCGAGTTCCTCGTCATCGGCCAGGTTGATGGAAGCTTCCGTGGAAAGTATGAACGGATAACCGCGCTGCTCCATCCATTGAATTATCGCGGGAAGAATTTCGCGCTTGACTTTATTTTTGTTACCGATGAAATTGTCGTCCACCAAAAACAGATTTCCCCGCCACCCCCGCAGGTAGAGACTCTCAAGTTCGGCGATCACTTGTGCTTTTTCTTTCGTTCTTGGTGTGCGGCCGTAAAGAACGGTGATATCGCAAAATTCACAGTCATACGGACAGCCCCGCGAATACTGAAGGCTCATCGTCGCATAGTGCCGGAGGTTGATCAGTTCCCACAGCGGTACCGGTGTCGTTCGGACGTCAGCCCATTCGCGAGTTGTATATAAAGCTTGTGGGCGCCCTACGGCGAGATCGTTCAGAAAGCGCGGTAGTGTAACCTCCGCCTCACCCAGCACAAAATGATCCACATTTTCGTCGGCAAAATCATTGTACATCGCGGTGAACAACGGTCCGCCCGCCACCACTTTTACTCCCAGCGATTTGCAGCGGCGGATAACGGTTCGAGCGGACTGCTGCTGCACCGACATGGCACCAAGAAATACGTAATCCGCCCACCGGATGTCCTCATCTTTCAATTCACTCACATTCATATCCACCAGGCGTTTCTCCCATAATGCCGGTAGTAATGCGGCAACCGTAAGAAGACCTAGCGGCGGACTGCCGGCTTTCTTGGAGACAAATTTCAGAGCGTGTCGGAAACTCCAGAAAGTATCCGGAGATCGGGGATGAACCAAGAGAAACTTCAAAGGGCTATTTCCTTTGTGGAACTCATCAATATCGATATTCGTACAATGAAACGCGTCCTCAATAATTGAGCGGAATGTTCTTGTGACAGCGAGGACAGAGGGTCACTTTTTTCGGCATCATCGTGTGACAGTGGGGACAAAGACGCTTGGAAGCCGAATGGAGGAACATAGCTACCACTACAATCGCCACGATAGCAATGGCGACGATCAGTGCAATCGAATTCATAAGGATCGCCCTTCAGTCAATATCCCGGATTCATCTTCGCTTAGCCGGCAATGACGGTATCTTTTCCGCAGTTGGAACAGGCGGCGATTCTCTTGGACGTCATTGTGTGGCAATGCGGGCATGAACGCCTGGTCATGAGATAGATCGAAGCGCCAACCATGGCAATCAGACCGGTCAGCGCTACCGTTAAAAGGATTCCAAGTAGAAGGCCGTTAAAACTCGACATCATAAGACTTTTCTTTCATTTCAATAATAAACCATATGCGGATTATTGCACTGATGTGTCCGGAACATCTGAACTACGGGAATCAATAAGCAATCCCCGTTTGAGAATTGTGCTCAACGTAAGTTTCCATTCTTCCCATACTATGTCATCGTGGAAGTCCCGTTCATTGATCATAGAAATCAAAGGGGCAAGGTAAATGGCGCTGTAGCCGATGGCCAGCAGACATTCGCGAACCGCTTCAATGGGGAGATTTACAACTTTACCCGCCCGTACAGCTTCCTGATAGGCATTGTGGAAATGACGATTCGCACCCAGCGGACCGTGTTCCGCAACATCCAAAAGTGCGCGACGGAGATGGACGGCGCCATTAGCAATTTCGCGTCGCAGTAAGGATGCCCATTGGGGATTGTCGTGCAGAACTTTCATCAACCGAATCGGCGAGTCAATCAACATTTCCTCAGGAGATTTGTTGTCCGGGTTTTCGCCGAAGATCACCGCCAGCATGGTTGTACCTTCGTGTTTCAGCACTGCCTCATATAATTCCTGCTTTGTGCCCCAGTAATAGTGAATCATAACCTGCTTTACGCCGGCTGCCTTGGCGATCCCCCGCGTAGTTGTTCCCCGAAATCCGAACTCGGCAAACTGTTGAGTCGCTGACTCGAAGATCCGTCCTCGCGGAGTATTGACATCAGGCGGCATCGTCAAATCGTTGACAACGTTAATGGTTGTTGGTTCGGACATCACCACTCCTTAATCCTACCCCAATGATCTCAGTTGATCCTGCTAAGATCCTACAATTTCATAACTTTCGAATTTGCAGTATCTGAAATGTTAGGTCCCAATTGGTAGATTTATGTTCGGCAGACTTAGTCGGATGAATTAGTCATTTGATAATATAATACGAAATTATCATAATAAGTCATGGTTTTACAAAATAATACATTAATAACTTAGGATGTGAATTAATCCGCAATGAGACTAATTCAATTGACATTTAAATCTTCTCTGCTTTTCTGGGGAAGCCGTACCGTGGTATAAATCGATAGCTTGACTGACTGCAACCTTCATCAGTTTTGGGTCAACAAACGTGAGTTTTTATAGTTAAGTCAATATTTTTCCGAAAAAAAGAAGACATACCCTAAGGCTTGCCTCTGTTTTTCTGTCAACACCATTATAAAAGCCGCTTAGCAATAACGTCTGGCGCGATAATTTGGACCGGATGTCGGTTTATCGGAATCGAATAAGAACTCGCAAACTCCTTATAAGCGGGGACTTTATTTACTTCTGGGGCGTTAGCTGATGACAAGGGCACCTTCTCCCCTTCTCTTCGTTTCAGCGAGGAGCCTCCGTTTAATCTCGCCAGTACAATACATAGAGCGTGTCCCAGGGTCGTCCTTAATAAGTCGTATCAATATTATTTTCAATATCTTTAAGCTGATTCGTAATCAGCAGGTCAACGGTTCGAGTCCGTTCAGCGGCTCTATTCTAAGCCCTGTAAGTTAATGACTTATGGGGCTTCTTTTTTTCTACTTGTTGAACATTTGATCCGACGTAAGTCCATATTACTACAGCCGACTACAAGTAAAACGTCACCAAGAATTCTCTTTTTCACATGGGAACAAGCGATTTCACAAAGGTGCAAACTTTTACCGGAGGAAACACGATTACAACCCATGAAATAAAAAAGGGAACCGATTTCTCGATCCCCTTTCAGTAGGGCAGTTTCTCGACCGTTTTGGCAAGATGCCCTGGACTGAGGTGGCTGTAGATTTGAGTCACCGGTACATCTACTACCATTATTTCTCTGACAGTCTGCAGCCCCCAAGATTCAATACAGGATCTGCCCCGATAGACGGGTATCGGCAAGTATTTTACGCTTTACGGGACATATCCAAATAATTGTAGCGATCGTCAATGATCCCACCAATGTGGAGCCACCAGTACGCTAACCGCGTACTAAACTAAAAAGGGCAGCCTAAAATCTGCTCTTTATCGTCAGGGCGTTATCCACGCCACCATCGCCGAATCTGTTACCATAGCTCGCCACACCTCCCAAACCAGCCCCAGCGGTATTTGTCGCCACACAATTGCTCCTATCGGTTATGATAGTTTCTTATTCCAAGAAAAAAGGGCTGATGATTCAGCCCTTAGTGGTTTTGGAAGACGATGAAGAAATCAGCGGCTTCTCAGATGAATTGTCACATTGGTGCAAGTCGGAATTCGATCCTGCACATGAAATACCACTAACGTAGTCGCTTGGCGTCCGCTACTTTCTTTGGTGGCACACCGGTCACATTTGCAGGCGGTGTATCGGTGGACGCCGTGATGATATAGAAGTACTGAGTTGCAGATGGTGTGGCTGTGTAGAACGTGTCGGCTACGGTCTCCACGAAATTCGCCGGGCCGGGCGTAAACTCGACGCTGGTTGCGCGATAGATGTTGTAGGAATTTGCACTCGGGATTCGCTCCCAGACCAGAGCCACATTGGGCGGTGTCGACTGAATCACCAACGCCTGAATCGGACTCAGGGGCGATATCTCCGGCATCGGCGTGAGAAATCCCGGCCACATGTGGAACGATTCACTGATCTGTGCACCTAACGGTGACGGCTGACCAAACGCGCTGACGAGCCGGAAATTCTCCGATACGCTCGCCGCTCCGCCCGCGTCAATCACTGACTTCGTGATGCGGAAGTCCTCGCTCTGCTGCGGTTGGGCTAGAGCTATTTCTGCGAGAAGAACAAAAAGGAGCTTGTTCATATCACTTCTCCTCTTTCATCGCCTTTTGATTCCCGGTTTCCAACGACTGAACACGCGCACGTAACGCTGTGTTCTCGTCCTCAAGTGCCTTCAGGCGCTTGGCGATCTCCTGAATCGCCGCCAATGCCACACCGTCAGGATCGAGCGTGTTGATTGTGGTATCGCTCTCGCCGAGATGAAACGCGGCATAGAAATCCTGCGCGGTCGGGCCGACGTGTTGAATCCTCTCGTCCTGTGACGTGTAGCTCCAGCGATGCAGCGGAAGCGCGGAGATCTTCTGCAGAATTTCCGCCGTGTTCACGTCCTCGTGCAACCGCTTCCGGCGGACATCGCACAGGTCATTCCACGATCCGCCGCCGGCGGAAAGGCCCACGCCGGTCGTCGCGTCCTCGTTGGAATAGAAGTAGCTCCCGTTCGAGGCAATGGCGACGAATCGCCGCGCAGCCCCACTGATGTTGCCGCCATATCTTCCGTCGTTGAAGATGAAGCAGCTATCGCGTACCGTGTGGGCATTGTTGCCGCACACGAACGTTCCTGTGCCTGAGCATTCGTTGTTTGACCCGCCCGCCACCGTGCTGTACGCGCCCGTGACAGAATTCTGGGAACCACCACTGACCGCGGCATAGTGCCCAGTGGCAGTGTTGGTGTGTCCGCCGCCCACAGTGGAATAGTAGTCTGCCGTGTTGTAGTAGCCGCCGCTCACCGTGGCATACATGCCTCCCGCCGAATTGTTGCAACCTCCGCCCACTGTGGCATACCATGATCCCGCCGAGTTGTTGTAACCTCCTCCCACTGTAGCGTACAAGCCTGCACTATTGCTGTAGCCGCCGCTCACTGTGGCGTGCGAATTGATCGCCTCATTGGAACGGCCACCGCCTATCGTTGCCCCGTCGTTGCCTGCGTAGTTGTTGTCCCCGCCTCCTACGGTAGCATAGTCACTTGATGCCGTATTGCCACGTCCGCCGCCGACGGTTGAGTAATTCCCCACTGCTGAATTGGAATCCGGATAGTCTGCTCCGCCACCTCCGGCAACCACTGAGTAGCCGCCGCGGGCGTAGTTTATGCACCCGCCGCCAACGGTGGAACCGACCCCAGTGGCTCTGTTACCGCGGCCGCCGGGAATCGTTGCATAGTCTGCCTTTGCGAGGTTCGCGGAACCGCCCCCCACTGTGGACAGGAGATTCTCCGCACGATTGGTCATGCCGCCTCCAACTGAGGCGTAGTCCCCCCAAGCCGCGTTTGTGGTTCCACCGTCGACGGTGGAACCTGCGCCGAGTGCCACGTTCCTGTCTCCTCCCCCAATCGTGGAATTCCAGCCACTGGCAGAATTGCTGTCTTGAGCCGTCGATCCTCCACCACCCGCAACCACTGAGTAGTTGCCGCGCGAGCGGTTGAAGGAGCCACCTCCCACCACGGACGAAGTACCCGTAGCATTGTTGTCCTGGCCCCCCGCCACCGTGGTATAGGGCCCGCTGGTGGTGTTGTTTTCTCCGGCAACAAAGGCATAGCTTCCCGGATTCGCGTTTCCAGAGCCAATGTTCGCCTTGCCACTGATGTTCACATCCCCTGAAATCGTTCCGCCGTTGGCCCCGTCCACCGTGCCGACTCGATAAGAGTAGCCGACAGAGACGATACGACTGCGAGGCGTCATTTCAGAGTTGTCACCCACAGTTATGCCAAGCCAGATTTCGCTATGATGAAAGCTGTCGGGGATTGAGGCGCCGGAGCCCAATAAAGCATTGAACAACCCAACCCGCACCGTACACGACGGCTGCGTCTCCGTCCATAACGCCGTTCCCCCCGACGACGCCCCGTAGAGCTTGAACGTCATCGCCACCACCGTATCGAGGGAACTCCCGTCCGGTCGGGTCAGCAATCCTTGATAATTGATGAGCTGCGGCACAGCCCAAGATTGCAGGGCCATGCCGAACAATAAGAGAACGACAAGCCTCTTCATGGTTCTATTTCTCCTTAGATAGCGAGCTCTGCTGATCCTTCGCGAGCAAGGTCTGCACCTGAAAACGCAGCAACGCGATTTCTTCCTCCAATTTCTCATTTCTCTTCGCCAGCTCCTGTATCGCCGCGAGGGCAACGCCGTCGGGATCAATCGTGGAAATGCTCAAGCTGTCATCTCCGATATGAAACAGCCGCCAGAAATCCTGAGCCATGGGACCAATGTGGTGGATGCTCTCGTCCTGGGTCTTGTAGCTCCAGCGCTCGATAGGAAGTGCTGCAACTTTGTCCAGCACTTCCTTCGTATTTACTTTTCCATATCGGTGCTTCTTTGTGCTGTCGGAAACTGATGACCATGTGCCAGAACCCGCTGCGAGGTAGGATCCTGTGGTCATGCCCGAATTGGTGTAGAAATAGACACCGCCACTCGCCCTCGCCACCCAACGGTTGTCATTGTCGGCCACCACGTCCGTGTCGGTTGCGTCGCCCCAGACGAAACACCCTTGATTGTTGGCTTTGGCGCGCCGTCCGTTGGCGAAGGAGTAGTTGCCCGCGGCTATGTTGCCGCTTCCGCCGGAAATCGCCGATGCATAGCCGCTGGAAACATTGTCGCGGCCTCCGCCCGTGAAAGATCGGTCCCCGCTCGCCTGGTTGGCCCAACCGCCACACACAGAAGAGTAGGGACCGGTCGCCTGGTTGCTGATGCCGCCGGTAACGATGGAATGCACACCCCTGGCGGCATTCGCCTGACCCCCGGCGACTGTGGAGTAATCCGCAAGGGCTTGATTGTCTCGGCCCCCGCCAATCAAGGAGAGGTTTCCGGCGGCTATGTTGCCGCTTCCGCCGGAAATCGCCGATGCATAGCCGCTGGAAACATTGTCGCGGCCTCCGCCCGTGAAAGATCGGTCCCCGCTCGCCTGGTTGGCCCAACCGCCACACACAGAAGAGTAGGGACCGGTCGCCTGGTTGCTGATGCCGCCGGTAACGATGGAATGCACACCCCTGGCGGCATTCGCCTGACCCCCGGCGACTGTGGAGTAATCCGCAAGGGCTTGATTGTCTCGGCCCCCGCCAATGGTAGCGCCAATCGAATCGGCCAGGTTGTACTCTCCACCTGATATGGTTGTAGCTGGACCGTTGGCTGCATTATGATGTCCACCAGGGACAGTTGCAAAACTGTCACTCGCCACATTGTCATAGCCCCCTCCAACGGCAGCAAAAGATTCACTTGCGCTGTTGTCAACTCCGCCTCCGACAAATGCTGAACCTGCACTGGCTGTGTTAGCCATACCACCCGCGACTGTGCACCAGGCATCGGCGGCGATGTTGTCTTGGCCACCGCTTACCACAGCACGGTAGCCTGGTGCCTGGTTGTTCACCCCTGCCACCATCGCGAACTCGCCGGCGTTCGTATTCCCGCTCCCTACATTAAGTTTGCCACTGAGCGTGCCGCCTGAGGCTCCATCGACGGTGCCTACGCGATAAGAATACGGCACAGAAACTAATCGATTTCGCGGTGTCATTTCCGTGTCGTTGCCAGCGGTTACGCCCAACCACACCTGAACCAGGCTCAATATCGCATCGGGTATAGGGATTATCTGTCCGAGCCTCACATAGAAGTTTCCGTCGGCTACGGATACTGCGGGTCGCATTTCCGTCCAGAGCAATGTTCCGGCCGTGGAGTCCGTGTAAAGCTTGAACACCATCGCTACCGTTGTGTCAAGCGGCGATCCGTCCGGATTTGTCAGGTAACCCTGATAACTGATCAGTTGTGGCACCGCCCGACACTGAACGGCGATGGCGGTTAAGATCATAATCAGTAACTTCTTCATAAATTCACTCCTCCCGCATTGGCTGAGTCCGCACGTCTTTGATGAGCAAGGACTCGATTCTTTGCTGTAGTATGATATTCTGCTGTTCCAGGTGTTCACAGCGCTTCGCCAGTTCTTGAATTGCCGCGAGGGCTACACCCACGGGATCAATCGTACCGATCGTTGTGTCACTCTGCCCCACATGGAATGCGTTCCAGAAATCCTGCGCCATCGGCCCAATGTGCTCGATGCACGGATCCTGAGACTTAAAACTCCATCTCTGTACGGGCATTCTCGCTACTCGAGCGAGAATGTCCTTGGTGTCCACGGGGCGGATATTGCGCTTCTTGGTGGAATCACATATGCTGCTCCAGTCGCTGTCGCCGTGGAACATGAACACCCCGCTGCTCAACGCCCCATCCGTATAGAGCCGATAGCCGTTGTCAAAGCGCGCCCCGAACCGGTTTGTCGTGTCAACGCCGAATTCCTGGTCGGTCGCGTCGGCGAGGGCAAAATCACCCGCGTAGTCCGCACGCGCATATCTGCCTGCGGCGAAGGAAAACTCACCATCTGCGTGGTTGCCATAACCCCCGGGGACTGTCGCGTAGCGCCCTGTGACATTGGAATAGCCGCCGCCGATTACCCCATAGGAAGAGTCTGCGCGATTACTGAAGCCGCCGCCAATCGTTGCCAGTTCGCCTGCAATTGAATTCGCCTTTCCACCACCGATTACGGAGGATGCACCTGATATAAAATTCGAGTCAGCATCCTGCCATCCGCCTCCTCCGGCAATCACCGAACAGTCCCCATAAATATGATTGTTTGCCCCGCCTCCAATAAACCCCCAGTTCCGAGTGATCAGGTTGTGGTAACCGCCGCCAATTGTCGCCGAATTGGCGAGGTCCAGTAGAGCATTCTGAGTTCCGCCGCCGATGGTGTTTGTGCCCCCATAGCCATCCTCGGTGTTTAAGATACCGCCAGTACAAACACTGCCGTTTGTATTCACGACATTCTGACATCCTCCACCCACGAAGCCATACTCAAGTGAGGAGACACTGTTGCTGATGCCGCCGCCGATCGTCGCAAGGGCTCCGCTTACCACGTTATTTTGACCTCCGCTCACTGCAGAGAACACGCCGGTGACTGTGTTATTCTCCCCACCCGCTACTATAGAGCACCATCCAGTAGCGCTATTATTCTGTCCCGCCACCATGGCTAAATGCCCGGTGTTTGTATTGTTCTGTCCCACGTTCAGCTTATCGCTGATCGTGCCGCCGCTCGCACCGTCCACCGTACCCACTCGATAAGAGTAGGGCACGGATACGATCCGTGTGCGCGGCATCATTTCGCTGTTGCCGCCAACCCTCACGCCCAGCCACACTTCCACATCATGGAAAGGATCGATGAGCGCGGTCACTGAACCTAATTTCACAGAAAAGTGTCCGGTTCGCACCGTGCAGGACGGCTGCATTTCAGTCCATAGCGGAGTTCCATCCACTCCCGCGTCATACAATGTGAATGCAATCGACACGACCGTATCCAGCGGCGTACCGTCGGTTTCCGCCAAATAGCCTTGATAGTTGATCATCTGGGGAACCGCCCAGCACGGTACTGCTATAGTCGCCACCCACAGAACAAGAAGGCGTTTCATGATTCCACTCCGTCCGAGGCTGAGTCTGATTATCCTATGTCAAAAGTGACTGAATCTGCTTTTGCAGCAGGGCATTTGCTGCTCCAACTGATCGCAGCGGTTCGCCATTTCCTGTATCGCCGCCAGCGCAATCCCGTCCAGCGGAGAACAATCGTGGTATCGTTCAAGTCAACCAGGTTTGAATCCATTTCACGGATAGGATTCCCGGCATCGATCGTATTGAAGATTGACGCAATATTCAACGGCTCGTTCTGATCGAATACCATTAGGCATTCGATATATTCAGCGGCAAGTTGCATTGTCACCCCGCAAAAGTGGCGCGATCATTCGTGATGCTCGAGAACACACGGCTGTGTGAAACAACTACTTCAATATCCCGCCTTGCCCTCGCGCCGCCTGGCTGGAACCTTTCCCTTTCCGTTTTTCAGTCCTTGACCGCTTTTACCCGATAGAAAAACTCCTCGCCTGCGTCATAGTCGGTTGAATCTACGAAAATAGTCGAGTCGGGCGGTCGAACCCCAATAGAATCCCACTGCGGGGAATCGGGATGATCCGCTCGCAGAACTACGTAGTAGTCCACCTCAGTCGGAAGTCCCACTGCGTCAAGTTGGACCGGTGCCCAATGCAGCAAGAAAGCCTGATAAGCCGGGAAATAGAGAATCGTCAGACTATCCGGCGAGCTAGGGGGCGAACACGGCGCGAAATACGAGATGTCGTAGATACCGAGGTACACCAAGTCGGCTACATACGCTCGGCAGCCCGCCACCGCCACGCCCCGGGCATACCCCGGCGTGTCATAGAACCCCGCCTCGAAAGGTGACGCGGGATTCGCTATGTCAATCACCCGAAGCCCACCGCCATCGTCCGCTACATAGGCGTAGCTTCCCGACACCGCCACATCATAAGCACCCACCGGCGTGTCATAGAACCCCGCCTCGCTTGGAGAAGCGGGATTCGAAATGTCAATCATCCTTAGACCGCTGCTTCCGTCCCCTACATAGGCATAGCTGCCCGATACCGCTACACCACCGGCATACCCCGGCGTGTCATAGAATCCTGCCTCGAATGGCGAAGCCGGATTCGCAATGCTGATCACCCGAAGACCTATATCACCATCCGCCATGTAGGCGTAGATCCCCGATACTGCCACATCATAGGCATACCCCGGCGTGTCATAGAATCCTGCCTCGAATGGCGAAGCGGGATTCGCAATGTTGATCACCCGAAGACCACTGCCGCCGTCCGCCACATAGGCGTAATTTTCTGACACCGCTACCGCAATGGCATTCCCCGGCGTGTCATAGAAACCGACCTCGGTCGGTGCGGCGGGATCCATGATGTTGACAATCCTCAGACCACTCCCGTCGTACGCCACGTACGCGTAATTCCCCGACACCGCCACACCATAGGCTTCCCCGGGCGCGTCATAGAAACCGATCTCGGTTGGGACGGTGGGATCCGTGATGTCCACCACTCGCAGGCCGCCCCTCTCCCCCGCCACGAAGGCGTAGCTGCCCGACACCGCCACATCATAGACTCTCGCCGGCGTCTGACAAGAACCAACCTGAGTAGGAGAAGTGGGATTCGTGAGGTTCGTGATCCGCAGGCCGCTGCCGTAGTCCGCTACGTAGGCATGGCTTCCCGACACCGCCACACCATAAGCAGAGCCCGGCGTGTCATGGTATCCTGCCTCGAATGGCAAAGCGGGATTCGAAATGTCAATCATCCTTAGACCGCTGCTTCCGTCCCCTACATAGGCATAGCTGCCCGATACCGCTACACCACCGGCATACCCCGGCGTGTCATAGAATCCTGCCTCGAATGGCGAAGCGGGATTCGCAATGTTGATCACCCGAAGACCGCTACTCCCATCGGGCACATAGGCGTAATTCCCTGACACCGCTACCGCAATGGCATTCCCCGGCGTGTCATAGAAACCTACCTCGAAAGGAGAAGCCGGATTCGCAACATGGATCACCCGAAGACCACTGAGATAGTCCGCCACATAGGCGTAGTTCCCCGACACTGCCACACCATAAGCTTGCCCCGGCGTGT
>CAYUIF010000011.1:23358-44596 GCA_964444755.1 uncultured Alphaproteobacteria bacterium | reverse complement strand
GCCACATAGGCGTAGTTCCCCGACACTGCCACACCATAAGCTTGCCCCGGCGTGTTATAGAACCCCGCTTCGAACGGTGACGCGGGATTCGTGATGTCAATCACCCGAAGACCACTGCCGCCGTCGGCCACATAGGCGTAGTTCCCCGATACCGCCACACCCCGGGCATACCCCGGCGTGTCATAGAAACCCGCCTCGAAAGGCGATGCCGGATTCGCAACGTTGATTACCCGAAGACCGGCCTCACTGTCCCCCACATAGGCATAGCTCCCCGACACCGCCACACCATAAGCATCCCCCATCGTGTCATAGAAACCCACCTCGGTCGGCCTAATGCGGAGCACACTCAGACCTCCGTTGGAAGCCGCCACGTATGCGTAGCTCCCCGACACCGTCACACCGGAGCCACCCCCTGGGTAGGAACGCCACACTCCGAAAGGACTGGCCGGATTCGTGATGTTGATCACCCGAAAACCCATTTCGCCGTCCGCCAAATAGGCGTAGCTCCCCGACACCGCCACCCCCTCGGCAGAACCCGTCGTGTCATAGGAACCCGCCTCGAATGGAGAAGCAGAATTCGCCACGTTGATCACCCGCAGACCACTATCCCCATCCGCCACATAGGCGTAGATTCCCGACACCGCCACACCTAACGCAGTCCCCGGCGTGTCATAGAATCCCCTCTCGAACGGAGCTGACGGATCGTTGATGCCGATCACCCGAAGACCACTGCTCCCGTCCGCCACATAGGCATTGTTCCCCGACACCGCCACACCTAACGCATTCCCCGGCGTGTCATAGAAACCCGCCTCGAAAGGCAACGTGGGATTCGATATGTCGATTACCCGCAAGCCATTGTAGCTTTCCGCTACGTATGCGTAATTCCCCGACACCGCCACTTCTAAGGCCGCGCCCCACGTATCATAGAAGCCCGTCTCGAAAGGCGATATGGGATTCGCTACGCTGATTATCCGGAGACCACAGAAGGCATCTGCTACGTACGCGTAATTCCCCCGCACCGCCACCCCCTCGGCAGAACCCGGCGTGTCATAGAAACCCACCTCCACTGGGTGGTCCGGATCAGCGACGCTGACGATTCGCAGCCCGGTCGGACCCGTGGCTACGAAGACAAGCGTGTCCTCACTGGGAGTTGCCCGCTTTGCCACAGCAATAGCGTAGTCCCAATAGCCCTGTAGCTGGCCAAGTTGCTGCACATTAAGACTGTCCTGCCCCAGTGAGACAGAGGCCAGAATCATCAAATTGAGTAGTCCACAGATTTTCACGAGTTTCATAGAACACCTCTACGAACGTTGGTCTGCACCCCATTTTATGGACATGCGATGTATGGTTGAATTAGCTTGAAGGCTAAGCTCGAAGACCGCCCGTGCGATGGCAAATCCTCTTGCCATCATCCCCCGCCTCCATTGATCTTTACTTATTCCTACTTCCATGCACGAAAATTGGGAGGCACAAACGAATCGAGCGAACTCTGCCACTGCTTTCAGCGGAGAATTCGCTCGACAAAGGTGCTGCCACAGGGTGAATCCTCTAGCAGGTGACTTCCGCTACAAGTTACTAACGATGCTTCCAGAAATCAAGATGATACCACATATTGCCGAAACTTGCTTCACGACGCAAAGTCCCATCACTTGGCGTATTATCCTAAAAATATCCACTTCATAGTGTGATACTTGAAAAAACGGAGGGCGATGTTAAAGTGCCACTACAAACAGTTTTGTATGCGTATGCAACAGAGTGGGACCGTCCGACTTCTGAACTGTCTGCAAACCGTCTTCTTCTTTTTGTAAGCTGTTGTAAAACAGTACTCATCTTTTAATTCGTAATCAGCAGGTCAACGGTTCGAGTCCGTTCAGCGGCTCAACAAAAAGCCCGTAAGTTAATGACTTACGGGCTTGTTTTGTTCAATAATCAAATATCTGTGTTTTGCTGCATATCCATACACATTATCATGCAAAGTGCCGTCTATATATCTTTATCCATTTAGACGTTCCAAAAGATTTATAATAAATAGCAACTCTCTGACTAAGCATCTACATTCGAAGTGTTTGTGACCGGCTGGTTTGCTAATCAACCAGCAATAAGCATTAAATAAGATAACCCAAAAGTTGGCAATATAAAGCAATCAAATAGCTCGGAAGTGCACAACCTACGAGCGTTCATCACACTATGGACGCAGGTCACACCTGTGCTATTTAGTGCTGAGGTGTACTATATAGATGTACACATGCAATCAATACACGATAAGTGAGATAGAAGGTAGGTTTATCTTACCTCAATCCACCGCGCGAAACCGATAACCGATGCCGCGCACGGTTTCGATCAATTCTCCGGCGGGGCCCAACTTGTTGCGCAATCTTACCATGTGCACATCCACGGACCGCGAGGTGACCACGGTATTAGTACCGCGCGCACTATCTACAATACGTTCACGCGGAAACACCCAACCCGGCCGCCTCGCCAGTGTAAGTAAAATCCGGAATTCCGTAACTGTCAAGTCCACTGGATTGCCCGCAACCATCACTTCGTGATTGCCGGGATGAATCGCCAAATCGCCGAAGCGCAGGTAGGGATCTTGCGAAGCCGATGCCGCCATGTGATTGCGTAAAATCGCCTTAACGCGAGCTGACAGCACACGGGGACTAAACGGCTTGGTGATGTAATCATCGGCCCCGCATTCCAATCCGATTACCAAATCCGATTCCTCGGTTTTAGCGGTAATCATAATAATCGGAATGTGTGATGTTTCGGGAACGGCTTTCAAACGCTTGCAGACTTCGATACCGTCCAAGCCCGGCAGCATGAGATCCAGCAGCAATAGGTCCGGTATTGTGTGCTGTACGGTCTCCAGAGCTTTCTCACCCGAATCCACGCACGTGATGCGGTATCCTTCACGGGACAAGTTGTAGCGAATCAATTCCAGAATGTCTTCTTCATCGTCGACAACAATGATGCTGGCTTTGGCAACGGCGCTTTCTTTAGCCATGATCGAGCTGCCGGTTCTTTGATCCTGACCGGTATCGGAATTCCGCAGGGAAGAATAGATGTTGTCGGTAGTCATATTCCAATAACAATCGGTTCAATGGATGAATCAATGACTTTACCGCTCACTTTGGACAATGCGCGAAAACCCGTAGTTTCTTTTCGGCATCCTTGCAGGTTTTCATCGTATCTTCGATCCTTCGCGCATTGTCCAAAGCGAGCGGTATGACTTATAAATTTTACAACGATAGCATACTCAGTAGATATTACAAATCAGTTAAGGTATTGTAATTTTATCGTTAGAAAAGACTTATCCAAATAAGGGCAACCAGAGGTTGCCCCAACGTGCTTGGTGGTGTACATACCGCCGGGAATTAGTGCATCATTACCGACAAACGGATAACATTCTAACCAATGAACAGCGTCGTTGCCGCGGATGAATCCGGCCAATTGTTTTTTCTCCGGCGGAAGGAACGCGCCACCAACAGCGCAAGCTGCCAAATTAAAGAACTCATGAGCGATAGATTGTGAATCGAAGATCTCGGATAGCCAGCCATGTTCTCTCCTCAATTGTTTTCTGATACAAATATACGCATGAGTTGTTAATTATTGATGAGCTTGCCGTTAATTTTTGCTTTATACATCAAAGGCAATCACGCGATACCAGCCATCCACTTCGCCCACCACGTTCATCAGCTCGATATCGTGCTCTTCGCCCGCTTTGTCTTCCGCGACAATGCGAACACCGTATTTAATACTGATCATCGGGAAGTCGCGTGTTTCTTTCCTGATGTAGACCCGCTTGAATTCAAGATCTTGCTTGCCGTAATCATCCAGAACCCTTCGCATCGCCTTCTGCGAATCCCGCTCAACCCATTTCCACGCCGTTTCCACATCAATGTTGGCTTTTTCCTGCACCGGGATTCGCGTCCAGATTTCCTCACGATATTCGATATCTACAACTCGCAGAACGTCCAACTCCGAAAAGCTGCTGTCATTGAGAGCCGCCAGGGCGGCTCTGGCCAAACGGGCTGGGCGGATAGATTTCTCGCGTTTGGGGAGGAGTGCTCTTACACAACCAGAGGCCGGACATCAGCCCTGCCAACAGGATCAGGAGAAAAACTCTCACCAAGTTGTGCGCGAAGCGCCGTGGCTCTACATCGTATCTGCGGAGAATATTCATCAACTTACCCTTATCTTTCTTCTTCCCGCACACAACTTGGTGGAAGTTCAAAATGATGTTAGGGCGACGTTGAAAGCTCGCATCTTTCATTAACGCCGCCCCAACTATACCGTGCTTAGGAATTCAATTCAAGAAATCCAAGATGGAATTAGTTCACCGGATAGGAGGTCCAAGTTTCCGCCCAGCTATCGGTCGGGCCGCTGAAGGCGCCGCGATAGGTCGGGGTCGGCAGTGGCCACCACGGCGGCAGGAACGGCGGAGCCGGAAGGCTCGGAGCCGCGCCAGTCAGCGCCGGAGAACCGGCCACGGGACGCGCATCATACGTGAAGACATCATAGCCGAAACCGCTCGGGACGATTGCGCCCAGCGGATTGACCAGCATCGGATCAACGCAGTTGTTGGTCGCATTGGTACCCACCGAGCCGTCGCCGGAACCGCGCCAATCACCGGTATTCTGGCTCCAGCCAACCGGGGCGGCGATATGATAGGTATTCACCGGGAAACTGGCTTGATTCGTCCACTCGCTGTTCTCATAGTAGAAGTGACCGTCGCCGATGCCGGCCGGGGTGGTAGGATCAATGCCTTCGGAAGCAGCAGTACCATTGTCCCAGAACAAGCTGTAGTCAATACTGGTGCGAGCCGGATACCACTGACCAAACGGTAAGCCGCCATTGGCGTTGAGGCTGGTAGCGGCGTCGTCCATATCAATCGCGCCCTTCTTGCAGGCTTGAACGATGAAGTTGTCGATGTCGAATTCCGTGCCACGACGGAGGGTGGCGCCGTATTCACCGACCGAACCCGTGCCTTCACCGCCGATGATGGTGAAGTTGCTCATGTAAGCATGAGCGCGGGGATTGAAGTCCATACCGAATTCATAGTTGTCCGCTTCGATACCACGATCGGCATCGGCCACGCGGGCATGGATCACAACGTGGGAAGCCGCCATTTGCGGACCGTCGGTCCAGTCAAAGTGGTCGTCGCCAGCTTCACCCAGTACCATGTGATGAACGCTGGCCGTACCGCCAAACCATTCTATACAGTCATCCTGACCGCGCTGCACCTGAATGTAGCTGATATCCGCGCCGGCGGATACGGACTGCAAGCACAGACCGTTCAACTCATTGGTCGGAGTATAACGGAAGCCTGGGAACTCCAAGCGGCAATAGCGCATGGTGATTTCGCTGCCATTGGGGGCGGCGTCACAGGAATAGTCGGGAGCATTGGGACCGCCCAGACCGAACGGGCCGGAGTCGCCTTCGCCATTGGGAACGATACCGCGATTATTGTGAGCGCGGCCATTGATCACGATGCCGCCCCAGTCACCGTTCGAACGTAAGCCGCACGGACGGTTGGATGTAAAGACAATGGGATTGGTGGGGGTGCCAACAGCATAGATACCGCCGCCGTCACTGCAATCCGTGCCGCCCGCCGCCAGAATCAGAACGCCGACGTTGGGATAGGAACCGATAATGCGCGTACCCGGATCAATCGTCAGAACAACGCCCGGATCAACGATCACTTGGCCGAACAACTGATGTATCTGAGCCGAACTCCACGTTTCATTCGCCGTGATGTGACCTGAATGGCGAACGATGGGAATGGTGGTCAATTGATAATCATAGACCGCCGCGTCCGTGGCACTGATCATGACCGTACCAGCTTGCGGAGCTTCGCAGGCTACCGAGACGTTGATGTCATGGGAACCGGCATCGAAACCACACGCGGAATACTGACCAACGCCGTTGGTGAACACGCAAGTGTCACCGCCCACAGTGCGGGAAATACAAACAGCCGCGCCGGGCAACGGCAGGCCGTTGATATCGGTAATAGTGCCCACGACGCAACCGCCTTCATTCAGCGATGTCATCACAAAGTATTCAATGTTAACCGGAAAGTCGTAGCAGTACGTGTAGTCATAATCCAGACCCGAAGTCGGCGTGACAGCCGGCGAGCAGGCGCTGTAGTTGGCTACGGTGATATCAATCGGAATGAAGTTGGAGCCGCCTAAATCAACCGGCAGCGCGGAATCGTAGTACAGTTTGTACACTTGCGATCCGTCGCCTTTCCACCGGAAAATCACGCGGGAATCATCCGTACCATCACGTACAACAGTCAGTTTCAATGGACTGGCCATTGCGGTGGTGTAGAGCAAAGCCACCAAGATCAAACCAAAGATCATTTTCATGCTCTTCATGTTCATCTCCCTTGTTGATAAATCAAGACCATAGTAGAAGTCAGTTTCGTTGACATATTTGGTGAGAATCGGTTTCGAAAAAGACGACTAAGTATACCTTGTATGTATTACAAAGGGGTTAGGAACATGCTAATTCTGAGCGAAGTGAAGCCATTCATGCTATAGCGAGTAGCTTAACCCAGCCGAAACAGTGCGCCCGATTTTATACGTTTGGAACGGCAGATCTCCTACCATGAACTTGACTTCCGAATTCAGGAGATTCGTGGCTTTGAGCTTGAATGACCAATGTTGACCCACCTTCTGGTCATAGATAGCATCGAGCTTGTCAAAGGGTTCCTCGTAGGTGTCCTCCAATCCAAAAGTGCCCAGTTGCGAGATGCGTCGGCCGAAGGTATTGAAGAGCACGCGAACACCGCTGCCCCAGCCCGGATGATCCCATGACAGAGTGAAATTGATCATATATTCCGACTGACCGACCATCGGACGTTTTTGGGTGGTCAGCAGTCCACTGCCCGTTTCGAGCCAATAGTCGCTGGCATCCACTTGTGACGAAATGACCGCGAAGTTGCCGGTACTGGAGAAATAGGACAGCCAATGGCCTTCATAGGGAGCAAGGTAAGGCAATAGCTTGCGGTATTCGAATTCGAAGCCCATGTTGTTGGCATCGGCGAAATTCTGCGGCATCACCGTGGCAAAGGTGCTGTAGTTGATCCAGGTGGCTTCAATCGGATCAACCACGTGCTTAAAGAACATTCCGAACGCGATATTCTCGCCCGGTGTCGGATAGTATTCCCAGCGCAGGTCAGCATTGTAGATTTTCGAATGGTTCAAGCTATCGGGATTGCCGCGTTTGGAAAGTCCTTCGAAGTAATCCTGATCTTCAGTCGGGACGATTTCCGCGTAATCCGGATTAGCGATAGTCATGCTGCCGGCGGCGCGGAGATTCATTTGATCGTTCAGTTTATAGGTGATGTTCAACGCCGGCAGGACGTCGGTGTGCTTCGGCCCGCCTTCGATTTTGTCCGATCCGTCATCTTGGCTGCCGGGCACGGCGAATGTCGAAAAATGCTGATCCGTATCTTCCACGCGCACGCCGCCCACCACACGCCACTTCTTACCCAACAGAATATCACCCATAATATATCCGGCCATGACTTTCATATCGGCGTCATAGGAGTCCAACCGCAGTGATACCTCTTCCAGATCGAAATAGCGGTCAATATAATCGGGGGCAAAGATGACTTCCGGCGGCAGCGAGAAATTAGGCACGGGTTGAGACGCATCCGCGACATACTTGAACAGATATTTCCGCGTCGGGAAGGTTCGGTCCATCGTGCGGGCCATGCCGCCGATTTTCAGTTTCGACGAGGGATCCTTCATGAACTTGAGCGGTACCGACCAATCCAACGAACCTTCGTAGATATTGTCTTCCATCTCAGCAAACCGTCGAAACGCGGGAGATTTTCCGGGGAAGTGCTCCCAAATTCCCGAACCGGTATGGAAGTAATCCACATCGCGGCGGTCGGGTTCTTCCCATGTGGCCCGCGAGTAATTGCCGAACCAGTCCAACCGTGAATTCATGACCTTCGGAAGTTCATGAGCGCCTTTCAGCTGACTGGAAAACAGCGAGCGCTCAGTCCACGACAATCGGTAGCTGCGAACGAAGTATTCCTCCTTGGTCAGACCTTCGTTAATCCGCACGACGTCGTCGGCGCTGCGCGTGTAAAGGCTTTTCAAACTGAGTTTGTGGTTCTGCGAAAGCTTTGTGTTCAAATCGAGAATACCGCCCCAATTCACGGAGTGATTGGAGCGGTTCACGACAAAATCCTGATACTTTTGCGTGGATCCGCTGACCGGCGAATAGCCATACTGGCGCTCCTCGCGGCTGGAGAACGATTCGCTGTAAGTTGCCGTCAACAAATAACCGACGGGTTTACCGAAAACCTCGCTTTGATTACCGATAGCCAGGCTTTTACTGCCGCTCAAAGGGGCTGAAATCCGGCGCGGTTCCCAGGTATTCTTGAATGATTTTGCCAGTTCTTTCGGCAGCAAGGTATCCAATTGCCAAACCTGGTTGGGATCATTGCTGGCCACCCATACCCGATCCGGAATTTCGCGCGATCCGTCATCCATACCGATCCAATCGCGATCACCGCCGCGATAGGTGAGGAATTCTTTCATCGAACTTTGGCTGTTGTAGCTGGAACTGCTGTTAACACTGAATGTCAGTTTTTCAGGGAATTCCTGCGTGGATAATTGAACACTGCCGCCGGCGAAGTCGCCCGGTTGATCGGGAGTGAACGTTTTGCTGACGATGATATTATCGAGCAGACTGGCCGGAATAACGTCGAACGGTACCACCCGTTTGAGCGGTTCCGGGCTGGCGATGGTCGCGCCGTTGAGTCGGGTATTGTTGTAGCGTTCACCCATACCGCGTACGAAAACGTATTTGTCGCCGACCACGGTAACGCCGGTGATTCGCTTCATGGCTTCACCGGCATCGGAGTCGGGCGATTTCTTGATCTGCTCCGCGCTGATACCGTCCGCGACGATGGGTGCCCGCTTGCGAATGCCCAAGAGTGACGCTTCGGTATTATTGACCATTTTCGCTTCAATAACCACTTCGCCCAGTTCCACCGCTTCGCTGGCCATCTGGATATTGATTTTGGTTGAAGCATTGATATCCACTAAAACGTCGTGGATGGTCACACGGGAGTATCCGATCATCGTCGCAATAATGGTCTGTTTGCCGATGGGGACTTCGGAGATTCGGTAGTGACCGTCCAAATCGCTGGCCGCGCCGCGGCTCGTGCCTTCAACCATAATTGAAACACCGATCATTGCTTCACCGGTTTCAGAATCGAATACGGTTCCCTCGATGCTACCGGTATCCTGTGCAAGCAGACTATTGGCGCAACCAAGAATAATTGCGATGACGAGAATTGAAATGTTTCTTGCACGAAATACCCAAAATTCTGACAAAATCATGATGGAAAATCGCGTTTAGTTCAAATGGCTATGGAAAGAATCTCCCACGATCAAATTCGATCGTGGGAGCACGAAGAATCAGAAGTCAAGACACAACCGGACGTAATCGCTATTGGCGGGTTCCATTAACAGAGCAGGATACGGAATCGTATTCCATTCCGGCTTCGATGGTTATCCACGACGCTCCGTTTCCGAACGTTCCGATACCGAAGTCATCGCCGGCATCGAATCCGTTGCTGTCGGGATCCATGAACACGCCGAATTTCGTGAGCGGCAGCGGCGTACTGGTCAACGGCAACTGGACGGTAAAGGACGCGGAATCACCGCGCTCATTCAGGTAAGTAAACTGGGCTTTCGCCTCCGTGATAAGATTATCCCAATTGCCGACACGGGGTTGCAGGAAGACGCCGGGATTAATAACCCGCAGTCCCAAATTGTAGCGAATGACACCGGAAAGCGTCACCGGCTCGATGTATTCCGGAGCAACCTGTGAAATGAAATCAGACCAATGGGGATACATCGTGGTCATCCGCAGATGACTGTATTCTTCAAGGTTCAACTGCTGGGCAAAGGGTGGAAAGTGGATCGTAATACCGTAGCGACTGTCCAGTTGGCGGGTATCCAACCGCTCCACTAGCAAGCGGTCCATCGCCGATCGCACGCGGTTGATGGCATCCGCTAAGCCGTCAATCCGGCTCAAATCTTCATCCGCTTCAATCGCGCTTAACAGGGCTTCGATATCTACGAATAACGTGTCATCCAAATCGGCTGACCATGTGGCATCGCGAATCGCCCGCAGTTGCTCGCCATACTCACCCATGGCATTCGCCAACAGCGTGGAAACATCATCCAATTGGCGGGCAACTTCCGTCGCGTTATCCAAGTCCAGCAGGCTGATTTCCACCTGCATGTGCTGCAACTCGCCGGATTCACGAACCGATCGCAAGATCAAGTGTCCCATTTCCTCCGGATCACTTTCGGGCGAATTATGCAAATCCCGGAGCCAGTAGTCCATGACTTTATAGTGCTCATAGCGGGATTTCGTCGCACTGGAAACCATAAACTTCACTAGCCCCTGCATTTCATACGCGACTTCCAGCATGCCCATGGTGGGAGCCATCCAGTAGAGCAAGTCTACGTGCAGCGGATTACCATTTTCATCGGTCACTGATGCCAACCGATCGCGCATATCGGTGACCGGCATAACGGACGATCCGCCATTGATTTCATCAGAGCATGATCCTAACCAGCCGCGCCCGTCGCCGCTGACGATCAACAGATATTTACGAGCCGGAAAGCGATGCGCAACCGTATCGGCATATTGCTTGATCAGATCGGGCGAACTCATATCCCGCGATCCCCAATCGGACAGCAATCGGGATTGGATACCGCTTTCGTTCTTATCCGGAGACGGCTGGACATCATAGAGCAAACAGTGTCCATCGGTTTCATTACAGCCAATGAGGGCTACCGTATGGACGCGCGGCGATTGAACGATGTTTTCCAGACTCTGCAAGATTCCGATCGTCTGTGATTCACCGTTGGCTTGATCTTCGGCGAAGTTACCAGCACCATAGTACATCACGGTCCACTCGGCCATCGCTGATTCCGGTCCAATGATGGAATTGCTATTCGAGTTCCACTCATATTCCGACGAACAGGAAACGATGAGTGAGCTGATGGCAATGAAGGTAAATAAAACAAGCCACGACTTGTACATAAAGCATCCTTTAGCTAGCTTAAAATTGACAGAATATATTGTGATGCTATTACTAAATGGTGAATGATAAGTTACAATTTCATTAAGCTGGGTTAAACTATAACTCAGAGTACTATTTATGAGAATACTGGTCAGATTGCAGAGACAGAATATTTGAGAGTTCTATATATCCATGAGTATAGAAGTCTCTTTCTACAAGCGGGAGGAGTGAAATTACTTCTGGGAGTACGGATGCGAAGCGACCCGAATTGAAATGTTTACGCTTATGCATTTACTCTGTTTGGAGAATGCGGGCTTAAGAAATACTAAACAGCAATCTACGAGAAGTGCTATCTCAGTGTAAAAGGGAATTCCAACCCTCTTTTTACCAATCTTGTACCGATCCTATGAGCCAGTGAATAGTTAAAGCGCGGCGGTTTACAACCGATCTACTTCTGAGAAAATTTCTACTGCTTTTCTACCAGATCTTGTAAAATATTATTTATTATGTCTATTTCTGATAATTCGTAATCAGCAGGTCAACGGTTCGAGTCCGTTCAGCGGCTCCCAAAAAATCCCGTAAGTCAATGGCTTAAGGGATTTTTGTTGGAAGCCACCATCAGTGCATAAATATCATCTTATGTTATTATTTATAAGTATATTGTCATAAAATAAATAGTTTGTTCCCTTTCTACTTTGAAACACTTACTTGTTAAAAAAAATAGTCGTACTGCGTATTAATCGTCGAGTTCATAATATTTAGGAATATTTACAGCGAAACTATATAGAAATTCACTTCAATACTTTACCAAGCGGGGATCTTTTATTTCATGACTTTAGTTTAAATTGCATGTAACTACATTGTATGGATAATCCGATGAAGTTTCCGAGAATCATCTTAACAACGGGGCTATGTTTCATAGTATTTTCAGCGCAAGCCGCCGGTCGCGATCCGATTCTGGAGCGGTATATCCGCCTCGCGGTGACGCAAAATCCCCAAATTGCCGTAGCCGATCGAACGGCTGAAGCGATGCAACAGGAAATACCGCAAGTCGGAACGTTGCCTGAACCAATGCTTGGTTTCGGGATCAAGGATTTAAGCGCCGATGATCCTGCTCTAAGCCGAACGGAAATGACCGGACAATATGTAATGCTGGAGCAGATGTTCCCATTTCCAGGGACACTTGGATTACGGCAGAACATTGCCCGCCATGAATATGATATTGCCAGGACTGAAGCCGCAAGCGCCCGTCTAATGTTGACGGCTGAGATCTCAGAATTATACTACCATTGGGCGTATATTCGCGAAGCGGATGAGCTGGTCCGCCAGAACAAATCCCTGATGAAGCAAATGGCCGACTTAGCAGCAACCGCCTATAGCGTAGGTATGGGAGCGCAAAGCGATATTCTACAAGCCCGCACTCAGGTCACGAAATTCGATATCGAGCTGGCCGATCTCAAGCAGAAAGAACGTTCGATCATCGCCGATATCAATATCTGCTGCAATCTGCCGCCCGACGCGACTACCACCCCACCTTCGCCATTGGTTTATGAAGCGATCGATGTACCCTACGACAGCCTGTGGACACGGATTACTAACGACAATCCCGAAGCCGTCGCGGGGCGAATCAAACGGGATGCCGCCGATGCAAAAATCAAGTTAGCCAAAATAATGTACTATCCGGATTTCTCATTCGGCGTTGAATACATGCAGCGCGGCAAGGCGATGCCGGAAAATATGATCTCGTTTAATGCGGGAGTGTCATTACCGATCTTCTGGAGCAAAAAACAGGATCCGATGCTCAAACAGCGGCGCATCCAGCGGCAAGCCGCCGCTGAAGCGTACCAGAGCACTCTGAACACGCTCCACTTCGACCTGACCGATATGACGACTATGACCGCGAGCCTGCGCGAACAAATCGAGAACTATCGCGACATCATCATTCCGCAAGCGGAACAGACTTTCGAGTCCGCCCAAGCGGGCTATACGAACGGCAAAGTGGACTTCATGACGGTGCTCGCAAGCCAGATGACGTTATTGGATGCCCGCCGCGATTTTCTAATGAAGACATCCGAGTATTTCGCCACCTGGGCAAAGATCGAAGCCATGACCGCCCGGGCACTGCCCTAAACGAATTCGTTGATTTCAACGTGACGATGAAACCATGAAATCGAAGACCATTTTCACTCTGCTGCTGGTATTGCTGGTTGTCAGTATCGGAATCAATATCCGGTTTCTATCCAACCGCAGCACCGGGGCACCCGCGAGCGCCGATCCGAAACCGACGAAGCAGTTGTGGACGTGCGGCATGCATCCCCAAGTGATTCAGGATCACCCGGGAAATTGCCCGATCTGCGGCATGAAGCTCACGCCACTGAACAGTTCACAAGGATTATCAGCTTCATCGAATGGAACCGTAATTTCCGTTGATCCCGCGATAGTTCAGAATATCGGAGTGCGCACCGCCAAAGTCGAACGGCGATCTTTGAGGCGTACCGTTCGCGCGAACGGCGTGGTGGTCACCGATGAAGCGAAGGAGTCGCTCGTCAATTTGAAATATATGGGCTGGATAGAACGGCTCTATGTGAGCCAAACCGGGCAGCAAGTGATCAAGGGACAGAAACTGTTCGACATCTACAGTCCCGAATTAATTACAGCGATGCAGGAGTATTTACTGGCCTACAATGCGCCGCTGCATAAAGCCGATTCCGTTGCCGACGATCCCGTATTAGCCGCCGCGCGCAACAAGCTTCGTAACTGGAACGTCACCGAGGAACAAATCGCGGCCTTAGAAACTGCCGGAATCCCTCCGCGCAAGGTCACCGTATTTTGCCCGGCCAACGGAATCGTCATGACCAAGAATGTCACCGAAGGCGGCGCCGTTATGGCAGGGGCGGATCTGTATCGTATTGCCGATCTTACGGATATTTGGGTTCAAGCCGAAATCTACGAATACGAATTGCCGTGGATCGAGATCGGACAAGCGGCGCGCGTCACCGCTCCACACGATCCCGCATTACACTATGAAGCAAAGATCAACTACATCTATCCGTACCTAAATCCGGATACCCGCACGGCCACGGTTCGTTTCACAATCACGAATCCCGCACTATCGCTTAAGCCCGACATGTTTGTGGACGTGGACATTATCACCAGACCGCTCGACGATGTTATGGCAGTTCCGCATGAAGCGGTGATGCGCAGCGGCCGTCGCGACTTGGTGTTCGTTGCTCTGGGCGGCGGCCGATTCGAACCGCGGGAAGTGAAAATCGGTCTCGAAGCCGATAGTTCTTTCTACGAAATTCATTCGGGCCTACTGGAAGGCGAATCGGTCGTAATCTCCGCACAATTCTTATTGGATTCCGAGACACAACTGCAGGAGGCCTTGATGAAACTCATGGCCGGTGAAAGCAGTACTACTCCGCCCCCTGTAAAAGCGACGAGCAGGGATCCATCCAATAGACATCTGGCGGAAGGTCCGACGATGAGTCAATTGTACTCCGCCGATAAGCTATATTGGTGTCCGATGCATCACGAGATCGTCAGCCCGGACAAAGATGCGGACTGCCCCATTTGTGAGATGCCGCTTAAGGAAATCGCCCCGACCGATTTGAGAGCTTTGCGCGACGCTCATCCTTACGGCTGTCCCATGGACCCGATAATCGTTGCCGAGAAGGATAAAGATAAACCGTGCCCGATCTGCGAAATGCGTTTGAAGCCCGTTGAACCGATTCAAAAATAACCACAGGCAAAACAAACTGTGATAATCGAAAAAGTGATCGAAGGTTCAATTCGCAACCGGCTGGTCTTGTTATTGGCGACGGTGGCGATCGTCGGAATTGGTATTTGGAGCCTGCTGACGACTCCGATTGACGCCATTCCCGATCTGTCCGATGTGCAGGTTATCGTGATGGCGGAGTATCCCGGTCAGGCACCCGACGTGATTGAGGATCAGGTCATTTACCCGCTCACTACGGCGCTGATGGCAGTGCCGCATGTCAAGGACGTGCGCGGCTTCTCAATGTTCAGCATCGGTATGGTCTATCTGATTTTTGAAGATGGAACCGATATCTATTGGGCGCGCAGCCGTGTTCTCGAATACCTGAATACCGCGCAAAAAAACCTGCCGAGCGGAGCCATGGTACACCTGGGACCGGATGCTACCGGATTGGGCTGGGTTTACGAATGGACACTGCAATCGCAGAATCATGATCTCGCACAGCTGCGCTCACTACAGGACTGGTATATAAAGTACGAAGTGCAATCGGTGGCGGGAGTGTCCGAGGTCGCATCGGTCGGCGGATTCGTAAAACAATATCAAGTCGTGGTGGACCCCGAGGCAATGGCGGCGTTGGGGGTAAGTATTCAGGATGTGAAAACCGCCGTCGTCGAATCCAACAATGATGTCGGCGGCCGCTTGGTGGAAATGGGAGAGACGGAATTTTTCGTTCGGGGATTGGGGTATATTCGCGGCCGAACCGATGCCGACCGTATCCGCCAGCTCGAAAATATCCCGATTACGCCAGGCGGCGGACGAATGTCCGGTTCCGATGGGAATGGAATGCCGGGAATGGCAATTGAATCCAGCCAGGCAACGGTTGCGCCATCCCGAACGGGGACACCTATTCGGTTAAGGCAAGTCGCGCACGTGCAAGTCGGTCCCGAGCTTCGCCGCGGCATCGCCGAATGGAACGGCGAAGGTGAGGTCGTCGGTGGGATAGCCATAATTCGCTATGGTGAAAACGCGTTGGACGTGATTAATCGCGTTAAAGAGAAACTGGCCGATCTCCAGGCAGGTTTACCCGCGGGAGTGAAGATTGTCGAAGCTTACGATCGGAGTGCTCTAATCTACCGCGCAATCGACACCCTGCGCAGCAAGCTAACCGAAGAAATGATCGTTGTGGCGATTATTATCTTCATTTTCCTGCTTCACGTTCCCAGTTCGCTGGTAGCCATCGTCACCTTGCCGGTGGGCGTGTTGATGTCCTTTATCGTTATGAAGTGGATGGGCATCAATGCGAATATCATGTCGCTGGGGGGAATTGCGATCGCGATCGGAGTAATGGTTGACGCTTCCGTGGTGATGGTGGAAAATGCGCATAAACACATTGAGCGGGAAGGCGGAGGCAAAGCTCATGAGCAAATAATTCTGGAGGCGGCCAAAGAAGTCGGTCCGGCACTGTTCTTCAGCCTGCTAATAATCACCATTTCCTTCTTTCCGATCTTTGCGCTTCAGGCTCAGGAAGGAAAGCTGTTTGCACCGCTGGCGTACACGAAGACCTTTGCCATGGCGGCATCATCCCTGCTGGCCGTGACCTTGATTCCGGTCCTCATGTACTACTTTGTGCGCGGCAAGATGCGGCATGAAGACCACAATCCGATCAGTCGAATTTCAATTCGCGCCTACCGTCCAGTTATCCGCGCAACCCTTAAATATCCCTTGGTCGTGATTCTGATTGCCGCGGGAGTTTTAATAGCAACCATCTTCCCGTGGAGTCGCATCGGCTCGGAATTCATGCCGCCGCTGAATGAAGGCGATCTACTCTATATGCCGACGACACCGCCGGGAATTTCGCCGATGAAAGCGCGCGAGCTTCTGCAGCAGACGGACCGCATCATCAAGTCATTTCCGGAAGTCAAGCATGTCTTCGGCAAGGTCGGACGCGCCGAGACGGCCACGGATCCCGCGCCGCTGTCAATGATCGAAACGACCATTATGCTCGAGCAGGACCGATCAAAGTGGCGTCCGGGCGTGACGCTGGATTCATTGATCAACGCGCTCGATGCCGCTATCCAAATTCCCGGTCTGACCAATGCGTGGACGATGCCGATCCGCACCCGTATTGACATGCTCTCGACCGGGATTAAGACTCCCGTTGGCATCAAGATCATGGGCGACGATCTGAGCACTTTAAACGAACTGGCGCAGAAATCCGAAGCCTTAGTCAAGCGGCTGCCCGGCACGTTATCGGCGTTCGCCGAACGGGATATCGGGGGACGATATTTAGACATTGACATCAACCGCGAACGCGCCGCCCGTTACGGATTGCGCGTGGCACAGGTGCAGGATGTCATTGCCTCCGCATTGGGCGGCATGAACGTTTCTTCAACGGTGGAAGGCAGCGCCCGCTATCCCATCAACGTGCGGTATTTCCCAGATGACCGCAACGATATCGAGAGCATCAAACGCGTTCGCGTACCTTCTCCGCAAGGTTACACCGTCCCACTGGAACAAGTGGCGGATATCCGAATCAGCGACGGTCCATCCATGATCAAGACCGAAAATGCCCGTAAGTCGGCATGGGTATTCGTGGATTTACGCGGTGTAGATGTCGGAACTTATGTCAAAAAGGCAAAGGATTATCTTAATGAAAATTTACGGCTACCGGAAGGATATTCACTGGTCTGGTCGGGGCAATATGAGTATATGGAGCGGGTTAACCGCAGCTTGACCTTTATCGTTCCGCTCACCCTGCTGATAATCTTCTTTCTGCTTTATGCACATTTTAAGAGCGTCGGCCAATCGCTGCTGCTCATGGTGCCATTGCCCTTTGCCCTGGTCGGTGGGATCTGGCTAATCTATCTCCTCAATTTCAACATGTCGGTTGCGGTTGCGGTGGGGATGATTGCCATGGCGGGTATTGCCGCGGAAACCGGCGTTGTGATGGAGGTCTATCTGCAGGAAGCTTACGAGCGCTACCGGCGGGAAGGCCGTATGAACACGGTGGCCGATCTGAAAGCCGCGATTATGGAAGGCGCCGTTGAGCGGGTACGACCGAAACTGATGACCGTTTCGACGACCTTGATCGGATTGCTGCCGGTGATGTTCGGTATTGAGACCGGATCGGAAATCATGAAACGCATTGCCGCGCCGATGGTCGGCGGACTGATCACGTCTACGATCCACGTTTTGATTCTCATTCCGGCTATCTACTATTACATGCGCCGACCGACGGTACATCGTGCTGCAGCTTGACGGCATTACGACCATCATCACGACTCACGTGAGTGCATTATAGCCAGAGCATCACATCTTTACGGTGTTACAAGTCAGCATTTTACACGAATCCGATATTCGATTGATCTTACCGATTCGATGTGAATTCAAATCCGAAAGAAAGCCCCGCAAGGGGCTTTCTTGATACAAACCAACGCTAATAGGAGTGGACTTGCTTCCTTAGTAGCCACTGCTCGTCAGAGGCTTCACCAACGAAAACCGGTCTCCAAGAAAAGTCGGTTCAAGGCTGGGCTGTCACCCTCATAATGCTCGACATATGCCGCGCCGTAAAGATGGGCGGTGAGCCGGGCATCCAGTCTCAGCTTGATCCAGTCATTTCGTACTTTTTCGCTCACGGTCCGATACTCGTATTCGTTTCTTCCTACTTGCAGCATGGTCATCAGCGAAGGAATAACATTTTTTGACACTGCAAGCGACGGTTGAGTACCCTTGGTATAAACATTGGAAAAGCCGATGACGGAGGTTGAGACGGTCACACCATTCATCAGAGCATCTGTCCACAGAACATCGCCGGTAAAGGTCACAGCGTTCCGATCCTGCACAGTCGACATCCGCGATCCATACCCTCCACCGATACTTACACTTTCCAGCGCCCGCCAACGGAGATTGAATCGTACTCCCGCGCGGCGGCTATTCTCGAAAAGACTATCCGGAGTATCCTTTGTCTCCCAAGTACGGTAATTTTGACGATTATCGTAGGATAGCGAGGCACTCCAATCCGACGTTACATTATAACGCAAGCTGAACAATGCGTTTACAAATTCGACTGCAGAAGATCCGGTCTCGGCCCGCCATTTCCGATTAATGTTCAGCTCGGCACTTTGGAGCAACCAGAATTTGCTCCCGATGGAATAATCCATTTGCTCATAGACGAATTCACGGTTGACATTTCCTTCCACGTACCGTCCGGCCATCGCAAGTGTCGCCGTGAATTGATGTCCGGTTCCGGATCCTCGATAGAAACTGCCATAAATGCCATATTTTGTCTCGCTCGTGTTGAACTCCGTAGTTCGCTTGTCGGGTTCGGTTCCCCCGAATATGCCAACCGTGATATGATTGGCCGCCCGATAATCGAAGAACGCACCATCAAAGTATCCGATTCCACGCAACGGATTAGTTAGAACCCGTCCAGCCCCATAGCGAACGACCGACCGGGGATCATCGAAAGTAAGAGACCATTCATAGATACGACCGGTCCAGCGCCGATGGTCATGATCGTTCCATTCGCGATCACGTATCGTTTGCCGTCCGCGCAATCTTATGGACATCGTGTGCCGCGTTGACAGGAGATTTTCTGCGCGCACTCTCACTGTTAATGCCGGTTGGGCGATATTGTTCGAGGATTCCGCCCGGTCCTCCTGCCACATCGACGTGAATCCCACGCGACCGGAAAAACGATTAGCCCGCGTATTTCGCCTTTCGGGACGCAATACCGGTTCTTCATTGACGGATTCCGGCAGCGTTTCAGGACGACTAATTAGTGTATCCGCACTAGTCGGAAACGCCACTGAAATAACCGCAAGATCACCCACACGAATTACACCCGTGGATTCCAAGAGGCGGCAGGATGAGGATCCGTCTGCAACAAACTGAACTTCCAGAATTGCCAGCAAGGAATCGCTGCGCATTACGTCTACACGATCGCCGGCACAGACACCGTGCAATCGCCCGGCATCCAAGTAGATTCCGGACGCACTGATATACTTCACGGTAGTATGCACTTCATCGGTAAGCCCGATCTGCAGCACGGCAGCGAGTCCTACGACAAAGAACCAGAAATGGAATGTATTTTTGGACATCTTGGCGGCTATTTTATTCGTGGAGTGGGTACCGGCATACGATGGATCCGGTCGCCGGAATCGCCGTTGGGATGACAAGCATAACAGGCATTGCTCTCGCAAACAAATCCGGCCACTTCGTCATGTTCGTCAGCCATATCGCTGCAATTGTGCTCGTGACAAATAATGCAGCTGAACACGGCATAATTATTGGGGTCCGTATGACAATCGCTGCAGCGATCCCATTCATTGCGATGTCGTCCGGAATAAATGGGGAAATACAATCCGTCATGATTGAATTGTGCGTCCCAGTTGAACGTCGAATGGCACACTGCACAGTCTTGCGGAAATCCGGCCGCTGCATGATCGGGATCTTGCGTGTTATTGTAATCGGTCTCGTGGCAGAAGAAGCAATCAGTGGGCGTTCCGGTATATTGCCCATTGAGATGGCAATCCAAACAAGTTACTGAGATGTGCGCTCCGGTTAACGGGAAATCCGTTTGGTTGTGATCGAAATTCGCATCGTCCCAGTCGGAAGTGTTATGACAGATCGTACAATCATGCGGATAATTACCTGCGACATGATTGGGGTCAGTCACTTCCTCGTAATCCGATTGATGGCAAGCGTAGCATTCGGTGGGAGTGCCCGTATATTGGCCGTTCACGTGGCAGAGTGCGCAATTGACTTGAATATGACTGCCAGTCAATGGGAAATCCGTTTGGTTGTGATCAAAGTTTGCATCGTCCCAGTCGGAAGTGTTATGACAGATCGTACAATCATGCGGATAATTACCTGCGACATGATTGGGGTCAGTCACTTCCTCGTAATCCGATTGATGGCAAGCGTAGCATTCGGTGGGAGTGCCCGTATATTGGCCGTTCACGTGGCAGAGTGCGCAATTGACTTGAACATGACTGCCGGTCAACGGGAAGCTTGTTTGCGCGTGGTCAAACGATGCCGGCTGCCAGGCTTCCGTGGAGTGACAGACCGTACAGTTCTGCGGATAATTACCCGCGACATGATTGGGGTCAGTCACTTCCTCGTAATCCGATTGATGGCAAGCGTAACATTCGGTGGGAGTGCCGGTATATTGGCCGTTCGCGTGGCACTGAGCGCAACTCACCAGCACATGCGCACCCGTAAGGGGGAAATTAGTTTGACTGTGCAGAAAGAGGGATGGCTGCCATGCTTCGGTATTATGGCAGATCGTGCATTCCTGCGGGTACTGACCGTCAACATGATTCGGCTCCTGAACCCCTTCATAGTCTAACTGGTGACAGCCAAAGCACGCCGTAGTTGTGCCGCTGAACTGACCGTTAAGATGGCATTGCGCGCAATCCGTCCGGATATGGGCACCGGTCAGTTGAAACTGCGTA
>CAYUIF010000011.1:0-23348 GCA_964444755.1 uncultured Alphaproteobacteria bacterium | reverse complement strand
GGTCGAAAGTTGACGGTTGCCAGACATCGGTAGTATGGCATTCCTCACACGATTGCGGAAACTGTGCCGTGGCGTGATCGGGTTCTTCGGCTGCATCATAATCACTGCGATGGCAATCATAACAGACGGTGGACGTTCCCGTATATTGTCCGCCGAGGTGACACGATGCACACGCAACCGAAGCGTGCGCGCCCGTCAACGGGAATTGCGCAAGATTGTGATTAAAAGCCGCCGGACGCCAACCGCCCGTTGTATGGCATTCATCGCAGGTTTGCGGGAACTGACTGACCACATGATTGGGATTGGCGGCCGTATTATAATCAGCGCGATGACAGGCGACGCATTCCGCTGAAGTTTCTGCATATGAGCCTTGATGGCAGCGTGAACAATCATTGATGTCATGTCCGGCAGTCAGTGGAAATGCCGGTGTATGCTGATAGGAGGTTTTCCATCGTGCAACAGTGAGACTATGGCACTCGGCACATTGCAACGAAAACCCGGCATCAGAATGATTGGGATTTTGGGTTGAGTAATACGCCTGCAAATGGCAGCCCTGACAGTCAAGGGGCAATCCGGTATATTCGCCTGCCGCATGGCAGATCTGGCAATCCAATGAGGCATGAACTCCGGTCAGCGGGAATCGCGCTTGCTGATGATAGATGTACATCTGCGATTCATCGCTCCATCCCTGCGGCGTATGGCACTCGGAACACGACTGGGAGAATTGGCCTTGGTGGATATCCAAATGACAATTCAAGCATTCCGATCCGGCATCCGAGAAGACCAGGCTGCTATGGCATTGCCGACATGTCACTTGAATATGCCGGCCGATTAAAGGAAAACGCGTCTTGGAGTGTTCGAACTGCAATTCCGATTTAAGCTTCGTCCACGATTCCGTGGCATGGCATTGACTGCAATCGAAGGTCATTGTTCCATGCGGATTGGGACCGGGATCTTGCGCGAGATCAGCCAAACCAGAACTCGCGTTCAATAGCAGGAAGAGGCCGATCAGGGTGATTGTTACGAAATTATTCATGGCCGGTCCCCGGTTCTTTACGAACATCATGACAGTCGGCACAGGTTCGACCCAATGGGCGATAGGCTATATATTCAGATCCGGCACGGTTTCGGGTCGGTTTGTGGCATTGACGGCATGCCAGTTTCTCGTGCGCGCCATCCAGAACAAACGACGCATCACGGTTATGTTCAAACTTCAGTTCCCGCCAATTCACAGGCACGTGGCAGCGTTCGCAACGGGCGGCCGTTTCACCCTGGGTCTCCCGAATGAATTGTCCGTTATGAATATCTTGATGACAGCCGGCGCAATCCATGACCAACGGTTTCATCCAAACCGTTGATTTTCCCGTTGAATCGCTAACAACCGTATGGCATTCCAGACATAATATCTCCCGATGCTTTCCTTCCAAAGGAAATCGTGCAAGTCTATGATCGAACGACGTGCGATGCCACGTCGCGGTGGTGTGACAATACTCACAGCCGTTTTTTTCGATCCAGTGATTAAGCTGTCCGTGATGCGCATCGGTATGGCATCCATGACAGGTCAAATCCGAAAATTTGAAACGCGAATAACTGCCATCCGGACTGGTAATCTCAGTATGGCAAGCGATACACGGTATCGCCAAATGGCTGCCGTTCAGCGGATAACGGGTGCTATCATGCTTCGACAAGTCGAAAGTGCTGGGAATAAATCCGGCGACGGTGTGGCACTCCTCGCAGGCTCCGGTTCGCGCTCGCTGTATAAACTGTCCCCGATGGACATCAACATGACAATCTATGCACTGTTCGTGGGACAGCGGATCTGTCATCCTACCGCTTTTATGGCATTTTTGACACGCAACCGCAGCGTGCTTTCCTTGCAGGGCGAAAGCGGTCCGAGAATGGTCAAAATCGTTACCGGGAACAGACCGAAAACCATCGGTCGTATGGCAACCGGCGCAATTCGTACCGAACTTGCCGTGATGGACATCGCTGTGACAATCCGTGCACAATTCGAATTGTAGTCCGGAGTACCGAGCACTGGTTCCGCGATTATTCCGCTTATCAATCAGCACGGGGTCGGACGCAATCGAAACCAATTGCAGCGGATGGCATTTATTGCAATTGATGTCGGAGTGCCTGCCGGTCAAAGGATAACGCGATCGCTGATGCGAGAATTTCAGCGCAGGCGACCATGCGGCGAATCCATGACAGTTCAGGCAATTATCCGTTAGTTGATCACCATGCTCATCCACATGGCAATTCGTGCAGGCCGTATTCAATCCCAAGAACGTTCGTTCAAGATTGACACTTGAATCTTCAATCGATTTGAGATGGACAAAGGCAGGCTTATGGCAAGAACGGCACTTCTGGTCAGCGTGTACGCCCTGTAGGTCAAATCCTGTGAGGCGGTGATCGAAGTTTTCAATTCCGTTCTTCCAGTGAACCGGTTCAAAATCGCGTCCGTTATGTTCGGAGTGGCATTCACGGCAATTGCGACCACTGACCTCAGAACTCGCATGATAGCCCGAACGATTTTCGAGTCGGTTTTGCAAAGCTCTATGGCAAGCCAGACAATTCCGGTTCGATACTTCCTTGCGCAGTTCGTGACAAATCGTGCAATTGGCAAGGCCTTCCAGTTCGGCGTGATAGCGGGACAAATCGCCGGGCGAGATCTGAGCCATTGCCGATCCGGCAATTAGAGTCACAATGATGAAAGGTATGAGCAATTTCAATTGCACTAAGCCTCTCCGAATTTTCGCGTGAACTCGATCCCCGCTTTCTTTAAGAACTCCGTGGGCAGTTCACCGCCGGCGAACACAAACGTAAAGTCATTGGGCAGATGCAACTCCGATCCGTCTTGCATTAGATGCACTGTACGTTCTTCAATACGCGTCACCTCGCTTTTGTAAACCGGAGTGATCCGGCCGTCGCGAACGGCTTCTTCCAACCGCCGCTCATTTCCTTCCTTAATCCGAAATATGGCTTCGCGGCGATACGACAGAAATACGGTATTGCCCGGCTGTTCAGCGAGCGCAACGGCCGCTTCGACGGCACTGTCACCGCCGCCGACGACCAGAACCTGCAAATCGTGGAATTTTTCAGGATCCAACAGCCGGTAGAACACTTTACCGGAATTCTCGCCCGGCACACCCAATTTCCGAGGTGAACCTCGTCGTCCGATAGAGAGCAGTACACGCCGCGCCGCATACTCATGGCGAGCAGTACGTACCATCAGGAATCCGTTTTCGCCAGTAATTTCATCCACTTTTTGGTCGGTTTGTGCTTCCAGCCCGGTTTTCCGGAATACGTCTTTAAAAATCGTCAGTAATTCTTCCTTTTGAATTTCGCGAGCAACGATTTTCCCGTAAAGCGGCAAATCCATCGGCTGCGTCATAACCAGTTTGCGGCGGGGGTACGTTAGGATTGTCCCCCCTAAGTCCACTTGATCTAATAGCGCGAATTGCAGACCGTCTTTTTTGGCCTGCAACGCGGCGGCAATCCCCGCCGGACCGGCTCCGACGATTACCAAGTCCAGTTCCCCACCACGCGTTACGCCTTCCAGACTGAGCGCGATGTTCTGCGCGGCTTGTTTTCCTTGCGTGATCGCGTTGCGAATCAATCCCATACCGCCCAATTCACCCGCGATATAGATCCCCGGCCGGTTGGTCTCGAATGTCCCGCTAACATAAGGAATATCCACACCACGTTTGGCGGTTCCGAAAACCAGGGTTATGGCATCCACCGGACAAGCCGCTTGACATTGGCCATGGCCGATGCACTTGGCAGGATTTATCAACTGCCCGCGGTTCTCAATCACACCTAAGACGTTTGATTCCGGACAGGCTTTAACACAAGCCGCCGTGCCAATACAGATCGCGGGATCAATGAAGGGATGAAGCGAGACCGGTTCATCGAGTCCGCGTTCAACCGCTTTTTCCAGCGTTATTCGCGCAATCCGGCTTTTCTTGCGCTCCCGGAGAAAATATAAGACCGGCAAACCTACGGCAATAATGGCAACAAAAAGATAAATGAGATTTTCAAGCATTGAAAATCCATGTATAACCGAAAATCACGGCAACGATTACATGAATAACCATGATGATTAACATCACCATCGCAAACGGCTTGTGAAGCACATGCCAGTGATGGAGTAGGCTATGAGCGGTGGAAAGAAACGCGGCGCGGCGGCGAAGTTTTATCTTTCGCTTGATAATCGTGGTCACTTGTGCGATCTCATGACGATTTAACCGGGCGTCATCGCGGATAGAACGTCTTACCGACGATAATCGTCCTGATAAACTCAGATCCTGCATCAACCAAAACAGCAATCCTGAAAATCCGTCTTTTGCCGATGCGGCTCGTTCACCCGATGCTGCGTTGATCAGCCTCAGAATATCCTCATTCAGGCCGAACTTATTCATCAGAACATCCTGAAACTCGCGATCCATTCGCTCGAGGTCCGCCGGTGACAATTCCTGTCCGGTCATCGTCCGGGGAATCTGGATATAGATATACCTGCCCAATACTCCGCTCAACGCAACCGCAATCATTGACCAGAACGAAACCGACACAATCCCGCCCAATTTGAAGGCGGTATGAAAAACAACCAGAAGCGGTCCGGTGATTCCCATCCAAATATGATAATTAAGCCAGTAGCGAATATTCCCTAATTGCTGCATGAAACGCAGGCGTTTACGGGCGGAATAGAGCAATAACACCAGCATCAGTATGCTGCCGATAATTCCCAATCCATGTCCGATTATCCCACTGGGCTTGTAAGAGTCGTGTAGAGGTGAATGCGGCCGGTCAGCAAGTGATAACTGATAGTATACGCCCCCTTCATAGGCGAGATAGATCAGCGCACAAATTGTTAAGAAATAAAGTATTATAAGAGTGATGCGATGGATCATCAAGGTGGAATTAGGATTGTTCGACAGGCAAGTCCGATTTAATATACAACTTATTTTTGAGAATGAAACATCCTTCGAACTCTTCGGAGATTTCCACTGTTAAAATAACACCGGAATCAGCAAATTTCACGGTGGGTTGCTCGAGGACAAAGCTGTTTTCTATATAAACAAAGAACCAAACGATACCGGACTCAGCATGACGATGAGACCCAAGTGTAACTCTCACAAATTACATCTTGCTGTCGAAAACGGACTGCGGGATTGGTGAAGTAGAAGGACGACTGGAAACGCGCTTTGGGCTCGGATATTCCACAGAACAACTATCATTATCGAAGGGAGTCCGAATGATGAAATAATCTGATAAAACTTGGTCTAAAACCGTCTTTTTATGAAAATAGGTCTAATAAATGCTTTAATAAACAGTGCCTTCAAAGCCTCAGTGCAACGGCTCGAATCCGTTGAAATACTTCAAATAAAAACAGGTGTTTGCGCACCTGTTTTGTATTATGCCATGGCGATAGATCAAAATTAAATTCTGTTCACGGCAATCGGTACACCATTGGTATCACGCTCCAAGATGAAAGCGACTCACTGACTTGGCGAGGGTATCGGTCTGCTGCATCAGTTGGTTCGATGCGAGAGTGCTCCGTTCGGCACTCTCGGCGTTCATTTGTGTGACTTGATTCAGTTGGGAAATACTGTCGCTGATGCTCTTCAGCTCGTTCGCTTGCATTTGGCTTACCTTGGCGATTTCGGCGATCAGATCCGATACGCTCACCACCGCATCGACAACTCCCAGAAGCTGTTCATTGACATCGTTAGACAAAGACTGGCCATTTTGGGACAGCTCCATTGACTTCTGAAGAAGATCCTGAGTTTTTGCGGCAGATGCTTTGGAACCGGCGGCCAGATCCTGCACGCGATTGGTGATTCCTTCAATACCGCTGCCGGTGGCATCTACATAAGCCGCTTCAACCGCCGCATTCAACGCAAGGTAGTTCGTATGCAGCGCCATGTTGTCCAGTTCCTGAACTACTGCGTTTACATCTTTTTCATCGCTGTGGGCTGCCGTATCATGGCAATCGGCGCCGGGAGTTTTCGTGCTCTGAATTGCCGACACTTGCTGAGCGATTGTCTTGGCCCGTTGGGCGAGCTTTCGAACTTCATCGGCAACCACGGCAAAGCCGCGCGCCGACGCGCCGACACGCGCCGCTTCACCGGCGGCATTGCGGGCAAGATCATCGGTCTGCGCGGTAATCGAGTTGATCTCCTGCATGATTGACTGGGTACCTTCCGCAGCGGCACGGATTTCATTCATGGCATTCAACAACTCGGCCATAGCGGCTTTCCCGTCCTCGGCCGTACTTTGCGCCTGCTTAGTAAGGCTGTTTGTCTTGATGGCGTGATCGGCGGTTTGATTGGTCCGAATCGAAATCTGCTCCATACTGGAGGATATTTCTTTGAGGGATTGGGCTTGTTGGAGCGCGCCTTGCGCCACCGCAGTGCTGGACTGAGTGATCTCGGACGCGGCATCGGCAACCTGCGTCACCGCACCGTTGACTTGACTAAACGCTTCGTGGAGGTTATGCAGCGATGCATTCAGCGTCTTTTTGATCTGCGCATGTTCACCACGATACTTGCCGTTCATCCGCACCGAGAGGTCGCAGGTCGCCAGTTTTTCCAGTACCGAGCGCGCCTCGAGCACCGGATCCACCGTGGCATCGATGGTGCCATTCAGACCGGCGATCAACTCCTTCCAACAACCTTCGAAATCCCAGTCATTCCCGCGCGTATTCAACTTTCCGTCTTTCACCGACTGTATTAAATGCTGCATCTCATGATTCATACCGTAGAGCACGGATAGAAATGCATTTAAATTCCGCTTAATATCGTCAAATTCACCCTTATATTCCGTTACAATGAAATCAGGGGGAATGGAACCGTGTGCAAGTTCGCGAATGGAGGACGACGCCAAGCGGAGCGGTGTGATCAGACTGTCAAGTATCGTATTTACGGCCACCAAAAGTTCGGCGGCATCCCCGGAGTAGCTATCGACAGTCGCTCGTTCATCGAGCCGACCTTCCGACATGGCTTGGGAGAGCCGAAGTACTTCCTCAAGCGCATCGTTCATATCTTTGGCGGTACCGCCTTCGATCGGTACAGAGTTTTGGTTGTCCACGGAATGTTCCTCATATTCACGGGGTTCTTTAAACATAATCCAGCAAACACCGGTTTCGAAAATCCATATTCGCAATCAGGCGTTTGATAACCGTTACGGCCTTTTCTTTGGCGGCTTCCACCGCACTTGAAGGCGGTATTCCCAGTTCATTGAAGTTTCGACCTTCAATACCGATCAACAGAGTCCGCTGAGGCACATTTTCAGAATAAAGTGCCTCCGCGATATCAAACGTATCGCGTAAGCTGATACCGTGCAACGACACCGCGGGCGTTTCAGCAGGCAGGATTTCGTCAATTTCCCTAATATGAATATCGCCCGGATCGCCGCCCAACTGCACCGCATCGACGATTAACAGCAATCGCTGACCACGCAAATGTTCCAGCAAGGCGATTCCCCCCAAACCGAGCATCGTCATTTGAACATTCGACGGTAAATATTCCTCGATCAGACGAGCATAAATCTCGCAACCGATTGCATCGTCGCCGGCCACGCTGTTGCCGATGCAAATCACCTGAACTTCCGGCTCGCGATCGCTGCTTATTTCGAGTTCAGATGGGTTGTGCATGATTCGGCGGCGGAAAGAATACGCGATTTCACGGGACGACTATGCAACTCGTTGATCATACCGTCCAAATAATAATGGAAAAGCGAACAGAGCGGTCCATTCAACGGAATATTGCGAGTCTCGCAAATTTTCCGGATCGCACATTTTTCGAAATTAAGATCGGCCGTATGATTCTCGCACTTTGCCGAGAATTCGCAGCCGCCTTTGAGCTGCGATGCGATTGCCGTCAAGGTCTGCCGGATATCGGGATTCTTCAGATAAATCGGCAGCTTACGGGCCATACTGCGCCCCGAAATACGGCTGATCGAGGCCGTAGCCCCGCCCATCAGATCATTGATGGTTGTAGCAAAGATGTCCAATAAGAAGGCGATTTCAATGAGAGCCTTAACATGATCTTCGTACGTCGGTACGGCATTAGAATCAGTACTCATAGATATTTGTCCATGGTTTGACAGAAATCCAGATCCCGGTAGAAGTTTCTCACCACGTGAAAGTCCGTGTGCTTAATCGCACCGGCCGGGCACATGTAGGCACAACTCAGACAGGCAATACAGTCCTCGACATTTACTACCCGAGACTCTCGCGTTTGCTCGTCGAATTCAAAAACATCCGTCGGACAGATATCCACACATTCCCGACATCCCCGGCAGGCATTTTCGTGAATCGTGATGTTCAGCATATTTAGTTTCTCCGCACCCGGCGAACCGTTTGATTATTCTGCCGTATCTCAAGCTCAATCGGCATCAGACCGACGGCGTGAGTCGCACACGACAAACAAGGATCGTAACAGCGGATCGCAAATTCGATAGCGTTCAACAATCCATCTTCGCCTTTATCCCGCAGATGTGTCTCAGCGGCTTTCATGAGCGATTGATTGATCGCATCGTAATTCTGCTGGGTCGCCACCAATAGATTGGCATGGCGAACAATTCCGTTATCGTCAATATCGTAGTCATGGATCAGCGTTCCGCGCGGCGCTTCAATATGTCCGACACCGCGACCGCCGCGGAATTTTACGGGAACCCGTGTTTCACCCCAAATTCGTGAATCGTCAAGAAGCTGTTTGGCGCGTTCACACGCATAGATCAACTCGATGATCCGGCCGTACGTCAGCATTAAAGTACAATGGCAGGGACGGCCGAATTGCGAGCGGAAGGCTTGAAGTTCCCGATCCGCAAGGGGAGTTGCGATGGCTTCCGCGCAATTCAAACGCCCTAAAGAGTTGACGCGGTAGGTCTGCAGCGCGTCACCATCTTTAATATACATGGGTTTCATATACGACCAATCCCAGGCCACTTCAGTTAAATACTGATCGTATTCGGTCGCCGCAAATTCGCGAACTATGCCTCCCGCGGAATCCATAATCCGCAATTGACCGTCATAGAAATCGACATTTCCATTATGAACGGTGCCCATGTACCACGTCGGAAAACTCCACGCTTCATATAAATCGGGCGATCCGTCAATTAGCTTCATCAGCAGCGTCTTGCCCACTTCCGCCAAATCGCAGGCCAAACGCAACGCTTCATCCGCCCAGGATTTTAAAGCCGCATGTTTTTCACTATTCAAGGCAAAGGTGATACCGCCGGCCACGCTGGTAACCGGGTGAACACCGCGTCCGCCCACCATTTCATTAATCTTCTGTCCCAAACTACGCAGGCGCAGGGCTTGTTTCGCAACTTCCGGCTGGGCCTGAACAACGCCGACGACATTGCGAATCGACGGGTCGGCGTCGAGCCCCATCACCAGGTCGGGGCCCTGTAATACAAACAGCGATAAGGCGTGGGAATGAATCAGGTGACCCATATAAAGAAGCTCACGCAGAATGCGGGCCGCCGGAGGCGGTTCGACTCCCGCAGCATTATCAAGCGCCTTGCAAGCGGCGATATGGTGAGCTGACGGACAGACCCCACAAATGCGAGCCGTGAGCAAAGGCAGCTGATCGGCAGCGGTTCCGACCATGATCCGCTCGAAACCACGCAGCTCGTTGACAACCATGCCGGCGGATTTGGGCGAACCATCGCGATTCAGTTCTATCAATACCTTTGCATGACCTTCAATGCGGGTGACCGGATCAATCGCAATTGTCTTGCTCACAGTTGCTCCTCCTCCACATCGGCGATCCATTTCTTGATCAGGAACGTCGGCTTGTGTCCAATCATGCGTGTTGCCATAGCATACGCATAGAATGTCTTGGAATTTCGTTCGATCCAACGAATAATGTCCTCACGCGGAATTTCCGTTAGTTTGGACATGTGATCCGCGACCTCGGTCCGGATATCCCGATTGGGTTCCGTCAGAATCTGCATGGTTGGACCGGCACAGCCGCTGCACATGATTCCGTTGTTCGGGCAGGGTGCCAAACAACGATCCAATGTAACGGAGCCGAGACAGATATATCCCTGGCTCAGGAAACACTGCTGTTCGTCCGGTTTTCCGTCATGGTTCATTTTGATCTCTCTGACATCTGTTTTGACCATTTCACGTTGACATCGGGCACAGATCGCTTCTTGGCAAGCCTTGGGCGGACGATCTTCCACCAACGCCAACAACGCATCCATAATAAACGCCGCATGAGGCGGACAACCGGGCAAATATAAATCAATAGGAATCACTTCATCAAGCGGCGTAACCATCGTTTCCAATTGCGAAACATGCACGGACGGAATCGTCTCGGTACGTGTCGTACGATTGTGAATGTAAACCGAATCGAGGATTTCTTCTCTGGTGTGAACCAACCCGGCGCCGGGAATACCACCGTAGACGGCACAGGTGCCCAAGGCGATAATTTTTTTGCAGCTCTGACGCATTTTAAGAGCGGCTTCCCGATCATGGTGGTTGCGGATTGCGCCAGAAATGATTCCGATGTCGGCGGGCGGGTAATCCTTAATATCCGTCAAGACGGGACAGCGTTGGATTTCAGCAGCGCTCAGAATGTCGAGAATCTTCTCATGAAGATCGACGATACCGACTTCACAACCGGCGCAGGCACTCAACCATTCGAGATTCAGTTTTATTTTCGGATTACTCATGCGCCGCAGCTCCTTCGGTTTGGGTTCGGGAACCGGAATGCTCACGGCTATTGTCTTCCGCTTTGCGCTTGACCAACAGCTTTTTAAGGCAGGCATTTTCTCCGGCATGGACGATTTCCAAGCTGGCTTGCCGCCCCATAATATTCTGAATGGCGGAAGCGAAAAAGCCGTTCATCAGGTTGCACAACGATCCTTTTTGATGATGACCGAAGCGAAACAAAGCCTGGCGAATCATACAATCCCGAAATACCAATGTCACCTCATCACCATCAGGAGTTTGCTGAATAAGATCCTCCTGATTTTTCGGTTTAAAGCATTCAAATTGCCAAAGACAGCCATTCTGCTGCAGGATTTGTTGGACGTCCTTGAGCGCCTCGATCAAATCATCATTGCAATGTCCGGCGGCAAACTGACGGCCGAGCTTCTCACCTGCGAGATGCGAGACTGTATTGGCAGGATCACCGAGTGCTTCTTCCAAACCACAGGCAATGGCGCTGAGAAAGCACATGCTTTCCTGCAGAATGGAACGCAACTCCTGTTGATCATCCATGTTTTGAGTTACTCCTCAGTTTTCGATGGAATTGATTGAATAGCAATTTGTATATAGCATCATCAATCCGCCAACAACGCTTGTTCTGAACCTTCGTACCGTAAGGTACGTTTTTATAGGTACGTTACATTTTTCCCATAGCGGCAAGAATGCTCCTTTTTTCACACATGGGTCTAAATTTTTTTTTGTACGATGTCCATATTTTGAATTCTAATATTTCCATTCATGAAGAAATGCAGACTCATAGAAAATCGGGGCAGAAATTGTTCATTCAAATAAATCCTTGCAGTTCGATTACTCCTGAGGAAGTAATTAGGCAATGAGTGCGCCAATAGTGTCTCGGCATTCATGTACCTTCTGGTATGAATTGATTTGACCATCACGTGTGATTGATTACCTTGCGTGAACGGAAGGCAAAGTATAGAAATAGACGGGACAACGATAATCAGGTGTAGAACCGGCGGGAAACCATCCCGTCAATTGGCATCTACAAAATGAATCATTGTTTCTGTTTGGAGCAGTTGTTCATCAGCCAGAGTTCACATAACTACTTCATAGTATGCTATAATTCATTGATTTATATGTATTTAATTTGATTCATTTAGTATCAGTATATAGTAATCTCTTGCTATATAAATTTGTAATAATTTGATTATTATCAAACGAAATTTAATCCTGAAGAACCAGATGTTCAGGACTTGGGATTGTTTCAGAACTAATAGTAGCATTGACGGAGTCTCATTCTTGATTATTGATCACCATTAGGTTCATTGAGCATCTCTATTCTGTCGAGCGCAACAATGATCTTCTAAAGAGCAAAATAAATTGAAGGTATTAATATCCAATGGTTGTCATATCCAAGCCTCCTTCCGATTCAATGGTGCTCAACCGGGAAATACCTTCGGTTGTGCGGAATTCAAGATTACCGGTATAGGCTTCGTTTCTCCTTGTGGGTCATAAGTCCTAATTCTAATATTTATTTAGGATTGTTCCCTTGAAGAATTTATCGTTTATGGATTATTTGCTTTAAACCTTGGATTTTTTTTCGCAAAAACGGTTATGGAACACTATTTTCGTGGAATCAGAATTCGATATTGCAGACCGTAAAGAAATATATTATTTTACTTATGAATCCTTTAGAAGGCTTTGTCAAACCAAACAGAACATTATGATCAGATTTTGCAGATTTATAATTCCTGCATTGCTGACAATGCTGATGGCTCTGAATTCCACGGCCTCTGCAGTAGAATTGTTGCTGGAATCCGCATGGAGCACCATCCTCGAGTATCCGACGCGGATCGATGTGGATCCGTCTACCCACTTGGTATATGTTACCAGCCCGCGAACGGGAACGATCGCCGTGATTAGCCCGGACGGACAGATTGAATCTGAGATTACTACTATCGAATACCCAACGGCGATAGCTACCGATGGAATGGGTCATCTATTCGTTGCGGATCAGCATGCCGTTCGCAGATTGGCTGCCGATGGAACCATCGAGATGACGATTGGCGGCAACGAGTCATTTTTCGTGGCGCCGCACGACGTCGCGGTATCCCCGGAGGGTTTCATTTTTGTCGCCGACAACGACTCGATAAAGGTTTTCTCACCAAACGGCGAGTATGTATCCGGATTCGGCGGATACGGCCATATTACCGGTAAGCTGAATATTCCGGTAGCACTCACCTTCAGTAGTGAAACCGGCGAGCTCATCGTTGCCGATCAGAATAACAGCCGGCTGTGTTTGTTTACCGAAAACGGCGGATTCATTCGGGCGTGGGGATCGCGCGGCAATGGGAATTATGCTCCCGGAACCTTCTTGCGGGAATGGGGTATTGACCGCGACCTGTTCGACCGCACATGGGCTTTTGATCCGATCCTGAATAGCGTACAAGTCTTCAACGATATGGGCGATTGTTTTTTTCAGTGCCGGTTAACCGATATTCCGCTGCGCAGCGGAACCGATATCGCCATTGATGAAGACCGGCTATTTGTCGTTTCGCAAAGCCAGCACTCGATTTGGGAATACCGGTTTTCCGGCGACGTCGTTCCGGATATTAATATCACGTTGGTACTGCAGCAGATTCCCGAAGGACTCGCGCTGCATTGGAGTTCGATTTCCGACAGTGCCCAATACCGGGTTTACAGTTCGTGGGCTCCGGATTTCCTGCAGACCAGTACGACTCTCCTCGCCACCACTAGCGACACCTTTTATGTGGACAGCATCGGTCCGCAATACGATTATCAACGATATTATCGCGTTACAAACTATTTCGACGGATTAACCTGTAATGTCGGACTGTATTCCGGAGACGGCGAACCGCTGGATACGACCGGCGAACGGCGCACGCACGATCAACCGCATACGGAAACATTCGATGTAACGTGTACGAGCTGCCACTTCTCGAATTTTGCCTATCCAAGGCCGATGCCCGAATGGTGGTACGGCGAGCAGCTCTGCAAAAGTTGTCACGTGGAAACCGGTATGGCTCAAGCGGTACAAAATCATTTTTCCGCCGCCGATACGATGTATTGCAATCGCTGCCACTCCCCGCACTATCAGCCCGCGCAATATGAACACTACTATATACGCGAAGTCATTATGACTCCGAATAGCGGCTATCGCGTCGTCAGTACGAACGATGCAAATGACTATGTCCATGGCGAGCCGAACTATGACGGTATTTGTGAAGTTTGCCATACACAAACCGCGCATCACCGTAATTCCGCCGCGGGGGATCATTCCCATTTTGCCGGAACGTCCTGTACCGGATGCCATAAACATTTGGACGGATTCTTGCCATCAGGCGGCGCCGGATCGTGCAACGCCTGTCATGAAGCCGTTCCCAGTACCGGAGCACATCGCGTTCACCATGCCGATACGGCATCGGCCAGCTACGGCGATTTGCGGATTACGGCAGATTTCGCCGATCCGGCGACCGAATACAATTTTGGCTGCGGGAATTGTCATCCGACGGACGGATCGCACCACATGAACGGCAACGTAGACATCGAGTTCTACAATGCTGCAGTGGCGCCGAGTTCGCTAAAGGCAAAGAATCCCGCCACGGCGTCTTACACTCCCGGCCCGCAGACTTTTACCGATGATCGCGGGTATCAATATACCTTGGGAACCTGCAGCGATATCTATTGCCACTCCTCCGGACAACCGGCCGCCCTGCGATCCTATACCGATGCTTCGTGGGGACAAACAGGACCCTATTCCTGTTCGACATGTCACGGCGAACCGCCGACATATCCCAGCCAGAGTATCGGCGGTGACGGGGCAAACTCACATTATCAGTTTCAAATCGTCGGGGAATACGACGGCGGTCATTTACTGGGAATCCACTGGGGTCATGATTCAGTAACCGTGGCGAGCAATTCAGCAACCGTAATCAACTGTAATATCTGCCACTACGCTACAACGACTTCCGATCAGAATACAGGGTTCGATCAAGGCGACGGTAGTTGCGCCGATTGTCATGATGCCAATACGCTTCCGCCGATGTACAACCGGGGCACGATTTCCAACACGGCGCGTCACGTTTCGGGCGTAGCCGATATCGCGTTTTCGCCGCTTCCATTTCGCAGCCGGTTTACCCGCGCGCATGAAGCTTCCACCCACGGCTGGACGGTGTATCCCGGACAATATGCGGAATGCAGCCTGCAAAACTCTCTCTATGATCCCCAAACCAAGACTTGCAGCAGCATTCCCTGCCATCTGGTTCAGGAGGAGAACGTTCCCCTGCAATGGGGGTATAACGAAGACGGTCAATGGGGGTGCCAGTGTCACAGCTACTGGTGGCACGGCGCCGCACTCGATGAACATGCCGGCACGGATCGGGCCAAGAATCAAGACACGGCCTGCCGCGATTGCCATGCCGCAGCATCCATACATTCCCATACCACTGAAATCCGATAGACGTACTTAGCGATTAAAACAAACGAGGGCACGAAATCGTGCCCTCGTTTGTTTTCTGAACCGATTCGGTCAGTCTCACTTATTATGACACCGAACGCAAAGATCCCGCGTGCCCTCAGCAGGCAGCAGCGGATCGGCTTTCCACCCGTGCAACTGATGGCAACTGACACATGTTACCGGCTTCTTAGTGATCTTATCAATAGCTGTTTCACCCATCGGGTGGGCGACATGATGCTGACTACTGTGACATTTCGCGCAGAGCGTCAGGTCGGCTTCAACCAAGTATGATTCACCGCTGCTGCCGTGCGGCGCATGGCAGGTGGCGCACGCCAGTTTGCGGTGCGGATCGGTCATCGAAGTACCGGCCGCCTTCTCTTCGTGGCATTTCCGACAGAGTTGTCGCTCCGGAAGCAGCAGCAGCGACCGGTCGTGGGACGCGTGCCCGTTATGGCAAATCTCACACGACTGTTTATCGCTCGCGCCGTGCGCCGAGTACTGCCTGACCACCGCGGCTTCCTCGCTATGGCATTCTCCGCAAACGGCCAGAGCGCTGCTTTTCAGCGGATAACCCGCACCCTTTTCGGGATTTTTTGCATGGCAGGCGTCGCAATCACGGTCGGCAAACGGCGGGTGCACTTCCTTCATCACTAATGACGGGGCATCGCTGCTGTGCGGATCATGACAGGCCGAACAACGAACATTCTGCGGATCGAATCCCCGATGAGTTGCCGTAAACATCGGCGTAATCGCATGGCATTTCAGACATATCTCCACCTGCCGAGCTTTCATCAGCGCTTCATTGTCGCCGGCGTGGGGATCATGACAAGCGTCGCATTGTCCGCGTTTGACCGGATCATGCACATTACTGCGGGTGAACCAAGTCTTAACATCCGCATGACAATTCGCGCAGAGGTCACGAGGCTTGTTCTTGAGAAGCGATGATTCCGATGAGCCGTGGGCGTCATGGCAGACCGTGCATCGTCCGGCGCTCACCGGATCATGCACATTGCTCCGAGTGAGCCATCGAAGAGCGTCCTCATGACAGCGGTTGCAGAGCTTCGACACCTGATCATCCAGCAAGCCCGCATGCTTGGATGCGTGCGGATTGTGACAGGTGCTGCATTTTCCCTCGGATAGCGGGCGATGTAGATTCGGCTTGGCCAGCGTCTGTTCCAAATCGCTGTGACAGGATAGACATGCCTGTTTCTGATCAACGGGCGGCAAGGCCGAACGCCCGGCGGCGTTCGACGCAACAATGGCGAGAACAGTCAGTACTGCGGCGACGAAGAAAGCAGCATGCTTCATTATTGTCCTCCCGCCGACGTTTCGTGACAGACGGCGCAGTCGCCGGATTCAAAAGGCGCATGCTCCAGACTCATGAAGAGTCCTTTCGTCTTCGATCCGTGAGCATCATGACACTGCGAACAATCCAAATCAGCTCCCGATTCATTCAAATGGGACTTTTTAAAATCTTGATCCTCCCCGTCGTGACACGACAGACAGGATTGCGGGATCGGCTCGATCAGCAAACCGGCATTAGGGCTGGCATGCGCCGTATGACAATTCAGACATTCACCGTCAGCCGCCGGCGGATGCGGAAATTCGCTGTGAATGGACGCATCAATTTCCTTATGACACTGCAGGCACAGCTGCGAGCCTCCGGTCAGCAGCAGCGCATCGGCCTGGCTGCGGTGCGGGCTGTGACATACAGTACACTGGCCTTTTTTCACCGGATCATGAATGGAAGCCGCACCGACAACAGCAGCTTCAATTTCAGCATGACAGGACATGCACAAAACCGACGGGGCTTGCGATAACAGGTGCGGTTGATCGGATGCGTGCGCTAAATGGCAATTCGAACACTCGCCATCCGCAACGGGCGGATGAACCGAGCGATCCAGCGGATGCGACGTAAACAATTCTTCATGACACGTGCGGCACAATTCATCGGCGTTTTTTCTGAGAAGATCATTCCGTGATCCGCCATGCGGTTCATGGCAGGCGCCGCATTCACCCTTCTGCAACGGAACATGAACCGAGGTTTTCAGCAGATCTTGTTGCACGTTATCATGACATTGAATACAGAGTTCGCGGGTTTTATCATTCAGCAAATGCGCTTCAAACGAACCGTGCGGATCATGACAATACCAGCATGTTTCACCGTCCATCGGTGGATGAACCACAGCCGCACTCGCGGCGGCCTGAACATCCGCGTGGCATTCATAACAGAGATCCGATGACGTCCGTCTCAGGAGGGTGTTGGCATTCTGGCCGTGGGCCGAATGACAGCCCAGACAACTCTCGGCCGCCGCCGGATGTTGAATGTTGGGCAGGATTTTCTTCTTGATATCATCGTGACATGAGAGACAAAGCGTGACATCAGGCTCACGGAGCAGCATCGGTTGGCGCGAGGCATGCGCCGAATGACATTCCAGACATTCCCCCGATGCTACAGGTGCATGAACCAGATCGGGATCAGCCGCCGGTTCGTGGCACGTCTCGCAAAGTTGCGGCACTTGGTCAATCGGCTTAAGCGTCGAATCCGCCGGCGGGGCGTGGCAAATGTCACATTGGCCATCAGTAACCGGTGCATGCAACGCCGGCGGCAATAAGCCGGTGCGATCCGCGGAATGGGGTACATGGCATAGAACACATTGGCCGCCGGTGATCGCGTACCCGTTATGAGATTTTGAAAATTGGGGAGTGCCGGTTTTATGACATTGAAGACACAGTTCACTCGCATCGGTTTTCAACAGCGCGGCATGATCGCTGCCATGCGTATCGTGACAGTCACTGCACCCCTTATCCAGCGGTTGATGCCGGTGTTTGGCCGAGAATTCCGCTACCGCATGGCAGGTGAAGCAGATTTCCGGAATAGCGTCTTTGAGCAGCGCCTTATCCTTGCCCTTATGGGGATCATGACAATCGACGCACTTCCCCCGCTTCGAGGGAGCATGCACAAATGCCCGCTGCATACCCAAGCGTTCCAAATCATGACAGAGCGCGCACAGCTTCTCGTTGTCCTCTTTGAGGCGCAGCGCTCCGATCTTCCCATGGGGTTTGTGGCACAGCAGACATTCGCCCTTGGCCGAGGGTTCATGGGCATATCGACCTTTATAATCGTCTTTATCATGGCAGGACAGACAAGTTCCTTGTTTGGAAAAGCGCTGTCCGGTTTTAGCCTGCGCAAACACCGGATCAGGCGGCGCCGCAACAAATAGCGCAACCACCAGCATAAATCGGAACAAACCTAAAAATGCTCCGCGATCTATCGGTATTTTCACCATAGAATTCTCCAACCGATCACCGAATCCTCATTCCATTGTACCGGTCACTTGAAGGGCCTTCAAGACGTCCTCACGAACGATGATTTTCGCATCCCTCCGCAATTCGCGAATCGTCTCATCAATCGCCTGATAGCGCGCCTGCTGCAGGAGCATACTCTGAATTCTCGATCGTACATTCTGCAAAGGCTCGACCTCACCGCGTTCACGGCCAGTCAGGCGGATGATTATGAATCCGGAATTATTCTCCTTGGGAGGAAGCACACCGCCAATGTCAAGCGAATCAAGGGCCAGCCGGAGATTCTCCGGCAGTTGGTTTTCCGGAATCCATTCACGCTCTCCGGCTTTATCGCGGAACTCGTCAATCGAGTTGCGTCGCGCCAGCCACTCGAAACTGGTCCCCGACATGATTTCCTGATAATCCTGACGCGCTTCATCCTCGGTCGCGCGAGTCAGGGACGCAAAACGAACGCGATCCGGCATCCGAAATAAATCGGCATTAGCCAGATAATACGCTTCAACGGCGGAATCGGAAACCGTAGCCTGCACGGCGATAATATCCACCAAGTAGGAGGACGTCAACAGCGAATCCTCGAATTCTTTGGTTCGACTCACGACCGACTGCGTGTCGAAATATCCGTTTGATTTCGCCATTTCCCGCCAAAGAAAATCCTCAATCTGTTTCTCAAGCGTTTTGTACAGAACAAAATGTTCTCCTAAGTCCGGTTGTCCGGCAATTTGGAATTGATACTCGCGGCGCAGAGTTGAAGCGGGCAAGAAAGGAGTATGATTGATTTTTGCGACTCGCGTTTCCGGTGTTTCCCGGCCGGTTTTCAAGTCCGAGAGAATCCGGTCAACTTCCATTGAGTCGATCCAGATCTCCGCCTTTAACCTCAGCTGCGCGGTTAAGGAATCATACGCCGCTTTCTTCTTCCTGAACAGTACCCGATCCTCGATGACTGGTCGCAAACTATCCAGTTCGGCCGTGTCGGCCTCCTGAATACCGCGCACCTGAATGACACTGAACATTCGCCACATCAGTACTGGTCCGATAATATCCATCGGCTTGCAGGTTCTCAAATACGGTTCGATGGGCGACGGCGCGCTGGCCAAAGGGCGCCAGCCGATATGTCCCATTCGCATGGTATAGGCGTCGGCAGAATTCCGCAATGCCAATGAATCCATTGAGAAACCGGCCCGGATACTGTCGGCGATTAAGGCCGCGCGAAACGTATCGAGCACTGAGATCATCTGCAGGTCGAACATCCGGTAATCCTCAGCATACTGTGCACGAACTTCCGCGTCGGATGCCTGAAAAGTATCGGGGATTACATCTTGGAGATAAGACTGCAACGCTAAACGGCTGCGAAAATCATGTACGGATCCGATCAACGCCGAATCTTCATCCAATCCGATCGCCCGCGCTTCCTGCGCCAATAAATGATCGTTAATCAGCTTTTGGACTAAACGGTCGAGACTGAATTCATGACCGGCGGTTGCTTCGCGGTTCGCCGAGTGAATCCGGATGAGTTCGCTTTCCAGCGAAGCAATGGTCACGGTATCCGAATTGACAATAATGACGATCTCGTCATTTTGCAAATCCGCGGCGTACACCGGGGACCAAAATGCTATGACGATCGTGAAAAAGAGGATGGATTTACTGAGCATAACCGGTTGCGTTAGATACTGAATTCGCTTCAAGAATTGTCGTATGTGGAATCGCGTGAACCAGGGAACGAACCAATTGACGGGACAAATCGTTCAGTCCGTGAGTAGCGCCATAGCCGAACATGACCAAGCCTTGGCTACCGCGGCGTGAAGCCGTTTGCGACCACGCGATCGTTCCCTCGGCCGCGTCAATCAATCTGACCTGCATCGATACTTCCGGATCATCTCCCCAATCAGGGACAAAAGCACCGGAGTAGGTCTCAACGGTGCCGGTCAGAATGAAGTCCGCTCCCAACTCCCGCCGCATCACGTTCACGGCTTCAACCGAAATTTCACCTGCTCCGCAGCGCGTCTCATATAAAATCTGCTGCGCCCGCGCCGGCTCAATCAGCGAATAGCCATCGCTCATTAGTTGCGCGACAAATTGATTCTGAACTGCGTATCCTGCGGCAGCCGCATGACTTTCATTGGAAAAGGGAAGAATCAGAATCGAGCGGCAAGGTTTCGCGATTTCCTGACGATGCAAATACACTTGGATCGAATCGATCCGACGCGTCCGCGACGGAGGCGTATAGTTAAACGACTGCAAGAGACGCATCGAAGCCCGCGCAATCAGCCGATTTGTATCCAGTGTCTTGCCCAGTTCGAAGGGGAGCCGGCGATCATCACTGTGGGCCGACGCCGTTCCGCTCCAAACGATCTCAACGGTCGGAACATAAATCAAGCGCGCCGCCAGAGCGACTTCGATCGCCTCCGCGTCGGTGCGTACGTAGTCAATACTCCCGACCAGTATATAACTGACCTCCAGTTCGTCAGACAGCAATTGGATTTGTTGAATGGACGGCTCGACCGTGTTGCGAATACGATATTTTCGTAAGACGGTTTCGATGTCGGCGGAGTCGGCAAGTTCAACGGACCGGCCGATTAATTCTCGGCGCAGACGAGGCATCAAGGAGTCGCCGACATTCACGGACTCGGTATAATTGACAAAGGGAAGTAACGCTACGCGTGAGGAGCGTACGAACACATAATACAGAGACGGTCCGGTCGCTTGCGATTGTGCAGTATCCGGCGTGAAAAGAAAAACGATTAGGCCAAGACTGATAATGAATCGCTTCATGGACAGCACTCTTGCGTATGGTTTGATACGCAATCGCTAAGGCTCAGCGCACTAACGTATTGATCGCCTTTTTCACAACCAAACGAACGGCATCGCTGCGAGTGCGCTCGCCGACACCGAACAAGCGGGAGAAGAAACCCGGTCCGCCGGTGATAATCGCTGTGCTCCAGACCGTTGAACCGGTTTCGGTTTCCACCATCCGCAGGTTCATACTCAAAATGTGCGACGACTGCCCGCCACTGCGATACTGGGTGGATTCGCCGATGGTACCGATAATCAGCGCCTGGACTTTCAATTCACGGCCCATGGCGATGATTTGTTCCACGGTTTGTTCACTCGGTTTCAGCACGGTATTTGCGGCGAGATATTGACTGACTTCACCCGGTTCAATGATGTCAAAAGCCCGCTTCGCAAGCAACTCGGTCATAAACACTCGAGAAGCGTAATCACTCACGCCCGGATCACCGGACAGATTCTCGAACGGAACGATCGCCACGCGTTCGACGCTGCCGAACGTAAATTCCGGATTAAGAAATACCGTCCTGCCGACCGACGTGCAGCCGATCAACAGTACAACCGAAAGAATTCCTACGAGTGTAATACCGATGCAAGTGTGCCGGTGCATATCGGTCAGAACCTCAGGTTAAAACTTAAACGCAGGTTCGTGCTATTGTTTTGCGGTGTATCCGCATAGCGGCCGCGCGAGAAACCGAACAACCAGTCCATTGCCGGAGTCGGTCGAAAACTGAGATCAGCGGATACGATCTCATTACCGCCCCCTTGCGACGGCACGGTCCGACTGTAACTGCTGCCGGCTCCGACCGTCCGGGTAATCGCCCATGACGCGTAACCGCTCCAGGCACGGTAGATCCCCGACGATTCTTCGGAGTAGCTGAGATCCCCGCGCACATTGATCCGAGCTGTGAGTTGGTAGCTGCCGCGCAAGCCGACTGCCTGCCGCGACGAAACCGGGAAAATCCGGGAATAAGTCCGCTGCCAGCTGTAATCGGCATCCATCTGTGACCGATAGGTCGGTCGGGTCGTGAATGTCTGCCGAAAACTGCGGCTTCGATTCAAGTCATGAGCGGCAATCCGCTGGTCCTCCGCCAGATTCAGCAACGTCTGACTGCGTAACTGCGGAAAGACCGTTGCCAGGATCTGAACGCTATAGGTGTTTTGAATCCGTACTTCCCGACCCTCGACGAATTCACGCGACCAGACGACGCTGGTCTGAGACGTGAGCGACGACAGCCACCGTGCTTCCCACGATGCCGAAGCACTTTCACTGTCGGTCCCGCTGCTGAACGGCTGCGAGTATCGCACTGTGGCATACTGGTAACGGGCTGACAATCGAAGTCGGGATGCCAGCGGCAAATTAAACCCGGTCGCAATATTCCGGTAGCGGCGTTCTTGACTGGTGGTCGTATGACCGGTCTGGGTATAGTTTCCATCGGCGTACAAGCTGAGCCATGACGCCGCCTCATACCGGATGCCCAGCGATCCGCGGTGGTCCAACGGACGCGAAGTGCGTGACGTCTCCGTTTCCATGTTTAATGCGCGCAGCTCGGTAACCGGTACGTTCTGCATCTGCGGCTGCGGCCGCATGACAATTTTTATATAGCGCGTTGTTTGAGCCGGAAACGTCAATTCGTAGCGCAGGAATGGAATACTGAAGGAGTAAACGGCATAATCAACGGCGCGCTGCCAGTTCAGATTATCGTCGCTGGTGTAGATCGCCCATGGCAGCAACGGATTGGCCAGCGTATCGGTATACAGATAGATCTGATCTACGATCACGGGTGCGCCGAAGTCGAGACCGAAATTATGATAGATATCCAGCGATAAATCCAAGCCGGAGCCAGCCGGTGTGTCAACATCACCGTCGTTCAGCGTTGACATTACCTCAAGCGAATCGTAGTCCGGATTAGGATCATTCGCATAAAGCGCCGCGATGGCCGGAATATACTGTAAAACGCCGCCGGTGACGCTGCGCCGCTCCCGTTCCTCCCGGAATATCCCCTGATAACTTGGTTGAATCGTCACGCGACGCTTAAACAAACGTAAATCACTGTTGATCTGAGTACTGTGGCGGCGGGAGATGAGATTCAGCCCGCT
>CAYUIF010000010.1:0-111579 GCA_964444755.1 uncultured Alphaproteobacteria bacterium | reverse complement strand
GCTTTCGTACCTGCCGCAGAACAAAACTGACGATCCCCCGCGTTCCTCTACTGCCGACGTGCTGGAGTTTGTGCCTGATCCGGTGTTGGATGAAATCATTCCCGATGATCCCCGCGAACCGTATAATGTGTTGGATGTCATCGCCCGCGTGGTGGACGGCGGTGATTTCATGGAAGTACAGCCGCAGTTCGCCGCCAATATCGTGGTCGGTTTCGGTCGTATCGGCGGCCGCAGCGTGGGAATTGTCGCTAACCAGCCGGGCGTGCTGGCGGGAGCATTGGATATCAACGCATCCGCCAAAGCCGCGCGTTTCATCCGCTTCTGTAACGTAATGAACATCCCCATCGTGACTTTTGTGGATGTTCCCGGATTTCTGCCGGGTATCGAACAGGAATATGGCGGTATTATCCGGCACGGCGCGAAAATGCTGTTTGCCTATGGCGCGTCCACGGTTCCCAAAATCACGATTATCCTGCATAAGGCTTACGGCGGGGCGTACTTGGCTATGTGCGGCAAGGCGATGGGTGCGGATCGCGTCTTTGCGTGGCCGACCGCAGAAGTCGCTGTAATGGGTGCGGAAGGTGCGGTACGCGTGCTGTATAAGAAGGAATTAGAAGAGGCGGCGGATCCTAAAGCGATGCGTATCGAAAAAATGGAAGAGTATCGCCGCGAACATGCTTCGCCTTATGTGGCGGCCGGACGCGGACAGGTGGATGCCGTAATCATGCCGCGTGATACCCGTGAATATCTGCTGTTTGCACTGGAAACTTTGGCCGGCAAGCGCGAACTGCGTCCCGCCAAAAAACATGGCAATCTGCCGCTCTAATACGATTATGAATCAAGACTGGACACTGGGTGTTGCGGCACTGGTCATCGGACCAACCGTCGTCATGGTGGCACTGGGTTTTCTGGCGCTGGTGACAAAACTCATCGGTGTTGTTGATCAGCACTTGAAGGTGTTCGAGCGGAAGCCCGTGCTGAAGGAAGAAGGTCTGGATCCGCGGATCGTGGCCGCCATCACGGCAGCCATTGCATCCTGCGAAAAACGCCGATTTCGAATTCATCGGATTCGCTACCTGCGACCGCAATCGGGTGAAGACACATGGCAGGAATTGTCGCGTGCCCAACAACTGATTTCGCGTCAGGTCGGAAAAATAGGATAACTGGGAATGAAGAAGTATCAGGTTCGCGTGAATGGAGTTCCCTTTGAAGTGGAGCTGGAACTCGTTCAAGATGACGAAGAGGAATTGCCCACCGGTTTACCCGCGCGTGTTGCTTCACAGCCGCGCGGAGTGAGTGCTCCCGCTGCGGCGCCCGTATCGTTGTCGCAACCGGCGGCGCCACTGCCGACCGCGGGTGACGGCGGTAAAATCATGTCGCCGCTCACCGGTTCCGTCAATAAAGTCGTCGCTCAGGCGGGTCATCATGTCAAACGCGGCGATGTGCTGATCGAAATCGAAGCCATGAAGATGAATACGAAAGTCTACGCCCCGGCGAGTGCGACGGTCGTCTCGATTCACGTAAAAGAGGGGGATAACATTCAGCAGGGTCAGCTCCTCATCACCGTAAAAGAGGATTGATCCGTGGAATTCTGGTTAGAAATCCAGAGGTTCTTCGCATCCGGCGGCTGGGGTCAGTTGACGTGGGGCCAAGTCGCGATGATGGGAATCTCCGGAGTTCTCTTCTACCTCGCCATCGTCCGCGATTTCGAGCCGCTATTGCTGCTGCCCATCGGATTTGGTGCCCTGCTCGCGAACATTCCCGCCACCGGAATCGTGGATGCGCCGCATGACGGTATCGTCGGCGGGCTGTACTTCTATCTGAAACAAGGGATTGATCTCGAAATCTATCCGCCGATTATCTTCTTAGGAATCGGCGCGCTGACGGATTTCGGTCCGCTGATCGCCAATCCGTCGGTGCTGTTGCTGGGCGGGGCGGCCCAGTTAGGCGTTTTTGCAGCGTTAGTCGGTGCGATGCTGTTGGGTTTCTCGCCGCAGGAAGCGGCGTCCATCGGCATCATCGGCGGGGCGGACGGTCCCACCAGCATTTTTCTTTCCGCCAAGCTGGCTCCCCACCTCTTAGGTCCCATTGCGGTGGCGGCCTATTCCTATATGGCATTAGTGCCGCTCATTCAGCCGCCCATCATGCGGTGGTTGACGACGAAAAAAGAGCGGCAAGTGATGATGGGCAACCTGCGCGAAGTTTCCCGCCGCGAACGTATTCTGTTTCCGATCATCGTCATGATTCCCTGCTTGCTGTTGGTTCCGGTGGTTGCGCCGTTGTTGGGAATGCTGATGATGGGAAATCTGTTTCGGGAAAGCGGTGTGGTCCAGCGTCTGACGAAGACCTCCCAGAATGAGCTGATCAATCTGGTAACGATTTTCCTCGGAACGTCGGTCGGGATTACGATGAGCGCCGATGTCTTCTTGCGGTGGTCCTCGATCAAGATTATTCTTCTCGGTTCGGTGGCGTTTGCTTGCTCGACTGCCGGGGGCGTGTTGCTGGGCAAGCTGATGTACAAGCTGACCAAGGGTAAGATTAATCCGTTGATCGGCTCGGCGGGTGTATCGGCGGTGCCCATGGCGGCGCGCGTTTCACAAAAAGTCGGGCAGGAGGAGAACATCAATAACTTCCTGCTGATGCACGCCATGGGACCTAACGTGGCCGGAGTCATCGGAACCGCCATTGCCGCCGGAGTGTTGCTCTCGATTATGAAATAGTAAATCAACGGGGCTGGAGAATATTTATCATGCCAACGGGCGGCTGTTTAACAGCCGCCCGTTAGCTTATACGTGACTTATTTAATTTTACACAAGGTCAGGATCAACACCAGCACACTTTTTGCTTATTTGACGGGTGAGAACTCGCGAATAATCCAAGCATTGGAGCAGTCATGCCTCTGGTCTGGCGTCAGGAATTGTCTACCGGTCTCGATTGGCAGGATGAGCAGCATAAGCAGCTTTTCGAGCATATCAGCGTCTTACAGGATGCTATGCAATCCAATAAAGCCAACGATGTTATTCACGAACAAATCGAGTTCTTGGAACAGTACTATCAGAATCATTTTCGCGACGAAGAAAATTATATGTTGGAACATCACTCTCCCCATTATGCGGAGCATAAGAAGCTACATGACAAATTCGTGGAGAACTATCAACAGTTGAAACACCTCTATTCTCGCCAGGGACCGTCCACGATCGTCGTGATGCATCTCCAGCGGATGATGCACGACTGGTTGATTCAACACGTTATGTCGGCTGACAAAAAAATCGTTGCCTGATTTTAGTCGAGAACATCTCAAAATAGCAAACGGACTCAGGAAAACCTGAGTCCGTTTCGCATAGAGAACCGATAATAAAGGTCTATCGCCGATGGGCCATTAGGAATTGTTCGACTTCCGGCAGACCGCCTTGCATAATCAAATAGCCGTCAATCGGTTCGCGATCCGTAATATCGCCGCCGATCGGCGTCAGCATCAGTTTGGCGACTTCGTCCCGATCATGGGAATGCCCCAACGCCCAGCCCAGTTTCACATAGGCGGTTTCGGGAATCATATTTCCCGCCGGAACCACTCCCAATTCCATGATATCCCGTCCGGTGTCGTAGACGTACATCTGGACGTAGCCCCACAGCGTCTCAACCGTCATATAGATATGCACTCCGGCATCAATGGCGCGCTTGATGGCCGGATAAAGCGGCTTGTTGAAGTGGCCAAGTCCGGTGCCCGCGATTACGATTCCCTTATAGCCGTTGTCCACCAGCGAATCAATCAAGTCGGGCTTCATATTGGGGTAATAATACAGAATCGTCACCCGTTCGTCGAAGACCGCGTCCAGTTTCAATTGCCGGGTTCGATCGCGCCGCCGGTAGTCTTTCTTGATCGGTTTGACTTCGCCCATGCGCACCGTCGCCACCGGAGTATCGGAGATCGTGCGGAAGGTGGAGCGATAGGACGAGTGCATTTTTCGGACGCGCGTGCCGCGATGCAGTAGATCGTACTGATCCGAGGTCGGACCGAACATGCAGACCAGCACTTCGGCGATATCGCCGTGAGCGGCGGCGTAGGTGGCGTCAATCAAATTCAGAGCGGCGTCCGAGGACGGACGGTCGGAACTCCGCTGCGAACCAACCATGATAATCGGCACCGGCGGATCCTGAACCATGAAGGTCAGCGCGGCTGCGGTGTAGTGCATGGTATCCGTTCCGTGCCCGATCACGATGCCGTCCGCGCCGTTCTCGATTTCCTCCTTGATCGCCTTGGCCGTGCCGATCCACGTTTCGGGAGTCATGTTTTCCGAAAAGACCGCGTAGATGCGTTTCGTGGTGAGGTTGGCGATATCGGCTAACTCGGGAACCGCACCGTACAATTCGCCCGGTGAAAAGGCGGGAATCACCGCGCCCGTCCGGTAGTCGAGACGGCTGGCAATCGTGCCGCCCGTACCCAACAACGTGACGCGCGGCTTGACGGGATCGAAGGGAAATTCCTTCTCGGGAATTTGATAATGGGCGCGTTTATAGCCGATCTCGGTTATAGATTGAATACGCTCGACATGGATGCCGACGTTATACCCATTATGTAACTTCAGAACGATATGATGCGGATTGGCGGTTTCCGCACGCGGCAGAATCAAGCCTTCGAAGTCGCCGTCCAAGGTCTGCATGCGGCAATCCGACCAGACCCGGACATTATTCCGTATCAGTGTCGCCTTCGCCGGATCGCGGTAACCGGGATAATTTTCTTTATCGTGAATCTCAGACATGTTGTTTCCGATTTAATTCTGCAGCACAACTGCGGTTTATCCGTTATCCGGTACGCCGAACGATACGCATGATAATCGCTCCGGTGATACCGCCGATTATCCCAAACAGCAGGAAATAGTAAATCACTTGCCCCAACGGATCGCCTTCCGACAGGCGTGACGACGCGCTGAGAATGTAGGAGATCAATCCGCAAAAGGCGCCGACTTTAAATCCATTCCGCACGGTGCGGTCGGCAAAACCCGCCGTCAGAATCAGCGCCGTCAGCAAGCTAAAGACCGCTTGCTTGCCCACTAAAAAGACCAGGTCCTTCCCGAAATAGGGATAGTACGAAAAATGAATTCTACCGATAAAAGCCAAGCTCAGAATCAACCAACTGATATTCAGAATCACGATTCCCGCGATGGTGGCCAAGACCACCGCTAACCAGAATTTTTGTGCTTCCATGATTCCGCCCGCAGCAACGTATATTTAACTGTTACGATCGAAATATTCTGAAGGAATGATTTGCGTGTATCAGTTGCGATTCTACGCCAATCGCGGTATTAACTCAACTGTCGGGAGGGAATTCTGATCACTTCCGTTTTCGATTAGGCTCGGTGTTTCTCGTCTTCTCGGATAGAATCCGGATTGCCTGTTGTGCCGGAATCCGTCCCGGCGGGGTCTGCAGGCGGCCCATCAGCCAGCGAATGCGCGCGTCTCTATTCTCGCTGCGCGGTCGCAGCTGCAGCAGCGATTCCAAGATCGAATGCCATTCCGCTTCATCCAGCGGCAGCATCTGTTGTTTGGTGGCAATGGAAATCCAGTCGGCACGGGGTCGGCGCGACCGTCGCGTGACCAAGCTCGGAACCGCCTCCCAATGCAATTCACCGCAGCGGATGTGCTGGAACAGTTTGCGCCACGCCTCATCGGAGATCTTTTCAGGAAATCCCCCGCGTCGCTTGGCCGCCCGCAGATCCTGCACTAACACGCGCGCCACGCGATTAGCAGGCAGTGTGCCGTCCTCCTGGATTTTCCAGTACAACTCGAAATAGCGGGAAGCTAACAGTGCGTCCGCCAACGATTCGCTCATACCGTTATCCAGTAAGCGCATCTTGCGCGTCCACGGCGGTTCGGGCATCTGTTCGCGAATCCGCTGCACACGTTCCTGCGTAATCACCGTCGGCGGCAAGTCGGTATCGGGATACATCCGGTCCGGTCCCGGCAGAATCCGTTCGAAATCGGTCCAGCCCCCCGGTCGCGCTTGGCGCGTTTCGGAAGGCACGCCCACCGTCGCTTCCCGAATCCGGGTGATCGTTTCATTGATGGCGGTGGTGACATCATCCGCCGGTCCCCACAGCAGAATGACCACGTCGTTGTCTCCGGCTTCGGTCATCGCCAACAGCGCGGTTTGGTCGCCGGGGAACAATTCGAACTCGCCCTGCGCACGGGTATAGAACAGATTGGGCGCTTCATCCAAACAGGCAATTACGCGCACGCGGCCCGAGATTTCGTGGGCGAAAATGCGGCCCGGCTGCACTTCGGCGGACAGTAAGTCACCGACGCCGTGGGCGCGTACCGCAGCGATTCGCAATCCCTGCTCCTGAGCTGCGTCCAATTGCGGGGTGCGGAAATGAATGAGATCATGCGGCATCTCGTGAACCGAGAATTGCAGCGTGGATTCGGTCAAACCGCGTTGGTGTAATTCATCGCGCAGATCCAGCAGCCGCTTCTGCCGATAGGCTTCCACCGAAACCAACCGCGGGAATAACGGGATTCGCGGCACGCCTTTAATCTCCACGCGGGTGCCGCCGCGCACCGAAACATTCACATCCTGCCGTACGCTGCCGAGACCCCGCCGGACCTTGCCGGTCGAGCGCAGAATCTGCGAAATCAGCTTGCCCACTTCCGCGACTTCATAGGGATGATACATCTCCGACCGCGTGACCACCTCGATCAGCGGCATGCCTAAGCGGTCGGTGCGGAAGCGGATCGTGTGCCGTTGATCGCTGACCTCACGGCATGAGTCCTCTTCAAGGCCTAATTGGATAATCCCGATTTCCCGATCGCGGAACGGAATGCTGCCGCTGACACCGACTAACGTTGTTCGTTGAAATCCTGTGGGAATCGAGCCATCAAGATACTGCTTGCGGGCGATATGTGCTTCCCCGACGATCTGGCAGCCGAACAACATGGCGATTTCCAGCGCGATATCCACGGCGTTTTGATCCATTGGAAACGGTGGAGTATCGTCCATTTCGTAGGTGCAGACGGAATCCTTGTTCAGAAGGTAGATAATTTCCTTCTTGGTTTTGAATTCCATCAGCGCGCACGGATCATAAACTCCCAGTTCGCTGAGTGTGGGGCGCATATGGCGCAGGACTTCCGCATCTACTTCCGTGGAATACAGACCCGCTGGGCAGTGGCAAAACAGCTTGCGTTCGGTGAGGATTTGGTGGTGAACCTCCAAACCACAGCGAAATCCTAACTGAGCGTAGTCCAGATCCAGAATATTGTAGGGGGAAAGAACAGGCGGCGTGGTGGGCATTGTGAACTGATTTGGAATTAGATGAAAGAACCGGAAAATACAGATTATAAATCTGCGAATTTTCTGGCACAAAATCAACTCGGAGTTATAGGTAAAGAAACGGCCCCGAACGAACGGTTCGGGGCCGCAGAGATCGTTTTCTTAAGCAGGAACGGTGATAGACTATCGTGCCGCCATCACAACATAAAAGCGAATTCCATAGGTGGTTACCTCTCCGGTCAGGGTACAAATGTGGTCGGTTACTACTACGGGAATTCCTTCAAAAGCGGTCGGATTATCCGAAGCGTAAACATGGTACTCAGTCGCTCCATCAACCGGTGTCCAGCGAAGGATGATATCGTTTCCATCGCAACTGACTACCAAATCAGTAACCTGACCAATGGTTGCACCTTGCCAATCCACCGCCGCCGGATCGGATAAGCTGGACTCGCCAACATCGTATTGTGCCGATACACGGTAGGTATAGACATTATAGGGTAGTGCGGACAGGTCATCGGTATAGTGGTTGGCCGGAATGAGCGAATCTATTCTGATTCCCTCGCGGTAGATATTGTAGCCCAGCAAAGCCGCATCCAAGGCTCCCGAAGCGGGCGATTCCCAAGTCAGCTCAGCCGACGATTCCACGATTACGGCTGCCAGGTTCAGCGGCGGATTGTTGCCGGCTACGAGGTTGATGCGGATATCATCCACATACCAGCCTTCCAGCCCGCCGCCGTTGTCGCTGCCGAATCGGAACCGGAACTGCACGTTGCCGCTATAGGCTGCCAAATCACAAACCACCTCACTCCACGTAATCGCCCCGCTCCAACACGGAATGCGGCACGTAAACGGCCCGGAATAAGGATTGCTGCCGCCCGCGGTACACCGGATGTACTTGTTGTAACCGCCGGTCGTGGGCGTCATCTGAGTCCATGCACCGCCATTGACCGAGATTTCCAAAATCCCGCCGTCATAGGCCGAATCCGGATAATAGCTGGATACTTCGCCATTGATCTGGTGCCAGAAGCGCAGTTCGGAATGTCCCGCCAAGTTGATCGTCGGGGTTGTTAAAACCGCATCCATGTGGCTGGCATAGGTCGAAGTCCCGGTATCGCCGCACTTCCACGCATGGGTCGGCGAATGCGCGGTTTCGGTGGAAATATGCCACTGGTCACTCCAGCCGGTTTGGTTGGCGGCATGGGTCCAACTGCCTTGTCCGTTTTCGACGCCGTCATTGAAGCCGCCGATGCCCAGTTCAATAATCATATTCTCGGTGCGCCCGCCGGCCATTGCAACTTCCAGATAGAAGTATGCCAGATCCATACCGGGTGCCGAAGGCGAAATCGTGATGCCGAACGCCGTCAATGTTCCGGTTGCCCCGTAGTTCAGCACCGCCAACGTGCCCGTCGTCTGAGTAATCGTGGCATAGGCATAGTCGGTGCTCAGAGTTCCCACCAGCGTGGAAGCATCCACCGAACCGTCATTCAGCAGCGTTAAAGTTAGATTGACTGATTCTCCGGGATCAATAACGCCGTTGTCGTTGCCCGCTGCGTCATCTACCGCGGACGATGAGACACTCAAGGCCGGGGCATGAGCGGTAATCGTAAATTCGTTATTCCACTCGTTGGACGAGTTATCGGCCGCCGCGATGTCCACATGAATCACTTGTCCATCCGGCACGTTGGGAGACAGCTCGGCGGTGAAAGCGCCGGGATTGCTCACGCTGAGTCCGGAGCCGATCGTTCCATAGAACTCTTCATCATGCGTGAAAGTCAGGTAAGGGTCAGCGGACGCCAGCGTCACCGTCACGCCCGCCGCGTCTTCGCTGCCGACGTTGGTTTCTTCGACGTCAATTGCCAGCGTTTCGCCGAAAGCTGCGATGTCATCCTCATTTTCATCGGTAACATCCACTGCCGTCACGTTCAAGAACGGTCCGGCATTGGGAATGATCTGCACCGTGGAAATCGCCGGAATACGGTTTTGACGGGTAATCACCAGATCGGCATCACCTGGGGTCGTGAACGGATCGAAAGTCAGCGCGAGTGATCCCGTTTCGCCGACCAGGCCCGCCGCTATTAATTCACCGCCGTAGCTTAAGCCGACGTAGGAATACGGATCGGCATTGACCGTCAGCGAGGTTTGTCCGATCAGCAGTTGCGGCGGATAGGATACGGTATTGGCGGAAGGAACACCCAAGAAAGTGGACAGCGAAGGATCGCCCATCAGCGAATAGATTTCCCAATAATAGTTGATCAGTGAACTGCCGCTTTGGGTTACCGCCAAATTACCCGCCATAATAAAGGCATATTGAACCGTGTGCCAATTGCCAAACGTTTCGCCGTGATCGTGAAACATGCGGTCATACGCACCGAGTGCGGAAGCGCTGTAAGTGGGATATTCGACGACCGAGCTGCGATAACCAACACCCCACCAATAGTCTTCATCCCAGTAGGTATTGTTCGTCCCGCCGATGTAGCCAATAGCGCCTTTATTCGCTGCCCGTAGCCATGCCTCGCCGAAGCACGTTGTAACTTGGAAGCTATTTGTTAAACAGCAATTGCCGACCACCGTGCCGTATTTATGGTTGTTGGCAAGGCTGTTGATGTTCGTAATCGTGAACGTCGGATCAGCCCATGAAGTCTGGCTGCCGTGCGCCGTATAGTTGATGTAGCCGCGTCCTTCGCTGGCATTGGCGACGATCTGCGCATCCGAGCTGCCCGAGCCGGGATACAAATAGGTGTTGGAGGTGATGCCGTGAGACGCATTGAAATAATAGGTCGTGCCGTAATTGATTTGGCCGTTCGCCCACACTTGTCCGTAGCTGGCGTCCACACCGGCGATCATCACGACTCGCTCCAAGTAACTCGGATCGGGCATCAGGTATTGCTCGTATTCCAGAGTCTTATCAATCTGCGGCTGCAGATCGGTAGTTGAACTGGCCGAGAAACGTCCATAATACATTTCCGGCAAATAATTCGTAAGTCCGTCCAACCGCACATAGTGCAAATCGGTGGAATGGCTCCCGGCTAATCCGCTGTAGGCCGGGATTTCCGCTACGTCTCCCACAAATAACACAAACGTCGGAGCGGGCGATTCGGGGGTTCCCGCATTATAGAGTGTCTGCAGGTAATTCTTGATCGATGTCGTCGTCGTTCCGACTTGCGGATCATCAGTGTAGCCGACGATTACTTCATAACCCTTCTTAATCTTCCATTCGATAAAGGGCTGCAGTTGGGCTTCGAATAACGGAGCGGAAATGATCACATACTTGACCGGGTAGCGAGTCAGATCTTCATCGAGTGCATCATTATGCCGGTAGTTGATGGCAAACTGCTGATAGACGGACTCGAAATATGGCGATGCGGTACGCGCCCGCAAATCATCCGTAGCCGCCCAGTCGGCGCCGGTAAAACGCACGGCGATCTCAAGATGGTTATTGACTTCCAGCGTCTGCCGGGTGGGATCGTAGCGTACCGGTTCAACGACCAATACGAACAACCGCGCGCCGCGCATGATGCCTAACTCTTCAACACGCACCAGCGGCTGATCTCCATAGCCGGCGCGCTGATAGGCTGCGGCACGATATTCGAAGGGAACATCTTCCGGCGATTGACTCTTGGAAACGGACGGCTGAACGGGTATCAGCGGATTTTGAATCCCGCGCTCCGCCAGTGTAATCTCTTCGGTATCGAAATGCGCTGCTGTCACGTCCACGCTGGCGCCCAGCGGCACTTCGAAAATCCGGCGCAGTACCGGCAATTGCGGTTCGCCGATGCGTTGACTCGCGCCCCATTCGGGAATGGAGATTTCCGTGAATGCGCCGTTCGGCGTCGTCACGTCAAAGCTGGTAATCGTAGCAAAGCTGAGGGTGAAATCGAAACCGTTGTCGTCGTTACGCGTAACTTGCATGACATTATCATTCGCCGACAAAGCGATGGGGGCGGCCGCCCACACGGGCGCCATCAGCCCCACCAGTAACAAGAGACCCAATACCAAGCGCAACCTGTTCATGTGTCCTCCGTTTCTGTAAATTGCTTCCGCATCATCCCGACAAAATCGCAAAATCGGTCGGTAATGACGGCACGGTTGCCATTCGCCGCCATCCTCTTCGGGCAATATCCGTGATCAATGGGCAGCGAGTGAAGCAATTCACAATTTAATAAGCAGTAAGCGGAAGCCAAGGGGCAAACCGCTCCATCCCAATTAGATTACGAAGAAATCCCCCGATTTGCAAGCCTTCGGGTGGTCTGTAATATCATTTTTAAACCGTTGAAACCGCAACGCATGAACAACCAAGGAGGCGCGATTCCAAGAAATACCTTTTGGGTCAGACAAGCTTCGCTTGTGCTTCTTTTCATTTTCCTGAAAATCACAGAGTGCGGCTGCTGATTCGTCATCCTGTTCAAACGAAACAATTGAGGAAGAGAAGAAAAAACAGTGGCGAGGCACGGGGATTAGGCATTATATTTAGGGTCTGAACATTGCCCAAAGACGAGGAACATCATGACCCGCATGTTTTACTGTGTTCGAATCGGACTATTTTTGTCGTTATTCGTTATCCTCTCGGCCGGACTTCAAGCCGCGCCGATCAATAAAGACCTCACCGGAACCCGTTTGGCGGCTGTTGAAGTGTCCAGTAAGCTGGATCTCCTCGCCCTTGACGAAGTCGGCGGTATCATTGACAATGTGAGCGGTCTGAGTGCACAGGTCTACTTGACCGAAGCCGCTTTCAATGAACTCCGGACGCGCGGTTTGGACGTACGCTGGATTCTCGACCTCGCCAAGCAAACCGGGCAGGAATTGTGGGATCGCACTCGCGATACTCGCAATCCGCTGGACGATTATCATACCAACGATGAAATTCGTATGGTGTTTGCGAATTGGCAGTCGCTTTACCCCGAATATTTCAAGTACGATTCCATCGGGATGTCGGTTCAGGGACGACCGCTGTTCGTATGCAAGCTGTCGGACAATGTGACGGTGGATGAAGCCGAAATCGAAGTCAAGTACGTTGCCAACATGCACGGCGATGAAGTGGTCGGCAAGGAGAATTGCCTGCGATTCATCGAAGAGATTCTCACCGGCTACGGTATGGATCCGGAATTGACGCAGCTCATGGAAGAATTCGAAATGTGGTTTCTTCCCTGCATGAATCCCGACGGTTTATCGCTTGCCCAGCGCGCCAATGCCAACGGTGTGGACCTCAATCGCGATTTCCCCGATCAATGCGATGACTCCGTAAACACTACCGCCGGGCGACAGATTGAAACGGCGCACGTCATGAATTGGACGGCCCAGCACAATTTTGTTGTGTCCGCGAATTTCCATGGCGGCGCATTGGTTGTTAATTACCCATGGGACAATGGTTGTGATACTCCCAACTATACCTATGCCGCCTGTCCCGACGATGCGCTGTTTATCTGGATTTCCGAACGATATACCCAATACAACACCCGCATGTGGAATAGCTCCGAGTTCTACCACGGTATCACCAACGGCGCCGAGTGGTACGAAGCCAGCGGCGCCATGCAGGATTGGAATTATGTGTGGATGGGCGATCGGGAAGTGACTATCGAGTTGGATAACACCAAATGGCCGGCAGCCAGCCGTCTCGAATCCTTATGGCAGGAAAACCGGTTGGCCATGCGCTATTACTGGCTGGAAGCGCAGTACGGTGTACGCGGTATTACTACTGATTCATTGACGGGCGATCCGTTGCGGGCGTCCATCAAGGAAGGTACCAACGTCTATCCCTCTTACTCCAGCGCGCTGCACGGCGATTACTATCGCATGCTGCGCCCCGGAACCTATAATCTGACTTTTTCCGCGCCCGGCTACAACACCAAGACTATTTCCGGCGTCTCGGTGGTCGGCACCACCCCCACAGTGTTGAACGTTCAGCTCAGTCGCATTCCCAGTGCGGAAATTGCCGTCAGCCCCGCTGCTATCGAAGAGACCGTCCCCATCTGTGATATTACGGAAATTCCCTTTACTGTGATCAACGACGGTGATTCGGCATTAATCTGGTCGGCGGCGGAAGGTCTTGTGCAGGAGACCGGCTATGGCAGCATTACGGGTGGCGGTTATCGCTATATTGACAGCGATCAAAGCGGTGGCCCGGATTACGCATGGCGGGATATCAGTACCGACGGAACGATAATAACGTTCAGTTCGGATGATCAGAATCTAGGCCCATATTCCATTGGCTTTACGTTCCCGTTTTTCGGAACCAACTTCACTCAATATCGTTTGAGTGCCAACGGTTGGATATCTTTCACATCCACTTCCACCGCCTATAGCAATCGGAGTCTACCAAGTTCCGATGCTCCCGAAAACCTCATCGCTGCCTGGTGGGACGATCTTAGCCCCCATCGCAGCGGCACATCAGTCCGCCGTTATAATACGGCTGACAGCTTGATTATTTCGTTCAACAATGTTCAAAGCTATGCCGATAACGGTTTGTACAACTTCCAGTTCATTCTATTATCATCGGGTAAAATCGTTTTTCAGTATGCGAACATGGGCACCAATCGCCTGAATTCTTCCACTATCGGCATTCAGAACAGCGCCCGCACCAAGGGCGCCGCGGTGATCTATAACCAGTATTACATCCACAACAACATGGCCATCGAATTCTGCCCCCATTCGGCCGTGGAACTGGTTCCCGCGTCGGGCACGGTTTCCCCCAACAACTCATCGTTGATTCTGGCGCGCATCAATTCATGCTGTCTGCGCGATGGCGAAACCGTTACCGAATTGCTGATATCCTCCAATGACCCGATCACCGCGACTCTGACCGTTCCGGTAACGTTGACGGTTACGGAGATCCTGCCTCCCGAACCCGTGAACGACTTAACAATCATTTCCGATGGTTCCACCGTAACGTTGAATTGGAGTGCGGCGGTGAATGCCACGGGATATTATGTCTATCGCTTGACTGCCGCCGATCAGGATATCTCGGCCGGAGAACTGCTGACTCCGACACCTGTCACCGAAACCACTTATTCGGAAATGGTTGCTGAAACCGAAGCGACCTACTTCTATCAAGTGGTTTCCACCCGATAGTCGTTGGCAACCAATCATACGAAACAAGCCCGCTTTAAGCGGGCTTGTTTTTTTGTCGGGCGGGATCGTTGATCCCGCCGAAATCATATTATTACATTGCCTGAATCTGCTCTGCTACCGTCTTTCCCAACGCATAGCACTTTTCCAAAGCAGCGGCATCGGGAACATAGTTGACTTTCACCGGATCAGCCGCCAGCGTAATCTTCATTTCTTCGAAATATTTCTTGATATCATCCGTTGCCGAACCGTTCCAGCCGTAAGATCCGAATGCCGCGCCCAGCAAGTTCCTCGGTTTAAGTCCTTTCAAGTAGGTGAGCACATCGGCTACAGTGGGGAACATCTGATCGTTGATTGTCGGGCTGCCCACCACCAGCGCCGCCGCATCGAGTACTTCCATCGCCACATCGCTGCGGTGAGAAGTTTTCAATGGCAGATATTTCACGGAAATGCCGCTGTCGGTCAAACCGTCGCTGACGGCGCGCGCCATCAGCTCGGTGCTTTGCCACATTGTCGCAAAGGTCACCACCGCTTTCTTGGCCGGTCTGCGCTCGACCCAATTCCGGTATTTCGCGATGATCTTGGCCGTGTCTTTGCGCCACACCGGACCGTGATCGGGCGCGATGAATTTCAAATCGTTTCCGGACTGTTCGAGTTTGTCCAACACTTTGCCGATGCGCGCCGAAAACGGCATTAGAATATTGGCAAAATACTTGGCCGACTCATAATGGGTGATATCGGCGGCGATTTCATCGGCGAATCGTTGGTGGGAAGCAAGATGCATACCGAATCCGTCCTGCGAGAACAGCAGCCCGTCTTCCTTTAGATAGGTGAACATGCTGTCCGGCCAGTGGAGCATGCGTGTTTCGATGAACTCCGCCGTGAGATTTCCTAAGGATAGCGCTTGCCCTTCCTTGACCGCTTGCACGACATGCCCGGAATGGAAATGCTCGGCAATCGCCTTCACGCCCATCGCCGATGCATATACCGCTTCGGGTTGGATCAGCTCGATCATGTCCATCAAACAGCCCGTATGATCCATTTCCGAATGATTGGAGATGATATAGTTGATCTGCTTCGGGTCCACAATGGATGAAATCCGGTCCAGTAATTCCGTGCGGAATTCCGCCTTGACCGTGTCCACCAGGGTAATTTTATCGGCCATGATCAGGTAGGCGTTGTAAGTGGAGCCGCGCCCGGTTTCGTAGCCGTGAAAATCGCGCAGGGTCCAATCAATCGCCCCGATCCAATAAACGTGTTCAGAAATTTTTTCGGCTTTAAACATTTGTGTTGCAGGTTAGACCGCTATTCTGTTGCGCCCTTAACGATGTAGAACTTCAGTGAACTTGCGGAAAACGCTCCGCTATCCGTAAATACCGTATCGGAAGTTGTCCCTTCCGGCGTGTCGAATGGCAGGGTCAAATTGGTCGTGCTGAAGATGTTGTACACCGGGGCGCCGGTATCGTTCCATCGCAGAACGATGTCGCCGCTCGAGCGTATTGCCGTCAGCCGCGGCGGTTCCAGCGAAAATCCCAACGCGCGAATCATGCGATTGCCGCGTTTCGTAACCGAATCTGTTGCGGTTTCGCTCCGCCATTGCTGAATACAGCCGTCGTAAACAAACGAGTGACCGGTCGGAGTGCCGGATGTATCGTGCAGAAACGCCTCGATCCAGTTCATTGTCGGATTGGAAACGGCAATATAAAAATCACCCGGTATAACCAACGGATTCGATTCCGGGGCGAATCTCACATCCGCCCAGTACGCGGTCCCCGGCACTCCACCGCCGATCACGTTGCCCACGCTGCCGATAGTCTTGTATGTGATCACTGATCCGGGCGTGCCATTTACGCCGTAGGCATCGTAAACCTTCACGACAATCGGTGTATGGATGGTTGACGGGCGGAACATCGAGACTCCGATGCGCGCACCACATAGCGCAAACTCTCCTCCCGGATTAAACAATACTGCCCATTGAAATGTCGTATCGGATGCCCAGTGGGCCGCTTCCGCTACGCCGTCGTCATAGGCGAGTTCCAGTGCGCATGCCGCTGCCGTTCGAAAAGTGCGGGTGGCCGTGGCGGTTGTCTGGTTGTAGGTATCGCTTGCCGATACATAATAGTCGTATTCACCTTGAGCCAGCGGTCCGACCGTGCACGCGAATTCGTTGGGATTCCCGGTGGTCGTCATGGGAAGCTCGCTGAAAATTCCGCCTGCCGGACGATAATGAAATCGTACCGATACTCCGGAGCGTTCGTCGAAAACAAGTGCCGTCACCGTAAATGCGGTGACATCCTGATCATCCAACGGACTATGACGAACGTCCGGCGGATTGTTGATACCGATCACAAAGCTCACATTTGAAATGTCGGTGGCGGCAGGACTGTTCACGCTCGTTATTCTAATCCGGCAGGAACTGCCGGTAGCACCCGCGGCGGTCCATTCATAGTAACCGCCATTATCCGTCTCCGGGATCAGTGTTTCCCATGCGCCGCCCGGATATTCGCGGTTCAGTTCGATGTGAACCGGTCCGGAAACATTTTGCGATGACCACGTAATCGGAATCGGATCGCCCAGGATATAGCTCTCCCCGCCGTTGGGTGCGATCACAGCAAGTGACGGCACAAGGATGAAAAAATTCGCGTTGGATGTATCTCCGACGATAGATGTGACGGTCCCGGCAATGCGAATCCGCGCGGCGGTCGCCGTGCCGCCCGTTACGGTCCACATGTAGGAACCGCTGTTGGTAGCGCTGGCTGCAATCGTTGACCATGCCCCGGTCGGATAAGTGCGATTAATTTCGATTCGAACGTTTTCCGGAAGATCCGTGCTGGTCCACTGAATCTGCTGGTTACTCCCCTCCAGCCAGGTCTCACCGCCGTTGGGCACGGTAAGCGCGAGGGTTCCGGGATTGTCGGTCACCTCCGCCCAATTCGCTTGCAGAATCTCTCTGGTTGTCGAATTTTGCACAAAGGCCACCACACTGAGATCGTTATAGGACCATGAAGCGCTGCAATTCAGATAATTGTCCAGCGTGTATGACTGACCGCTGCCGATTGCGAAACTCTGTCCGGAATTCGCATTGGGATAAGCATCTCGAAAGGGATCGGGAAACGTTGTTTCTCCGTTTGAGCCAGGCGGTGTGGCATAGGTTACCAAATCCGTGATGAGCATTACATAAAGACGGTAGTTGGCTCCCGTCATGTCCTGGTCTGCCGTAACGGTGGCTACAAAATGGATTTGTGTCGTCGAAACCGGGACCGCGGAAATGGCAATTGTGCACGGTGAGGGGGCACTAAAGCGCGTACGGATATTAGAACGCAGTGTGGTCGGACTGTCCGGTGAGGGCTGCAAGGTATGATCTACGAATATGTCCGGTACGCCGCCGACACCGTAATAATTGGTTCGCGCTGCAGCTTCCGATGTGTTCCATACGTAAAACGGATCGCTGGAACTCGGCCACCACGTATGAATACTGATTTTGACGACCGTATCGCGGGTCATTGCGTTCAGAACGGAATGGATGCCGGGATTATAATATGCGCAGGGATCGCATCCGGTATTCGTAAAGTGCTCGACCAATACGGTTTGCCGTGGAGCAGTATGCGCTGTTGCTGCAAGCAGCAGCATAATACCGGCCAGCAGTAACCGCCGAGACAAGAATGATTGTGATTTCATAAGGTCGGTCCGGCTTGCGGGATTTAGTTGGTTGCGGCGACAACGACAAAATAACGCACCTCATCCGCCGGTTCGAGAAATGCTTCATTTGTCGTAACCGTTGTTTCGAGGGTTGTGAAACCTGCGCCCGTTTCATAAGAGCTATAGATGCGGTATTCCGCCGCTCCCGGTACGGGGGTCCACGTCAGCCGCAGTTCGCCGGACTCGAGAACATCCATGGTCAAATCCGTCACCGGATTCACGAACGGCGCTTCCGGCAAACCGTAAATCATCACGTCATCCACATACCACCCTTCACGGGTGCCGCTGTTGTCGCTGCCGAACCGGAAGCGAATGCGGATATCGTGTCCGGCATACTCATCCAGATTCACACTCACTTGAGTCCAGGCAATATCTCCGCCGTAACAAGCGGTCCGGCAGATGAACGGACCGGTATAAGGATTGCTGCCGCCCGCCGTGCAGCGCGAGGTTTTATTGTAAGCCGGAGTTAATGCTGTGAGTTGCTGCCATGCTCCGCCATCCAGGGAAATATCCACGACTCCCGCATCGTAAGCCGAGTCGGAATAATAACTCGATACTTCACTTTGAATGTAATGCCAGAACGTGAGCGAAGCTTGACCGCGCAAATAAACGGACGGGCTGACCAATTCGCCGTAAGCATGGCTGGTATAAGTTCCGGTTCCGCTATCGCCGAATTTCCAGGCATAACTTGCACTGTGGCTCATCTCTGATGAAATATGCCATTGATTCGCCCAGCCGGTCTCGATTGCGGCAGTTGTCCAATCGCCTGTACCCGCTTCGATATCGTCGGACAGCAAAAGTCCCAGCACCGCAAAGTCGAAGGTATCGCTGATGGCGGTATTCGCGCTGTCGGAGGCATCGGTTGCGGTCAAATAGTAATAGATAATCGTTCCCGCCGGATAGCCGCCGAATTCCGCCGACCAGTCATCGCCGCTGTTCCAAGTCATCGGCAGGGATCCGAACGAAACACCGTCGAATCCGTAATGCAAGGTTGCCGAAGCCACATCCGAATAGTCGTGAATGATTGCATTCAACGTGTACGGTCCGGTTTCATCGTCGGTATCGGTAAGCGGTGTTACCGCAATGCTCGGCGGCCACACGTCCGGTCCCGATGTGATAACGGTGATATCGGCAACATACGTCAGTTTGTTGAATGCCGTTACGGTTAGTTTGATAGTTTCACCGATGGGCAGATCGCCCGTAATCGGAATCGCCGCCATACCGGAACCGTTGGTGAAGGCCGAACCGAACAGCGATGTTCCTTGCGAGAGGGCGCACAGCGCGCCTTCAACGCCGCTGATGGTAACAATGAAATCAGGTTGACCGAAGAAGATTTCTCCGGAATGACCGACACTCATCGCCGTCGGCGTATCGGTGCGAATTTGTACGGACGGATCGCCGAAGATGTGCCACGTGTTGAACATGTTCACACCGGATGTTCCGTTAAGATCCATCATCCGGCACGATGCATTGTAGCACAAACCGCCGAACGTGTGCCGCGTTTCGGCGCAGAGCAGGTCGTTGAATTCATCCTGCGCATCCATCGGCGGTACCCAGTCCTGATTGATGGAGGACATATACGTCGCAAGCGCACCGGTGGGTTCGCCGCCCGATGTCGCCCGCAGCCATGCCTCGCCGAAGCAAGTATAGCCCGAGAATTGACCGTTCACGCACGCCACGCTGAAAATGAACGGCAGTCGGTTTGCATTAGTCAAGGCATTGACATTCGTGTTGGAAAAACCGGTGGTGGACCAGGCCTGGGTGCTGCCGTGACCCGTGTAGTTGATCAAACCGCGTCCCGCATTAACGGCCGTGCTAACGCTGGATGCCGTTGCGCCCGGATCGTAAATCTGATCCACAGCGGTATAGTTATAGCTCAACAGGTCGGTGCGAATATACCCCATATGCTCGTAGTCAATCTCGCCGCCGTTATGACCGATGCCGTCGCCTTCCGCTGAGGCGATACCTGTTGCCAGATGATACCAGCTCGCTCCCGCTTCCGCGTTGCGTTCGTATTCGACACTCCGCTCAACCTGTGTTTGCACGTGAGCTGCCGATTCAGCGGAGAACCGGCCGACGAAAATATCAGGATAATTGTCCGATCCCGCCACCTTGGAATAGGTCGGGTCGGAGGAACCGCCCGATGCGGTCGGAGTGGCAATTTGCGCCGCATCGCCGACCAACAATACGAACGCCAGCTCGCCGCCGCTGGAGGTGTATAAATTCTGAATATAATTCTGAATGCTCGTGCTGTTGTTGCCGATGGCGGAGACATTGACAATCGTTGTAGGAATACCCTTCTGAATCTTCCATTCCACGAACGGCAGCATGGCGTCGTGGAACGAATCGTAGGTAATGATCAGCATCTCACCCTGATCAATCACCGGCACATAGTCCAGCGCCGAACGCGCGGTGGAATAATTCAGAAAGTGCCGCCGATAAATCCGGTCGAATTCGGGATCAACCTTTGGCGGCAGCGTTTGAGTCAACGTATTTACATTGTCGCGCCCGTTGGCGCGCACTTCCACTGTCACCGAGGTATAGACTCGCAATACGTGCTGCACAGGTTGATAGCGAAACGCGTTCACTTCCACTACCGTCCCACGCAGGTCGCGTAGAATATACGGATCGCGCAATTCGGTCAGCTCCGCCGGATACCAGGCATCGCTTTGATAGACCGCTCCGAACGAATAGGGCACATCGTCGGGATTGACCGTGCGCGGCAGACTTCCCTTTGAAGGTACGATCCACGTATCCGCATAATCGCGATATTCGGAGTCAACAACCCGGATTTCCATTTTTGCATCGCCGGGAATCATAATCGAACGGCAGAAGCGCGGCAGTTCCGGTTCGCCTGCGTTGAGGAGTATGCTCTCGTGCGGGATCCGCAGGGTCGTGTACTCTTGTCCGTCAATGATCTTTGAATCACGGGCAAACGCATTCACTTCGAATCGCAGCACCGTACGATCGAGAGACGCTTGGAGCACGGTTACGGTTACATCATCGGTAACGGATCGCAACTCAACACGCTCCGCCGCCATTAATAGCAGCGGCAGAACCAGCATCACCAGAGAAATCCATGTCAATTTCTTCATTGTCATCCTCCGTATCACGGTCTGCGGAATTTGCGGAAAGCGGCAAGCATTTATGACCCAATTCAGGGGATTTGCCGCCGGAATAACCTATCATAAAAGTTAAACAAAAAGTGCGCGTTTTACAAGGTAAAAACCACGGATAAATAAAAAGACGGCGGTTGCCGTCCTGTATGTCCTCCGCAGAATTTGCGTTAAATTGTTATTGTAAATGTATATGAATACTGAGAATGTGTTGCTTCACTGGATTAGCGATTATGGATAGCCGTGATTGCAAAGGTCAACGGCAGTTGGGGAGTTGTCTCCGGCAAGTGCCATAAGCCGTCTTCGCCCTTACGCATCGCGGGAAATTGCCGGAAACACGAGAACGGGAACTCGCGGAAATCGGTGATGGTTAATCCCGCCGCTCGCAGCGCGCCGAAGATATCCATCAGCGACCATGCCCAATAGCGCTCTGCATGGGAAGACGTATAAGTCGGATCGGCATAGTCGGCGGACGGCGGAATCTCGATTCCCGCCGGGTCATGAAAATAATCATAAGTCACTTCGAAAGTCTCCGTCTCGTCGCCGAACACCATCGCCAACGGATGGATCTCCGCCATGAAAAACCGGCCATCCGGTTTCAGGAAGCGTGCGACGATCTCGCCCCATTTGCTCAGATTACTGAGCCACGTGATCACGCCGTAAGATGTGAACACCACATCGAACCGCTCATTTAAATGCCGGTCGAGTTCCAGTACATCGCAGCAGATGAAGCGGCTTCGCGATTCCAATCCCGCTTGCTTTGCCAATTCATTCGCTTGGGCAACCGATGCTTCCGAAAAATCCACTCCCGTAACCTGTGCCCCCAGCCGCGCGAAACTCAGGCTGCTTAATCCGAAATGACATTGCAGATGCAGTAGTGATTTGCCGCGAATATCGCCAGCCCCGTCGCGCTCGATGTCGTCTATGGCCAGCTTTCCCGACAAAAATCCCGGCACATCATAAAACGCGCTGCGGGCGTGAACCGGCGTAAGCTCGTTCCACCGCAGGCGGTTTTGTTCGTGGGGCTGAATCAACGGTGTTCTCCTCTGGATTCGGCAGCTTGAATTGGGATAGGATGAATACGGGGGCGCGAGATCCGCGCCCCCGTTCTGTATCACATCCCGCTCGCCGTTGCGGCTCTCCCGAGCCGCAACGGCAAATAACGTTATTTCATTTTCGCCAGCATCTCGAACGACTTCTTCGGATTCATCAGCTTGACGGAGCGGTCGCCGGCGGTCTTGGAATCGGCGGCGTCCAAAACCAAACTGCGCAGCTGCGCGACGGTCAAGTCGGGCTTCACCGCCAGCAGCTTGCCGCACAGATTCATGACTTCCGGCGACGACATGGACGTACCGGAGAGTTTCAATTCATCGCCGCCGGGGACGTAGCTCAGCACTTCGAAGCCGTTGCCGTATACGTCGACCTTGCCGAAGCTGGTAAAACTGGTTTCATCACCTGCTTGATCCACCGCGCCCACCGACAGAATGTTGGGCAGGTCGAAGGAGCTGGGATAGAACTCTTCGAAAACGACGTCGTTGTTGGCATTACCCGCCGAGGTAATGAAGAAAATATCCGGAGCGTTCTTGAATGCTTCAAACAATCCCTTGTGAGTGATGTCATAGATCTGACGAGCCAATGCCTTGCGCTCGTCGGGAGTGCCGCCCGCATTATTCGCTTCCAGCGCCGCTTCCACGCTGCGCAGCGAGCCGCCCCAGCTCATGTTGACGACGCGCACGCCGTTCTTCTTGAAATATTCGACGGTCTCGTTCGCCGCCGCCGCATCCTTCTGGGCTTGTTCGATCGTCGGCAGTTCGGGAATCATGTGGTAGTCGAACGTCAGCCGCGCCGCCATCAACCGCGCCGCCGGGTTGGTCTTGGCGGCGATGCCCGCCACATGCGTACCGTGGCAGTAGTTGCCGTACTTGCCGATGCCTTCGATAAACGGCTTCACCGAATCCTGCGGCAGCTTGGAAAGATACTGCTTCAATTCCTGCGCTTCGGGGCTGTCAATGTTTGCCTGCAAATCTTCGAGACCTTTCATCCGGCTCTGCAGCAGCGGACGATCCTTGGATACGTCGCCGATATCGAACAGCAGCGAAGTTTCTTTATCCGAGTGCAGGCTCCAGGCGATGCCGTGCACATCATCCACGAAGCCGTTATTATCGTCGTCCTTGTTGTTGCCGGGCACTTCGTTCTTGTTCGTCCACAGTTGGTTCTTCGGGGCGAAAATATCCGTGTCCACGCCGCTGTCCCACACCGCCAGAATCACCGGATGCAAGTCTTTCGCATTCGTCAAATCCACTTCGCGTTCTTGCCAGATGTCGGCCTTGACGACATTGTGCTTGTCGAGATACGCGCTGTAGACTTCGGTCATGATATTCTTATAGGGAAGATAAATGCGCAGCGTATAGGCGCTGCCCAGTAAACCTTCCGCGATATCGCGGCTGAGTTCCCCGTTGCTTTTATCGAGCACGGGTTGAATTCCGGATTCGATGCCGCCCAGGACCAGATTCTCAGATGCGATTTCCGAGCTGCCTTTCGCGGACTTGATATTGGCTTCCACCACTTCATAAGGCAGCGGGTTGACTAACTTGGCTAACTCATCCTTGAAATTGGCTTCGAAGTTGGCGTCGCCTTGCTTCTTGGCCTTGATCATTGCTTCGGTGAACAATCCCATCGTCAAACGGGAAGCGTCCTTGTCTTCCAGTTCGCGGCGCTTCTTCAGATAATCCATGTAGGTGTCATAATCGCCCTTGAGCAGAGCAATCGTTCCCAGTGAAGAGTAATAGCCTTGAACCGTCGTCTTATCTTCGATATCGTAAGTGGCCAGATCCTTTTCCAAATCCCGCTTGACCTCATCGGCCAGTTTCATAACTGCGGCATCGTCCTTGAGGAAGTCAACCGCTTTGCCGTTGATGTGGTACGTGTAGCGGGGTAGATCGTCCAATTTGGTGATCTTAATCTTTTCCGCTGCGGAGGATATCACAAAGGCTCCCGCCGCCAAGAGGAGAAATGCTGATAGTGCAAACCGAATCGAAAGGTGGCTTTTCATCGCCCAACTCCTTTGAATGATATTGTGAAGTGTCGGATACATAGTTAACCTGATAATATAACAACCTTCTATAAGGTTGTCAAGGAAAATGAGACATTCCGAGTCAAATTGCGGAAGAGAATCGGCAGTTGAATAATTCGATTAGACGGAAAAAAGGGCTTCCTTGTTGCACGGAAGCCCTATAGATCATTGTTAATAGATAGTTGGACTAATTTTGTGGGGGCGAGCCGGATGTTCTGTGTGTCGGAGCACCGTCCGTCGCGACCACTGTATAAAACCGCAGCGGTTCGGTTGGCATCGCGATCGTCAGATTGGAAGTTGTTGCCGTTCCAATCAATACATCGAATGGCCCTTCGGCGTAATCGGACGCGTAAATCCGGTATTGTGGTGCCCCCGTGTCATTCCACCGAAACAGTAGTGAATCGCCGTCACTATTCGAATAAATTGTTAATGTACTGGGAGCAGTCAGCACGCCGGTATTCAACAAACAGATATCATCTACCGCTGCTTCAACCAGCGAACCGACGGCGTAGTCGGCGGCGATAAATCGCATTCGTACCTGAGCGCTGAGGGCGATGAAGTCTTCGAGGAAGAATCGGTCATTCTTCCAATACTCCCAACTGGATATAGTTTGAATCAGTGGTGTCCACGTCGTTCCGCCGTTGTTGGAAATATCTACGTGGAAGGTATCCTGCGCGGGATTGCTGCCCAGTTCGTTCGTGTACCATGTCCACATATCGAGAGCGACGCTGGTGTAGCCGGATAAATCCCACACCGGGGAGAGCAGTGTCGTCCGTCCGCCGTCTACGTCATAGGAACCCGAGCTGGTTCCCGCTCGGGAATCGGTTACGTAGCAATTTACGCCCGGAGCAGTTGTATGATCATCTTCCGGCTGGATGGGTTCCATCGTGGTTGTGTAGGTCCCCTCGGGATTGGCACGATTCCAGATTCCTAATGTGGCATTATCCCCTGCCGCACCCACCGTCCAACCCAAATCGGACTCGAAATTATCGCAGAAGATTTCTTGCCCGACCAGCGGTCCATCATAGGTTCCGACGACTGGCGATTGCACTTGCATCGTGTTGCCCGTGAACACGAAATAATAGTGATGCAGTCCGCCGCCCAGCGTCCTCTGATAAGTAAACTCCGAACCGTCGTCGTAGCTGAAGTCGGTGGTCGTCATCGTATGGGCTATATCGTCAATGTAAACTAATGCGCTTTGCGGAGCTTGGTCGGCCGGGTTGGTATAGGTAATCGAATACACGAATTCGGTGGAAGGATTACCCGCACTCTGGGAAAGCGCAGGACTGCCCAGCGTGAATTCGGGAGCCGGTCCGACTTGGATATTGTCCACATACCAGCCTTCCAACTCTTCATAGCCGTCGCTGACGAAGCGGAAGCGGATTTTTGCGACGGTTCCGTCGCAGGTGATTCCCATATCCTGCGATACGTGCTCCCAACCGCTCGAAGTACCGGAGGTCGGATTCCCCAATTGCGTCCACCCGAAACCGCGGTCAATCTCCAAATAACCTACATCGTAGCCGTCTTCGATGGCATACCACTGATCGAACTCAATCTGATCTCCGCTTTGCAGCACGAATGGCGGCGATTCCAAATAGCAGAAGATGTCGGAGCTATACGTACTGCCGTCATTGCCGCATAACCAGCTATGCGTAGCCGATGCCGAGCGGACTGTACTGAGATGCCAGAGATTGCCGGTTCCGCCGGTGGTCCAGCCGTTGGTTCCGCCCTCCGCATCATCGGCAAACGAACTGCGCCCCACCGTAACGTCGAACGTCAACGTCGAATCATACCCGCCCGCCGCCGTTAGATGTAGCGATAATGGAATAATATGAATCGCCGGACAACTGCCGGAAACGGAAATCTGGAATTGTGTCTGATTGCCGCCGGTATCCACCGGATCGAGCGTCAGCCACGCGGATGTGCCTTGCGAAACGATCGCGTACGTGTCGGTCGTTGTGAGTTGTCCCTGTAAACCGGAAAGTGTCCAGCGGCCCAGATTTTTAAGTGTGACGCTGAGCGACAGACCTTCCCCCGGCTCGGTTACTCCGTCGCCGTCGCCGTTCCATTCGCTTTGACAATGAGCCAGGCGCGACGCAGCGTACACTTCCGGCTGCAAGAGCACCGCAATGCGTGCCATAAAGAGATTAGCCGGCAGGTTTTCAGCCGCTAACGGAAAAATCCGATTCTGTGCGGGCCAAAAACCGTCAGTGGTGCCGCCCACTTCCGTGCTCACGAAAAATCCCTTCGGCTTCGTGATTTGATCGCCGTATTCCCAATCGAAGGTTCCGCCGTTGGTATTATAGAGCGTTTGCCACGGTGTGCCCACCGTATAGTATACGCCGTTCACCGTATGAATCCAGTAGCGCATGGAATCGGCGATCATTTGGAAGGTCGTGTTGTCTTCCGTAAGCCCGTCGCCGTCGAAGTAGCTCGTTCCCCACGGATACAGTACCAAATTGGAATAGGTATGGTAATCAATACCGCAGGCAAATTGCCGGGATTGAATGAAATCGCGTACGACTTGCACTTCCGGTTCCGAGAACTCATACGGACCGCGATACGTATAGTTGGAACTCAGCGGATGCGCCGTGGAGCCGTCATTGTCCAGCCCCCAGGCAAAACCGAAATTCCGGTTCAGGTCTACCCCGTATTCCGAGCCGCCGATGGGTCGGCGGTTTTTGCGCCATTGCCCGCCGCCGTTCGGATTCAGTTGACGATTGTATTCGTAGCCGTCGGGATTGAAACACGGCATAAAATAAAATTCGCGGTTGTTGACCAAGTCCGTCACTTGGGCATCGGTACCGTAGTTGGTCACCAGATAGCGCATGAAATACAGCACCGCTTCCATGGCGGCCGGTTCGCGCGAATGGATCAGCGAGTTATAGAAAACCTCCGGCTCGTCTTCGTCCGCGTCCGGATTATCGGAAATCTTCTGTACCCAAATCTCCCGGCCTTCGTACGTTTGGCCGATACTAAAGCGGGTTTGCACAATTCCATGCGTGTCAATCGTCTCCAGCGAGTCCATATACATCATGATATCGTGATAGGTATGATACCCGCCGAGACTGTCGGTTTCCGTGGCGGCTCCCGCCAATCGCGATGCGTAGAATTGCTCAAGGTTTTCGTAGATGACGGTGTAATCGTAACCCAATCTCTGCAGGAATTGCAAATCTTCGGGAGTTGCGACAACCCGCGGCTGGAGGCGAGTTTCGCCGGGTACGATATCCAGCCGCGAAGCCCGCGAATGGAAGGCTTGCAATTCGGCCTCGCTGCCCAGCGTTACGCTGACCATGATGTGATGATCTTGTGCCAACGCGGCGGTTGTTAGCAGAATCACGAAACAGAAAATCAGCAGTTTTGAAACGGCTCGCACGGTAATTACTCCTATCACGGTTTCAAATCGGAGTGGCTCGGGTTCAATGCCGCCCTTGTCGGTCTCCCAACCGGCAAGGGCTAATGATCCCGGCAGGTGGATCACCCGCTCAGCATGGCAAAATCAGATGCTTCTGACCCGCCTCTGCATATCATTGATAATTTAAGATATCCGCCGTCGAATTGCAAGCAAAAACCGCGCTCTGGAAAATTCTTAAGCTCTTCAATTTTCACTCGTTGACAAATCTGCTCTAAAAATAGAACGGGTGCAGCAGAATCCATAACTATAGGTGCTCAATTCATGAATCTGTCTTGCCGTGGAAACTTCTATGTCGTTAGCGAGTATACTCTGCACTGATAAAATGAATAATTTCTTTACGAAATGAACAGTTTTACATCATCGGAAAAGATCGCCGTCAAATCTTTCCTGCCGGGAAAACGAACAGGTCAGTGGTGGACTATCGCTTTCTTGGTCAGTTCGCTCATCGTTGGCATAACCCGCACCGGATTTGCCGCTTCGACTACGGGAGCGATTCAGGGAAAAGTCTATGACGCGGTGACCCAGGAGCCGCTCTTGGGTGCGGCCGTTATTATTCTGGCTACCCAACGGGGGACCGCGGCGGATGAACTGGGAGTCTTTTCGCTGGACAACCTTCCCCCTGGCAGTTATCGTTTGCAGGCGTCCTATCTGGGCTATCAAGCGCTGCTGAAAACGGACGTCATCGTGCTTCCCGGTCGGCAGACCGAAATCATGTTTGCCCTGCAGCCCGCGGCTGTGCAATTGTCCGAAGTGACCGTAAAACCCACATACTTTACCGGGAGTTCGCGGGCCGAGGTCAGTTCGCAGTCGCTGTCCTATGAAGAAGTGCGCCGTTCACCGGGCGGACAGGAAGATGTCGTGCGGGCAATATCCGTGCTGCCGGGCGTCGTACAGACGACCGCGGGACGCAACGATCTGATCGTCCGCGGCGGCGCGCCGTCTGAAAATCTCTATATGATTGACAATCTCGAAGTCCCCAACATCAATCATTTCGGTACGCAGGGCGCGACCGGCGGGCCGCTCAGCTTCGTCAATCTGGATTTCGTGCGCGATGTCACCTTCTCCACCGGCGGTTTTGATGCGAAATACGGCGACAAGCTCTCGTCGGTCCTGAATATCGAAATCGAGGACGGCCGTACCGACCGGATCGGCGGCAAACTGAATCTATCCGCTACGCAATTCGGTTTGAACGCCGAAGGCCCCCTTAGTCGTAAGGGTTCGTTTCTGTTTTCGGCGCGGCGCAGCTATTTGGATTATTTCTTCCGTGCGGCGGGATTCGGTTTTGTCCCCGAATACTGGGATTTCTTGGCAAAAACCACTCACCGGATCGATTCCCGCAACGAATTTTCCACGCTCACGATCGGGGTCCTTGACAATGTGCGGTTCTTCAATGAAACCGCCGATCAGCGCTACGATAATTCCCGCGTGCTGGGATCGTCGCAGAATCAGTACTATAGTGATTTCGAGTGGCGGCACACGTTCCGGGGCGGATTCGTTCGCACGTCTCTGGGGCGTACTTTTAGCAAGTACGATTACGAACAAGCCGATTCGCTGGGACGTTCGCTGTTTGCCAGCGCCTCCCGGGAGGGCCAAACCTCGCTGCGCAGCGATGCCGTTTTCAGATTGGGATCGAAAACCGAGCTGTCCTTCGGCGCCCAGGGCAAACTCGCGCAGTTGGACGGTTCGTTGAAACTATTTGATTCACAGACCGACTTCGGCGACTCGCTGACCGCCAGCCGCACGGATTGGAATACTTCGGGTTTTAAGAGTGCGGGATATTTGCAGGGATCCTATGCCGCCGCCCCGTGGCTCCGCATTAAGACGGGCGTCCGGGTGGATGGTTTCGATATGATCCAAAACCGTACGGTAGTTTCGCCTCGTGCTTCTGCCCGCCTGCAACTGGCTCGCCATACGGCCTTCAATATCAGCGGCGGCACGTATTATCAGGCGCCGTCTTATATCTGGCTCGCGTCCAATCCCGACAATCGCCGCTTGCGCCATTTGCGGGCGGATCAGATCGTCGCCGGGGTCGAGCAACTGCTGCGCGAAGATACGCGATTGCGCGTGGAAGTCTATCGCAAGAACTACACGGATTACCCGGTCAGTCTCGATCGTCCGTATTTAGTGCTCTCCAATACCGGTGCGGGCTTCGGCGGTTCGGAAGAAGGCTATGCTTCCTTCGGTTTCGATCCGCTGGTCAGCCGCGCCACCGGTTATTCGCAGGGTGTTGAGTTCCTGGCGCAGAAAAAGTTTTCCGAGATCCGCTGCTACGGAATTGCCAGCCTTACCCTCAGTAAGACCGAGTTCACTGGACTCGACGGCATTCGCCGCCGCGGTGCGTTCGATCAGCCGGTGATTTTCAATCTCAGCGGCGGCTATAAGCCCGATGATCGTTGGGAATTCGGAACGCGCTTCCGGCTTGGTTCGGGTACGCCGTATACGCCGATTCAAGCCGATGGCACCCGCAACGTAAGCGACTATAACCGTGACCGCCTGCCGTGGAATCACAGCTTGGACGTGCGCATAGATCGGCACTGGAGCTTTAACGGCTGGAGTCTGATTACCTATCTCGATATTCAGAACATTTACAGCCGCAAAAATGTCCAGCGATATCGCTGGGACGACCGTGAACAAACGGTAATCACCGAAGACGGTTTGGGCATTCTGCCGTCTCTCGGGATCAGCGCGGAGTTCTAATATGGCTTGGAGCCTGCCTTTACGAGCCGCGCCGCGCGGCTCGTTTTTTTTGGTCATTTGAGGTAACATCAAATATCAGTTACAGCTTGCATATCAATGCGATTTGTTTTATCTTAAGGACAGGTCAAGCTGCCTCAGACTGGGGCGGCGATTTTAATTCACCAAACGAAAAAATGTCCGATTTTCGCCTTGCACTACTGCGCTGCTTCCGTCGGCGCGTAAAGCGTTCCGATCCGAATAAAGCCAACTACGAGTCTGAGTATCAAATCACCCGAACGGAAGTCCCTAAGTATCTGTCGCGGTTTTCCCGGCCGCCGGATTTTCGCGGTAAAAAGGTGCTCGATTTAGGCTGCGGCTTGGGAGCTATGGTTTTTCATGTAGCATCGTGTGATGCCCGCATGGTGGTCGGAGTGGATATTCTTGAAGATCAAATCGCTTTCAACCGCGAACGTTTAGCTCATGAGTTTCCGCAATATCAAGATCGCGTCTCGTTTGTGGCGTGCTATTTGGAGAAACTAAATGATGGCGACTTCGATATTATTATCTCCAAGGACAGTTTCGAGCACATTATTGACCTGGAAAGTCACTTGCGGGCTATAAAGCAGCGGCTTAAGCCCGATGGTCGGATTTACGTCGGTTTCGCGCCGCTCTATCGCAGTATCCGGGGCGACCACCATCGCACACAGATCCGGCTGCCGTGGGGTCATGTACTGTTTCCCGATCGTGTGATTCTGCAGGGTCTAAAGGAACTGTATCCCGAACGCAAACTGGATTCCATCGCTGACCTCGGCTTGAATAAACTCAGTCTGAAAGCGTTCAAGGAAATGGTTGCCCGCACGAAGCTTCGATTTGAATACTTGGGGGTGAATGTTACTGATAATCCGGCGGCTAAACTCTACTCGTTGGGTCGGTATGTACCCGGTCTTAGCGAATACTTCACTCACAACGTTTACGCCATTCTCGAACATGAATCCGGATCTTGAGGAGCACTCATGGTTCAAGGCGAGACCATTTCCTTAGAGATGCGCGGTTATTCCGATATGCGGGATATCACCGACCGCGTGCAGAAGATCGTGACTAAGGCGAGCATTTCCGGAGGTGTGGCCTGCGTATTCGTGATCGGGTCCACCGCCTCGGTTTCCACCATCGAATACGAACCTGCGCTGGTGGAAGACATGCGCGATCAACTGGAAATGTTCGCGCCGCACACGATGCACACGCGGCATAGCGAAACATGGGGCGACGACAACGGCTTCTCGCACATCCGCGCTACCATGATGGGACCGGGGATTACCGTACCCGTGCACGACGGCCAGTTAGTGCTCGGCACGTGGCAGCAAATCGTGGTGATTGATCATGACAACCGCTCCCGCTCCCGCAAGGTGTTCGTGCAAGTGCTGGGTGAATAACAGAATTTCCCCCCCGCTTCAGCGGGGGGACGAAAGGGGGGAATCCTGTTGGGCGGGTTGAACGCAGTGAAACCCGCCCGTTTTCTTCCGTAGGGGCACAACGTGTTGTGCCGTCTTCGCCGAGCGAGGTCGCTGACCTCGCCGGAATCCGGTATTTTGCCAAAGAGTAGCGGGCAGACTGTTGTAGTCTGCCCGCTATTGTATTCCACCGAAATCTCCAATTCGTCCCGCCGATCCGTTTCACTTCTCACTGGTTTCCGGGAGATTCTGCGTCAGATAGTCAATCAGATCAATCTTGGTGATGATATCCAGCGTGCGGCTGTCTTCGTTGACCAGCACTGCTTCGTTATTCGTGCGCGTAAACACGGTTGAAACGTCATCTAACGGTGTTTCCAGCGTGACCGTGGGAACATGATTGTGCAGAATCGGTTCGATTTTCGAGGCCGGATAGCCCGCCCCCGAAATCATGAAATTGAGCAGGTCTACCTCCTGAATGATTCCCACCACATGATCTTCCTCGATTACCGGCAATTGCGAGATCGCATGCTGTTTCATCCGTGCGATCACCGCTTCCACCGTTTCATCTTTGCTGGCGGAGATAAGAGATCGCCGCGGCCGGGTGGACAGCAAATCGCGCACGCGACCGAGGTGCGTGTCCGCTTCAATGAACTGATTATCCCGCATCCATTCGTCGTTGTACATTTTGGATAGGTAGCGGCTGCCGCTGTCGGGCAGTACGGTGACGATCACCGATCCCGCCGGAGCGCGGCACGCTATTTCCAGCGCGCCGAATACCGCCGCGCCTGATGATCCGCCCGCCATCAGTCCTTCTTCGCGAGCCAGCCGGCGGCCCATCTGGAAACTGTCCGCGTCGCTGACTTGAATCACGTCGTCCAGCAGCGAAAAATCCATGTTCCCCACCAACATATCCTCGCCGATGCCTTCTACTTTATAGACCCACGCTTCGCCGATCTCGCCGGTCTTCCAATAGTGATAGAACACCGAGCCGAACGGATCCACCCCGATGCATTTTATCTTCGGATTCTTTTCTTTGAGATAACGAGCTACGCCGGAAAACGTGCCGCCCGTTCCCAATCCGGCCACGTAATGCGTGATTTGCCCTTCCGTCTGCTCCCAAATCTCGGGACCAGTCAGATTGTAATGCGCTTCGGCATTGACCGGATTATGATACTGGTTCACGTAGAAACTGCCGGGAATCTCGCGATGAATGCGCTTGGCGGTCTCGTAATAGCTCTGCGGACTGTCGGGCGGCACGTTGGTGGGCGTAACCACGACTTTCGCGCCGTAGGCTTTTAGCCCGTCCACTTTTTCCCGCGACATTTTATCGGGCATCGTAAAAATGCACTTGAAACCTTCCACCGCTGACACCATCGCCAGCGCCGAGCCGGTATTGCCGGAGGTATTTTCGACAATCGTTCCGCCGGGTTTAAGCTGTCCCGATTGCAGCGCCCGTTCCACTACAAACCGCGCCATGCGGTCTTTGATCGAACCGCCGGGATTCAAATACTCCGCTTTCGCCCAAACTTCCGCTTCCAAACCACGGGTGATCTTGTTCAGCCGCACCAAAGGGGTGTTGCCGATCGCCTCCGTAATCTTGCCATACCGTTTCTTCTCGCGTGACGTTTCCATACGTTCGTCCTTCCCGGTCATTTATCGTATTGCTTTCGTTTCGTTCTTTCCCCCTGCTTTAGCGGGGGACAATGGGGGGGCCTCTTCGCGGTGGCGAATCTTCAGATTCGCCCCACAAGCCCGCCTATCAATGCCCGCCGAACCCCAATAAAAAACCCCTCGCCGTGGGCGAAGGGTTAACGCAAAGTCTTTGGATAGTTCAGTTTAGCGGAAAGACAAGCGCACGCGACCCTTCACCCGGTGGGGTGCGGGACAACAAGCGCAACAGCAAATGCAGTTCGTCTTTCGCATGGCTCTAATATATACTCAAAAGAGGCGTTTGTCAACAATAAAGTGTTCGTTGAAGTTTTACAATTCCTGACCCTTTTTCAGATTGACTTTACCGCATTCTTCAAATATATTAACCATAGTCGTTGTCTATCAATCATTCTGACGACTGAACCCTTGCCGGAATCTAAAATGGCTGAGTGATCTTTCAATATCATCCTTGCCCGAGGAGTCGAGTAATGAAAAGAAAATTGTTGTTTGTTTTATTGCTGATGCTTTCAGCAAGCTCATGGGTTATGGCGCAGGAAGTGAATTTCACGATTCTTATTTCCAGTTTCTCAACCATGCTGACCACGGAGTGTGGCGGCACAACTCCGCTTCCCGACGGTACGGTTGGCTACATCTACAACGCTGAAACTGACTTGCCATTGGAAGTTGGTCCGGTTGGTTCCGCCTATCCGCACTACAACATCAATTCATTCACCATGAACGGTGGGGCGTTCGGTATGGAGGGCTTTTTCTTCGTGGAAAACGCCCTCCAAAATACCCACGGCTGCTATGCCGCTCAAATGCCGGAGAGTTTCTATCTGGTCGTTGAAGGCCCGTGCATTAACGGATGGATTATCCATTGGATCAGTGCCCCGTTCAGTGTAAGCGCCTGCGGTGTGCAAATTGAAGTCGAAGTCGCCGAGTGGAACTGCATCGCTTATTCCGAATGTGGTCCGTTGTGTGTTCCTTCTGAACCGACGTTTTTTCCCGAGTGCTGGAACAGCGCTATTGAACCGTACGAATGCGTTCATTTGTGCCCTGGATTTGATCACTTGGTTACGATTGGTCCCCATACGACGCCCGTTACAATCAACCGTCTTCCCCGATTGGAGATTACTCCTGGTTGTGATTTTACCGGCTATTGTGACAATGAACCCGATTGCCAGTGGGCGGAGGGTTGGGAGTATAATCCCGAATCATGGGTGTGGTCTGAGTATGGTGGTCAGTATTATGTTCAGAACTTCATTCATATGCCGCTAACCGCAAATGCGGGTTGTGTCTGTCTCATCCTTACGCCATGGGGTTTCGGATCATGCTGGTGGCTACCGGTCGAATTAGTCGGTTTCGATGCCGTTGCTGAGCTCAATGGCATCCATCTAAAATTCTCCACCGCATCTGAATCGGATAACGATCGCTTCGAGATCATGCGCGCGGGCGATGCGAGTGAAGAGTTTGCCAAGATTGCGACGCTGCTTTCGCACGGCAATTCTCCCACGGCTCAGCACTACAACTATCTGGATACGGATGTGATTCCCGGTCAGACCTATCGGTATTACCTCATTGACGTGGACATCAACGGCACGCGTACTGAGCACCCCGATTTGATCGCCACTGCTACGGCCCTGGATCCCAATGCAATTCCGAAAACGTACTCGCTAACGGCTTATCCCAATCCCTTCAATCCGAGCACTTCGCTTTCGTTTAACTTGCCGGAAGCAGAACACGTACAGATTTCTGTTTTTGATGTAACGGGGCGTTGGATTCGAACCCTCATCAACGAAGAACGCGGAATCGGCACGCATGTCGTGAACTTCGACGCCCGTGATTTACCCAGCGGTGTCTACTTTGCCCGAATGGATGCCGGAGCCTATCACGCCACGCACAAACTGATGCTGATGAGATAGAAATTTCGGTAGGGGCACGGCATACCGTGCCCGCCAGCGACCCCCCTTTATCCCCCCGTAAACGGAGGGAAAGCAAACGGGCAGACTACCATGGTCTGCCCGCTCTAATTTTCTGATTAAAGACTCCGTCCCAGCGAACTCGCCGCGTTTTGCTCACGGCTGACGATGATCCAGTGCCGCCACTAATTCACGGGGAGTATCGGTAATCAAGCCGGTCACGCCCCACGTCGCATAACGTTGAGCTTTGGCGGCATCGTTGACCGTCCACAGAAAAATCGGATAATTGTGTTCGCGAAATAAGCCCACCAATTCCGGTGTCAGATAGCCGTCTTCAAAGGCGATACCCGCTGCCCCCAACGCCTGCAATCGTTCCAGATCGGCATGACCGTTGCGCTCGCCCCAAACGATCAGAAACGCCGGGACATCCGGCGCCGCTTTGTGGCACATGCACACCGCCGTCGCGCTGAAACTCGATACCGCATAACTTTCCGCTGGGAGCATCTCGCGGGCTAATTTCAGAACCGCTTCCTCGTACCCGTCGTGCTTAAGCTCGATATTCAGCAATCCCTTGCCCGCCACCAATTCGAACACGTCCGACAGTTGCGGAAGTTCGTAGCCGTGCAGTTCGGTGCGAGACTTCAATTCTTCATACGCCGTTTGTGCGATCTTTTCGCCGGTGGGTAGTTCGTCATCATGATGCGCCACCAGCACTCCATCGGAAGTGCAGTGAACGTCCAATTCGATACCGTCCGCGCCGCTGTCCAGAGCGGCAGTGAAGGATGCTAGCGAGTTTTCCCGCGCTTGCTGCGGCGCGCCGCGATGACCCAAAATCAGTGGTCGTCCCGGCATAATGGCTTGAAAGCGTTTAAGAAACAAGTCGGTCTAATGCCTCTTGAATACGGGTGAGCGGTTGCGTGAGAGCCAAGCGAATATAGCCGATGCCTTCGGGGCCGAAGCCCCGTCCGGGCGTAATGACCACGTCGCGATCCAGCGCACGCTTTACGAACGGCAGCTCGTCCTCGCCGACTCGCGCCCACACGTAGAATGTGGCGGGACTGCGCGTTACATCCAATCCCAATTCGTCGAGCATACGTTCGGCCAGCGCGCGGCGTTCGCCGTAGATTTTGCGGATCTCTTTAACTTCGGCGGGCGGTTCGGCATCGCGATAGGCAGCCAGCCCGTCGGCCATCGCTCGCTGTATCATTAGCGGCGCGCCGGAGTCAATCTGCGATTTGACTTTCACCAGTCCCGCGATGATGTCGGCACGTCCGGCGGCGAAGCCGATGCGGAAGCCCGTAGCGTTATAGACTTTCGACAGCGAATGCATCTCAACGCCATTCGGCGTGTATTGCAAGAGCGACGGCGCGATGTAATCGTCGAAGGTCATTTCGCTGTAGGCATGATCGTGGCAAACAACTGTTTCGGGATGTGCGTCGCAGAAGTCCGCCAGTTGTTCCCAGAATAGATCCGTGGCAATCGCGCCCGTGGGATTATTGGGATAGTTCAGAAACAGCATCCGCGCGCCAATCGCCTCCGCCAAGTCGGGCAGAAAACCGTGGTCCGCGCGCAGCGGCAGCGTGCGCACCTGCGCATCGCACAGCGTGGTAATGCCTTGCGCATAGACCGGATAAGCGGGCGACGGCACGGCCACGGTATCGCCGGGATTCACGTACACGCGGCCCAGACTGGACAGCCCTTCCTTGCCGCCCAACACTACGCAAATCTGCGAATCGGGATCGAGGTCCACGCCGAACCGGCCTTTGAAATAGCGGGCAATGACCTTGCGCACGCCCGGATCGCCGCGCGACGTGGAATAGAAATGCGCGTCAGGATCGGTGGCGTGGTCTTGCAGTGAACGCGTGAAGCTGCGCGGCGGCGGCAGATCGGGATCGCCGATGCCGAGATTGATTACATCCCGTCCGGCGGCGATCTTTTCCGTGACGCTGCGTTCCATCTCCGCAAACAAGTACGGCGGTATCCGATCCACGCGGGATGCGTAGGGGGTTGAGTTCTGGGTCATGCTCTGTCTATGTCATTCTGAACGTAGTGAAGAATCTCTCTAATACTTGTTCGCCGAGCGGGATCGCTGATCCCGCCGGAATCTTGTCGCCGTGTGCGGCACTACCATTCTGTTATTCTGGACACCGCATCTGCGGGCGTCCGGAATCTCGTTTGCGCCGCCGAGGAGGGTCCTTAGACCCTCCCGGAATCTTGTGTTATCGCCGAGACACGCGATTTCACGTTTCCGGAATTTCGTCTACTCCGCTACCCGCCCCTTGAACACCGTGAACGCCTTTCCGGTGAGGTGAATACGTTCCGGTTCGACCTGCACTTCCAACACGCCGCCCCGCGCCGAAGCCTGATAGGCCAGCATTTTATTCTTGCCCAACCGCGCCGCCCAAAACGGCCCTAAACAGCAATGGGCTGATCCGGTGACGGGATCTTCGTCAATTCCCACGCCCGGCGCGAAAAACCGCGACACGAAATCATAGGGCTGACCGTCCCCTTGGGCCGTCACCATCACCCCGCGCACATTGAGTTTGTGCAGCAGTGCAAAGTTCGGTTTGAGACTCTTCACGGTTTCCGGGGTGTTCACCAACACCAGATAATCATCGCGGCTCTGGCCCACATGCAGCGGTGTCACGCCCAGCGCTTCCATGATTTCCGGCGGCGGTTCCACCGGACTTTCGGGCAGGGGCGGGAAAGAAAGGGTAATGCGTCCGTCGTCGCGCGAGGTTGCTTTCAAAATTCCGCTCAGTGTCGAAAACTCCAGCGGCGTGGTCTTATCGGCATAGCCTTCGGTCCAAAGAATGTGCGAAGTAGCCAGCGTGGCATGACCGCACAGTTTTACTTCGGCGGCAGGCGTAAACCACCGCAGTTTCCACATCGCGCCCATACGATGGACGAACGCGGTTTCGGAAAGATTCATCTCCCGCGCGATCTGCCGCATCCACGATTCATCCGCCGCTTCATCCAGCACGCAGACTCCGGCGGGATTACCGGCGAACTTGCGCTCGGCAAACGCATCCACCGTATAAATCGGAGGCTTCATAATTGTTTCTTATTCCACTTCTGTTACGGCTTCCACAACAGCACGATGCTCTCGAAGGTCACATTGTCGTATGTGGAATGGCTGTTGTAATACGAATTATCTTCCTGCGGTTCGTGGTGTCTGCTCCAGTTATACTGCACATCTACGTGCTGCGCCGTATAGCGAAGAACACGATTTCGTTTCACGGAAGGATCGTAACTTAACAGTTTCAGTAAACCCGATAATTGTACTCCGTAGCCTTCGGTTGTATAAAACGGAAGGTATAAATCTTCCACCACTCCCGAGCGGATTGTGAACACTTCCGCCACTGTCAGCTCAAAACCGCGCGCCTTGCCGATATCGCCGTTGCCGTGACCCAATAGCAGGTCATCGAACACATGCATGTCACCGATGGGATTTCGATAGGAATTAAACGAATCATCCACTAAGAGATCGTAACCTTCAACAGCCATACCGCAGGATACGACCTCCAAATAATCCGTGACGGGATGATTCAGCTTCAAGCCTCCGGTAATACTGAAATATAGGCGTCCGGTTCGATCTTGCGGATACAAACGATTGGACAGTTGAGGACCTGACCATGTATATTTTCCGCCCAGACGGAGTATCGAGTATCCTGCTGAAGTGACACAGAAGGGTTGTAATTGTTTGTCGGATGCTGGAAAGAGGGTATAGTGCGGATCAATGGCCCGCGCTAGGTTGAGTTGAACAATCAAACCCAGATCATTGCCCCAGTAGGTAGCCTTATCTTGCCACATATCAAAATCATAGTAACGCATTGCCAATCCGGCGGAAGCTTGCCAAATCTTTCCATGCAGCGCCGCGCCGATCCCTAATCCCTGCGAGCGTTCGTAGATGTGAGCATTGCCAATCGGATTTCCATATTGATCGGTTGACCACAACTCGCCTAAATCCGCATAAGCCTCCTGATATCCTACTCCGAAGCTGAGTGGAAGTCGTGTGTCGAAAAATCTTTGGATGGCTTTTTGATCAAAACCGATATTCAGAGCCCGAGCCGAGACGTGCAACTGCTCGTCCACCCACGCCACACCAAAATCGGCGCGATCCGGAAAAAATGTGCTCATCAACTGATTGCGTTCCGCCAGAAATCCCAAAAACGCCGGATTACTCATCGGGGCAAGGGGGTCGTCATTGCCTTCGTATGTATAAACACCACCCCGGCCGTAAGCTTGGGGAGAAACCGGCTGAAAGATCAACCATTGTGCCGATGCATTATTTATCAAACTGAACAAAACCACTAATCCAAGAACAATACCGCCAATTGTACGCCGCATAATAATCCTCCCGATAAAAAGTGCATGGTTGCCGATCACGACCGCAATTCAACGCTTTAATCGCGCTTCGTCATTCAATCAACGTGTCATCCTGAGCGAAGCGAAGGATCCCTATCATCGCAAGGGATTCTTCAGCCTGCTACGCATGCTTCAGAATGACCGGTTATCTTATATTTCCGCCTCTCCTTTAAACACCAACTCCGCCGGACCGCGCTGTCGGATTTCGCGGAACTCCGCCGCCACCGTAATTTCCAGCGTTCCCCCCGGTTGCTGGACGGCAATCGGTTGATCGAACGCAAAATGTCCCAGCGCCGCTCCCGCCGCCGCCGTGGCCACCGAACCCGAACCGCACGCCAGCGTAATTCCCGCCCCGCGCTCCCACACCACCAAACGGCACTCTGTAGGGGACATCACCTTTACGAATTCGATATTCGCTCCCGCCGGAAACGCGGCGTGCTTTTCCAGTACGGGACCATATGTCTCGGCAAAGGGAATATCCCGTTCCGGCCCGAAAATCACCCCGTGCGGATTGCCGACGCTTACCGGACAAACCTTAAACGTTAAATCCTTCGCTTCCAAGTCTAACAGCACCGGACGCCCGCCGCCCTCGAAGTGCGGCGTGGGCATCGTGCTCTCTACAATATTCTCTCCCGCCAATTTCACCCGCTGAATCCCGCCGCCGGTTTCGACTGAAAACTCACCCACGGTATTGTATCCGCGTTCGCGCAAATACAATCCGAAACACCGCAAGCCATTCCCGGAGATTTCCGCCGGTGAGCCATCGGCATTGAACAGCACCATCCGCTGATCGGCATATGCCGAAACCGCTCGAACTAATATGCCATCCGCCCCGATTCCCGTATGCCGGTCACACAGCGCGCGAATCCGTTCCTCCTGTAAAGAGCCCAAGAGATGACCATCGGTATCATCCATGAGCAAAAAATCATTGCCCAGCCCGTGGTATTTGGAAAAGGTGATCTTCATAGACAGAAAAGGTTGGTTAAATCTCGAAGGGGAAGTTAAATATCGCCTTTTTACCGTTGATTCGCAACCACCTCCAAAGTTTATTGTGGATTGCTCGGTATTGTTTTGTTGCTTATATTTGGACAAATATTATCTATTGAATATTCAACGCGGGAGTTGTCCAATGAAACATCTACTTGTTTTCGTGTGCCTGATCGCGCTGGGAACCGGGATCGCCTACGCCGAACCTCACTATACGGCCATGTTCGGTCAATCCTGCTTCCTCTGTCATACCAATCCCAGCGGGCGAGGCATGCGGTCGCTTTATGGCAGCCAGTTCTTCGGGCCGACCTACTTACCGGTTAAGCCCGTGAGTTTTGAATTACTGGAAAAGATCAAGCCCCAGCTTTCCGAATCGGTTACCATCGGAGCCGACCTGCGGACGATTTGGCTCAGTGAGAACACTCAGGATAAGACCACCGAAGCCGGGCTGTCCGCTCCGCTGTCCACCAATACCGGGACGATTTCCCAAATGGAAGGCTACCTCTATCTGAGTTTACAGCCTTCCGATCACTTCCTGATCTACTATTCGCAGGGGGTGGCGCAGTCCAGCGGGCGATTCGAAATGTACGGTATGGCGGAAGGTCTGCCTCTGCACAGCTTTCTCAAAGCCGGGCAATTTCAAGAGAACTACGGCTGGGCCTTCGCTGACCATACCTCGTTTGTACGTACCGGCTTATTCGGTGACTATACGGGTACTGAATTCACTCCTCCCAATCCACCCCATTATGGAGTGGGAGCCGAAGCTGGTCTGCGCCCCTGGAAGTTCGATATCACTGCTTCGTTCACGGGCGGTCAATCCAACATCCCCACCGCTCGCGATAGTCAAAAACGGTGGTTCGCCCGCGCTCAGATTCAGCAAGGGATCGGCAAACTCGGATTGCAATTCACGGGCGGCGGCAGCTACTTTCATGCTCCCGTAAAAGCTGCCGATCCCGAATACCCGTTCATTTTCCGCCGCCTGCGCGACGAGGCCTGGGGTGGATTCGCCGGCATCGGTTGGCAGGGATTGGAAGGAAAATTCGGTTGTACTAATGGATTCGGATTCTTGGCGGCCTCGCTGCTGTTCGAATACGACCGTCGAGCATGGACCCATCCCATCAATATAAATCCGGGTCCGGTCACCAGCGCCTACAGTACCTCGCAACTCTCGTTGCAAGTTCAGCCGGGAATCTGGATCCTCGGCCAGTACGACTGGATGGACAACGGAGTCCCAGGAATTGCCGATCCCGAAGCCGAACGATCCACACTGGGATTGCAGATTTTCCCATTGCCATGGGTTGAGCTGTCGCCCCGTTATCGGCTCTACAATCTGGCGGGAATTTCGCCTCGAAACAAACAACAATTCGAATTCCAAGCCCATTTCTTCTTCTGATTTCGTTAACTTACGATATTATACACTATCAATAATTATTCATCAGCGCGCCAATCGGCGCGCTGATTTTTTCATAAACCGTTAAAAATAATAATGAAACTTAGCTCAAATGAGCAAGTATAGTAAATATTATTGACAAGTATATCTAAAAAAGAATATTTAAATCAATAGTAGACTCAGCTGTCTTGTATTGGTAGTACTCAACCCCTATCTTATTCCCGACTTCGTTATCCATTATTGTTCGTTCTGAGCAACCGAGATCGAGATACTAAGAACAGTTGTTAAACCTAATGTCGAGGAGATGACCATGAGAAAGTATGTAATGGTGTTAGTGGCGGTGGCCGCCATCTGTAGTCTGAGCATGGCTGATACGTTTCCGGCGGGTGATCTGCTGAAGAATTATCAAACCGCCAACAACATGATGGAACGTCAGGGCACACCGACCCTGGACGACTGTGTGATCGCCTGTCCTCCAGGCGCAATTTCGGACAGTGAAGACACCTGTCTGACCGGTGTGAATGAAGGTTGCAATACCGATCCGATCTCCAGCACTCCGATTGATTGCAATGCTTCGGTTTGTGGAACGATATTCACTTATGTTGCGGCCGATGGTACCCCGACTCGTGACACCGACTTCTTCCGTTTGGTATTAACGCAACAAACACGGGTAACGTGGATCGTCTTCGCCGGATTCCCTGCAGCGGCGGCGATTACCGGTATTAGCGGTGACTGCAATTCGGTCCCGGTTTTCGATTTCGCATCCGGTGAAGCCTGCCAAGCCATTACCGCCAGCGCGTGCTTGGATGCCGGAGAGTACTGGCTGTTTGTATCTACCGCTGGTATTTTTAGCGGCATTCCTTGCCAGACTTATTCCGCTAGCGTGGTCTGTACTCCCTGTGACGATGAATGTGTCGGCACCGAATTTGTCGTATTCCAGCCCGGCACCGCCGGCCCGCAGTTCCAGTGCGTGGATCTGTGTGTGAACCAGTTGCTGCCGATTTACATCTGCCCGGGCGGCACCGCCTTCCCGCCGCGCGTGAACGTGGTTCCCGGCTGCTACCATGATCGTCCCGGCTGCGATATCGAATGCCCGCCGGCCGAGTTCTACTACAATCCGAACAATTGGAATATTGATCCGTTGACCGGTTGCTGGGTGAACTATGTGCGGACGACGGTCAACGGCTGCGCCTGTGTCGGCTTTGACGGTTTCCTGCCGGTCGAGCTGCTCTCCTTCAGCGCGACCTCCGGCAATGATCGTGTATCCCTGGCTTGGACTACCGCCAGCGAAACCGATAACGATCATTTCGAAATCGTCCGCGATAACGTAAAGATCGCGCAGATTAATGCTCATGGTGGTGCGTCGGGAGCGACCTACAGCTACACCGATCAGAACGTCGAACGCGGTCGTACCTATTCCTACGACTTAGTGGCGGTCGATCTGAACGGCAACCGCGAAGTGTTGGGCAGCGAATCGGCCTCGCTCCTCGAGCAGCCGACCGTTGTGAACGAGTATGCGCTCTACCAGAACTATCCGAATCCCTTCAACCCCACGACCCAGATTCGCTTTGACTTGGCCGAAGCCGGTTTCGTGACCCTGAAGGTCTACAATCCCATGGGACAGGAAATCGCCACGCTGGTCAACGGCAATCTTGGCGCGGGTGCCAAGACCGTCGAGTTCGATGCCAGCGGCTTGCCGTCAGGTGTGTACCTGTATCGTCTCGAAGCGGGCAACTTCTCTGCCGTGCAGAAGATGATGCTCATGAAGTAATCGCTCCGCATGTCATCCTGAGCGAAGCGAAGGATCTCTCTTATAAGCCGAGCGGGATTCCTCCTCCGCCGGAATAATCTGGCCGCATGAACCAAAGGGCGCACAGCGATTGTGCGCCCTTCTCCTTTTAAATGTATATTAATTTGTCGCGGCGGCACGTGGTTTCACGTGCCCCGCATTATATTCGCCGCGAGGGGTGCCCTCACCTCTCGCGACTGCGCATTACCGTGCGGCACTACCCTCGCCGTGGCGGGTGTGCCACCCGCCCGGCAATATGCGGGTCTCCCCTCGCTTCAGCGGGGGGACGGAAGGGGGGTCTCTGCCGAGGCACCCGTCCTCGTGTGCCCGGAATCCTCTCTTCCCTGTAATGATTCGCCGAGCGGGGTCGCTGACCCCGCCGGAACAAGCCGGGCACAGCACGCTGTGCCCCTACGGAAGAACGGGTGCGTACGCTGTACCCGCCCCTACGGAAGACGGCCATAATGAATTATGGCCCTACAAAGTGCGGGAATTTTACATCTGGTAGGGGTCGTTCGAGAACGACCCGCGGGCGGTTCGCGAACCGCCCCTACAGCACGATCCTTTATGATCGCCGCGGCAGGTTCTTAACCTGCCCGGCTAACCACGAATAATCGTTTGTCATCCTGAACGCAGTGAAGGATCTCTCTTCGATGTTAGGGATTCTTCAGCCTGCTGACGCAGACTTCAGAATGACACACTCGGCGGGAATTTAAGTTTGAAGTTTTGAGTTTTAAGTTTATCGCAACAGCACCATCTTTCGCATCTGCGACCGCTCCCCTGCCTGCACCCGCGCCACGTACACTCCCGACGTCAACTCGTTCGCATCGAACAAATGCCGATGCTCACCCGCATTCAGCATACCCAGATCAGCCTGATAAACCGCTTGGCCGAGGAGGTTGAAAACGGTCAGGGAAACGGGTGAAGTGTGTGGTAGCGAGAAGGAAAGCGTAGTCGTGGCGTTGAAGGGATTGGGGTAGGTAGAAAGGCTGAAGGATGAGGGATGAAGGATGACATCTTCTATTGCCCCATTCCAGCCATCCGTCACGAAGGCTGCCCATCCGGCATCCGGATCGCTGCAGACATTCTCCCAAAAATCTTCGGCTTCAATCCGGTACGAATAATATCCTTCCTCGGGAACCGTGAAGGTGGCCTGATAGTGTTGTTCTTCGCCGAGTGTCATCGGAATGTGCGTGCTGTCATTGCCCCACCGTAATACTAAGCGAACCTCCGACAGCGTATCCTGATCCGCTGCCTCAGCCACGAAGGATAAAACCTGATTCACTCTCACCGTATCCGGCAGGACGGTCAATGACTGAACCTGCGGCGACAGCGTGTCCGCCGTGAGCATCCCCGTGGCCGTCAGATAATCCCACCCCTCATCTCCCCAACCGCTCCAATAAAGCCGCAGTTCATCCCCCACAAACTGCCCGCCGCTATAGGTCATAAACGGGAAATCCTCCCCTTGCGGGGAGGGAGGATACCAATGCTTGCCGTGATTAGCCGAAAAACTGAGATAGATTCCCCACTGCGTACTGTCCGGACTCCAATAGTTTTCCCACAAGACTCCCCACAACTTCCCCCGGCAGAATATTTCCGGCGCCGCATAGTCTCCATCAAGTGGCCGTCCCGTCGTTAAGAAATAGGGCGGTTCCCATGTTTGTCCGCCGTTGGTTGTCCGGCAGATATACAAGTTGCGTTCATACCATCCGTACCCTTCCAGGGCAGCAACAATCGCCGTCTCGGAGGCGGTATCTCCGGCAATACTATACTGGAGACTCGTTCTCGTGAGGGGTTGGTCCGGCAGCAATGAAAAGGGAGTCCAGACTTGTCCACTTCGATCGCTGATAGCAGCCACCACGGAGCGTTCACCGGTTATCGCATTCGGATCAATAGCCACTAATATGAAGTGATCATGAGTGGCGGCAAGGCTGGCCGGCAATGGAACAACCAAATCGTCGTTGCCCACCACGATATTTTCCTGCCATGTCACACCGTTATCCGAACTGATGGCGGCGCGTTTTCGGTAATATTGGCCGGGAGGAAAATTAACGTCAATCCGGATTACCTGCGGCCCGACGGTCAGCATACTGGCAATACGAAAACTGTCAATCGGCGGAGTTCCCGCCTGCCACGAGACTCCGCCGTCAAGACTCTGAAAAGACCATAAGACATCATCAGAGGGTTGGTTGCCTTCACCATAACCATAGGCATAAATTGCAGTAGCAGACCCGGAAAGGTAGAAGCTTGAATGATAATAAGTTGTGTCAAACAAGTGCCACTGGCTGAAGGTCAAACAGTTGTCATGCGAATAGATCGTACCGGGGCGAAATCGGTTATAGTGTTGATCCGGTTGGCTACCAGCGAACACAATGGTATCTCCCAGTAGAACCGCTGGTCGATATGTTAAGGCTCTGCCGATCCCAAGCCACCGCGCTTGCCCCCACTCAATGGGCGCTTGCGCTTGCCCCCACACCACTCCCGCTATTGCCAGTAATGCGATCAAACAAAAGGTCTTCATTAGTACTCCGTGAATAGGTGATAGAATATAAGCGCGGGAGGGTTGGGAAGCAATCAAAATTCCGGGCGAAAGCGGTTCCGGTAGGGTCTGGGGACCCTGGTCGGCAAGGTCGCTGCGGCTCGGATTTGTCGACTGAATTGGTTATCTTACTTGCATGAATCCGTGGAAACAATGGGGCGCGTTTATTTTCTTGGGCGTCTTGGCGTGGGGAACGTCGTTTCTCTGGATCAAGATCGCGCTTGAAGAGATCGGGCCGTTTACGCTGGTCACCTATCGCGTGGGTTTCGGCTGCGCGGCCTCATGGCTGTTGGTATGGCTGCTCAAGATTCCGCTCAAGCACACCCGCCCGCAATTCTGGATCATGCTGGCGATGGGACTGGTCAATACTGCCCTTCCGTTCACGCTGATTTCGTGGGCGGAAACGCGGATTGACTCGGGACTGGCGGGCGTGCTCAACGGTTCGATGCCGCTCTTTACGATGCTCATTGCCCATTGGACGCTGCCCGATGACCGCATTACCACGGCCAAGCTCACCGGACTGATGGCGGGCTTTGCCGGACTGGTGATTCTGCTGAGCCGGGATGTTTCACTGGAAGGTCTGTCGCATGGAATCTGGGGACAATTGGCGATGCTGAGTGCCGCCATTGCGTATGCCGCCTCCACAGTGGTCATTCGCGCACACTTGCGCAATCTGCACCCGCTGCACGTAGCGGCGGTCTCGCTGACCTTTGCCGTGATCATCATGTCCGCCACTGCCGCTGTGGTGGAAGCTCCGTTTACGATTCCGCGTCTGGGAATAACCTGGCTGGCTTGTTCATGGCTGGGAATTCTGGGAGTGGGACTTGCGTACCTGGCCTATTTCCACCTGATCCGCACGTGGGGTGCCACCCGCACCTCATTGGTAACCTATGCCTTCTCGATTACGGCGGTCACCTTAGGAGTCATATTCTTGGGCGAGCGGCCCAGTTGGCGAGTATTTGTGGGTGGTGCGTTGATTATCGGTGGAATTGCGTTAGTTAATGCCCGAAAACACCAGACTTCATAAGCCGGCCTCGAACATTATAAATAAAGATATAACAGGACTCTAAATTCCGACTCCTATAGAAGATTTGCAGGTTGAGATTATAATCGTTGATTTTGCAGTCGGTTATTCCTAAATTTTGGCTACTGAATCGAACAATCATCCCAATCAAAGGGTGGCTATGGATTACTTTTTGACTGACGACCAAATCGAATTACGTAACTTAGTACGGCAGATTGCCGATGAAAAGGTGCGCCCGGTAGCGGCCAAGTATGACCGCGAAGGTACGTTTCCGTGGGATCTCGTAAAAATCTTCGCCGATGCGGGACTCTTCAGTGTGGTGGTTCCCGAAGCCTACGGCGGGATGGGCATGGGCGTCATGGAACTGGTACTCGTGACCGAAGAACTCTCCAAAGCCTGCGGCGGGATCTCGTTATCGGTGGCCGCTTCGGCATTAGGTACATTCCCGATTTTAATTTCCGGCAACGATGACCAACGGAAAAAATATCTGCCCGATCTCGCTTCGGGCAAGAAGCTTGCGGCCTTCTGTTTGACCGAGCCGGGCGCGGGTTCCGATGCGGGATCCATGAAAACCCGTGCCGTCAAAGACGGGAATGATTACATTCTCAACGGCAACAAAGTCTTCATCACCAATGGTGGCGTTGCGGAAGTCTATACCGTTATCGCCGTGACCGATCCCGCCAAGGGTTCGCGCGGCACGTCGGCTTTCATCGTGGAAAAGAGTTACCCCGGTTTTAAAGTCGGCAAGCACGAAGACAAAATGGGTATTCGCGCTTCGGCCACCTGCGAAATCGTATTCGAAGATTGCCGGGTGCCCGCCGCCAACCTGATCGGCAGCGAAGGTCAAGGCTTCAGCGTCGCGATGAAAACCCTCGACAAGTCCCGCCCCGGGGTCGCGTCGCAAGCCCTCGGAATTGCGCAGGGTGCGTTCGATCTGGCATTGGATTATGCCCGCCATCGCGTGCAGTTCGGGCAGCCGATTTCCAGCTTGCAGGCGATTCAATTCATGCTCGCCGACATGGCCACCGCCATTGAATCGGCGCGCGCGACGGTTTATGCGGCGGCGCGAATGATTGATTCGGGCGCTAAGAATATCTCGCAGGCTTCGGCCATGAGCAAATTGATTGCTTCCGACACGGCCATGAAAGTCGCCACCGACGCGGTGCAGATTTTAGGCGGCTATGGTTACATGCGCGACTATCCGGCGGAAAAATACATGCGTGATGCCAAGATTACGCAGATTTACGAAGGAACCAATCAGATTCAACGGCTCGTGATCGCCCGCACGCTGATCAACGAAGCGGCTCGCGGCTGATCGCTCCATGAAGGATAAATCCCACTCGAAGCCGCCGCCGTTTGCCGTCGCTCTGCGCTGGGTGCGAATTGTCTTGGGTTTTACGGTGTTGCTGTTGGGATTCATGATGGTGGTGATGCCGGGTCCGGCGATCGTGGTGATTCCCCTCGGACTGGCCATTCTGGCCACGGAATATGCGTGGGCACGGCGCTATCTGAAACGCTTCAAGGAAGGCGGTGAAAAACTGGGCAGCATTTTCTTCAATCGCCGACCGAAATCCCCGCCGCCGGAAAACACTGAATAATGTGAACACGTTTGAAATGAAACGGACAGCCATCGCTGTCCGTTTTGTTTCTCGCCGCACCGGATTCTCAACCCGGCTGGAATGCATATGATCCATAGGGATCGATTCATCGCGTCCGTCTTGTAGGGCCATAATTTATTATGGCCGGATTTTCAAGGGGCGGACCCAAGTGTCCGCCCGCGTTTTTCGGTAGGGGCACAGCCCGCTGTGCACCGTTTTGTTCAACAAATCCGCCAATAATCCCTTTTCGTCCCTCCGCTGAACAGTGTGACTCTGGAGAGTCACAACCCGGATGAAACCTTTTACCAGATATTCACGGTAAACCTCCCAAACTGACTGAAACGGCAAAATCGTGAAAAATCGCACATTTATAGGGTCTGGATTGATAATTATTTAAGAATCCATTTCGGCGGCTTGCCCGCAATTTTTATTTATTTCTGATGACCGCAACAATTCAACACCTCGTATAGTCATTAAAGCAGAAGAATTACTGGTTGATCAATCCGGGTGAGGAAACAATTGAAATCATTAAATATAATTATCACCACTGCCCTGTTTTTGGCCATCTCGGCAGGGGCGGAAACGCAAATCCCCGCCGGAGAGGTCTCGGGACTCTGGAAAAAGGCGGATAGTCCCTATATCGTGACCGGCAATATCACGGTGGCCGAAGGCGCTACCCTTAAGATCGATCCGGAAGTCACGGTGCGCTTTGCCGCGAATTCCTCGCTCACGGTGCACGGGGTTCTGCAAGCCGGAGAACGCGAAGAGAAGCATGTCACGAAAGCCAAAGACGACAAGCGCACCATCGTGTTCACGACCGACCTCAACGGTGATACGCAAGGCTGGGGCGGCTTGCGGTTTATCGAAGCGGGCAAAGACTGCTATCTGCAGGATTGCATCATCAAAAATGCCCGCGTGACCGGAGACGGCGGCGGGATTTATTGCGAAGACTGCAAACTGGATATCGCCAATTCCGAAATTCGCGGCAATGAAGCCGGCGGCAAGGGCGGCGGACTGGCCGCTGTCAAGCAGGCGCACATTAACGTCGCCAACGTGACGATCCTGGACAATCAAGCGGGAATCGGCGGCGGGGGCGTCTATGCTTCGCACAGCGAAGTGAATCTGGCCAACGTGGATGTCACGCAAAACCGGAACGGCGGCATCATTGCGGAGAACGCATCCGTTAACCTCGCCAACTGCACCGTCAGCGACAACACCGGCGCGAAATTGGGCGGCGGCATTTACGCCTCGGCTTCCAGCATCAATCTGGCCAATGCATCCGTGAGCGGCAACAGCAACGGCGGGGTGGCGTGCTTGGATCACTGCGGACTGAGCGTCGCCAATTCCTCGATCCGCCGGAACCGGGACGCCGATCACGGCGGCGGGATTTATCTGATGTCGTCAACACTCAGTATGGCCAATGCTAACGTCAACGACAACGCCCAGGGCGGCATCTACGCCCGCGACAGCGGCACGCTGTCCCTAGTGAATTGCTCGATTCGCGAGAATAAGGGCGATGCATTGGATCACGACGACAATACCAAACTGCAAGTGATCAACTGTTCGATTGACGGCACGGTCATTGACGGCACGATTCACGGCGACGGCGCCTACTGATCATAAAATCCGGAATTCATCAGAACGACTATCGCACCTACGGATAAGGAGTCAACTTATCCCGGTTATGCCATATTCTATCTTGGGCAGACATTTTAAATGTTGCGCGCGCGGTTCACAGGAGGAAGCATGGAAGAGTATTGGCTGGAAATGATGTCACCGGTGGGGAAGATCATTATGTACGGGCATGATCGAGCGATCACCCGCATCAACATTAACGGCAATGCCACGCGTCCGCCGGGTCGTTCCAAACCCAACGCGCTTCTACGCCGCGCCGAAGAACAGCTTCGGGAGTACTTTACCGGAATCAGGAAGGATTTCGACTTGCCGATGACCCCCGTGGGTACGGATTTTCAACAGCAGGTGTGGAAAGCGCTGCAGCGAATTCCGTTCGGCGAGACCCGCAGCTACGGGCAGGTGGCGCAGACCACGGGCAACCCGGCGGCCTATCGCGCCGTCGGTTCCGCCTGTCGCAGCAATCCGCTGCCGATCGTGATTCCCTGTCATCGGGTGGTCGGCTCCAACGGACATCTGACCGGTTTCGGCGGTGGACTGGATATGAAAGCATGGCTGCTTCAACATGAAGGCAGCGACGTGTAGAGAACGTTGCACGGTGCGTTCTCTGCAAAAAGGCCGCCGGTTATCCGGCGGCCTTATTTCTTATCCCAACTTTCGACGACTATGGCTTGCGGGCGACCAACAGCCATCCGCCGCCGCGTTCGCCTCTATTCTGCAGATCGCACCACATGAAAAAGGCGGCGGGCAGATAGAGGACGATCAGCCACGGAACGACAATCACCGCCAGCAGCTTGGACCATGACAACAGCCGCATGGGAATGCGCTGCAGAATGTGCCAGGCCAGATTTCCCCACACCGGCGTATAGGTGCGGCGCATTTTCTCAACGGTGAATCCCGCGCGGGCCATCTTGTCGCGAAACTCGCGTTCGGTGTAGCCTTGCCGGACGTGCTCGCCGATGACGCTTTGGAAGGTATCGCCAGGCAGCGTCTCGGTTTCGGCGGTGGGGGTGGTGATGACGAACAATCCGCCCGACCGCAGCGTGGCGAAGACATTGCGGAACACGGCTTCATCTTCAAGGATATGTTCCATCACGTCCACCGACAGCGCCAAGTCCGCACTGTCCGGTCGCTGGAAAGTCGTCAGATCGCCCAAGACATATTCGACGTTGTGCTGGCCGACTTGTTGACTGAACCAGCGACCGTCTTCGATCTGCTCGTCCTTGACATCCAGCGCGAGAATGTGAGCGTCGGGAAAGAGCTTGCCCATCAGATAGGTATATTGACCGTAGCCGCTGCCCGCATCGAAGATACCGGTGATCTTATGCTCGCGAGCGATACGTTTCAGTTCCGCCCGCACGTGCCATTGCCGCAGAAAGAACATCCCCAGCACGGTATAGAACAGCCGCCGCATCAGCACATTGCGCGCGACAAAGCGGCCAAGCACGGCCTTTAACGGATCGTAATCTATCGCTTCTTCAAGAATATTGGTCGTTTCGTTGTTCACATTATCCTCGGAATCCGCTCCAATAATTTACGGAAATGCCGCCGTCAGATGTTCCAGCGTTTCGATCATCGAATTCCACGAATAGCACGCCGCTTCCACCGTCATTCCCGCCGTGAATTGATCGCTTCCACCCGCTTCATAAAATCGCCGCACGGCTTCCACAATAGCTGCTGGATTGTTCGGTTCGATCAGATATCCGGTTTCGCCGTCGCGCACATATTCTTCCAGCCCGTCCACTCGCGCGGCGATGACGGGCGTGTTCAGCGCATAGGCGGCGGGAATCACTCCCGACTGCGTGGCCCGGCGATAGGGCAGGATCACGCAATCGGCGGCGGCGAAGCATAATCCGATATCATCGCCGGAGAAGTAGCGATCATGAATGACGGTTGATGGTCCGATAGCCAACCGCTTGATCAATCGTTTGTAGCACGCACGGCGCTCGCAAAATGGTCCGGCGATGAGTAACTGCGTGTCGGGAAAGTCGCGCAGGATTTCGGGCATGGCCTTCAGAAGCAGATCCAGCCCCTTGTAGGGGCGGACATAGCCGAAGAACAACAGCACGCGGGAGGCGGTCAGTCCCAGAGACGCACGGGCTTTGGAAACTCCACCAACAAACTTGTGACAAGTATCATAGAGCGGATGCGGCGCATAGGTGATGCTAACCGGGGCGGCAACGAGCAACTGGCGCAGGACGCGCTCTTGTCCATGACTGAGGACCAGGAATTGACCGGCGGATGCCAGCGCGCCCTTGGCTAACCAGCATTCGCCCGGCCAACGATCGTGGGAGATCACGTCATGAATGACATATACCCAACGCAGTTGCAACTCCGGCGGCAGATGCTTACGTACCGCGCGATAAGCGAACGCGTGGATCGGCAGCCACCACATGACCAGAATGAGATCAGGATTGTGTCGAGCGATTGCTTCCGCAACAATCTTCCACGTGCGCGGCTGCCACGGAATGAACACCGATTCGATGCTATCCGATGTTTCGGCAACGGCGCGATTTTCCGAGAACAAACTGAGCTTACGGAAACCAACAATGACCGCTTCGTGTCCGGCGTCGCGCAGCTTCTGAGTCAGCGTATCGGTAAAAAGCGGCACCCCGCCTTGAAACGGCGCCGCCGGACCGAACAGCACAACCTTCACCGCTGGCCGAATCCGACAATAGTATTCACTAAACCTTCCCAACTGAAGCGTCCGGCCTCACGGCGCACGCCTTCCGCAAATACGGATTTCCCCCCCGCCGCATAGAATTTCTCGACCGCCGCTTGCAGCGCATTCAAATCTTCCGGCGGCACGATATAGCCGGTTACGCCATCCACCACCACTTCCGCCAATCCGCCGACGTCGGTAGTAATCACGGGAGCCTGCAACGCATAGGCGATTTGAATGATGCCTGATTGCGTCGCGCTGCGATAGGGCAATACCGATACGTCAGCCGCAGCGAAATAGACGCCGACCTTCTCATTGGGGCAATAATCATCGAAGATATGCACCGCATCTTCAAGCTTCAGTTCGCGCACCAGCTTGTCGTACTCCACACGCGGTTCGTAAAACTCACCCGCTACTACCAAGCGCAAATCGGGGAGGGACTTGCGCATCGCGGGAAGCGCTCGCAACAACAAGTCTAATCCCTTATAGCGGCGGACGAATCCGAAAAACAACAGCAGCTTTCCATCCTGCGGCAAACCCAGCGTTTGTCGCGCTTCAACTTGGGAACCATTGAAGGCGGGATAGCAATCGTAGATGGGGTGCGCGGAAAAGGCGACGCGCTCGCGCTCCATCCGGGGAAACCACGTGAATAAATCCCGTTCGACGGCACGGCTTTGCGCAATAAAATAATCCGTTTGTGAGAAGGCTAAACTCGTAAGCATGCGATCACCGGGGCGTCGTTCGTGGGGAATGACATTATCCACGATATAGACGACCCGCGCGCGCGTGTGTTTACGCAGCCAGCGCTGCACCGCCCAATAGCCCGGACCGAAAAACGGCATCCAAAATTTAAAAATCACCAGATCGGGATCGAAAGCGGCGATTTCGCGCGACGTACGTTTCCAACTCAGCGGTTCCAGCGGCGCAAAACGCGGCACGGGATGAACGTCAATCACGTCCTCGCTGGTTTCCAGCTGCGTTTTGCCGGGGAACAGCCACTCGGGGAACTGCTTGGTAAAGGAAACGAAGCGAACGTCATGCCCGGCGGCGATCAATTTCGTATAGAGGATCGCGAGATACTGCGCGATACCGCCGCGCAAGGGAAAGGCCGGACCGACCAGAACGATTTTCATAGCTGTGCCAATTGCCGCGTGACCGCGGTCAGGACTTGTTCCGAGGTGATGCGATCCATGCAGCGCTTATCACATTCGCTAACAAATGTGCATTCGCAGGGCGGATCGGGTTCGATGATTTCACCTCGGTTGTAGAGTTCGAATTCGTGCGGATTAAAGATATTATTGAACAGCACCAAGCGCTTACGCAGTCCGATGGCGATGTGCATCGCCATCGTTACCGCCGTCACCATAACATCAATGGAGCCGACCAGGCGCACGAACTGCCGCAGCGGAAAATGCCCGAGATAGGCCGCTCCGCTGGCGCTGGCGATACGTTCGTTTTTCTCATGTTCGGCAGGACCGCCGAGCAGCAGCACGGAATATCCCGCATCACGCAGCCGCCAGGCGAGCTCCGTCCAATGCGCTTCCGGCCACAACCGGGTTTTCCAGCGCGGCGCGCAGCCGGTATTCAGTCCGATGAGCGGTCGGCCGGCGGGCACGCCATCGGGCAGCGGTTGTTCCAAACAGGGATCGAGCACATATTCTTCATGCTGGAAGTCATAGCCGCAGATGCGGAAGATCTCCTGCGGGTAACTGAGCCGGTTGGCGCGATTCAGTTTATCATCAATACCGGTGATAAATTTGGCATGAGCCGCATCGTCGAGTCCGGCAGGACGACCGCCTTCGAGGGTGAAGCCGGAACGCATCAAGGCATGGCAGCGCGCGGCCAGCGTGCAGGCGGGACGATCCTTATCCAGCAGCATCAGCCAATCCCACGGCGTGCCTTCCACGATCAAGCCGCTGTCGTAGCTCCAGCGCAGTACTTCATCGGCGCCAAGCGGATCCACCGCTCGCGTCGGCACGACTTCGGGCGTCTCAGTCAGCCACGTAATCCACGCATGGGGGCGCTCGGCGCGCAAGCGACGCAGCAGCGGAGTGGTGCGAATGACGTCGCCCGCCGCCGCCAGTTTGATGATCAGAATCCGCTGATCCACCGGATCGTAATGCGAACAATGCTCGCAGATCACGCCCTCGCGTTTATGCGGCTTGCAGGGGATATCGCCGCGAAAATGGCGGCAATCACGATGAATGATATAGGTCATGGTGTATTCTTAGGCAACAATGAATCTCATTAGCGCTGCGTATATTCCACCGGTTTCCTCGCCCGAAAGACCGGATAATAGAGCGCGTCGAGATAATTCATGGCGTAGATGCCGAGGGTAATATAGCCGACAACATTGCGAATCTGCCACGAGCGGCGATATTCGCTGTAGCGGTCGTCTACGTTGGGATCGTCATAAGCGCGAATCTTCAGATAATCGTCATGGCGGCGATTCACTTCTGTCTGCATGAAAATGAGCGCACCCAACGACAGAATCTGCGCGGCAATAATCGCCGAACCCTTAACAGGCTGCTGCTTGTAGAACTGTCCCCAGCCGGGCAACACCAGCGAACGCCACGAAGCGGCCAAGCGCACATCGGCCTGCGGCATACGATAGATGGCAGGCTCACTGGCCACGCGGAGCATATAATCGGCGCGCGCCTGCCGGAAGATATCAAGGATTTTCGGCGACGTCATTACTGGATCGAGTTCGTAGGCGGGATTGACGGTCAGGACATGGAAGAACTCCTGCCGACCGGCGTCGTTTTGATCCCGTGCCACATACACGAAACCGAGAATCACATGGAACTTGATCTTGTCCAGTTCGTCAAGATCGGCGGCTTCGCGCAGTCCACGCAGGGCCGCCAGCTCGGCGGCTTCAAAGCTGCCGTCTTCATAGGCGGTCAGCGCCACCGAATACAGACTGTCCACCACCGTTGTCTGCGCGAAGGCGCACGAGCCGAGGAGGCAGATTCCGATCATCAGAAATAGAAGATTACGCGGCATGGTCTCTACTTAAGTAAGATCAGTTTGTGGGTGGATTGGTATGACGGAGTTTGCAAAGCAACGAAATAAATTCCCGCCGGCAGATCGCCGCCATCGAACGAAAGGCGATATTCTCCCGCCGGAACGGTTTCCGTAAACAGTCTACGGATCAAACGGCCGGTCACGTCGAATAGGTTAATCTCAGCCGCTTCAGTGCGTGGCAGCGCATAAGCGATCACCGCTTGCGCGTTAAAGGGATTGGGAAAGACTCCCAAATCATAGTCCGTCGGCAGAAGCCCAGCCAAATCGGCGGCGGCCAGCGCTCCCGTTCCCATTAATTCAATAGTGGAATCGCCATGCGAGGCCGAACTGTGAGCGATCAGCAATCCGTTGTAATTAATCAGATTTTGCGGACGGAAAAAGACGGTAATCTGACGTCCGTGATTCGGCGTAATGGTCACGGGAACACTGAAGTCCGTCGAATAGCCATCGGGAACGGAAATACTATCCACCCGCAAATTGACCAGGCCGATATTATTGACCGTAATATAGGCCAAGCCCACGTTGCCGATCCGAACTTCGCCGAAGTCTACGAGATCCGGTTGAACGTCAATGACGGGGGTCTGTTGCTCGGGCACGCCCACACCCGATAACACGACCATGGAATCGCCGCTGGTGGCATTGCTGTGCAGAATCAACGTACCGCCGAAAGGACCGACCGAATCGGGAACAAACACCACGGTCATAATCTGCTCGGCCCCGGGGCTGACCGAAAACGGCGGCACCAAATCCACGGCGAACCGCGGCGGGACGGTAATTCCGGTAACAGTGACGTTCACATCACCGGGATTTAGAATCGAAACCGTTTGCGCTCCCGATCCGCCCACTTGCACGGGCTCGAAATCCACGGACGTGGGCACCACCTGAATCATCGGTTCACGAGCGCGCGTTTTAACGAGCCAAAAATCCTGAAGTCCGTAGGAATAGCTGTAGCTCTCGCCCGCCATCACAAACATCGAATCCGATTCGACGAGGATGGCATGGCATTCATCGGGAGATTGTCCGCCGAGGGTGCGATCCCACCGCAGGTTGCCATCCCGATCAGTGCTGAACAACCAGAAATTATCATAGCCTGCGCTGGTAGAAGCCCAGCCCCCCGCGATGATGTTGCCAAGGCGATCTACTCCGACGGCATTGCAATAGTCCGAACGACCGGTGCCGAAGTTGCGCATCCAGAGGCTGTCGCCGTGGCTGTCGGTGCGAATAATCCAGCCGTCTTCGTTGCCCGCGCTGTGGGACTGGCTGTAGCCGCCGAGCACGAATCCGCTGTCCGGCATCAAGGCCGCCGCTTTACAAACATCCACTCCCGTGCCGTCGAAAACGCGGCTCCACAAACTGTCGCCGTTGGCGTTCGTGCGCAGAATCCAATAGTTGGGCGCGTTGGCGTAACCGAGACCGTAGGATTGAGTTTGACCGGCCAGCAGGAATCCGCTGTCGGGAGTCATCACCAGCGACCAGCAGATATCCAAACCGCCGCCGCCGTAGTTGCGGCTCCACAAGCTGTCGCCGTTGGCGTTCAGTTTGAACAGCCAAAAATTCCCCGAACCGGCGGCGGTGGTGTATCCGGCCCCGACCAAACCGTTATCGGGAGTTTCGACGATCGCATAGCATTCATCGCGTACGGTGGTGCCGAGCGCGCGCGTCCACAGCGTATCGCCCTGCGCATCGGTGCGGATGATCCATGCGTCATAACTGCCGGAGAAGGAATTACTGGCGCCCGCCAATACCAGACCGCTATCGGCGGTGGTGATGATCGCGTAGCCGAATTCCTGACCGGTTCCGCCGTAGGCGTGGTTCCACAGTTCGTTGCCGACGGAATCGGTTTTCACCAGCCAATAGTCGCGGCCGCCCACCGCAAAGGTCATGGTTTGACCGAACAACGCATAGCCGCCGTCCGCCGTCTTAGTGAGCGCGCGGCAGATTTCTTCCTGACTGCCGCCATAATGGCGCGTCCAAACCGTATCCGGCTGCGCCCATGCCGAGGGCACAACCATGAGGGAGATGAGAATGCAAACCGCCCAAGTTTTCATGATCTTGCTCCCTATTGATAGCAACCTTTCTCTTACGCTTTCGCTTTCTTGACCGCTTCGGTTAAAGCCGGAACGACTTCGAAGGCATCGCCGACAATGCCGTAAGTGGCAATCTTGAAAATCGGCGCGTCGGCATCTTTGTTAATGGCGACGATGGTGCGGCTGGTGGTCATGCCCGCGAGGTGCTGCACCGCGCCGGAAATCGCGACGGCAATATAGAGGGTCGGCGAAACGACCTTGCCGGTTTGACCGACTTGCTCGCTATGGGGACGCCAGCCGGCATCCACCACCGCGCGCGACGCGCCGACGCTGGCACCCAGTTCCTTGGCCAAGTCTTCGATCATGCCGAAGCCTTCGGGTCCTTTCAAGCCGCGACCGCCCGCCACAATGATATCTGCCTCGGCCACGTCCACCGGCCCCCCCGCCTGCACTTTATCTTCCACGACCCGCGCGCGAATCTTGGCGGTGTCGAGAGTGACGGTGCGGGATTCCACCGCCGCCGTGCCGCCTTTATCCTCGGCTAAGAACGCTTTCGGACGCAACGTAATGATGGGAGCATCGCCCAATGGCTTGGCCCACATGTTGAGCTTGCCCGCGTACATGGGCCGCAAGATTTCCAGCTGGCCGCCCGCAACGCGCAGATCGGTGCAGTCGGAAGCCAGCGTGCGGCTCAGCTTAGCGGCAATGCGCGGCGCTAAATCCTTGCCGCGCGAGGTAGCGGGAATAAAAACGTACAGCGGATTTTCCGATGTGATGATTTCCGCCGCCGCCTGCGCATAACCTTCGGTGGAATAAGCGGCAAGTTCGCCGTTGGTAATCTGAATGACTTTCTTCACGCCGAACGCGCCGAGCGTTGCGGCATCGGCGATTTCACCGCCGATATGCACGGCGACGACTTCGGCGCCGAGACCGGCGGCGACCTTCGCGGCGGCGCTGCAGGCTTCGCGAGTTACAGGTTTGAGTTTGCCACTCTTGGATTCACAGAAAACAAGCAGGGTGGACATGAGACAATTTCCTATGCTGATTCACTTTTGATTTCGAACGATCGGGAACGGTCAGCGCACGACGCGCACCAGCACCAACGCCATATCGTCCTCGATGGATTGGGCTCCGGTGGGCGTCACGCGTTTGAGAATGCTGTGGGAAAGATCCGGCAGACTCTTATTCCGTTCCTGCATGAGATAGAACTTCAGCCGTTCATAGCCGAACATATCGTCGGGAGCGATCTCGGCTTCGGGAATACCGTCGGTGTAGAACACGATCAAATCGCCCTTGTTGATCCCGCACTCGCCAGGAACAAAGGGAAATGAATCCATGGCGCCCAGCATGATGCCGCCCTCATCCAGTTCCACAATATCGCCGTTGGCGCGGATGATGTAGCCGGGATTGTGTCCCGCATTGCAGAAGGTCATCATGGTACGATCCACTGAGATTTCCGCGAGCAGCATGGTCACGAAATTTTCGGGGTTGGTGCGCTGATAGATTTCATGATTGAGCATGTGCGCGACGTCGCAGATCGAACGGGCGGTGGGCACAACCGCGCGCAGCGTGGCTTGCAGATTGGCCATGAGCAGCGCGGCGGGCAGTCCGTGGCCGGTGACGTCGGCGATGCAGACGATCACGCGGCCGTCTTCCATAGGGAAGAAATCGTAATAATCGCCGCCTACCGATTGCATGCTCTGGTGCACGCCGAAAATTTCCAGCCCTTCCACTTGCAGCGGACCGGGCGGCAGCAGCTTGAGCTGCACTTGCCGGGCGTTCTCCAATTCCTGCGCGTACTCCTCCGCCCGCTTGCGGCGGCGGCGTTCGCGATTCCGCAGTTCGTAAATCGCCCATAAGCCCACCAGCGCGACAAAGACAAACACTCCCAGCAGCACTTTCGCGCCGACCGGCCAGCGGGACAACTGATAAAACGCGGGACGCCGCACCGGACTGGCCTGACGATAAACCAGGTAAACCGTGTGTTCGGAACCGTTGGCCAGATAATAGCCCGACACCCGCCGGGAATCGTCAACGAACGATTGCTCATCGCGCACGAACTTTTTCGGGCGCGACTCGGACGGCATGGACAATTTGCGCGTGTCCGGCTTATCGAACGTCGCGGCGGGCAACGTCCGTAGCGTGCGACTCAGCGGCATGATCGACGGCTCCCAATAGAACTCGTCGGGGACCGCGGCGGGTGCAATGCGTGCTTCGTCGTAATGATATTCGTAGAGCCGGCATTCACCGATATCGTTCTTGCCGTCATCCACAAACCAAACCAATTGCAATTCGCGCCGCCGATTCTCCCTCGCCTGCAAGGCGTTTCCGCTGAACGGCAAGGTCACAACAAATTGCAATTCCGGTGGAACGAAGGCGCGACGGCCGGTTAAAAATGTGGTGTCATATCCGGTCGAACGCAGCGTGCGATCGCGGCGCAGCACTTGCAAGCTGTCGCGTTCCGCATAGATCGAAGTAAAATCCGCGACCAAGAGCGAATCCACACCCCGGGACCGCAGGCTGATCGCCGCATATTGCGCGCGCGGCGGCAGCGGCGGTTTGACGCGCAGTGACTCGATTTGAGCAGCCAAAGGCGGAACGATAACGGCTTTCCACGGATCATGCAGCTGTTCTTCCAGCCGCCGGACTTTAGACGGCACCCACGCGGGCGGCGGCGTGCCGGGAGCAAGATAGATAACTGCATCGCCGCTTAGCGGAGCGTTGACTTCCAGCCGCAGTGTGACTTGTCCGCCTTGCGGTCCGCTGCCGCGCAGGGTAATGCGACCGGGATCGCCGACCCAGCGCTTGACGGTGGGCACCGCCGGAATGGAATCGTTCTCCGCCGTGATTAGCCACATGCGCACGACGTCGGCAGGCATATCCAGTTGGAACAGTTCGGAAAATCCCGTCTTGGGCGGGGCGGCGAATTCGAAGGAAAAAGAATAAACATCGCCTGCCGCCAGTGTGCGATTGAATTTTTGAATTCCGGGCAGCGGGAACGGCAGCGTTTCTTTGCGGCTGAGTTTCGCCCACGCGCCCAGTGACACCACGCGCCCCGACTTGCCTTCGGTGCGCAGGATCAACCGATAATTGGCGGCGCGCGTCGCTTTGATTTCATCTTTGAACTCGGCACTCGCAGCGGGGAATTCGCGGCGGACTTTATCGCCTTCGATGGACGACTCCACCGAGAAGATCGTCCGGCTGCCGGATTCCGCCTCGGCCAGCCACAAATTCCACTCCAGCACATCGCCGCTCTCCAGTGCGAAATCCCAATACAGGGAATCGGCGGGGTGAAGATAGCTGCGTTGCGTGGCGGAGGTTTGGGTTTGCGCGGTTGCGATAACCGGCAACAGCCCCAACACGAGATACAGCAGACGCTTAATCAGGGTCATGCGCTTCCTCGCGGATTTTCGATGGCGAACAAAACCAAATCGTGATTATAGTAGCGGCCCCGGCCGCGTTCGGTCATGCCGATTTTTTCCAGGACGCGGCGTGAGGCGATATTATCAGGAAAGAATAGTGCGGCAATGTCGGGCAACTGGAGAACATTATAACCATAATCCAAACACGCCTGCGCGGCCTCGGTGGCATAGCCGCGATTCCACAAGTCGCGGCGGATGTCGTAGCCCAGTTCCACGCCCGGCCCTTTCTCTTCGAACGGCACCAGTCCGCAATCGCCGATCACTTCGCCGAGGGTCTTTTCCACCACCGCCCAATAGCTGTAGCCGTAATCGCGCTGAAAGGCGATGAGCCTTTCCAGTCGTTTGCGCGTGCGTTCGACACTCTCGATCACTCCTCCGCCGACGTATTGCATGGCGACGGGATCGCCGAAGACGCGATGGATGGCCTCCGCATCATCGAGCGTGAACGGACGAATGAGCAGACGCGGCGTTTCGATGCGGAGTTCGGGCACGTCAGAAATCCCAATCCACGCGACCGGTGGCGATATCGTAATAGACGCGATGCAACTCGACGATGTTGGTCTGCACCGCCGCAGCAATGGCGGGGGATTCCGCCTGCAAGGCGGCAATGAGATTCCGGGTATTGCGGCGGCTGACTTCCGCTTCCAACTCCGCGCCGGTGAATCCGGAAGCTTTCACGGGAGCGACAAAGGGCTTCAAGCGGTCAATAACCGCGGCCAGCGCGCCGGTGAGCGGCGTTTCGGCAATCGCGGCGGCGACTGCGCCGCAGCGCGAGTGCGCCATTACCACCACCAGCGGAACGTGCAATTGTTCTACCGCGAATTCCACCGAGCCGATGACTTCCGGCGTGAGAATCGTGCCCGCGACGCGGACGACGAACAAATCCCCCAGCGATTGATCGAACAGTATCTCCGGCGGCACGCGGGAGTCGCTGCACGTGACGATGCAGGCGAAGGGCGTTTGCCCGTCCGCCAGTTTGGTGCGCAAGGCGGGATCGGCGCGATGGGGATCGGGATTGCCGTCCGCGAACCGCGCGTTGCCCGCCATCAAGCGTTCTACGGCTCGATGGGCTTCCACGGATCGTCCGGTTTGGGTTTACGCCGCGCGAGCAGCGTGCGCAAGCCTTTCATGAAAAAGAAAATCGCACCCGCGAAACAAGCCGCCACCAGCGCCCACTCCGCCGCACCCAACTTCCCCCAGCGAAAGACGAGGATCAAAACCGCCACGACGATCAGCGTATCGCCGATCATGAGCGGTGCGAGAAACGCTTTTTGAGGATTGTGCGTCATGATTTCCCTAATTCGTTTCCTCTACTGATCGTTTGGCGACAATCGCGCGAATGGTGAACATGCCCGCCGCGAACATCCCGAGGGCAATCGCCAGCGGCCGTGCCCAGCCATTGGTTTCGGAAAGCTCGACGATATAACGAAACGAAGTCGCGGCGAAGATCACCGCCAGCGCAATCCACGCACCCGGTTTGCGATTCATGAGCGAATCCTTCGTTTAGATCACTTTCGCTTCTTCTTTGAGCTTCTTGATCAGCACGGGCACAGCGTCCACACCCTGACCGATAACTTCGCCGGGCTGACGGGGCGGACGGCTGCGGATGTCCAACGGTTCGACGTTGACGGCGAGCGCTTCGGGAGCGATTTCTTCGATGGGCTTTTTCTTGGCGGCCATGATGCCCTTGAGCGACGCATAGCGCGGTTCATTCAAACCTTTCTGGCAAGTGATCAAGCAGGGCAGCGACGATTCCACCACTTCCACCCCGCCTTCCACTTCGCGCTCGCAGCGGACTTTGCCCGCTTCGCGCTCGATCCTGGTCACGACCGAAATCGAGGGAATATCCAGTAGCTCGGCCACCATGACGGCCACGCCGTGATGATCGTGATCAATGGCCTGTTTGCCGCAGAGAATCAAATCGAAGGTCATGCCCTTCACCGCCGCGGCCAGTATTTTCGCCGTGGCTAACGGATCGAAACTCACCGGACCTTTAATATGCACGGCGCGATCCACGCCCATGGCGAGGGCAGTGCGCAGCACTTTCGGCACGTTGTCGTCGCCGTAGCTGACCCCCACCACTTCGCCCGCGCCGTCGGCTTCACGCATTTTCAGCGCCTCTTCCACTGCATATTCGTCGTAAGGGTTCAACACCCAACTGATGCCGTCGAGATTGACCGACTTGCCGTCCGCCGCCGCGCGAATCGTGGCTTCGCTGTCGGCCACCGCCTTGAGAAGGAGCAGAATGTTCATTGTGTTAATCCTCGCAGTCTATCTGATTTTTCTTTGAAATCCAATCAAGTTAAGCATTCGGGCGCAGAAATTCAACCGGCGATAGGCTCGGGAGCCGGCGGCGGATCACTGCGGGCAATGAGCAGAATCAGCAGCAACGCCGAACCGATGGTCACATAGCCGAGATCCTGTCCGAAGCCGGTCCACATCATCGCCACACTGGTATAGCCGCCCAGCACCAGCGCGTGAAACAGCATTGCCGAAATAATTCCCACGCGTAAAATCAACGCGCTGGCGATTATCCCCCACGCGATATAGAGCAGCGCTCCGGCGGAGGCGAATTGCGAAAGGTCGTAGCCCGCAAAGTAAGTGGCGACCGCCGCCGTGAGGGGAATTGCCAGCAGCGGCACGCGCAGCCAGAATAAGAGCAGCGTGAACAGCCACAAGCGATAGACACTCTCTTCCCACAAGACCGACATCCCGACCTGCGCCGGCAACGCCAGCTTGGGCAGCGGCGATGAAAGCGCATTGGCCATGATCATCGGCACCTTGCCCGACAGCCCGATGGGACCCCAGTAGTGAGCGGCAATCGCTTCGTACGCCAGCACCAACGCGGCGGCGGGTAACGCCCAGCGCGCCGCGCGCGCCCACGCCGCCCGCCAACCGGACAGTCCGGGCGCCAGGCGGCTCAAACTCGTGCTGCGGCGGAACACATCACGGGAGAGCGATTCACCCGTGGCGACGACCAATCCCAGCAGAATCGCGCTTTGAATCGCTTCGATCACCGCCGCCAGCGAAACCCGCGACAGATAGCCGGTAATCGAGCTATCGGCAGGCATCAGAATGACCGATTGCGGGAAGGTTAGTCCGCGCACCGCCAGTGTTAGAAAGAACATCACTGCGCCCCACATTCCGGCGGCGCGAATCGCGAGGGGCGTGCGATGATAGTGCATCACCAGAAACACGCCGATCAGAATCAGAATCACGGCCAGCACGCGGCGATCTTCGGGAGTGGCGTTGGGTGCGAGTCCCGTCTGCCGGATTACGGGATTATAAGCCAGATAGGTGATCGCTTCCCCCGCGAGCTTCACCACCATGTTCCCCGCACTATCCAGGGCGGACGGCCATTGCAGCGTATAATACCAATCGCTGCGCTGGGGTTGCGTCACCAGCGAATCATCGAGTACCGCGACCGAATCGGCAGGCACGTGCAAGTCTTCCCGCAATTTGCCGTGAACCAGCAGAAACGCTTCGGAAGGTCCCAAGCGCCGCGCCGGCTCATCGTCCAGCTGCTGACGGCGAATCCGATAAATCCGTCCGATGGGCGAAACGCCGATGGTCCAGCCGTCCTCGGCGTTCATGCGGAAATAACGCAGCACGTAGCCGATGGCCGGATTGGTCCCGAAGCGGACTTCACCTTCGCGGGGACTCCAGATCCCGTCGGGGCGATGCTCCACCGCGCGGATCAGTGTGTATTTCGAAGCGTCCACGCCCTGCTGCGATAAATACGTCTCCGCCACTTCCGCCGCTTCATCGAGGCGCATCCACCCGAACGCCCACGGCCGGCCGTGATGCTCGATGATCATCAGCACGATAATAAACAGGATCACCCGCACCAGCACGCTGCGGGTCAGCCAACGCAGCATGATCCGCAACGCATGGACGTCGAAGCGAACGGAACTCCAATCAAAATGAAAAGTCGGCAGGCGCAACGCGCTTACCCGAGCAGGGCCGGGTCTCCTTTTCCTTCGCGTAAGATCACCGGATTATCGGAATCGGTCAAATCTACGATGGTCGAAGTGTACGCCTCGGATATTCCCGAATCCAGAATCACTGCGATTTCATGCGGCCATTCGGCGGCGATCAATTCGGGATCATAGAGTTTCTCACCGTCGTGGTTGGTCACGCTGGTGGAGAGAATCGGTCGTCCGAATTCTTTCAACAGCGTGCGGCAGACGGGATGATCAGGCACGCGGATTCCTACGGTCTGCTGCTTGGTCAGCAGCAATTTGGGAACGTCGCGGGTCGCGGGCAGCACAAACGTAAACGGCCCCGGCAGGCAGCGCCGCATGATCTTGTAGGCCGGATTATCCACCCGCGCGTATTGCGAGATATCGGAAAGATCAGCGCACAAAAACGATAAAGCGTGATACTTGGAATATCCCTTGAGGGCCAGCGCCCGTTGAATGGCTTGCTTATTGGCAATATCGCAGCCCAATCCGTAGACGGTATCGGTGGCATAAGCAATCAGCTCGCCGTTTTCCAGGGCTTCGATTGCCCGGCGGATGTGGCGGATCGGCGGATTGACGGGATGAGTCTTGAGGATCATAGGTTTCCTGTCGGGAGGGAATTGCGCGGATGGTTCCGTCAGCTAAGCCGACGGATCTCCGAATCTACTAAAATAGCGTAAAACCCTCGGAACTGCAAGCCGGTGAACGGAATGATCCTCATTAATAAAAAACCCGAAGCACAAGCTTCGGGTTTCCAAGTGTTTTACAGGTAGTTAGGGCTTGGGTGCCAGGGCCGCCAACCGACCGGCATCCTCAAAGAAGTAATCAGTGGGATTGACCGGACGGCCATTCACCCGCACTTCATAGTGCAAGTGGCTACCGGTGGCGCGTCCGGATGAGCCGACCTCGCCCAATTGCTGGCCTTTGGTCAGATACTGGCCCTTGCGAACACCGATGTAATTCAAGTGCCCATAAGCCGTCTGATAGCCGAAACCATGATCTACCAGCACGAATCTTCCATAGCTGAAATAGTGTCCGGCAAAGATCACTTCCCCGGCCGCTGCCGCATAAACGGGAGTCCCGCGCTCTTGTACGATATCCACTCCCCCATGCCGTTCCATTTTCTTGGTAAACGGGTCGCGGCGGATGCCGAATCCGGAGGAAACATAGCCGCCTTCCAGCGGTCTGAGAGTCGGAGTATGATCAAGCAGTTCCGCGTTAGCAGTCAGTTTGGAATGAATCTCTTCGAAGCTGGCTTGCTGCAGATCAATTTCCCGTTCCAGCTTATCGAGGCTCCAAATTCCTTCCGTCAACTCAGGGAGGTTGGGATCAATGGGAACTTCACGAACGCTGCCGCCAATACCGACTTCGCGGACATCGGAATCCACCTGCGGAAGATCGGCCATGATGCGCAACATGCGGTCCGTTTCCGTGAGGGTTGCCAGTTCTTGGCTGACTCCGGTAATCCGGGTCTCCAGTTCCGTAAGATGCTTCCTTAGCCGGGCATTTTCGGCAATCAAAGCCTGATTTTCTTTTGACTTAAGCAGATTGCTGGCCAATAAACCCGCAACCAGATTGGTAATAATAAAAACCACCACAAGGGCAATCAGCGCAGCCTTGACCTTGCGGTGCGTTAACGTCAGCTCGACCTTCTTAGTAAGGTCGTGCGAAAGAAAAATCAGTTTGAACTTACGGCTGGACATTCACTCCCGCGCAGGGTTTGCCATAATAATTGGCATGATTTGCCCGATGCTTCAATGGTATCGAGCAGAAGTAGTTAAAATTCTGTTTTCTAATCAGTAATCAAGGATTTCCGCGGAACCCAAGATTAATTGTAAAAGTTACGTTTTTGTAATCTTTTTGTCAAGCACAAAACAATATTTTTCAGACCTTCAAGGGACCGAATAGGGCAAGTTTATCCAGAATTTTTCGAGGCTTTAAATCGGTCGAGTAGAATTTCGGGATTTGACTAAGTCTGTGTCACGATTATTCAAACTTGCAATGACTGTACCAAATGTTCACTAATGAGCATGATGACAATGCCCGCCCCCGCAACACCCGCCGGTCGGAGCACATTCCATAGTGCCTCCACAGCACTCTCCGGTATGCGAGTGATCGCCGGTACCGTGAGCTGCGAAATTGGAGTACAGCTTGGAAAAAGTCTGACTCCCCCCGCACTGGCACACTTCGGGCGGTCCGGCTTGGGCAATGGTCTGGCCGTAAACTTCAATGACTTTTCCGCATTGTGCGCATTGATATTCATAGATGGGCATGCGAGTTCCTTCACACTTAGGCGGTAACGAACGTCGGTTCGACGATCACTTCCGACTTCACCGACAAGGAAATAAAGCAATTGGCATGGGACTTCTGAATCAAGGTCTGCATCTTCTCCGGATCAGGGGTTCCTTCCACGACGATGCGCGGTCGTAGGATCACTTTGGTTATCTTGTAGCGGCGTTCCACGTATTGCAGAACCGCTTCAGGAGTGTCGTCGTAGGATGAAACCGTAATGCGGGAGCGGGAAAACACCGCCAAAATCGTCATCATCATGCAGCTTCCCACCGCCGCCGCAAATAACTCTTCGGGATTAGTTTGGGAGGGCTTTTCGATATGGTGCGTTCCCCCCGCAGAAAATTTAACTCCGCCGGGAAAGCCTACGGAATGCAGCCGGCTAAACGTGTCGTAATCCTCGTTGCCACCTTCCCAGTGAATGGAACAAGTGTACGATGATGTTTCGGGTAGCATTTGGGTGCTCCTTATTAATCCATCGGTTCAGCTAAGATTATAGCTTACATGTCATTAACCAATCTGGGCCGTAATATACGGATTCATCGGACATACCGCAACTCACAAATGGGTTTATTCCGGTTTTTCCTCGGTAGCAAGCACCAAAGGTCGTCCACCGTACGGTGAATTGTTACAGGTTCGTAAGGCATTCGACATAGTGGAAGATATAGTGCAAGTCCTACGATTTTTCTTGACATTCGTGCTTCTTTTAGCTATATTAAAATGATGTAAACTATAGAACTCGGCATTCATGAGTCGTTCCTCTGAGGACAGATGAGTACTGCAGTTAACCTGACCCGATTGCCGAGTAGGTCGCCGCAAGAAGGAGAATCCGATTGAACAAAGCGGAACTGGTGACCGCTGTCGCCGCCAAAACCGGTATGACCAAGCGCAGCGCTGAAGAAACGCTGGACGCCGTATTGGATACCATCACCGATGCGGTGCGGGATGGTGATAAGGTAGCCGTAACGGGATTTGGGACATTTTTATTGACCGAGCGCGCCGCTCGTATTGGCCGAAATCCCAAAACCGGTGAAGAAATTCAAATCGCGGCTCGAAAGCTGCCCCGGTTCATCCCGGGCAGGAAGTTCCGGGAAATGGCTAAGTAATCGAATTTCAATAAGTCCGCCAAATATGAGTAGGTCGTTGATCTACTCTTTTTTTTGAACCATTTAATCAGGAACAACAAAATGGAGTTTTGAGTCTAATTAATAACACGCAGATTTTATGATTGTTCACTACCGCAGGGAGAATGGAATGCGCAGCATCAGGCGGGGAATTTTTTTAGGCATTGGCTTGATGGCAATGGTCGGTCAAGTCTGGGCGGGTGTAAAAACCTTTCGAACTGCCGCAACGGATGATCGCAATCAGGTCAAGTTCGTATCGGAAGCTTCGGTGGAAACCGTGTCCGGCACCACCCGTGAGATTTACGGTTTCGCTCGTTTGGATCTCGATGATCTGCCGACCGCGCCGGAAGCATCCTTTGAAGTGAATCTGGCATCGCTCAAAACCGGGATTGCGCTGCGTGATCAGCACATGCGCGAGAATCATCTGGAGACCGAACACTATCCGAACGCCGTATTCACGCTGAAAAAATTCGTTTCATCGGATAACCCTAAACTGGAAAGCGGAGGTCGGACCGAGCTTGTGGCGGAAGGCGATCTGCTCCTCCATGGGATAACCAAGACCTACCAAATTCCACTGACGATCGCTCGGCAAAATAGTGACCGGGGCGACATTCTCACCGTCACCGGCGAATGGACCGTGAAGCTGGGCGATCATGAAATTCCCCGTCCGCAATTCCTGTTCCTGCGGTTGGCCGAGGAACAAAAGATATCCGTTACCGTAGTGCTGACGGAGTCTGATTCGTAGGCGTATAAAGTGCCGCTGCCGCTCGGGAGAGCGACCACGGCGTATGCAATCATTCTGAAGGCGGCGCACTGCGTCGCCTCTTTATTTTGCTTGGATGCCGTGACGGATTTCATTTCTTGAGCGTTCACCAGTGGTTAGCGGGCGCGAAGCATCGTGTCATGGGCTTTCAAAATCGCGGAAATGTTCGTATATTTCGTTATTAGGTTTGATTTGACCGCTCGGGAAGTGATGGAAAACGGCAACGGCGAACGGCTGGTATTAACCACCTTCGATAATGCGGAGCACGCGGCCGAGTTCGCTCGCGGATTAGTCGCCGCCCGATTAGCGGCCTGCGCGACGTTGATCCCGGGCGGGCGGTCGTTCTATCGCTATCAAAGCGCCGAAATCCGCGATGATGCCGAACTATTGCTGCTGATTAAGACTCATCGCGATCGGTTGACCGCCCTCGAAGCGTATTTCCGAACTCATCATCCCTACGACTGTCCCGAGTTGATTGTATTGGAGATTTCAGCCCTTGCCGAGCCCTATCGGGATTGGCTGCGGAAAGAACTGCAATTAGACGTTGATCCGTCGCAACATTAATTTGACGAGACGAACGTGAAAGATAAATTAGCGGATTTTGCCCTGTTGTGGCTGCGGGTGACGGCCGGTTTGGGATTGATGATTCACGGCTGGCTCAAGCTCTCGCAAGGCGTAGCGGTATGGGCGGATAAAGCGGTGGTGCCGTTGGGCTTTCCGGTCCCGATGGTGTTCGCGTGGCTGGCAGTGGCCACCGAGGTGATCGGCGGGTTCTTTCTGATTTTAGGGCTGTGGACGCGCTTCTCGGCCTTAATGGCAACGATTCTATTATGCGTGGCGGCCTTCGGGCGCGGGGCGGGACTGCCCTATATTTCTCCCGGAAATCCCTCCAAAGAGTTGGCTCTGGCGTACTTAGTGGTCGTGGTGTCGCTGCTGATGACCGGGCCGGGGCGGTTTTCGGTGGATAGCGGCAAGCGCGGCGGCGGCGGGCGGGCCACTCCCAAAAAGAGCAAAAAATAGCGTTACGGAACATTCCTCCGCTTGAGAATGTTCAAAACATATAAGGCGTAAGAACCGGAGGCGAGTATGGCAACTCACAACCCTCCTCCCGAACATAAGGATTTTTGGGAGGATATTCGCGATACGGTCCGTGATGGTGTACACGAAATCCGCACTGCCGGAGACGATTTAGCCCGGCAGGCCCGCTTGCGCATGGATATTTTCCAGACCGAACGGCGGTTGAAATCGGTCTATGGTGCGCTGGGCGAAGCGGCCTTTCGGCTCCTCAACGAAAAGCAACAGGTTTCTACCGACGATTCCGCCATTTCCGAATTGTCCGCCCGGATTACCTATTATTCGGATGAATTGGGACGGCTGCGCAGCGAGCAGAAACAGAAACACGAGACCGCCAAATAGCCCATGCGTTATTGCTATGGCAATCACTTTACGCAAACCGGCGAGCAACAAGCTCGCCGGTTTCTGTTTTTGTATATACGCGGGCACAGCCCGCGGTACCCCTACGGAAGAACGGGTGGGTACGCTGGTGCTTTACCCACCCCTACCGAAGACGGCCATAATGAATTATGGCCCTACAAAGTGCGGGAATTTTACATCTGGGAGGGGTCGTTCGCGAACCGCCCCTACAGCACGTTACTTCAATAGCATCATCTTCCTGATCTGTGACTGTTCTCCCGCCTGCACCCGTGCCAGATACACGCCCGATGGCAGTTCGCTTGCATCAAACAAGCGAGAATGTACCCCCGCATTCAACCGCCCGAGGTTCTCTTCATAGACGGTTTGACCGAGGACGTTGTAAATGCCAATCGTCACAGGTGCCGAATGCGGTAACGTGAACGATAGTGTCGCGGTGGGATTAAAGGGATTGGGGAAGGACGAAAGAGCGAAGGATGAAGGATGAGAGATGAAGGGATTTGGAACTGAGTTGTGTTCACCGGGTACGGTCAGGCAAGTGATAAAACCGCCCGGATCAAAGGTAAATAATGCGTCATCCGTTAACGGGTAATCCCACGAGTAGGTACTTCCGGCAATCCAAACGGAGTCACCGCTTTCATAAACCATTGCTCTTGGAGATTCATCATCCCAACCGCCGAGATAGGTGCTATACAAGAGTTCCGACAGATCGGCGGAAAACCTCGCTACGACGATATCATTATACGGAAATTCGCCGGTACCGGCAAAGGTCGAATCGAAGGCATCGGGCGTGGTGGGCAGATCGCTACAGTCGGTTACCGCACTGATGACGACGGAACCGTCCGGTGCCACATGCATTTTCCGTGGTTCGGTCATGCCATTATCGTACCCCCCGAAAAAGGTTCCATGGACTAAGGTTTGCGGGCGCTCGACTTCAATCAGAAACACATCCGTTCCGCCCTCCGGGTATTCGCTCTGAAAACCGCCGGGTGGCATGGGAATATCCGGCTCATTGGTATATCCACATAGCAGTACCCGGTTTTCATCAACCGCATGAAGCCTTCGGAGATTCGTAACATAAACCTCGGGATCGGGTCCGTAGAACAAGCTGGAATAGACGATCTGCGCCGCGTCCAGATCCAACAGGCTGAAAAATGAAACATACCATGGATTAGAGGGCGGGGGATCGGGTTGCAGGGCGTCGGGAGTGGTAATTATAGCGGATGTATCCGCAGTTCCACAAATCCAAACTGAGGATTCCGAAATAAACGCAATATCGAGATTCGACATGTTATGGCCAGCCGGCATTCGGCGCGGGAATAAAAATGTCGAATAGATCAATTGGGATGTTGTCGGTTCGATGATAGATAGAAAACCGGAACTATAGGTTGGCATCGGAAAGATTGCATCGGGCGTAATCGGAAATCCGGTGGTTGGCCAGCTACAGAAGCCATATATAATTAGTCTACCTGACGAGTCCAACTTTGCACCATAGGGATTATCCTGTCCATCACCCCCCAAGAAACTACCGAATTGCAGAGTGGTACCGTCCGGCGACAGCCGAATGATCCCGACATCGCCATTAAGACTTGCCGTCGTATCGAAGGCGTCGGGAGTGAGTGGCCAATCGGGTAAACCCGCATAGCAAACGTAGTAGATGCAATTATTTCCATCAATCGCAAGGTACCCTCCACTACTTGCTCCGCTAACATAGGTCGCAAATAAGATGGAATCAGCCCCCGGCGTCAACTTGGCAATCCACCCCGGATAACCGATCCGGGTGGTTTGAAACGCTCCTGGCGTGACCGGGAATTCCGCTCGCATGGGATGAATCCTCCCACAAGCGATCTTGTTGCCTTGGCTGTCCATCGCAAAACCACTCACCTTGTCCGTCCCATCCCCGGCAAAGAACGTGCTATACACCAGCGGGTCAATCATCAATTCGGCCGTGCGGTTGTAGTCCTCACATATCAGACCATAACGATTGTTTCCCAACAGCCGATAGCGCACGGGAATGTTGGCTTGCATGCGGTTCTCGATCTGATAGGCAAATGGAGCTTGCTCATAGAGATTGCCCACCGATGTGACCAAGACCAGATTGCCTTCACTATCTATCCGCAACGGCGCATCCAAGCCGTCGTACTGAACCACAATCCGGCTGGCGTCCGCTCCCGGCTTCACATGGAATAGAGTTTCTACGCCACGCGGATCGGCCTTGTATTCCACATCAATCCCCGGCCATACCTCCTTGGCAATGACTCTACCGTAATTAGGCACCCGACTCTTCCATTGACTCTGGTCTTTTCCCTTGAAATAGTTGCTGTAGCTGGTGAGCCTGTCCTCCGGCACCAGTTCGTACTGTTCATTACACCCCACTAACCTCACCATCACCGCATGCCCGCGCACCGTCCGCGCTATATCCTCAACAATCGGGCGATCAAAGTCATCCCTCATCCTTCGTCCTTCATCCTTTGCTGTCACCGCAATCGTCATCCCCGTACTGGTCAGAAAGTAGCTCGCATTCCCCACGTCACACCGATAGGCAAACTCACCCTCCCACTGCCCTTGGTTAGGCTCGAAGTGGTAGGGTGCAGGAAGGGCAAAAGCAGAAGAGATAAGAAGAAGAGTGAGGAAGAAAGGTTTCATGGTACGGTCTTTAGTAAGCAGTTAGCCGGGCAGGTTGAGAACCTGCCGCGGCGATGTCGTTGCGATGCGGTTCTTCCGGCGGGGTAGAAAACCCCGCTCGGCGAACACACGAGTGTCATCCTGAACGTAGTGAAGGATCTCTCTTCGATGCAAGGGATTCTGGACGCCCGCTGACGCGGTATCCAGAATGACACATTAATGTCACGTTCCGGGCACCCGGGGGACGGGTGCCTCGGCGAAACGGGCGGTTCGCGAACCGCCCCTACAGTGCGACACTTTGCGGTTATTCCGGCGGGGTAGAAAACCCTGCTCAGCGAAGCCACGGGCACGGCAGGCCGTGCCCCTACCATGGTTCAATATACACAATTCAATTCAATCCGGGAATGTCCACCGGATCGCAGACGGCGAATTGGGTGATCGTGTCGGCGGGAGTGGAAGCGGTCAGGTAGGATTGAACGACCGTCACCGGCGGCGGACATGAATAACGGGACGCGGTGAAACCGGCCAGAAAACCGACGATCAATAAGGCTGCCGCTTTCAGCAACGTGTACATAATACCGGTCTGCGCGCGTGGCTTGGGCAGCGGGGGAACGGTGCCGGAAGCGCGGACTTCGCCCAGCAGCCGCGTATCGTTTTGGATTTTCTCCATACGCGCGCGGCACGGTTCGCATTGCGCTAAGTGCTCCGCCAGTTCGCGCGCTCCCGGTTCGTCCAATAATTCCAGTTCCGCTTTCAAGAGCAGATCATCGCTGGGATGATTCATTCCAATACTCCTCGCTTCCGTAACTCGTCTTGACAATTTTTGACCGCGTAGAAGATCCGCGATTTGACCGTGCCCAACGGCACGCCCGTCAGGTCGGCGATTTCCTGATAGCTATGACCGCCATAGAATCGCAGGGCTAAGGCGGCGCGATGCTCGTCATCCAATTGTTGAATCGCTGCCGTCACGTGCCGCTGGCGTTCGGCGGAGATCAACGCATCCAGCGGTGATGGTGACGACGCTGCGGGCTGCGCGTGTTCGAGATCGGTATGCCTGTTTGTGCGATATTTTTCCTTGACGGCCAGCCGATAGGCAATGGTCGTCAGCAATCCACCGACGGTGCCGGTGCGGTGCCGGATTTCGGCGCGGAATAATCTCACCACCGCCTCTTGCGCGATATCCTGCGCGGCGGCGGGATTGCCGGTGATCAGCAAGGTCATACTTAGCAGCCGCGGGTAGTGCCGATCCAGCAGCGCTTGCCATGCGGCTTGGTCGCCGTGCCGGGCGCGATCCAAGTCGTGCCAGTCGGAATTCACTGGTCGAAGCCCTGCGCCTTGCACCACTCCTGCACTTCTTTCAGGTCCGCCTGCTTGCACCATTCCCCGCCGACGGGAGCTTTCATCCGATCCATGAGCACCGGTTCGGAATGCTTGACGTACCATTGAAATAAACCGGTGCGCAGGTTCGGCGCGTGCACGGCGATGGAATCGAGATTCTGGGCAATAGCCGCGGCATAATTGATGGTTAGCATGCGTCCGGCATCGCCCGGTTTAGACTGTCGCAGCCGCCAGCTATCCAGACCGCCGGTGCGGAAGTCGTTCAGCCATTTACTGAATACCGTGCGCAATTGCTGCTCGTAAGGGGTTTTCGCGGGCGTGACCAGCGTGACCAATCCCAGATCGCGGCCATTTGCGCTCAAGCGCTTGGTTACATCAGTTTCGTAGAGCGTATGAGAGAAATACACCGGCCGTCCGGTCTGCTGAGCGGCGGCGACAATGCGGACAATCAGCGAATCGCCGAACAATCCACCCGCCGTGGGCGCGATTTTTCCTTCTTTGGCCAAGGCGAATAGACTCTCGCGGAAGGATTTGATTTCACCCGGCGCAAGAAACGGCGGCGCGTTGTGCTTGAGCAGATATTCGGGATACCATTCGGTGTTGAGCAAGCTGCGGTTGGCGATGATCACATCAGGCCGCACGTTGAGCAACCGCGTGAGTATGAAGCCGGGATAGGTATCGTTGTCGCCGTTGGTGACGAGAATGGCGTTGGGTTCCAGCGAGACCAGCATATTGTAGTTATAGTCCATGATCTCATCGGTGATGATGCCGCTCTCCAGTACGTTACGCAGCGCCAGATCGGTACGTTCCTCGTCTTCCGCACCCATATAGATCGTGACCAATGAGAACCACGGATCGGTATAGTGGGGATCAATGGCGACGGCTTGTTCGAGATACTTGCGGGCGAATTCCCAGTTGATATCGCCCTGCTTTTCCATCGAAGCGAGATAGAGCAGTTTGGGATTGGAGGGATATTTTTTTAGGCCTTTTTTCAGGAGCTTCCAATAATTTTCGGCTTCAGCATAGCGCGCGGCGTACATCCAGTTGGCGTAGGAATACTCGGAGGGGAACTCATCATAGTATTCCTTCCAGAGATTCGCGAGCTGTTCGTAGGTTTCCTTATCGTAAACGACTTCCCGTTTGCTGCGGATTTCTTCGGGACGGACGACGTCCTTGGCCAGCGAATCCCGCACGGGAATCAACAGCAGGCCGAGGAACAGTGCGGCAAGAATGGTATAGCTGACGGAAGATTTCATGGTTTGCTCCTTGTTCCAATATAGCGCGGAAAATTCAATGAACCACTGCCGCTTAGATAATCCGCCAAATGGGAAAAAGTTCATAATAAGGATTTATTGGATTTGGATAAGTTATCCACCGGAAAATATTTTTTGACCAAACGAACTGCCTTACATAATAATTTTAAATAAGTTGTAAGGGATTTTAGGGGGCGAATATTCCACGATCGAAAAAGTGATATACTTGATAAATAGATACGTAAGAAAGGCTGAAAAAGTGGAAAAAATGTATACAATAGGCATCGGAAACATTGTGGGATTGTATATAATATAGCACATTTTCGGGTTAATGTCAAGGAGAGGAAGCAAGGGAAGAATGACGATAAGCGATGAACGCGCGGGGTAGGGACACCCCGCGCGGCGGGTGTGTGTGCGGATTCCGGGCAGATCTGGGGACCCTTCACTTCGTTCGAGGGCAGGTCTGCCTCGGCGGGAAGTCTTGACAATACTTTATTATTTGGTTATATTGCCAAATAACCAAATTGGGATTACTTATGGATGATCGAACGCACGCAAGATTTTTGAATAGGGCTAATGTATTCAAAGCGTTAGCACACCCGACGCGGCTGTTTGTGGTGGAGGAATTGGCTAAGGGTCCGCAATGCGTTTGTGAACTGACGGCTCTCGTTGGAGCTGACGTGTCCACGGTCTCCAAGCATTTGGCCGTGCTCAAGAATGCGGGAATTGTGCGGGATGAGAAACGCGGCACGCAAGTGTGGTACAGTCTCCGCATGCCGTGTGTGCTCTCGTTCTTTCAATGTGTGGAGAATGCGATCACCGAACGGGCCGAATGGCAGCTGGAACTGGAGCGCGAATCCCGCTAATGAATCTGCGCCGCGAGTGGAAGCCGCTGTTCTGGATGGCGGCGGTCTTTCTGATCTTCTACTTTCTGCCGGAAGATAGTCCGAGTGTTTCCAACGCGCTGGGCGAAGCCGTGGCGCTGACGGTGTGGTATGCCCGCGAACATGTGATTTTATGTTTGCTGACCGCGCTCTTCATCGCAGGGGCGATCGGAGTGTTCGTGGGGCAAGCCTCGGTGATGAAATATCTGGGACCGGGGGCGAAGCAAGTCACGGCCTACGCGATGGCGTCGGTGTCCGGTTCGGTATTGGCGGTGTGTTCGTGTACGGTGCTGCCGCTGTTTGCGGGAATCTATCGGATGGGAGCGGGACTGGGTCCGGCGACGGCGTTTCTCTATTCCGGTCCGGCGATCAACGTGCTGGCGATTATTTTGACGGCGCGCGTATTGGGAATGGAGATCGGGATCGCGCGGGCGGTGGGAGCGATCGTGTTCAGCGTGATTATCGGACTGGCGATGCAGTTTATTTTTCGCAAGGCTGAGGCCGAGCGCATTAGTGATGCGCCGATTCTGGGCAGCGAAACCGTGCGCCCGCTGTGGCAGACGGCCGTGCATATGGCGGCACTGATCGGAATTCTGATCTTTGCCAATTGGGCGCGTCCGGCTACGAGTGAAGGATTCTGGCAAGCGATCTTCGAGATCAAATGGTGGATTACGGGATTGCTGGCGGTTGGATTAGGGTTTGTATTAGTGAGATGGTTCGGTCTGGCGGCCTGGAAAGTCATCGTGGCGGCAGTGCCGCCGGTGATTCTGGCCATCGGTTTACCGCAGCATCCCTCGGCGGCGTTTGCCGCGGGAGTGCTGAGTCTATCCCTTGCGATGGGAACGACCGAGGGCGAACTGCGCGAATGGCTGGATAGCACGTGGATTTTTGCCAAGCAAATTCTGCCGCTGTTGTTGTACGGAGTTTTGATTTCCGGATTTTTGTTGGGCCGGCCTGGTCATGAAGGTCTGATTCCCTCGCAATGGGTGAGTTCGCTGGTGGGGGGGAATTCGCTGGGCGCGAATCTGGTGGCGTCGGTCTTGGGAGCCTTCATGTATTTTGCCACGCTGACGGAAGTGCCGATCGTGCAGGGATTGATCGGCAGCGGGATGGGTAAAGGCCCGGCGCTGGCGCTGCTGTTGGCGGGTCCGGCGCTGTCGCTGCCCAGCATGCTGGTGATTCGCAGTGTGCTCGGCATGAAGAAAACAGTAGTTTTTATTCTACTGGTGGTGGCGATGGCGACGATAACCGGATTGATTTTCGGAGCACTGGCTTAACGATTCGTTTTGATCAATATTCTGGAGATCTTTTATGCCCCTCTTACAAATCTTGGGGACGGGCTGTCCCAAGTGCAACAAACTGGCGGAGAATGCCGAAGCCGCCGCCAAAGCCCTCGGAGTGGAGTACTATCTCGAAAAAATCACCGACATCAATAAGATCATGGCGTTCCGCGTGATGACGACGCCCGCGCTGGTGGTGGACGGCGAAGTGAAAGTCGTGGGCAAAGTGCCGTCGGTGGATGAACTCAAAACGATCATCGTTCAACCGGAATAGCCGAACAAGGATGACTCTTCGATGAAAACGAAAATCGCAACCACTCTTCTCTTGGCGTTGCTGATGGCGGCGGGAATGATTGCGTGCCGCAGCAAGGCTCCCGAAGTCGCGGACGGCTGCGGCTCGTGCGCAGGTGAAGTCGCTAATGCCGCCGAGACCGGTTCCGTGAATACGGAACTCCCGCCGGATTCGACCGGCACGATCGTCGTTTACTATTTTCACGCCACACAGCGCTGCTCCAACTGCTACAAGATCGAGACCTACACCCACGAAGCCGTTGAATCCGAATTCGCCAGCGCGCTGCAAAGCGGCCGGGTGGTGTGGAAGATGATCAATACCGACGAGGCGGAAAACGAGCATTACATCAAGGACTATAAGCTGTTCACGAAGTCGGTGATCATTTCGGACTTTCGCGACGGCCAGGAAGCGCGTTGGAAAAACTTGGACAAGGTGTGGACCTTGCTGGGCGATAAGAACGCATTCCAGAAATATATTCGCGATGAAGTGCACGCGTATCTGGGAGCATAGCCGGTGCTGCTGATGGGACTCGCGACCGCGTTCTGGCTGGGTATCCTGACTTCCATCAGTCCCTGTCCAATGGCGGCCAACATCGCCGCGATGTCGTTTCTCGGCAAGCGGACCGGCGGCGCGCGCCCGGTGCTGATCTCCAGCCTGTCCTATGTGCTGGGCCGGATGGTGGCGTATGTAGTCATCGGCGCGATCGTGGTAGCGGGGTTGCTTTCGATTCCCGGCGTGTCCAATTTTCTGCAAAAATACATGAACCGGATTTTGGGTCCGGTGCTGATTGTAGCCGGAGTATTTCTGTTGGAGTGGATCCGTTTTTATATTCCGGGACTCAGTGCCGGAAGCCGATTGCAAACCCGCGCGGAACGGGGCGGCTTATGGGGACCGCTGGTGTTGGGAATTGTGCTCGCGCTGACGTTCTGCCCGGTCTCGGCGGCGCTGTTCTTCGGCAGCCTGATTCCGTTATCGGTGCAGCACCACTCGCCGCTGGTATTTCCCGCCATCTACGGAATCGGCACCGGACTGCCGGTGGTGGTATTCGCGGTTCTGATCGCGATGGGAACGCAATGGGTGGGGCGCGCTTTCAATCGCCTGACCGTGTTCGATAAGTGGGCGCGGCGGATTACCGGAATTATTTTTATTGCGGTCGGTGTCCACTATGTTCTGTCCTATTGGTTCAATTGGAATGTGATGGAAGTTTTCTATCGCTGACCGCGAACCGCGTTTGCTTTTCATTCGGATCACTCGTATATTCTTGTATCTAATTACGGTGATCTAATGAAGGCACTATCCACTCATTTTTACACTATACCTTGCCCGCCTTGTTGCGGCAAGGTTTTTCTTTGCCTTGCAAACCGGATGAAGAAGTATTGTATAGTTGTGCTGATGGCATTGGCGGGAGTAGTGTGGGGGCAACCGCCGGACACGGTGTGGACGCGGACGTACGGCGGTGACCGTTATGATGAATTCCATGATGTCCTATGCACAAGTGATGGGGGTTATCTGGTGGTTGGTGAGACATGGTCAATGGGGGCCGGAGATCGGGATTGGTATGTGGTGAAAACCGATAGCATCGGTCACTTGGAGTGGTATCGAACCTTCGGCGGAATCTACGATGATTGCGCGAATGCTGTTGTCCCAACATCGGATGGCGGTTATGCCATTTGCGGCCGGCTCAGCGGAGATACAACACGATACTGTGATTTTGGTCTCATAATACTGAATGAGCAAGGTGATAGTATCGGTGGACGGATCTATGGCGGCCCGGATGATGAATTAGCAATCGATTTGCTTCAGACTCTGGATGACGGTTTTATCATCGTCGGATCGGCGCGTGGCTACGGTGCGGGCGGAAATGATATGTGGTTGGTGAGAACCGATGTCAACGGCGATAGCCTATGGAGCCGGACTTACGGTGGGTCCGCTTGGGGCGGTGCGCGAGCGGCAGCGCTTATGCCGGACGGCGGATTCGCCGTGGCGGGCTATACGGGATCCCGTGGCGCCGGGGCGTGGGATATGTGGTTAGTACGAATGGATTCTCTGGGGGATAGCCTGTGGAGCCGCACTTATGGAGGGCGCAATATCGACGAAGTGTCCGCTATGCAAGCCACCGCCGATGGCGGATTCATCTTGGCCGGATACACGGATTCTTTTGGTGAAGGATGGGAGAATGCATGGCTGGTGAAAACCGACAGCGCGGGAAATCTCGAATGGCAACGTCCGTATGGGAATGTAGTACAGGCATGGGCACGAGACGTAGTACAATTGAGTGATGGGGGTTATGCCTTCTCGGGATTCTACCTCTATGAACCAGGGGATACACGTGCATGGATGGTCCGCATTAATTCGATGGGTGATACCCTCTGGAGTCGTCAATGGGGCATATCAAACTTGAGTAATCATGCCAATACCATAACACTAACAGCCGATGGTGGGTATGTTTTAGCAGGTCTCAAGGACTGGGTATCGAACACGATAACTTCCGGGAATGCGTGGCTACTGAAGACATCACCGGATCCCCTTGAAACAGAAGAGCATCGGATTAATATACCCACTGGGGTCTTACTATCGGCTTATCCGAACCCGTTCAACGCTACGACTACGCTTTCCCTTTCGTTATCGCATACTTCACCTGTTTCACTTACGGTTTTCAATCTCCTCGGCCAAGCAGTGTATGAAACGGATTTGGGAAGGTTGAATGCGGGCGAGCATCGGCATCTGTACGATGCGAGTGAATTGCCATCGGGAGTGTATCTCGCACGCGTGCAGGCGGGAGAGCAGTCGCAGATGCGAAAGATGGTGCTCTTGAAGTAAACTTAAAACTCAAAACTTCAAACTTAAAAGCCTTCACCAGAGCGTGTCATTCTGAAGTCTGTGTCAGCAAGCGGAAGAATCCCTTGCGACGTTAGGGATCCTTCACTGCGTTCAGGATGACAATTTTTTCGCCGAGCCGTGGTTAAGGTCGCAAACCGCAATCCGGCCGGAATTAGTAGACGGCCAGAGGCCGCCTGTAGTAGGGCCATAATTTATTATGGCCGTATTTTCGCCGAGGCGGGTGTCACCGCCCGGAACCGCAATGACCCGTAGGGGCGCACCCGTGTGTGCGCCCGTGTGTTTTCGGTAGGGGTGGGTAAAGCGCCAGCGTACCCGCCCGACCCCCCTTGTATTCCCCCCTTTTGCAAAGGGGGAAGCGTAACTGCATCGCTAATGCACCATTGCCGCTCGGGAGAGCGACAACGGCGAGAAGAGAGATCCTTCACTTCGTTCAGGATGACAACCGATTGTGCGCAATAAGCGGGGCACGTGAAACCACGTGCCGCCGCGACATATGATCCGGGCACCCGAGGACGGGTGCCTCGGCGGAGACCCCCCTTCCGTCCCCCCGCTGAAGCGGGGGGAGACCCGCCTGCCGCGGCGAGTTGTTATGTTCCGGCCGGGTTGCGCTACGCTTAACCACGGCTCGGCAGGAAAGGGAGAATTCACGGAACTAATCCTTCCCTGAATATCTTCAAAGTGGGGCAACTCCACTCTTGACTTTATTTCTCAAAATTCATATACTTGAGCTTACATGTTGCTGGAGTGCAGCGTGTTAAGTTCTTTATTATAAGAACATGCGCCCGTAGCTCAACTGGATAGAGCGTCTGGCTACGGACCAGAAGGTTAGGGGTTCGAATCCCTTCGGGCGTACATGACGGTGAACAGGCCTCTTTCCTCATCCTTTCTCGTGAATCAGTCGTTCGAAACCTTCGGCCAACCCGATCATGAGCGGTGGATGAGAGAAGCCCTCGCCGAGGCGCGCCGTGCCGAAGCCAAGGACGAGGTTCCCATCGGCTGCGTGATCGTGCACGGCGGAACGATCATCGGTCGCGGTCACAACCAGACCGAGAGTCTGCAAGATCCGACCGCTCATGCCGAGATGATTGCCATAACGGCAGCTGCCGAAGCCCTCGGAAGTCGCCGTCTGTTGGATTGTACGTTGTATGTGACCCTCGAGCCCTGTGCCATGTGTGCCGGGGCGATTGTGCTTTCAAGGGTCCCTGTCATTGTCTATGGCGCGGCCGATCCCAAGGCGGGAGCCGTCCAGACTCTTTATTCACTATTGTCCGATCCCCGACTGAATCACACCTGCGAAGTCATTCCGGGCGTGCTGGCCGGGGAATGCGGTGCCATCCTCTCCGATTTTTTTACCAGCCTGCGCCGACAGAGGAAAAGTGAGCAGTAAATCCACGCAACTGGCCGAACGCATTCGCGAACGACTGTGCGAGCGCGCCCTGTCCGGCTCGCCGCAATGGCTGGCGCCCATTCTGCCGGGCGCGCGCGAAACCGCGGGAGCGCTGCTCATCGGAAACCTGACCGGACGGCTGCCCGTGGAAGATGCCTCGGCGCTGATCCGCACGATTCTCCACGAACAGAACGCGGACGGATCGTGGTCGGCGCAGCGTGGCGAACCGGGAAATCTCTCGGTCACGCTGGAAGCGGTGCAGGCATTGAGTACGATCACCGAGGAGTCGGTGCGGTCGGCGTTGTCGCGGGCGGTCAATTGGCTGGAACAGAATCGCAGCCGCCAAACCTTAGACGAAGAGACGATTATTTTGCTCGGCGCGCTGGCGGAAATGACTCCCAACCGGCTGCGCCGTTTATCGTTTTCGCTGCAGCGATGGCTGTCAACGGAACGAACGACCCACCGTCCCGATTGCCGCCGCTGCCCGTCCCTGAAGCTGGCGCTATCGGCGCTGAGTCTGGACAAGCTATCCGCGCGGCGGTATGAACGGCTGCTCTTGCAGCAGCAGCTTCCCGACGGATCGTGGGACGGTTCGGCACGGGCAACGGTCTTTGTGCTCATCGCCTTGCGGCATGCGGCGCTGCCGACGACCGATACGGCGTTCGAACGCGGCTGGCGGTTTTTACGGTCGCTGCAACTGTGGAACCATCAGGATTTAGTCCAAAATCCATGCGATATTTCCGTGCTGCTGCACGCGACTGCCGTGCATTCGCTGTTGACGTCGGGAGTGGAGGCGGAAGCGGTGACCGGCAGCGTGCTGACGCTGGTGCATCAGGCGGACCCGGAATGCCGCTGGTCAGCGGGCGCCTCGTTCCCGCCGGACAACTTCACCACGGCGTGGGCGTTGGATGCGCTGAGTATGGCGGGGGATACGCCGGTCGAAACCATGTGGACGCGCCGCCGCGCCGCGCTGCGCTTCATGCACACGCAGCGGAATGATGGCGGCTGGCGCTTCGATATTCACGAAAAACCGACGCTCACTTCGCTGATCGCGGCGCGCGGATTGCCCGCGCAATCGTCGAGTTCGGTGGAAGTAACCGCCGCCGTATTGCAGGCGCTGATTTACGCCGGAGTTCCCGACTTGGGACAAGATCACACCGTATTACAGGCGGTGAAATTCCTGCTCAAGCGGCAAACGGCGGGCGGGTTGTGGCCATCGGATCTGTTGAACAGCGAGATTTTTTCGACGGCGATGGTGATGGATGCACTATCCGCAGTGGGATCTATCGAGTGTCATGCCGCCGTGCGCCACGGTTTGAAAGCTCTTCTAAAACGGCAGCGCGTGGAAGGCGGCTGGAATGATGCAATCCATCCGCTGTCTTCGATCCATCACACGGCGTGGGTGCTGCGCGCTTTGTCGGCCATTCCTGAAACACCGACCGAATCGCTGGCTCGCGCCCGGCTTTATCTGGAACGCAGCGTTGATCTCTCCGAACTGATGTGGAGCCGCGCCGCATCGGCGCTGCCGCTACCGGTAGGCTTCGGTCCGCTGGTCATTCCCGAACTCACGTCCCTCTGGGCGCTGGAAGCCCTGGTGCCGGTGGGAATTCCCTACCATCCTCGCGCCCGCCAACGCTGGCATTCGCGTTCCCTGTTCGATCGCAGCCGATAACGCCGGTTGACGACGGACCTATGGCTAAACCACTTCTATAGCCGGATACCAACCACCCACTCATCCATTGAATACGATCTACTTTTTATCACCGGATGACAACCGGCCGGTAGGGGGAATCAAAATCCTCTATCGTCACGTGGATATTCTCAACGCCAACGGCTATCAGGCGACGATTGTCCACAAGAAAAAGAACTTTCGCTGCACGTGGTTCGACAACCAAACGCGGGTTGAATATCATTCGCGGATTCAGCCGGACCGCTTCGATTTCATCGTCATTCCGGAAGTGTTCGGACCGCGCTTGGCGGACGTATTTCCGGGCACGAAGAAAATCATTTTCAATCAGAACGCGTACTACACGTTTATCGGCTATCCGACCGATCCGCAAGACCTCACAACGGCTTATCATAGTCCCGATCTGTTGCGGGTACTGGTGGTTTCCGAAGATAGCCGCACCTATCTGACGCACGTGTTTCCCGAACTGAAAATCGTCCGTGTGCACAATTCGGTAGATGCGGAGGTATTCCGGTTTCGGGAACTGGCGGATAAGAAACTGGCCATCGGCTTCATGGGACGGAAACACCGCGAAGACGCCGTGCAGGTGCTGAATATTCTCAAATTCCGTAATGTGCTGCAGGATGTGAATGTGGTCAGTATCGAGGACAAAACGGAACGGGAAGTGGCGGAACTATTGGGTGATTCGCTGGTGTTTATGAGTTTCGGTTATCCCGAAGGGTGTCCGGCGCCGCCGCTGGAAGCGATGCTGAGCGGCTGCTTGGTGGTCGGCTACCACGGCAACGGGGGCCGCGAGTTTTTCGATCCGGCGTGGTCGTGGCCGGTGGAACCGGGCAATATCGTCGGCTTCGCCGATGCGGTGGAGACGATTCTGCATACGTTTCGCACGACGCCGAGTTCGCTGCAATCGAGAACGCGGGAGGCTCGCGATTTCGTGTGCCGCGAGTATTCGAAAGCCCGGGAAACGAAAGATATTCTGGAATTCTGGGACGATCTGATGTTCGAGCAGGGGCGCGACGCCATTGCCGAAACGGATTAATCCCGTTGTGATAGTTCGAAAATGATATTTATCGGAAGGCTTACCATGCGCAATTTCTTGCGGTGGACAATGGCGGTCGCATTGACCGCAATTTGGATGAGCAGTGTGGCCCGGGCGGACGATTGGGCGGCGATCTTGGGAGCTGCGCAAGCGCAATGCGACGAGCAGCAAGCGGCGATCCATGATATTACCGTAGTAGAAGAGATGGTCGCGCATACCCCGGACGGCGAGATGGCCGCTACGCAAACGCTCTACCGCAAGGGCGAAAAGTCGCGCATGGAGATGGTCGTTCATAAGAACGTAATGGGCATGGAAAACATGCAAACCATCGTGATTAATAGCGGTGATAAAGCCTGGATGTTCAATTCGTTTACCGGCAAGACGGAGATGGATCCCGAAGATGCGGACCAGGCATCGGATTTTCAGGATTGCTGGGGTTTCACGCCGGAGAATTCCAAAGTGGTCGGGTCGGGCGAAGCGCAGGGCCGCGATTGCTGGATTGTGGACATGGTACGGGACAGCGTGCAGCACAAACTGTGGCTGGACAAGGAGCGGTTGTTCGTGATTCAAGGTGAATCGCACGACGAGGAAGCCGGGATCCGGTGGGCGCTGTCTGATTTCCGCAAGATTAACGGCAAGTTCGATTATCCGCATAAAATCGAAATGTTCGACGGCGATGAACCGGTTTCGACGATGACGGTGACCTCGGTGAAAATCAACGACGGCTTGGCCGATGATTTGTTCGATCCCGAAAAGGTCGAAATGAAGACGGTAGATATGGAAGAGTTGATGAAGCAGATGATGCAGGAGGCGGAACCGGATACGCAATAAGCGGGCACCGAGCCGCCGCCGCGACTGACGGAGGGAATGATGGCCAAACAGCTTTCCACTCTAAAGCGGGCACTCCAGCGACGATCGAAACACGTTGGCAAAGCGCCGGGCGAACGGCGGCCGGTGGAAGTGCCGACTGCGCCGGCGACGCAGATTCACGCGATCGTTTACGACGCCGAGCGCATCGTCGAGCACGACATCCACTCTGCCGAGGAAATTCCCGCGTTGCTGCAGCAGCCGGGTATCAAATGGCTGGATGTGGACGCGCTGCAAGACGTGGATTTATTGCACAAAGTGTGCGAACATTTGGGTCTGCATACCCTCGTCATCGAAGACATCATCAATACGGATCAGCGGACGAAATTAGAGGACTATAACCAAGTCCTCTTTATCGTTTTAAAGCGGTTCACAGTCAACGGCAGCGACAACGCGATCTCCGACGAGCAGATCAGCATTGTACTGGGCAAGAATTTTGTGCTGTCGGTAGGGGAAAAGGAGACGGATCAATTCGAGGTCGTGCGCGACTATCTGCGCAGCGGCAAGCCGCGCGAACGCCTGCTGAACACGGATTATCTCGCTTACCGACTCATGGATTCGATTGTGGATGCGTATTTTATGGTGCTGGATAAACTGAGCGACCGCATTGAAGCGCTGGATGCGGAACTGGTGGGCAAACCAACTCCGCAAACGCTGCCGGTGATTTTCGAAATCAAGCGCGAACTCCTGTTTCTGCGCAAGGCGATTTGGCCGCTGCGGGAAGTGCTGGGATCGCTGGTGCGGGACGAATTGCCGCTGATCCGCGCCGAAATGAAGCCGTTCTTCCGCGATCTGTACGATCATTGCGTGCAGGCGATGGAGACCATTGAAGCGTTCCGCGAAATGCAGTCGGGCAATCTGGATATGTACATGTCCAGTCTTAGCGTCCGGCAGAACGAAGTGATGAAGGTGTTGACGGTGGCGGCGACGATTTTTCTGCCGCTGACGTTCTTGGCGGGGATATGGGGGATGAATTTTGAATTCATGCCCGAACTGCATTGGCGGATGGGCTATTTATTCGCATGGGCGATTATGGCCATCGCCGTCGTGGGAATGATCGTTTATTTCAAACGCAAGCGCTGGATGTAACCGAACCGACACATGAAAAAAGTAATTATCATCAATAGCGAATTTTTCGGCAAGGGCGACGACGAATTGGGCGCGAAACTGATGGGTTCGTTCCTGCGGACGCTGCTCACATTGGAACCAAAGCCCGATAAACTCGTTTTTTACAACAGCGGCGTGAAGCTGCTGGCCGAAGGCTCGCCCGCGCTGGAGGTGTTGGAGGAATTGAATAAAACAGGCGTGCGGCTGGTGGCGTGCGGCACCTGCATCAGTCATTTCAAGCTGGACGGCAAGGTGCGCGCCGAGTGCGTCAGCAACATGCGCGAGATCGCCGGAATTGTTACGGAGGCGGAGCACGTCGTGACTGTTTAGTCTCCGCCCGACGCAAGCGAAACCGATCAAACCAAACCGAGGAGGAACCATCATGGATCAGTACAGACCACCCGTCAGCGGAAGGAGCATTGCCGCCATCGGCATCGGAATCGTCGTTCTGATTGTGCTGTTCCGCTCGATCACGGTGATTCCCGCCGGACACGTGGGCGTGGTAGACTTGTTCGGCAAGGTTGCCGCCACCACGCTGAAGCCGGGCATCAACTTCCGCAACCCGCTGGCCAACGTGCATAAGTTTTCGGTAAAGACGCAGGAAATGAAGGAAGTGATGACCGTGCCGTCGAAGGAAGGCTTGTCGGTGCAGCTCGAGGTCTCGGTGCTCTATCATTTGAATCCGGAAACCGCGGCGGACGTGTACAAGTCCATCGGCCCGAATTATAAGGGAATTATTCTGGAGCCGAACTTCCGCTCCATCAGCCGGGGCGTGACTGCTACCTACGAGGCGCGCGCGCTGTACACCTCGGAACGAGAGCTGTTGGCCAAACAGATTCAGGAACAGTTGGAGTTGGCCGTTAGCCCGCGCGGTATTACCATCGAGAACACGCCGCTGCGGCAAGTGCAGCTTCCGGCCAAGCTCACGGCGGCCATTGAAGAGAAATTGCAGGCGGAACAAGAAAGCCAGCGGATGGAGTTCGTGCTGGAAAAGGAGCGGCGCGAAGCCGAACGCAAGCGCATCGAAGCGCAGGGCATCGCCGATTTCCAAGCCACCGTGTCGCGCGGTTTGACTCCCGAATTCCTGCGCTGGAAGGGGATCGAAGCCACCGAAAAATTGGCTGCGTCCGCCAACGCGAAGACCGTGGTGATCGGATCGGGGAAAGACGGCTTGCCGATTATTTTGGGGGGAAATAACTAAAATCGGGATAGAGTCGCCATCACCGGTCAGGAGAGCGGCAACAGTGGACAGTGTGATATGACAACCGGGCATTCCACATCATCCCTCCCCCCGTGGTTGGTCATTCCGCCGCTGCATTGGGCGATCTCCTTGGGATTGGGTCTGGCGCTGCATTATGGTCTGGATAAGCCGTGGCTGCTGCCGCTGCCGTGGCCGCGAGGGATCAGTCTGATTGTTACCGTGCTGGCGGGGATCATTGCCTTGTGGTCGCTGGTCTGTTTTCAGGCGGCGAAGACGCCGTGGCATCCCAATCAAAAACCATGCGCGCTGGTGGCGACCGGACCGTACCGCTTCACGCGCAATCCGATGTACCTCAGCCTGCTGCTCATTAATATCGGTTTTGCCTACGAACTGCGCGGGGCGCTGGTCTGGCTGGCGCCGCTGCTGTTTTTCGTCATCATGAACTATGTACTCATCCCTTATGAAGAGCGGCAGATGGCGGCGGAGTTCGGGGAGGATTATCGCAATTATTGCCGCCGGGTGCGGCGGTGGATATAGGGCATATCGTGTTCGTTTAGTGGTTCCATCATTTCGCGAAACCAAGGAGGCGTTATGAATTGGACACTCATTCTATTAGTGAGTTTGTTGGGCGTGTTAGTGGGCATCGTCAATATCTTCGGTTTGATGGACGTCAATCCGTATATCATTTCCGGAGTGATGTGGCTGTTGTCGGCGCTGTTTCTGGGCCGGTTTGCCCATCGCAAGTATTTCAACCACGGCTTCATTACTGGCATCATTTCGTCCATCGTCGGTTCGATTCTGGTCATTGTGTTCTGGGATACGTATGTAGCCAGCAATCCGAAAATCGCCGAACAAATCAGCCAGCTTCCCGAAGGTTTTGATATGCGATCCATGATGTATATTAGTTCGCTGGTGGGCGCGGTCATCGGAGGCGTGATTCTGGGCTTGCTCACGATGCTGTCCGGGAAAGTGTTCGGCGAACCGGAACCGGCCAAGCCCGCCATTCCGACCACACCACCCGATGAACCGAATCCTCCGCAAGCCTAAAGCTGCGAGTGTCACATGAATTGGAAATTGATTTTTCTGCTGGCTGGATTAGGTGTGATCATGGGCGTGGGCACGCTCTACGGCGCGACCCGCGACATGGAGCCGCTGTTGTGGCTGGCTATCGGCGTATACTGTGCGTTTATGCTCAGCCGCCGGGCCGGGCATTCGTTTTTCACCCACGGTCTCCTGACCGGATTGTTTATTTCGGTACTGCACTTCGCGATTCTGCTGGTTTTTTATGCCTCCTATGAGGTCAACAATCCGCCCTCCGTGGAACTCGTGCGCGAACACGGGAATATCATGGTCCGCCGCCAATTGTTCCTCTATGCGGCCTTGGTGATTATTCCGGCGGCGAGTCTGGTGATGGGACTATTGTCTCTGGGCGCGGACCGGCTCTTGAACAAATTTGCGAAAGGCTTGCGCAGAGGCTAAATCAATCGGGTATCACCGGCCGTTTACCGTTATTTTACACCACGACTTGGATCGTCTGCCATGCCACAGGAGAACCGGTATGCGTGGGATCCTGACTTTGATCTGTATTATATTCGTATTCGCGATGGCACTCTCATCCTACGCGAACGAGGTTTTAATTCCATTCGATTCGGCCGGAACCGTTACCCGTATTGACGCCACCGTTCGGAATCAAACTCGATTATTTGCGGACTATCCGAATTTTTGGGAAGCGCAGCTCTTTCAAGAGAGTGACTCGGTCTACTTTCTGGAGATTTCATCGCGGGACCAGAACCGGATTTCCCGCCGCCGACTGCCGCTGTCAAAGAGCGAAGTGGATTCCTTGCGCTTGATGGTCAATCTTGCGCTTCATGCGCGCGGGCCGGGAGTGATATACGATCAGCAGGGTCGCGCAAAACTCATGGTTGGATATGGGCTGCTCTCTGTGGGATTTTACGGCTGGGCGATTCCATATTTGGGAGAGATGGAAGGCCATTCGGCTGTCGCCACGTATTTAATTCTGGGCAGCGCCGGATTTATTGCAACCTATCTCGCGACTGACCGTGCCAACGTGACGGATGGCGCCGCCTCGGCATCCCTTAACGGTGCGACACGAGGAATTCTTCACGGCGTGCTATTGGATGATTTTATGCGGGGCGAGGATGCTACGGCGCGATCCCGAACGGCGGCGGCGCTGGTTCTAAGTCTGGGTGAGGGGATTGGCAAATATTTTATCGCAGCCCACTATCGCTGGAAACCGGGAACGGTCGAGATGCAATCAGCCATCGGCGATTTGGGCTTCGGCGTGGGAGCGGGAGTCGCGGCTTATAATGATTGGTATAATCGCTCGCGTCGGCATGATCGGCAAGCCGCCGGAGCGATGCTGGGGGGGTGCGTGCTGGGGACAGCGACCGGGCATTATCTGGCACGCCTGCAAAGCTATTCCCGAGGTGATGCTTATATCATGCGTGGATCCTATTTTTTGGGTGCGGCGCTACCAATCGGAATTGTTGCACTGGATGATCATGCTTCCGATCAAACCTATATCGCAGCGGCACTTTCCGGGGCAATCGCCGGGGCCGGTGTTGGACATTATCTTACACGAAAATATGATTATACAACAAGGCAGGGGGCGATTATCCTGGCAATGGAAACTGCTGGAGCCTTGTTCGGTTCGGCAATCATGTCTGGATCGAAATCGGCGGCGGGACGCTGGATTGTGGCCACATCGGGCGCGGCAGCCCTGTTCGGACTGACGTTAATGAATGAATCACATAAGGCTCCCCGTTCTGAAATAAATGAGAAATGGGGACTAAATATCAGTCCTACCATTTTCTTAGATAGTGACTTGTCTTCGTCACAGAGGTCGGTTGCGTTCACTCCCGGAGCAATACTCGCCCTCCGTTTCTGAGCACAGGTGTGCTCTTGAGACTGGATTTTCTTAAAAAAAGTCCTATATTTACCGATCCTGTTGTGTTGTGTTAGGGGGAATAGGACATATTTATATCCATGCGCTCTTTTTACCCGCGCATGGTTTCTGGATCAAACTGCTTCAGTTTGGGTGAGGTGGCAGAGTGGTCGAATGCGGCGGCCTCGAAAGCCGTTGTACGCCTTGTTGCGTACCGGGGGTTCGAATCCCTCCCTCACCGCTTAATTCGCACAAGTGCTTGATATTAGTGCTTGTGCGTTTTGTGTTTTGGGGGCATGTGCCAACTATGTGCCAAGTGCCCAATATGTGCCGAGCCCCCGAACCCATTGAAAGGCAGATCCAAACATGAAACGACCTAATGTGCCCAAAGTGCGTTCTCGAAAAAATCCGAGTGGGGAACGCGTTTACTTTATCGACTACTTCGATGTTTCCCGCGACAAGCGCGTGCGGGAAGTTGTTGGTCCCAGAAAAGCCGAAGCTGACCTTCGAGCCGCCGAAATATATCAGCAACGGAAGGATGAATACCTCGGCGTAGTCGAGCCGACCGTCAATGACATTTCTCTTACCGATCTGGTGGCGATGTTCCTCCGTAGTAAAGAGGGACGTGTCGCACCGACAACGATTAAACGATATCGTCACCACGCCGCCCATTTGATTGCATTCATGGAAGCCAATTTTCCCAAGGTCGAATATGTGCGGGCGATCAAAAAAGTCTATATCGATGAAATGTTGACGGCACTGCGCAAGCAGGATATGGAGCCCAAGACGCTTAATGCCCTTCTGCAATTCACAAAGGCCTTATTCAATTTTGCAGAGCAGGAGGGTTTTCTGAATGAGCATCCGGTAAAACGGATTAAACCGTTTCGTGAGACCAAAAAGGCGCAGGCCGTTCAATTTTGGACGAAGGACGAAGTTGAAGCGATTCTGGCTGAAGTAAAACCCGTATGGCGCGATGCCTATGAATTCTTGTATCACACGGGACTTCGCAAAGGTGAGCTGATAAACCTGACGTGGGATGATGTGGATCTTGACCACGATCCTCCGTCAATTGCCATACAGGCGAAGGAGGACTGGGTAACCAAGACTCTCAGGCGTCGCATTGTACCGCTAAATCCCCGTGCAGCCGAAATCATCAAACGTCAAATGCGAAGCAAGAAGCACAAGTATGTGTTCAAAGCTGCGGAAGGCGGACAGGTTCATCCTGACAAGATCTATCGTGAACTGAAACGTGCTCTAAGCGTTTTGAAACTGGATGGTGATGTGCATCAGTTTCGCCACACGTTCGCATCGCATTTGGTTATGCGTGGTGCAGGACTGGAAACGGTATCGAAGTTGCTCGGTCATTCATCGATTGAAATGACCATGAAGTATGCCCATTTAGCGCCCGATCACTTGTCATTCGCAGTAAATATGCTTCTGAATAATGGCAAACCAAAGAACGGTTCGATGTCTTCCTAATTCTTATTCCCGAATTCTGGAATAAGAAGGTATCAAAGAGCAGGCTCCGCATTGTGCGGGGCGTTTTTGTTGATCAACAAGTCAGGAGACATTCATGAAAATCAAGGTACTTTGCCTTGGCAGGGCGGCGAAAGAGATCGAATGTGGTCCGGAAACGACCGTGGAACAGGCGATTCAGCAAGCGGGTTTCCCCAAGGATTCCAGCTACACCCGGCACGTCAACGGCAGTCCGGCGTTTGATTCGGACATTCTGCCAGAAGGGGCGGTGTTGACATTGGTCCCGCAGGTTAAGGGCGGGGATCGGTAGGCAGTAAACTGACTGCCTGCTCCAATCGAGAGGGCTCTGGCTTCTGCTGGGGCCCTCTCTTACTCCGGAGAACAACCATGATTCAACAGATTCAGGAGGTGGTGCGATACTACTCGCACAAGTATCACGTCCCTATTGCCCTGCTGACTGATGCTTGGCAAGTGGAAAGCTGGGATCGCGAGGGAATCACCGTGGCAATCCCCGGGCATTCGGCAACGTCCAAGACTATGGGCGACATGCTGGTTCTGCATGAACTAGACTTCGCTAAGCAACTACCGGGTGATCTGATCGTGTGTGATGAAGTCCCCGTCGCGCGAATCGGTAAGAACTGGCTGGTGTTTCTCATTCATCCGAAGAACCCACCCGCCCTCGCGTTCATGAGAACGTTGATTGATCAGCAACTGCCGCGCATGTGTCGGCAGTACCGACATGCCCAACGGGATCAACTGGTCAGTAGCATCGCCACCTGTGTACAGGATCGGAAGCGTGAGCTGCAAAGCAGCATACGCGAAGATTCCTATGAACTGGAAAGACTCTCGATTCAAACCATGCAACTGTCCCGCAAACTGGAAACCGATAAACAGATCCTACGGATGTTCGAGCGCAGTCCGGAATGGATTGCCAATCGAGCTACGCATACGTTTGTGGATCTGATGAAGCTCGTACCCGGTGTCTATGCGAATATCGCTATTGATGATGAAACCGTCACGGGTTTGACGCATCCTATCGATATTGACTACGACGGTTACGCGTATCATTTCGATCCCTACGAGGTCGAAGTTAATCTGCGGCAAGGCAAGGTCTTCATCAGCGGTGGCACCGAAGTCAACGGCTACGTGCATCCGCATGTGACGGACGACAAAAGCAACATCTGCTGGGGAAATGTTGGACACCTCGTGTCGCGTCTTGCTGGTGAAATGGATCTGTTCGCGCTGTTTCAGTTGGTACATCAGTTCCTGACGACTTACAACGAGAACGATCCTTACCAGAAAATAGAGAAGTGGGATCCTAATTGGGAAGAGGACGAAGATCCCGAGGAACCCTACTGTAGCTGGTGCGATTCCTACGGTCACGAAATCAGGGATTGCGAAGATTGCTGGTGGTGTGAATACTGCGATGAATATGTGGATCACGATGAAGAAGATTGCCCGAACCGTCCCAAGCAAGAAAGCGAGGAAGTCCATGAACTGGTCGAAGAAGCCGCGTGATCCGGTGCAACTGGGCATCAAGATTCAGGTGGACGGTGTTGCGATGCAGAAGTTCTGGCAGTGGGTGGATCTCGCGAAGGGTGAAGTGTCGGCTCTGGGACTCGTGGACGAAATCCGAGATGAAAACAGCGGGATGATCACGGTGCTACGTGTCACGGATATTCTGCTGGTGAAGCAGACCTGTTCCCCCGATGAAACAACGATGGATCCGGCCGCTATTGCCCAGTTGATCATGGATCTGGAAAATCAAGGGATCGATTCCCGAAAGTTGCGGTGCTGGATTCACTCCCACGGTCAGATGTCCGTATTCTGGTCGGGGACGGATGATGAATGCATCTCGGGCTTAGCCAACGGCGAGTATCTCGTCAGCATCGTCGTCAACAAGAAGCGTGATTCCATGTGTCGGCTGGATCAGTACCACCCTTGCCATCTGTTCATCACTGATATCGCGTGGGGAATATATTTTCCACTGCCCGAGGCTCTGGAGAAAGCATGCTTAGATGAGTTTCAAGCTAAAGTGACTGAAAGCAACTGGCGAACGGTTCCCATTCAGCATCGGGATGATCTGAAGAATGCCTGTGCCCGTGGCGCACTAACGCAGGACGAACTGGATGCCGAACTGGACTGGATGGGATGGGAGCGTGACGAATTTGAAGATCAACCCTTCTAAGGAGCCTTATGCAAGACGACCGTTTCCTCCGCCAGCAGGATGTCCTCGATGCCGACAAACTTTCCCGTTTGGGTATTTCTCTTATCGGTCTCGGGTCCATTGGCAGCGTCACGGGACTGTTTCTTTCCAAGATGGGCACAGTTGGTCTTCGAGTCTTCGATGCCGACATTGTGGAAGCCCACAACTGGTCGAATCAGATGTACCGCAATTCTGATATCGGCGTGGCCAAAGCCGAAGCGTTTCGGGATCTGCTGGAGTTCTACGGAGATATGTCCGTGAACTATGCAGCGACTCGCTATGTGGATCAACCTCTGTCTGAAGTCGTGATCTCAGCCGTTGATTCCATGGAAAGTCGCAAGATCATCTGGAAGTCGGCTCGCGAGAAGCCAGAAGCTCGATTGCTAATCGATGCGAGGATGGGTCTCGAAACTCTGATTGTCTGGACGGTACGACCGCAAGTCCGCGAAGATCGTGTGGCGTATTCACAGTCCCTCGTCTCCGATTCGGAGACTTTGCAGGAGCCCTGCACGGCTCGCAGTATCTGCTATACGCCGCTAATGGCTGCCAGCATTATCTGCAATCTGGTGAAGCGATACGTAAACGACGAAGACATGCCACGGCGAATAGTTCTCGACTTGACGACGTTTACACTACTGACGGAGCCGCGATGACGACCCGCGAACAGAAACTACTCGAAGCTCTGCTGATGGCATTAACTCTCGATTGGCATGACAACGGCGAAATGTCCGCAGATGCGGTGCGTGATTCATGCATCCAAACAATCGCGGATATCACCGGGCGAAGCTTCGAGACGATTGTTGCTCTAATTGAGCAGCGAGTTCATACTACACAATAACCAAGGAGATCATGAACCAAAAAGAAATATGCACCATCATCAAAGCCGTCGCTCAGGGCATGATTAAAGCCTGCGAGACGATGGATACGGAGGATTCCGATGGGAAGACTTCGTAAGGCGTGTGCTATTGTTCGCACCGTTTGTGGCGTTGCGGATAAAGTGTGCGATGTGGCGGATGGCAAGGATGAAGACGACTGACGAAAAGGTAGGTGTGAACCTACCTTTTTAGCTATCGAATGCCTATGTAAGTAGAGCTTACAAAGTAAAACGACGCTATACAACAGAGATAAATAGACCCTGAAATACCTTGACAATCAATAAATGGACACGTATCATTAGGTAAAGCGTATTCACAACTGGTGATTACTATGGACTGCTTCCGGGCAATCACAACGAGCATCCACCAACAATTCGAGACCTTGCCGTCGTGAATGGCAGGGTTTCCTGTTGTATGTGCGAATTATCTTTCGCACTCATCATTTCCTACTGAATTGAAATCATTGGACATATCATGAAGTCTCTTTTCTTAACGCTACTACTCACAACAGTAATTTATGCTCAGCCGTGGGTTCCGGAAGTGATTTGGCAGCGGGCGGGAATGGCTTCCGAATCCAACTATGGGATGGCAATTTTGCCCCTTGGAGACCAGAATGATGACGGCTTAGCCGACTTTGGTATTTATCAACTAGGCGGAGGCGACGATCTTTCCCGGATCGAGCTATTCCATGGCGGAAATCCGATTCCCCAAGAACCGTATTTAGTGGTCAATCCCGATAGCAGTCATCATTTACTCTTCCACGCACAAGTTCTTGGTGATATCAATGGCGATGGATATACCGATTGGTGCGTGGACGTACATTCACCCTACGATCCGGATTTCTATGGATACACGTGGTGGTTCTTCGGCGGACCGGGACAGGACTCGGAACCGGATGTCGTTTATCATTACACCGATGGGTTGCAACGCTTTACCGGGATTGGTGATTTCAACGGTGACCATTTCGATGATCTGTTGTATTCTGATGATTGGAATGAAGGGAATGCGGTCTTTTTCGGTGGTAATCCGCTGGACACCTTGCCTGATTTAGGAATCCAATGGGGTTGGTTGGGCGGTTCAGGTGATCTAAATGGAGACTCGTATTCCGATCTGATCTTCGAACTTGAGAGTGGCAATTGGACCATATACTTAGGTTCAGCGCGGCCAGATTCCTTTCCCGACTACATTTGGGAATTCCCCGATACACCGCATCCGGTGAAAGATCTCAATGATGATAGTTTTGCTGACTTGGTTTCGAGTATCGGGAATGGCACAATAAATGTGCGATTTGGGTCTCAGACTATTGATTCAACGATTGATGCTACATTGAGTTTCGTGCCTTTCAATGTACCTACTCGAATCTTTTCGGCTGGAGATTTGAACCACGATGGTTATAATGATTTGATTGCGCTGGATTCCTATGAGTTATGGGGATCGTATGTGACAGTACACTTTGGCGGAGCGTGGATCAATCCCCAGCCACAATTGGTCTTAGACTGTTGGGATGCGCCCTTTGGTGGTGTGCCGTTCGAAACTGCGGCGGGACTGGGTGACGTGGACGGAGATGGCGTGGACGATTTTGCCGTCAGCACATTAGAGCATCCAATGGACGATCGCGGCACTGTCTTTATCTATGGAGGAGTCCGTCTTGAGGCGGATGATCCACCCACTGCGATCCCACAAGATTTTACCGTGGATGTGTTCCCCAACCCCTTCAATGCCGCCACCACGCTGCGGTTTGAGGTGCCATTAGGCGCTTCCCGACTCGCAATGTCGGTCTTTAATACTGTCGGACAAGAGGTCTATCAAACTGAAATTTCTGCCAATACCCAAACAATCGAATTCCATTTCGAGGGCAAAGACCGGTGGGGAATCCCGTTAAGCTCAGGAATCTATTTCTTAAGATCGAGCTTCGGGCAGTTAAACACCATGACCAAATTGGTTGTGCTGAAGTAATTTTTTCGAAACAGTACATTTGGAGGCAATCATGCAAAGGATTCGCGCGAACTATATTCTGCTTGTAGCAGCGCTTGCCACAATGATTGTGAATGTCGCATATGCATTCGACGTTGCCGTGTATTTCGATCCTCGTTCTTTCTCCAACTGGTTGACGGTTAATCCAAACAGCGGCTGCGGAGACCGAAATATCCGCATTTCCCATATTTTGTATGAGCAGGACTATTATAATGCACTCAATGAAATGGGAGTTACGCATCTTATACCAGTTTGGCCGTTTCCGGATGATTTTTCCGATATGGCACAACTTGATCTCGGACATCTTAGAATACTTAACAACGCTTTTCCAATGGACGCTGGCAAATATCTCGAGTGTCAATACAGAATGATTTCAATGCGTCCGCCAGAGGGAAATCTGTGGGATTACATTAATGATGATACACCACATGAACTTGTTACATTTCCACCAAGCGGAGTTTTTAACGATACAGTATGGCAAGTGCAAGCTGAAAATTCTATCACAATGTGGCGACCTCAATCCCCGCTGGGGATTTGGAAGGGCTGGAAACCCGGGGCGGGACAGCGGTCAAGCGATGAATATATGCCCATGCACTTCGAAATTCTGTGTAACCTGAATGTCTACGATCTGCAGGATACCACCTCCGTGGCGACAGTGTATTGGTATGTTGGAGAAGTACTCGGTGACGAACAACATTGGTGGCGATATCCAGCGCAGATAATACGAGTCAACGATTTTGTCACAAGTACTTTTTATGCGGATACCATCCGATTCACAATTGATCCGCACCCCAACGAAAATCAATTATTTCAGCGTTGCGATTCTGATTTTGCAATTGAGCGAGATCAGAATGCTAACGAACATAGCTTCTATTTCGAAGGTTCGGTCTGGGGAGCACCAGTGCGACTGGAAATAGATTATCATGGCCACAACTTCCAGTTCCAAATCCGCCAGATTCGAATTTGGGATGAGGGTTATCATCAATTATTTGAAGATCCTGAAACGTACCGTCCAGCACTCGATTCCATGCTTGCAGACTCGTTTCGAGCCCAGCTTCAAGCCTTGCCGCAACATATGATCGGCTGGTATTATGACGAATGGCAGCAATCGGAGATGTATTCTGGGTGGATTGAAGTAAACGAAATCCTCCAGAACGCCGGACTGCCGCAAATGCACCTGAATGGCCATCATGGGTGGGAAGGCTGTAGCTGGTGTCCAAGAAATGTAATCATGGATAGTGCAAATGCCCATGGAGTTGATCTGCCGGTTTTCATGCATGAAACCTACTTTGTAGGAGCAAGTGATACATGCCGGCCGAGAATCACATTTATGTCAACGGATTCAAGCTCGGATGTTGATTATCTGGATGCCTCCTTTTGTTACTATGCTGGACCCGATAGTGCCGGTTATTATCAAGGGCATAGATCACTTCAATGTGCGATTGATCAATTTTACTTAAGTGAGGCACCATATTATACGCGATACGACATTCGAGGTGATACAAGTTGGCACTTTGAGATAAGTGAGCAGGTCAAACAAGTGCACAACGTCGGCAAGAAATTCTGGGCGATGGTGGCATGCGATGAGGATGATCCCAATGATGAATCAGATCCGGACGCATGCTGTTCAATCAGAGTTCCGACCGCCGGTGAAATAAAATTGGCGGCGTGGATGGCTGTCGCTTGCGATGCTGACGGGATATTATGGTATCCCGTTGCGCTTGGCAGTGGATTGTTCGAGTGGACAACATCTTCAGGACTTTATGAAAGTGCCGATTGGTGCGATAATACTAACGGAATACAAGGTGGTAACGATGCTTGGGTTGAGCCTGATGCAACGGGGCGGTTTGCGGCAGCGCGGGATGTGAATCATAAAATCCAACGCATTGCACCGCTGTTGGATCCCTTGAAATTTGAAAGGACCTATGCCAGTCGGGCATTTGAACAGAATTATGGAACATCGGATGATGATTGGATAAAAACGGATTCGCTTGCTCTCACAAGCCGAGGATCTCGAAGCTATGTTGAATTATTCAATACTGAACGAGATCAATGGTATGATCGATATATCCAAATATCCCGCTTTATGACACCGGGATTATCAGATAGCGCTGAGGACTACTGGTTCCTAATCATTAACCGACGGGCGCAACCCGGTGAGGAGCGCACGGTTCACGTTCATATTAAAGATATCGAAGATATCAATGGAACATATGTTGCCGAAGGTATTCTTAGTGGGCGAATGCTTGATGTTGATGATTGGATTTATCCGAATCTGGCTCGACGCACATTTTCTACTGGTTGGATTTTGCCCGGAGATGCTGAGCTGGTGCATTTTTATAAAGCCGACACTTCCGATTGGGTGATCAACGAACCGGATACGATCTACGCACCGATCTACTTGCATCGCAACATCATCATTGATACGGCCGGAAGTTTAACGATTTTACCGAATCTTACGGCTCTGAAGGATAGTTTCTTAGTGAACAGCACCTGGCATCATCGGTGGGATAGTGTGGCGACGGTGACCTTCTGGGAGGGAAAGGGATTAACCTACCGGGCAATGAACTTCGGAAGCAAACTTCATGTGTTGGGCAATGATTCCATTCAAATTCGATTCCAAGCAGCCAATACAGATAAGCCGTGGGCGGGAATCAAGGTTACCGAATCCTATTTGGACAGTATCTATTTCCGCAACACGATCATCCAAGGCGCCACCTCCGGACTCATGGTTGAACGTGGATTTGAATATGTACCCGATTTACCCACTCAAGATGTAACGCTCGATCATTGCATAATACGGGATTGTCACATCGGATTGGATATGACATCACGCGCCCATGTCAGTATATATAATTCAGATATTGCGGATAACTATGAAGGTGTTTGGGTGTTCAACAGTGTACTACGAATGGACACCTGTCGAATCCTGAATAACGAGCACCGCGGCCTTCTGCTGGGAACCAGATCCGAAGGCCGGTTTGTGCTTGATTCGTTAATGTACAACGGTGATGCCAGTCTGACTGATTCAAGTAATATTAGGGCGGGTATCTTCACGTCCGCACTTTCGGTATTGGGTGCAAATCAGGCAGAGCTCAAGTGCTGCTATATCGGTAAGAATACTCAGGCGGGAATCGGCTGCTACAACAGCACAATCACTATGGCCAATCCCGGAAGCAGTGCACCGACCTGTGGTTGGAACGAAATCGTATATAACGATGGGTACTGGCAGATTGTGGCTGATCAATCGGTCATTATTCTCGATAATGGACACAACACGATTCTCGGGTCCAATCCAAACCGGCCGCAATGGATTTATGCTCCAAACATTACCAGCTGCCCTCGATTTTGGACTAACAATCATTGGGGCACATCGGATTACATGGAGATCCAATCCCATTTGCCGTCGGATGTCACCTTCTGGCCGATTCTCTCGGTTTTTGAGGATTGTCCGGAAACATCGCAAGAAGATACGGATGACGAGAATGTCGCGACCTTCATGGTGGCTAAGAACTACGTGCAAACCAGTGAATTCGATTCGGCGAAGCTGGTACTTCAAGAACTGGTCAGCGATGCTGATCTCTGTCCGATCGGGCGATCGGCGATTAAGGAAATCATTGTGACGGACATTGAAGTTGCAACCTGTGACGAATCAGTTGACTTCTTCCGTACATTAGCGGATACCACGACGATTCGCGATATTCAAGTGGAGGCACGACTCGCTCAAGCCTGGTCGCTGGCTTATAGCAATCAAATGGACAGTTGTGCAGTGCTGATGCAGGCTCTCTTGGATTCAGCAGCGACCGATACGGAACGCGTGCAAGTCCAGATTGAGCTTTTAACACTTGACTTATTGCAGCAATCGGTGGATTCGATGGATGAAGTCACTTTCGCAGAACTGAAATCCGTGGTGGACAGCATTGATTATCTGCTAATGTCGCTTAACGTTTGGACGCAAACCGATATCTACGATACGGTGGTGATGTACGCTCCGTGCACTGTGCGGGAGGATGTATTGGTTCATCCCGGAGGACGGCTTGAGGTCAAGCCTTATCCAGGAATTCAATGGCCGGAAGTTACGATGGAAAACGGTAGCATGCTGGATGCGATGGGATACGGCGGTCAAGCACCACGCGGCGAGGTCATCATTCAGGGAATGGCGGATTGTCCGGTAATCATCCGCAGCGATTCGGGCGGGATGCCGATCTTCGCGCCAAGTGGATTGATCGATATGAAGCATGTAAAGCTATTCGGTGACGGGGTAGCAACCGAAGTCTATCAACTCGGACCGAAGCCGATCATCCGCATTGATTCCTGTGAATTCTCGCTGTTCAGCGATGGACTGTGGATATGGAATACGGATTCCACAAGCTATATCCGTAATTCCGAGTTCTTTGCGATGGGCGAAGGTGTATATTACGGACCGGAATTCGGCGCCTGCATTTTGTTGATTGACGGAGCCTATCTGCAAATCGAGAACTGCAATATTCATGACGGTGAAGGTTTGGGCATTCTGAACTACTACGGTTCCAACGCAAACGTTCTTAACACCTCAATTGAGAATTGCTATAGCTACGGCGTTCTTAATTGGGAAGGTTCGACATTGTCCATGGAATGCTGCGCTTTGACGGACAATGGCGATACTTTACCGGAATTATGGAGTACTGATGGCTTGGTAGATTTGGTTGGTTCACATAATGAGTTTTCAGATTCGTTAGGAACACTACTTTACAGCGCCGATCCCTCCTATGTGGATCTGGAAGACGGGGAATGCTATTTCAACTTGCGCTCGGAATACGGGCTTTATCTGAAATCGGGGGACACTACGGATATCTGGGATATTACCCTGAATACATGGAATCCGGCGATTCCTACGGACAGCAACTTCTACAACTTGCTCTATCCGCCCAATCCAGCCAAATGGGCTGCAGATACTTCACTGGCTGACTTCATCGCCTGCAGTGGTGAAGGAGCTGCCATGTCTATAAGCGGCAATCCTTCCTATCTGATTATCGGAGATGGCGAAGCGGGAGCGTGTTCAATACCGCAAGGTGATGAAGAAGCTACCGCAAAGAGTAGCAGTGATGGGTTAACCAAGGCGGCTGCTAAAGGTGTGAGTGACGGAGGTGTCGCGGCTCGCTCACAAGCCGATGCAACCAAGGCGGCTACTAAACGCGTATCGCAGCGACAGCTTTATCGCGAGCGGCATCATCGCGAACAGGAGCAGTGGCGGCAGATCAAAGAGCTCTCTTCATCCGGGGATCGAATGGCCGTTGCCGAAGCTACCAAGCGGTTCGTGTCAGACAATCCTGCTTCGGAATTGGTTCCGGCGGCTTTGGTGAAGCTATCTGGTTTGGCCGGAGAAAATAAGAACACCCGAATCAGCGATTTTCTAAAGCAACAAGAAAAATCGTTAGCTGATCCGACCACGCGGTCTTTGGCAAGGCGACTATCTTATGTTAGTCTGGCCAAAGAGGGGAATCCCCGTGAAGCACTGGCCGGTTTGGAAGAAATGATGGAAACGGCGGAGACACCGCGAGATTCCATTCAAGCGTTAGTCAGTGCTATGGGCGTGTATTACTTCGATAATCCCGGCCGTAAAATTCAACCGCGATTTGCAACCGTTCGCAATGACAACATCAAACAGCTTACGCGACGAGTCATCCAATTAGCACGTGTATTGGATGATCCCGACTTGGCAACTGACAACCAGCGAGCGGCCATACCCACGGAATACCGTCTCTATCAGAACTATCCCAATCCGTTCAATCCGATTACGGATATTCGCTTCGATTTGCCGGAAGTGACACGAGTTGAGCTTAAGGTGTTCAATATTCTTGGGCAGGAAGTGGCGAAACTGGTGGATGAGGTTCGACCGGCTGGTGTCTATCAGATCCAATGGGACAGCAAGTCTAATGCGGGAATCCCAGTGGCCTCAGGTGTTTATGTCTATCAGCTGAAGGCTGGAGGCTTTGTAGATGCGAGGAAGATGATACTGCTAAGATAGCCGTTTTTAGGACAATAAGAGAAGCCGGTGATCATCATCGGCTTCTCTTATTCGCACATCTCGCGAGGACTAGTGTTGTTGAAAATCTGTGTATGCCCAATATTTATAATTTATTATGCGATTCTGTATTTACATGATTTTCGCATATTATCAATTGCATGAAATAGTGCGACAACCTATTGACTGTCGAGAGAAAGGAATCTAAATTTACCATGAAACCTATTAACGACGCCATTCGTGGTTTTATAGTAAGTCACAACAATATCAATTTCGGATCGACCGGAACGATATCAATGATGGGATGGATACAACAACTTGCGTGACGGAATCAGGCTGTTTCTATGTGACGGCTATTTGATTGAAGAAGAATGGTGAGGAAGAGTACTAACCTCACTAAAAGGCATGGATTCAAGGAGCGAATTGTGAGCCAGAGAATAAGCGTTACGATCATCGTATTGATGCTTACCGGCGGAATACAATCCACTTTTGGTCTCGGGCATTTTTATTACAGTCCGGCGGATAGTGTGATTTATGTGCAATATTCGTCGGGCATCAATGAAACGCCGTTCTATCTGATGCGGCTGTGGGACGGGGGTTCGCGGATGGATGAAGCCGCCGTGATCGCTCCCGGTTGGGTATTCGTGACGGATAATATTCCCGGCCATGTCTATTGTCTCAACGAGCACCCAAGTCGCATCTATCGCTCGACCGATTACGGGAATAGCTGGAATCTGATTCCGGCCCGACCCGCGCAAGGGCACTGGTTAGGAGAGTCCCGTCCAGGCCGTCTCCCCGGAGAAGCAACCATTGTATCTTCGGAGCCGGTGCCGTGGATCTATTGCACATCGAATAGTTGGGATACCTATGATTCGGTTCACTTCAATCAGGATATCCCCGGTTACAGTGATCTGGTTTACTTCGGACGAATAAGTTATGAATCTGGAATCGTCTACGGAGTTATGGGGGATAGTCTAGTCTATTGTGTCTCCTCCGATACAGGTCAGACGTGGTCGGTAGGGCATTCTCTGGGTCTCTTTCACGGTGTTTCTCAGGTTGGCGCTCCCGATGAACTGTGGGGCGTTTGGGATATGGCTGTTTTCATGGCGAGTGATACCGGTCGGACGCTTTTGGATTCTTTGCTGGTCATTCACCCTCCCGAAGTCCCCGACTATTACTGGATAACCGATTTGGTGGCAACGCCGCATCCGGGTGAAGCCTACCTTCTGGCTGATATGGATATCTGGACAGTCCCCAGCACTACCCGCATCCTTGTCTATCATATTCAAGCTTACGGCGCGCAGGTGGATTCGTTCTATTACGAGCTTCGCGGCTATCACATGGATGCTGCCCGAATTCCACCGATTCCCAACCAGATCGAATTGATGGCCTACCCGAATCCTTTTAATAGTTCAATAAGGCTGATATGGGAACTAGATCCATACCAAACGGCAACCATAACGATCTTCGATCTCTTGGGACGCAGTGTCTGGCAATGGAGTGGAACGGGAAACTCCGTGCTCTGGAATGGACAAGCCATGAACGGAAGGATCCTTCCCAGCGGAAAATATTGGGCACGTGTTCAATATTCAGACTTCGCCCGCTCCGCTCCGATTGTCTTGTTACGATAAATTCAAACAACAATTGCTATTGATCCGAAAGGGACGAAAATGAAATACAGCGCCATTATCTTAGTGCTAATATGCTTGTCATTGTCTACCGCGAAGGCCGACACATGGATTGATTTTCATAGTAGTAATCCCGCCAATCCACAGATTACCGTCATTGAATCGGATAACCTGCACGTGAAATACCGAATAACTGTCCCGGGGATGTATGTTGAGGACGTTGTTGAAGATGATGAAACGTTTCAGAAAATCAGATTTCCCGAAAGCACGCTTGATACCCAATCAGGACTTCCAGGGCTGCCGCGCATCTCGGTAAACTTGGCTATCCCTGCGTCTGCAAATCTGGATATTTCGACATCAAAGGGTCGTGAGATTTTATTAACAAATTACTGGGTAGCGCCGATTCCGGAAATCACATTCATTCCTGATTCGGTCGCTGGAACAACGACTATTGAACGTTATGTGAAAGACTTGGATATCTATAATCAGACTACATATTATCCGTCAAACACCGAAGTGGAGCGCGAGCGAGGATTGTTTATTACCCAGCAGGTAGCCGGCCTCAACGTTTATCCCATCTGTTTTAATCCATCAACCAAAACTATATCAATTCACGATACCATTACGGTGAATGTTCAGTTTCAAGACGGTTCAGGTGCAACTTTTCAAGAATTAGGAATATTTGCTGAAGTTGCCCGCAATTCCTTATTAAACTATACTGCATTCGGAACAACTCCGCCGCCGGGGCCCGGCACGGTCCGATGGCTGGATGCACGTGAACCAACTCTAATCGAATGCGACTATCTTATTGTCATTCCTGATCAGTTGTGGACCAATCAGACCGGAAACGAAGATTTTATACCACAGGTGCAACGGTTTGCTGAATTGCGGGCATCTCTTTCGGGTTATGACATCTGCATTGTTCGCGCTTCCCACCTTCCCCCGGGGCAGGAGCCTGACGGCACGATTCCACGTGGACGTGTCGACCCCTTTATTCCCGAAGGCGGAAGATACGCATATGAAGGCATACGGGATTATGTGAGGCAAGTGTTCCTGCAGGGGCATGCTCGGCATACCGGGTCGGGAAAGCTGGGTTTTTTATTGCTCATTGGTAATCCTCGCCCGCATACAAATGAGTATATCGGCATTGATGACTGGATTATTCCATCGCCGCGAGATAATGAATTTCACTCTCCACGTGCTGCTGGAGGCGACGGATATTATGCACGACTAACCGTGAATGAAATGGGCGCGTTTGATTCTTATGAGGATATTGCCGTTGGGCGATTTCTCGTACAGAATGGATCAGCACTACAAAATGTTGTTGACAAAATGGTTGCTTATTCCATTACTCCCGGTGATAGATCATGGAAAAACAATGCGCTGAATGTCGCCGTCTTCGATGATAATGTTGAAAGTTGTCGTAACTATCTAACAACGGCGTCAGAACGTCTTCACGCACATGGCATCACAGTAAACTATGCACATCAATATCCTATAAGCCCCTTACTTCCTGAGCCTTATTACGACACTGAGCAGCAGTTGACTGTTGAAGGAAATCGTGTTTCACAGGCGGACACGGCATGGGTTAATGCTGTCCTGCGAACTGGGACGGGTCTTGTCGGGATCGTCGGTCATGGAACTAGCAATTGGGCTATCGGTTATCGCGTCTATGAACCGAGCGCGATATTTCCGACGCAAGTGAGTAATCACGACCGTCTCCATTTTGTAATGTCATTCAGTTGCGAAAGCGCCTATGCCGATGCATGCACTTATGAAAGAACTCATGAAGTGAATCATCCAAGCGGGACGTGTTGCGCCGAGCGAATGCTCAGTACTGCATTGTCCGGCGCAATTGGATTTGTCGGTGCTTCTCGCGCTGTATATAGTGGTGGTGATGATCTGGTCATGTATGACATAATGACCCTTTCAATTCTTGACAACCATTGTCGTGCAGTTGGAATTGCCTATCTATCTTATAAGAACAGCCCGCTCGCAAATGAAGAGCACAAGAAGGTGTTTTACTACATCGGTGATCCGGCACTCGATTATTACTCCGAGCCGCGGTACAGCGACATTACCGAGGACGAGACGTGGTCCGGAAGAGTCACCATCGCACAGAGTATGTCGGTATTATCTGGCGCAACGCTGACAGTTTTACCAGGGACACGGGTCGTACTTCTCAATGGAGCGGAACTCACAATTCATGGTCGTTTAATAGCACAAGGTCAACCTGCGAATCGAATCCGCATAGATGGAGAGATAAATCAAGTCGGGGGACGAATTAAATTATTAAATTCGAATGGTGAGACTCCATGGAATACTCTGCGATACTGCGATTTTGACCGATTCGACGTTGGTATTCAGTCCGATAATTCTAACGTGAGTATCGAATCCTGCAATATAGGGGCATCAGCACACTCCCTTATCTGTAATTCTGGCTTATTGGAGTTGTCCGGGACAAACCAACTGAATAACGTACTAGTTAATGCCGGGGTGCTATATCTTTCTGAAGGAACAGAATTAAGCATCACTCCGTCAAGACAAATTGTTGTTGGGAATGCAGCGTCATTATCCATAAATGGAGCACTTACAGAGCCTGTTCGCATTAGTTGTTCCGATGCCAATGGAACCTGGCGCGGCATTTACCTAAGCAGCACGGGGAACACATTTAACAACTGCGTATTCGAGAACGCGTCTATTGGGATCCGAGCATTATCAGGTTCGAGTGTTTCGTTGACCAGTTGTTCGTTCAATAACTGCGCAAGCGCGGTCTGTGCAATAAATGCTAACGTCCAACTGGAAGGCTGTGACATCATTAACCGCGGTCAGTATGGAATTCTGGCAACGGCAGGTGCAACGGTAAATATGACGCGTGGTTCGATTACCGGCGCGCTGCGCTCGGGGGTATGGGTTCATGGTTATTCCAATGTTATTCTCGATGGCGTCCTGATTCATGACAACGGCGACGACACCGACCCAACGCTGTTCAATGGCGGCATTCGCAATACTTACGGTTCGATGCGGCTACATTGCATCCAGAGCTATGACAATTACGGTCCGGGCTTGTCAGCTTTTGGTGGCTTCACCGATATGGCTCCCGCCAGTGGTACAACGGGCAAGAATACCTTCCTAAACAATCGGCCGGCTGACGGCATGACGCGCGCGCAAATCTATTTCGATAATGCGCAATTCAATCTCTGCAACGGACGGAATAAAATCTGTGGTCCTGACGGCTGGCAGATTATGGATGCAACCCCATCTTATCATGATGTCACGAACAATCATTGGTGCGATCAAACCCAGAATCTCCATCCTGCCGAATACGAGAATCGCCAGCATGATTCGGCTCCGCAAACCGACCGTTGCGCTCTGAACAATCTCGGTTACTGCATGCCGACTATGGCGGCGGAGCTATTCCAAGAAGCGTGGGAGCAGGAAAATACCATGCTCTATGAATTGGCAATCGTCAATTACGATTACATCCTGAAGAATTACCCCGGTGAACCGGAAGCAAAGCTGTGCCCGGACCGCATCATCGCTTGCGATAAAGCACTGCAACAGGATCTAAGTGAGCGGCGGTCATATTTCCTCGCGATTGCTGATACGACCGGCGATCCGGGATTGGAGTTTGAGGCTCGATCCTCCGCCGCGTGGTGCTTAGTTGAAATGAATTCCTTTGGTGATGCCGAACAGGAATTCATCGAACTGCTTGATGAGGCAGATGATAACTACAAGGCTCAGAAGCTGACGTTGCTCGAGCTGATGACCGAATTGAAAGCATCGGCATGGGATACCATTGGAGCCTTGGATGAAGCGGTGGATGAGGATCGAATGATGTCAATCATCAACCGTATGGAATCCATTTTAACCACTCCCGAAATAGACCGTGTGAGCGAGGTCGTTCCCACGACGTACATGCTCTATCAGAATTATCCCAATCCGTTCAATCCGGTTACGGAAATTCGATTCGACTTGCCGGAACGTGCCGACGTGGAATTGCGGGTGTTCAACCTGTTAGGACAGGAAGCGGCGCTGATCGCCCACGGCAGCCTCGAGGCCGGATCGCATGCGGTGCGGTTCGACGGCAGCCGCTTGGCATCGGGAGTGTACATCTACTCGCTCAAAGCTAACGGATATCGCAGCGACAAGAAAATGGTGCTGTTGAAGTAGTTCATACAAGGGCAAAACTATCAAAGGGCTCTCAGAACGGGGAGCCCTTTTTACTGAGACAAGTATCCACAACGGGGATTGTCATCTTCTATTCCGTTGGACTACCCACGGGATTCCTCACATTATAACTAATGGCTCCAGTGATCTAACCACACCACCAGTGTACTGAAAAATAATAAGCCCCGACAGCTAAGTCGAGGCTTATGAGAGTAAAGAAGACTCCTTTAGGTGGGTCTTCTTTTTATTTTAGGGCTGTCGTGAATATTACGCACAATGATCGTATGAAGCGAGATACTTGCGGAGATCCTATTCCAATGGTGATCCGACCGGGCTCCTTATGTTGCCGATATTGCCGAAGTGGTCAATCCACATCGAAGTGTACTTGGGAGCTTGTGGTTCGCGTTCAGCATCGGGATGATAGTCTGCGTTAGGTCAGTTTCCTTCCTGGCATAAGAAAGAAGTAATCATCAACAGGAGCACATTGTGTGGCGACAAATACCGCTGGGGCTGGTTTGGGAGGTGGGGCGAGCTCTGGCAAAACAGATTCGACGATGGTGGCGTGGTTAACGTCCTAACGATAAAGAGCAGATTTTAGGCTGCTCTTTTTAGTTTAGTACGCGGTTAGCGTACTGGTCGGGCTCTACATTGGTGGGATCATTGACGATCGCTATTATGATTTGAATACGTCCCGAAAAGCGCAAAATACTTACCGATATCTGTCTATCGGGGCGGATCCTGCTTAGAAAATAGTAGTAGTAGTAAAAGTGTTGAAGAGTCATCCAACAGATAACTTATTCTCCGCTTCAATCCCGCCATAGAAGTACCGGTGAAGCTTCTCGCCGAAGGCTTCGGCCCAGGCTGGTATAGGTTCGGAAGCCTTAGCAGGTTCCAAACCTAAATCATGCATGCGTTGAACAGTGAGATTCTGGTGTCGGGCATTTGCGCGACACCCCATTAGGTATTTGATGTATTGGGTGGTTGCTTTCATAAATTATTCCTTTAGGTGAAGATTAAAATAGTAGTAGAAGTAGTGGTGTATCAAGATCTATGATCTGAATCGATCCGATTTGGTCCCGAAGGGACCCCATCAACAACACTACTACTTTTTCTTTTTCTTGGTTACAGCCGAGGTTACAAAACGGGCGCTCCGGTTACATGCCGGTTACATGGAAGTTACATGGTAA
>CAYUIF010000009.1:0-113268 GCA_964444755.1 uncultured Alphaproteobacteria bacterium | reverse complement strand
GATCGACCGGCCGGATTCACGTCGGCCGTCTACCCGTTGGATTTCGATCCGCAAATCATTCGGATGTCGCGGGAATACCGTGTTGATCCGTATTTTATTTTTGCGTTGATTTGTCAAGAGAGCCACTACGATCCTAATGCGCAAAGCGGGGCGGGGGCCATTGGCTTAATGCAGCTCATGCCCGCCACCGCCCGCAAGGAAGCGGGCAAGCTGGGGATCTCCTACGCGCAACGCAAGCTCCGCGATCCCGATTATAATATCCGCCTTGGCGTTTCCCACATTTCAGGTCTGTTGACCGAATTCAACGGTGATTCCGTATTGGCGTTATGTGCCTATAATGCCGGCAAACAAATCACCGAAAGCTGGATGATGGAATTCGGCCAGCGCGAACGAGATGAATTCGTTGAATTGATTCCCTATCGCGAAACCCGTTTGTTTGTTAAACGGAATATCGAGCACAAAGCAGCATATCGCCGTCTTTACCCGGACGCCGTCCCATCGGTTTCGACGGCGGCAACCCCTTCCGAAATTAAGCAATAGCATGGCATTCACCAAAGAAGAACTCACGAAGCTGACGCACCTCGTCCGCTGCGCCGGTTGAGCCTCCAAGATGGATCCGGCGGAGCTGGATCGCATTCTATCGGGCTTGCCGTCATTTTCCGATCCGAACTTATTGCTGGGCTATTCGCATAAGGACGATGCGGCGGTGTATCGTCTGCCGTCGGGAGACTGTATCGTGCAGACCGTGGATTTTTTTACCCCGGTTGTAGATAATCCCTACGATTACGGGGCGATTGCGGCGACCAATTCGCTGAGCGATGTTTATGCGATGAACGGTCGGCCGTTATTCGCGCTCAATATCTGTTGTTTTCCGCGCAAACATCCCGCCGAAATTTGGAATGAGGTATTGCGGGGCGGATCGGAAAAAGCCATCGAAGCGGGGATTGCCATCGTCGGCGGCCATACTGTGGATGATGCCGAACCGAAGTACGGTTTGGTCGTAACCGGAATCGTAAATCCGCAGACGATGTGGGCTAATGAAGGAGCGAAGCCAGGCGATGTTTTGATACTTACCAAGCCATTGGGAACCGGTTTGATCACTACGGCATTGAAAAACGAATCGGTAACGGCTGCCGAGGCGGGTGAGGTTATTACCTCGATGAAACAATTAAATAAGACCGCCGCCGAGATTCTTGCCGGATTCGAAGTTCACGCCTGTACGGATATTACGGGCAACGGATTTCTCGGACATGCGCTGGAAATTTTAGAAGCGTCGCAAGCTGGTTGTGAAATCAGTATGCGGGCGGTCCCTCTATTTGACCTTGCGCGGCGACTGTCTGAGGGCGGAAAATATCCCGGAGGGACATTCGCCAATCGTAAATATTACGGCGATAGTGTGGATATTGATGAAGATGTTTCGGAAATTCTGAGTTGGCTGCTATTCGATGCACAAACCTCCGGAGGATTATTGGCGGTGATTCGTAAGGAGCAAGCGGAGACCGCAGTAGCAATGCTGAAACAGGGAGGAGTAGAACATGCTTCCATTGTCGGACGAATGACAACCGGGAATCGAATTCACATTATTGCTTGATGCGAGACAAAATCAGAGGTAATAGCTATGGCGGACATGGAATCAATCGAACGGAGACTGCTCCAGATCGAACAAAAGCTGGACAGCCTGATGTCGCGGTCAGCTTTTTCCGATGATGGCATTGCCAAGCCCGCGAAATCAAATAAAAGCCGTTCGGGGCGCGTGTTTTTCGGTCTGTTGATTGTGGTTATCAGCTTGGTCTGGCTGGGGCAGAATTTTGATATTCAGTGGCTTTCACGATTGAATATCCTGCCGTTGGTCTTGATTGGATTCGGAATCTATCTGGCTTTTGGAGGTCGTGACTATTGAAACCGATTCGATTAGCGATTATCGGTGCGACCGGGCTGGTCGGTCGGGCGACGCTGCATATGCTGGCCGAATGGCAAGTTCCGTTGCAGAAGCTGAGATTATTTGCATCCGACGATTCCATCGGACGCGAACTGGCATTTGAAGGAACGCAGTATCCGCTCGAACCTCTGTCCGAACCGCCGTCTGATATTGACTTTGCAATATTCGCCACATCGCGCACGATTTCCCGCCGTTGGGTGCCCGAATTCCGAAAAGCCGGCATTATCGTGATTGACCACTCGTCCGAATTCCGCATGAATCCGGATGTCCCGCTGGTTATCCCGGAAGTGAACGGGCATGCACTCAAAAAACACAACAAGCTTGTAGCAAATCCTAACTGTTCGGCAAGTATTATCATTATTCCTCTCTGCGCAATCCATCAAATCGCGGGATTGAAAACGGTGATTGCGGATACGTATCAGTCCGTGTCCGGATCTGGGCAGGAAGCGGTAGTTGAATTGGAAAGTCAATTGGAGACTCCGACGCTTGCCCCGCGCGTATATCCCCGCACCATTGCTCACAATGTGTTTCCGCAAGTGGGTGCATTCGATGCACACGGTAAATGCGATGAGGAACAGAAGGTCATTCAGGAGCTTCAGAAAATGCTCGAAAAACCCGATCTTCGTGTATTTACGACCACGGTTCGGGTGCCGGTACGCATCGGTCACTCTGCCGCCGTGACTGTGGAATGCGAACAAGCGGTTACGCAGCGTGCCATCGAAGACGCGTTCAGGTTTATGCCGGGGATGATCTATGATGAAGGATCGTATCGGACGCCCGTCGAGATCGCCGGGCTTCAGGAAGTATTTGTCGGGCGCTTGCGCATTGACATAGACAATCCGCAGTGGCTGCAATTTTGGGTAGTCGGAGACAATCTGCGGAAGGGTGCGGCCTCCAATGCCGTTCAAATTCTCATGGAGCTCAACAAGAATTAGGTTTGCTGGCGGACGGGGGAATTATTTTTGAAATATCCATTTATCGGTCACGATCATGAAGAACTCATTCGTGCCGCTGGCTGCGGCATTCGCTGCATTATTCTCTGTTAGTCTCATTGCAAATCCCCAGACCTTGGATTGGTCGGGAGATATTACAGTATTCGGATCGCCGGATGACGAAAGCCGTCCGGCGATTGTCGTTTCGCCAACTTCCGGTCGTTTGCGTGCCTTGTGTTTGCGTGGCGATTCGATCATCTGCTCGAAAATATCCACAGATGGAGGAGCCAGTTGGGATCCAAGCTATGAATACTCCATAGCTGCAACACCGACGCGGCTCACTACGACCTCAGACGACGCTTATGCATATATTGTCACTTACAACAGCAACAATGGAAGTCGGCGTCTATTTCGATTCACTCATTCTTCCACGGAGTGGAACAATGCACTGCAAGTGGATATCGGTTTGACGCATACGTTTCCGACTGAAGACGTTTCAGTAATGAGTGACTATTTGTTCTCGTCCTCAGATACCTATTTAAATACGGTTTGGATCGAACGGGATTCGCCGGCCGGACAGTGCCGCGGCTGGTTTACACAGTCACGGAATCAGGGATCGAGTTTTCTTCCGGAGCGGCAAATCTTCGAAGCTGAAGATAACGATACGGCTATGATGCACGTTGCTCTTGCTGCCGCATGGCAAGGTGATGAGGAACGATTGATCGTAGCCGCGGATGTTGAGCGTCCCGGTTCGGTCCCGCCGCAGGTGCTCATCTATATCAGTGATGATCAGGGAATAAGCTGGACTGACGGTCGGATTGTGGACTCGACGGCAGTTGCGCAGACAGAGCCGTCACTGGCTGCCTACAGCGCAAACATTATCGTTGCCTACACTCGTTACTCCGGATTTCAAACGGGCCGCGATATCTACTATTGTTTTTCGATTGACGGCGGAAACACATTCACACCGCCGCAGATCATTGCTCACAGTGCATTGCAGGAGCATTCTCCTCTGGTATCTTATGACGCAACGACGCGGCGTTTTCATATTTTGTATCTAACGAGTGCGAACAGCAGCGACTCCGCTTCGCTATATGTGACCACATGTTCACATGATTCCCTCTGGAATCTGCGTAATCCCGAACTCATCAGTGCCGAGGGCGGAGTTATTGTCCAAGGCGGATACGCCGTTGCTTCCGGGATGCCGGGAGTTGCCGCGGTTTGGACATCGCGATTCATACTGGGGGATACGGATATTCGTTTTGATGCGGCGTGGCGATGTTCCGGAGCCGCTGAGAATACCTCAAATATGCCCACCTCCATAATTCTGGGAGATTGCTATCCTAATCCGTTTAATACTGCGATCGTAATTCCGCTGACTTTAAATGCGACCGATCATCCCGCAATTGAGATTGTAGATATTTTGGGGCAATGCGTTCGTGTCATCACCACAGATGGGCTCGGTTTGGGAATGCACAGAATTACCGTTGACATGTCAAATTTCGGCAGCGGAATGTACTTTATTTGTTTGTCAGGAATGAGAACCCCAATCCAAAAAATTGTATTAATCCGCTGAGAGTCAGAAAGAGCAAAAAAAACGGACTGCCCTGAGCAGTCCGTTTTTCGTTTCTGTCAGATTGATTAGGCAGCTGCGACTTCGCGCCGTCCGACCCGGCCGATGATCATCTCCGCCACCAAACACGCAAGGGCAATAAACAGGCAAACTTTCCACAGCTCGCGTCCAAAGCGCCCTTCCATTACCGCCGTTTGAATCTCAGATTTCTGGTCTAATTGCGTAACCTTCCCGCCAACAATCCGCTGATAGCTTGCACTTGGGAGTTCTGCAATCTCGCTTTCTTGCGGCGGGATGTTGACTGCCAATGATGCTAACCGATGGCTCCCTTGCCAGATCTCGTAGCCACCCAGATTATCCAGGCCTGGTATTCTCAGCACATAGCCTGAACTGGACGTTTCCACCACCGGTGCTAAAGCCTGCTGTCCACGCAGTTCGAAAGATTCACTGCCGGGAGTTCCGGCAAACTGAATTTGCGACGGTATACCGGCGGTCAATTCATAAACGGTTCCCGACGTGCCGATTCCGGAAAGATAGGCGGCACTACTAACCATTAGCGGCGGGAAGATTCCGTTTCTGAACAGTGTGGTCCAACTCGGATCCACCGATCCCGTCATGAGGAGCACACGTCCCCGACCAACGGAGGACTCGATCAGGAACGGAAAACCAATGGAAGTCGAAACGATTTCAACGGCCGAACCGCTCAGGACGATCCGCATCATTCGGCTGATTTGCGGCGATACATCGTCGGGAGTTTCTTCAAATAGCCCTTCAAACAGTGGATGCTGAAGATCGGTATTCTTCCAGCGAGCTGGAGTGGTTTCGGCTTGCCAAAGCTCTAAAGGGAGCGGTAATCCTAAAACGGAGAACCATGAACCATAAGCGCGAAGATCCGTCTGCGGTCCGGGGGCGATAAAAGCACCTTTCCCGTCCTCGACAAACTTGCGGATGCGATTGGCAAAGGAAGCGCTGAATCCGGATGCATCGAAAATGAAGATGGCATCGAAATCAGACCAATCGGATGATTCCAGTTCAATGGGAGTTATCGATTTGACATTGACAAAGGCCGCCGGATCCGAGGCCGGATTCAAAGCCAATGATGTCAGTGTGCGTGATGGACCGTCATTTCCAACCATCGCAACCGTAAGCCGAGCAGGAACCCGCAGAACGAAATTGCACTGATCATCCGGGGCAAAGTCATCCGCTTCTTCGATTCGCACATAGCCTACTTGATCGCCGGGAGCATCGGGAACGAATTTCAATCGCGGAGTTCGCGATTCGCCGGCCGTCAGCGTAACGCGGGTTTGCGCAACCCGTCGTCCGCCCAGATAGACACTGACAATTCGGTCTTCCTCCGCATGGCTTCCGGTATTGCGAACCGTAAATGTCACCTCTACCGGACGATTGGGAGTGATTATTCGAGACACCACATCGGCATGGCTGACACTAAGATTGCGGGGCTCCGAGCCGTCGGTCGGCAGCAGAAAAAGCCGCACATCGTCGGGCAACAGCGGACCATCGGGTAATGGCTCCGGCCATGCGCTTAATCCGAAGTCCGACAGGATATAAACCTCCTTGTGGAGGTTCTGAGACTTCCCCAAGCTCTGCCGAGCCTGTCGGATTGCGGAGACCAAGTTCCCGCCGCGCAAGTTCGGTGTTGAATTGACCACCGCTTCACGAAGAATATGAATCTGCGAAGTGGGATTCTCGGGGAATGGATCGGGTGGATCATCCGCCCAAATGATCTGAGCGTCATCACCATCCTTGAGCAAGCTTAATATTTCTTGGGCGCGGGTTTGCACCTGCCGAAAACGAGAGCCGTCGGGAGTTTCCGTTTGCATCGAAGCGGTGCGGTCCAGAATCAGGATCGCAGTTGTGCGGGCTTCCGCTCCCGGTAAAAAACCGGCGGTGGATTTTAACACGGGCCGTGCCAATGCAAGGACCAGGAACAACACCGCCAGTGTACGCAATGCCAACAGGATGATCTGACGTATCCGTACCTGACGCATTTTCTGCCGCTGAAGTTCGCGCAAGAACCGCAACGTGGGGAAATCCACTTTTTTGAATCGCTGGCGATTCAACAGATGAATCAGAATTGGCAGCAAGCCAAGCGTAAGAGCTGCCAGAATCGCGCTGTTGAGAAACGTCATTCGGAGCTTCTCATCATTCGGTTTTCGATCATTTCAACCAGGAGATGGCCGCACATCAAGTGACCTTCTTGCACCCGCTGCGATGCGGGAGATGGAATTCGTAATAGATGGTTTGCCAGTTTATCCAGCGGGGTGGGGGATTCGCCCAAGAATGCGATCACCAATCCGCCGCGTTCACGAGCCGTGCGGGCTGCCTCGATCAGATTAGGCGATTTCCCGGAGGTGGATAATAGTATCAGAATATCGCCGACGCGCAGGTGAGCCTCCACTTGTCTGGCAAAAATCCGTTCGAAGCCGTAATCGTTGGAACACGCCGTAAGCAGGCTGGTGTCGGTGGTTAGTGCGATGGCGGACAAGGCACCGCGATTGCGGGCTGCCGATAGTCGCACAACGAATTCCGTGGCCAGATGCTGGCACTCGGCCGCCGAACCACCGTTACCGCAAAAGAGCAGTTTGCCGCCGTTGCGAAGCGAGGCGGCGCAAATCTCGGCAATCGTTTGCAGCGAATCCAAGACAAGCGGCAGCTTGTCCAGCATGAACTTTACTTCATCAATGGCGTTGTGAAGCAGCATGGAATCGGAGGCGTGATGAGATTCGGTCATCGGGCGGCCTTTCGTTCTGCACGTGTTTCGACAAATTCATAGATCGCGGGTACAAAGAACAGCGTTAGAACCGTGCTGGAAATGAGCGCTCCAATCGAGGCGATAGCCATCGGAGCGCGCCACTCGGCCCCCGCTCCGACGCCTAAGGCGAGTGGAGTCATTCCCAGGATAGTTGCGATATTAGTCATGATGATCGGCCGGAAGCGGCCCGGTGCGGCAATCAATGTCGCCTCGCGGGCTGTCTTGCCTTCCTCGTCCCGCAGCACTTGCGCATAATCAATAATCAGAATCGCGTTGTTGACCACAATTCCCACCAGCATAACCATCCCCATCAGCACCATCATCGAAATCGGCGTTGCCGTCAGAACCAGTGCAAAGGCAACACCGATCAATCCCAACGGCAACGTAAGCATGATGATAAAGGGTCGGATATAACTATTCAACAGAGCACACAGCAGCATATATGTCAGGATACTCGCCAACAGCATCGCTTGATAGATATACGCAAACTCGCGGCCCATAAACTCGGCTTCACCACCGAAGGCAACGGAAACGTCAGCCGGTATCGTCAGTGAATCAATTCGCGGCTGAATTTCTTTCTGCGCGTCAGTGATTGTTCCGCCGATGAGATTAGCCGACACCGTGATCAGTCGTTCTTTATTTTTCCGGTTGATCGTAGTCGGACCGGCTGCTTCGGTAATCGAAGCCACTGATGCCAGCGGAATCCAATGATCATGCGTCTTGATATCGAGGGTGCGAACCTGTTCGAGACGGGAACGGTCGTTTTCCTCAAGCCGCACGCGAACATCGTATTCTTTTCCGGATTCCCGATAGGTCGTGGCCACGGTCCCTTCGAACAATGAACGCAGCGTTGTGGCCACATCCGCGGCATGCAATCCCTGATCGGCGAGTTGTTCGCGTTTAGGGATAACCGTCAATTCGGGTTTGCCTGTAATCCAGCTATTGGTAACATCCACGGTTCCGCGAGTGTCGCTGGTGATCCGCTGAATCTTTTCCACCACTGCCAGCAGATTGGACATGTTGTTGCTGGTCACTTCAATCTGCAAGTCGCTCTCGCCGCCGCCGCCAAACATTCCGGCTTCCGTGATCACGATTTCCGCCGCAGGGATGTCGGCCAATTGTGGTCGGATATCCGCTACGACTTCGGCGGTCGCCCGTTTGCGACTCTTCTTTTCGACCAGCTTAACATACGTGCCTCCGACCTGCGAGCCCGTCACATCGCCTTGACCCGTTTGAGTGATCCCAATTGTCGTATAATAGGATTCGACCTCAGGAATCTTGCCGATCACATTCTCGATTTGACCCATGACTTGATCGGTAATGTCCAGACGGGTTCCGGGCGGCATCTTTACGGAAAGATAAAATTCGCCTTGATCAGCCTGAGGGAAAAACTCACCGCCGACAACGCCGAACATGGCGACTGATACGAAAAAGACCACGACAACGCCGGCGACGATGCGTCCGCGATGATCCAATATCCAGGAAAGGGCAGATTGATAGCTTTGGATCGCACTGCTGATCAACCGTTCCCACATATCGAAAAAGCGGTTCAGAAGTCCGGCTTTTTGGGCCAACAGAACCAATCCCACAAAAACCATCGTAACCACCGCTTGTGTCAGTCCGACGATCAACCAAACGCCGAAGAAAACTACGATGGCCGAGAAAATATAGGCGGTTCGCCCAAGCTTACGCGAAGCCATCATGGGCGTGAGGGTGAACGATACAATCAGTGAGAAAATCGTGGCAAAAGCGACCGTAAGACCGAATTCCTTGAAAAACTGGCCGACGATACCGCCCATGAAGCCGATCGGAAGAAACACGACGATATTGGTCAATGTCGAAGCCGCTACCGCCAGTGCGATTTCCGAAGTGCCTTTGGCGGCGGCGTCAACCGGATTGAGTCCTCGCCCCTTATAAACCGTGATGTTCTCTAAAACGACAATCGCATTGTTGACCAGAATTCCGATTGAAATGGACAATCCCATGAGCGACATGGAATTCAGTGTGAAACCGGCCCAATAGATTAATAAAAATGTCGCTACGACTGAAACCGGCATTGCCACTGAGGCAATAATAGTTCCTTCCCATGAACGAAGAAAGATGAACAACACTAACGCCGTCAGTAAAATTCCCATAACCAAGTTGCCGGAAACATCACGCAGCGAATTACGAATGAAGACCGAATTATCGCGGGCAACGGAAATCTTAACATCGGCGGGCAACAGTTTTTCCACATCGGCAAGCTGCTTTTTCACTTCATTGGCGGTGGCGACGGTGTTGGCATCGGTGCGCTTTCGCAGCGAAAGCCCGACTGACGTCTCGCCGCCGAATCGCACTTTCGACTCAATGTCTTTAAATCCATCGTAAACCCGCCCGATGTCCCGCAATCTTACGGTGCGGCCGCCTTCTAGCGAAATGTCCATCTTCTCCATTTCCGACGGCTTCATGAATTCGCCCTGCAAGCGAATTGTCACATCCCGACGGCCCTCTTCGATTCGTCCGCTGGGCATACTTAAGTTGGCCGCCGCCAATCCGCCGATTACATCCATTACCGTCAGATTGTGTGCCCGCAATCGGGAACGCGACAGAGCGACTTGGATTTCGCGCTCCAGACCGCCTTCCAATTCAATCTGCGCGATACCGGTAACCCGATTCAGGCGCGGCTTAACGACATCATCCGCCAGACGATAAAGCTCATCGGCTGGCCGTTCGGATTGAAGAGCAAGGTTGATAATCGGCGCCTGATTCACGTCGAATTTCAATACCGTCGGCGTTTTCATGTCATCCGGAAGATTCGGCCGAATCGCATCAATTTTGTCTTTGACGTCCAAGGCCGCGAAATCAATCTTGGTGCCGAGCTCAAACTCGACAAAGATAATCCCTCGGCTTTCAAGACATTGAGCGGTAATATTGCGGATTCCCGCGATGGTGGCGATTTCATCTTCCATTGGCTGAATGACCTGAGTTTCGATTTCCTCAGGTCCCGCGCCGGGATAGATGACCGACACGACGGCAAACGGAAAGCTGACGTCCGGCCAGTTGTCCACGCCCAATTGCAGATAGGAGTAAAGACCGAGCACGGCAAAGCTCATTACGATCATCGTAATCGCTACGGGCCGTTTTATCGAAAAGTCGGAAAGAAACATATTAGGAGTTGTTGAATGATCAGATTTCGATAATCTTGACGAGATTACCGTCGGCAAGCCGGTTTTGGCCGAAGACAACCACACGATCGTCAGGTTTAACCCCGGTCAGTACTTCAACTCGTTCAGTCGAATATATTCCCAGTGTGACGGTTTGCAACATGGCTCGTTTGTCGGGTCCAACCACAAAGATCTGTGCTGAACCGGCAACTTCGTTCATCAACGCTTCGCGGTTGACGGACAGCGAGTTGTCGCGTTGTTGGATGACCACCTCGACCGTCGTCAAAACGCCGGGTCGCAATATGCCATCAGGATTATCCGAACGGACCGTAACTTCAAATAGGCGGGATGCCGGGTCCGCGGCATCGTCCACCTTCTCGACGATTCCTGATATCCAAGTTGAATCGCCCATTCCGGGATGGATACGGGCGCTTTGATCCTTTGTAATTAACACTCGTTCCTCCGGGGACACATGGAACTTGACACGAATCTGCCGTGAGGCGGCGACGGTTACCACCGGTGCGCCGGGCGAGGCCACGTCGCCCGGTTGGAGATGGACGCGGACCACCTCACCTGATAGAGGTGTTCGCAATTCAATCATATCGGCGGAGGCTTCGAAATTGGATTGTGCGACATCGGCATGAAGCTGAGCTTGGTCGAGCATTTGCTTGGAAATAGCGCCCTGTTCGTACAACGCTTTCATGCGATCCAAATCTAAGCGGGCGTTGTCCAACGTAGCACGCGCTTGCCGGAAGGCAGCTTGCGGATTCGCATGATCCAACTTAGCCACAACCTGTCCGCGCGAAACCTGTTGTCCGACCTTTACGGGAATTTGCGTAATGGTTTCCATTAAGCGCGAAACAATTACGGACTGCTCTTCACCCTCAATGGTACCCGAAAATCGCAGCGTCTGAGCAATCGGTCCAGGCGTAATCGTTTCGATCCGCACCGGAATCCCTTCGCGTTTTTGAATATCGGGAATGGATTCCACAGTTTCGGATTGTCCGCGCGTGGCGATGCGAAATCCGACGCCTGCTACGATCAAGATGGCCAACAGGATGCCGATGGTTTTAAAAGGCTTTTTCACGGCGATACTCTATGGTTCGAATTAATTGTTCAAAGGAAATCCCATCGCACGTTCCAGTTGGATACGGGCGATTTTCACGCTGTAAAGCGCGCTCAAACGATTCACTTTCGCATTGTCCAACTGCAATTCGCTGTCCAGCAGTTCCAGTTGGGTACCCATTCCGTTTTCGTAGCGGACTTTGGCGATTTGGTAGCCGCGTTCCGCTTCGCGGACGTTATCGTTCTGAACGCGTACCGTTTGCAGGGCGCGTTCCAGTTCGCGGCGGGAGTTTTCGACGTCAATCCGAATGCCGTTGCGCAGGTCGGTTTCGGTGTAATCCAATCGTCGTAATTCCGCGCGATACTGCGCGACCTTGGCGGGCGTGCGAAAACCGTCGAACAACGGAATGGAGACCGAAACCATTGCGGCGGCGCTTTTAGCCCAACTGTACTGGTCGAATTCGTAATTGTCGGCTTGGGTGGAGGCGCTGTAGTTGGCGATGGCGTAGATGCTGGGAAGATACAGATCCCGACGGGTAAAACCGACCAACTCCTTTTGCATCTTGCGGGCATGAGTCAAGGCTGTCAGTTCCGGACGACGTTCAAAAGCGGTTTCAACGTTTGCATCCGGTAAGGTGGTATCGGCGAGTTCTAACGTGCCGATCACGTCCACGTCCGATAGCGGATCAAGCTTGAGAATCCGACGTAAGTTCTCTTTCGTCAACTGATATTGATTCTGAGCCTGCAGCAGGGGTGGTTCGAGATTGGCAACCTGAACTTCGGCGCGGATTTTATCATACTCCGATACAACACCCTGTTCGTACATCAACCGGGTCTGATCCCGATGTTGGATAGCCCGCTCCAGCGAAGTCTGAGTGACCTTCACCAACTCCTGCGCCAGAATCACACCGTAAAACGTCTGCGCCACCTGAACCCGCACGTCCTGCAAGGTCTGAGTGACGGTGGTTTCCGATTGCTTGAGATAGCTGCGAGCGATACGAAGTGCCGAACCGACTTTTCCCGCTACCCAAATCGGCTGTGTCAATTCGATTTTAGCCTGATAGTCGTTGTCCAGCCCGATGCGAATGGGTTGGCCATCAATGAAGAATACGGGCGATTTCAGGTTTCGCGTATACAGACCGCTTAGATTCAAGGACGGAAGCGCTCCTGAACGAGCTTCGTTGATCTGTTCTTTCGCGATTGTCACTTCTTCACGCGAGTTCAGGACTTCCGTGTTTTGCGTGCGCGCCATTTGCCATGCGTCATCCCACGTGAGCGCAATCGTCTCGGCAGGGAGCAGGGAGGGGACGAACAGCAATAATCCAAACAGTACGCTCAGGGATGAGAACGTTTGCAAATGAACACGTTTCTGATTATGTTGTCGTTTAGCCTCGTGATGGAGGCGCACAAGTCTTTGTTTCATAACCATTGTCTATAAATGGAGGTTATTCGATGACGACTCCCCTGAAGGAAGGACAAGCCGCACCGGATTTCAGTCTGACCGATGGCGATGGAAAAGTCCACCGTCTCAAGGATTACAAGGGTAAGAAGGTCTTATTGTATTTCTATCCCCGCGATAGTACGCCCGGCTGCACCACCGAAGCCTGCAATTTCGCAGGCAGCCAAGCCTCTTATGTGAAGCACGGGGTGGTGGTCTTGGGCGTCAGTACCAATAACGCCGCTTCGCATGCCAAGTTCGCCGCCAAGCACAACCTTAATTTCCCGTTATTGGCGGATACTGAAGGCGAAGTCAGCCGGGCTTATGGTGTTTTGAAAAGTCTGGCGCCGCTGGTAAAGGTGGCTCGTCGAGTGACCTTTCTGATTGACGAGCGCAGCAAAATTATCAAAATCTGGGATCCGGTCTCGGCGAAAATTCACAACGATGAAGTGTTGGCCTATCTATCTCAGAAATAGACAATTGTCGGTCCTTTTTACTTTACCGATTCATCGTTGCGGGTGAACAAGCCGTGTTCGAGCAGATCCTTGATTGCGGCAATCCGCTCATCCAGCAATTCCTCACGGCTCTTATCCGACGGCCAGAACTCATCGGCCAACGGTTCCAGCAGAGTGTTGAACATGGACAAACTCATGATGAGCAGGATCACCTGACGGGCATTGCGGTTGCGGATTCCAGAGTCGGTGGCGATGCTCGCGATTGCATCTTTCGATTGCGAGGCATCCAACCACTCCCGAAACGCCATCCGCATTCCCTCGCCGCCCGCTAATAAATCCAGCAAGGTCAATCGCAAAAAATCCGTATTCTTTTCCCAACTGCGGATATCATGTTCGATATGGTGAAGCCAAAAGGCACGGGAATCGGCTGGATTCGATCCTTCAGGTTGAAGGCTTTCCAGATGACTGCGATGAATCTCGCTTACGAATTCACGAATGACGGCGGCGTATAGCTCATCCTTGCTCTTAAAATAGTAGTTCAGCATTGCCTGATTGACTTGAGCACGTTCGGCAATGGCCTGCATGCGAGCACCGGCTTTCCCGTTCGCTGAAAACTCAGCAAAGGCGGCATCAAGAATCCGCTGTTTGGAATCGTCTGCCATGGAGGATTTGAAAGAAACCTCAGTTAGGAATTAACCAAATGATTCAATTGGGCAGACAATTTAATTAAAAAGTTAATTAATGTCAAGTGTTAACTCTATTTATTTGTAATTGTTAATATAAAGTCAACAACAAAGGCAACCGAGGGTCGGTTGCCTTTTATATGGGGCACCGATTCGCGAATTAAGGCAAGTATTTTATGAGAACAGTACTTGACTTTGAGATAACGTCCGGAATCCCCTCCGGGTTTCGTCCGCCTGCGGTAGCCATGTGCGGTTTTCCGCCGCCGCCGCCGCCTAACAACTTGCCCAGTTCTTTAGCGATGGGCACGGCATCCACGCCGTCCTTGACCAGATCGGGAGTTACTGTTACCACTAATGACGGCTTTTCGTCAATCACCGCTACCAGAACAGCCACGCCCGATTTCAATCCTTCCCGCAGCGAATCGCCCATTTCTTTCAGTTCATCCATACTGTGCGCTTCAACCTTAGCGGCGACCATCTTCGCCCGTCCCACGGTCACGGCTTGGGCGGCCAAGTCTTGCATAGCCGACCCCGCCACCTCCGAACGCAGCCGTTCTACCTCTTTTTCGATCCGCTTCTTTTCTTCGAGCGTCTTCTGCAATTTTTCCAGTGGATCGCTGCCTTCGCTTTGCAAAAGCGAGGTCAGTTCATCCACCATGTTCCGTCGTTCGAGAACGTAGCGCAGGGCGCGGTCGCCGGTCAGCGCTTCGATACGCCGCACTCCGGCTGCTACTGAGGTTTCCGATTTGATTACGAACAAACCAAGATCGCCCGTCCGTTTAGTATGGCAGCCGCCGCAGAGTTCGCGAGACACGATATGGTCGCCCTCGCCGATCTCGATCATCCGCACTTCATCGCCGTACTTTTCGCCGAACAGCGCCATTGCCCCCAATTCCTGCGCCTGCTTGAGCGTGGTCAGCTTGGGTGTAACCGGCCAATTCTCGCGGATGCGGTCGTTGACATAGGCTTCGATCTGTTCCAGCTCTTCGGTCGTGGGCTTTTGGAAATGCGTATAGTCGAACCGCAAATAGTCGGGATGGACCAGCGAGCCTTGCTGATGAACATGATCTCCCAGCACTTCACGCAGCGCCTTTTGCAGCAAGTGCGTGGCCGTGTGATTGTACTGCGTGGGGATGCGGTGCTTTTCGTCTACACGGAAAACTGCTTTTCTTGGTTTTTTATTCTTTCCAGTAAGAAATTCGAGAATTTCATTGTTTCCCTCAGTTAGTTCGACTGAATGAAGAATACTCTCACCGGACTTCTGAACATCCTTGATTCGCAGTTTAAACCGTACTGGATCATCAGGTGTATTCTCAATATGGCCTTCGTCATGAACCTGTCCACCGCTTTCTGGATAAAACGGCGACGTTTCGGAAGCTACAAAATAGATTGAATTGTGAGGATCGGCACCAAAGGAGTACAGATTACTTGCGGTTTCGAATTGATGATATCCGACAAATTCAGTTTTTCCAAAATCGAATTTTTTAGCCTGCGTTTGAACACCAGCTCGATTCAGTCTATCAACCAGTGCCCTCTCGCGCTGAAATTCCATTGCGCTCTCGAATCCAGCAGCATCAACGGTTAAACCTTCCTCACGCGCCATAAGTTGAGTTAGATCTAATGGAAATCCGAAGGTATCATGAAGCCGGAACGCATCTTCGCCGGGAATCACCGTGGATTTGGCTTTTCGGGTGGAGTCCACAACTTCGGCAAACCGTTCCAAACCGCGATCCAGTGTTTTGCCGAAATGCTCTTCTTCCGCCTGCAAGACACGAGCGATGTGCACATGACGATCCTTGATTTCGGGAAAGACTCCGCCCATCACGTCAATCAAGACCGGGAGCAGTTTGTAAATAAACGGCTCGTGCATATCCAGCTTGCGGCCGAAGCGTGCCGCCCGCCGCAGAATCCGCCGCAGTACATAGCCGCGGCCTTCGTTGCCGGGCATGGCGCCGTCGCCAATCGCAAACGACAAACAGCGCAAGTGGTCGGCAATCACGCGATGCGGCACGCCGTCCGGTCCGTCGGAGTACGGTTTGCCCGAAGCGGCGGCAATCGCCTGAATAATCGGCTGGAACAGGTCGGTATCGTAGTTGGAGCGCAGTCCGTTCATGACGGTCGTAATGCGTTCCAGTCCCGCGCCGGTGTCCACGTGCTTGGCGGGAAGATCGAGCATTTTCCCATCGGGCTGGGCGTCAAACTGAATGAACACCAAATTCCACAATTCGATATAGCGCGGCGATCCGGTATTGACAAACGCGTTGGGATCGGAATCGAATTCCGGTCCGCGATCAATATGGAGTTCGCTGCACGGTCCGCACGGACCGGTATCGCCCATACTCCAGAAATTATCCTTCTTGCCGAAACGCAGCACGTGCGAGGGAATAATATCCGTTTCGCCCTTCCATAGTTGTTCGGCTTCGTCGTCGGTCTCGTACACGGTGGCGTACAACTTGTCTTTCGGCAAACGATAGCCCTGCGTCATGAGTTCCCACGCCCAGACGATCGCATCCTTCTTGAAATAATCGCCGAAACTCCAATTGCCCAGCATTTCAAAGAAGGTATGATGATACGGCGACGGCCCGACCTCCTCCAAGTCGTTGTGCTTGCCGGAAACGCGAATGCACTTCTGAGTATCGGCGACGCGGGTGGATTCCGGTTTTTGCCGCCCGAGAAAATACGGCTTGAACTGGTTCATGCCCGCGTTGGTGAAGAGCAGGGTGGGGTCATCCTGCGGAACCACCGAGGCCGAAGGGACGATCGCATGACCGCGATCGCGGAAGAAATCCAGAAATTGCTGTCGAATGTCTTGGGAGGTCATAGGAGTCTCGAAATCCGCTAATCACTCATCCGTTAAAGAATCACTCTCATTACGGAGTACTTTGTCAATGATATCGTAAGGGAAACCCCGGCGCGCCAGTAGCGCCGCCAGTCGTCGGCGCCGGGTCATCGGGTCAAGCTTGGCATATACGGCAAGCTTGCGGCGAATGAGGTCGCGCGCAATATCTTCGTTCGCTTCGCGGGGAACCAGCTCGTCCGTCACTTGCTTGGCTAAGCGCTGCGCGATGCCACGCTGCCGCAATTCGCGAATCAGAATCGAAGCCGCGCGCGGTCGCATGGTCAAGCGGGTGCGCACGAATTCTTCGGCGTAGCGGCGGTCATCCAGCAAGCGCTTTTCGCGCAGCCGCTCAAGACCGTAATCAATATCGCCGGCTTCATAGCCCCGTGCCAATAGCTTTTCGCGCAGCTTCGCTTCCGAATAAGAACGGCTGGACAGCAATTTGACCGCGTATTGCAGCGCGGTCAATAGGGTTGGTCGCTTGCGCGAACCGTCCTGCTCGCGGGATTTCATCACCGGCCGTGGGATAATAACAAGTCGAATCCGACACCGATCTGGATCAGCCATGCCTTAGCCGGACCGACCGCCAACCGGCCGCGCGGCTCGCCTAAGCCGAAGTGAAACGAACCTTCGCCCAACAGTGACAATCCCGAATCGTTCTTCGACTTGAAGCCGAAGTGTACCGAAGCGGACGGGAAATCGCCATCGAAGGTTTGTTTCGAGCCGTCCAATTTGGCGACGACTTCGCCGTGGGAAAGCGTATAGCCGGCCCCGACTCCGGCATACAAACTGGGATTGGTGCGTGTGCGCGAAGAAATACGACCGCCCAACTCAATCTGAAAGTAATTAGCATTGGCATTGGGATCGGGATCGCCAGTCACATTATTCCAAAACAGAAAACTCGGACCGAACATCAGCGGACGATGGGGCGGCTCGACATCTACGCGAATGCCCACCGCATAGCCGCTGCCCGCGCGAAACGGGCGGTTGCCGCTATCAATATCGTGGCCGACTTCCGGTGTTCGCGAGTTGGCATACCCGGTCGTCAATACCAATTGATGAGCATTCGCCGTCAGTGGGATGAATAACCAGCAGGCGATTAACGCGAGAATAGTGGTCCGATAGAATCGCAATATCTTACGAAGCCGTTTTTTTGGATTTCGGTTTGGTTTCGGCGGGTTCCTGACCGTTAGGACTGGCCGCGGATTCGGCTGGTGCTTCAAAACCCAATTCACGGCGGACTTCCACTTCGATGCGGTTCAGAAGATCGGGGGTATCCTTCAAGAGTTCGACCACCCGATCTTTACCCTGTCCAAGCCGTTCTTCGCCGTAGCTGTACCACGTGCCGCTCTTGGCCACCACATTGAGTTGCGTCGCTAAATCGAGTACGTCTCCGGCATGGTCAATGCCTTTGCCATACATAATATCGAATTCAGCCTCGCGGAACGGTGCCGCCAGTTTGTTTTTAACGATCTTCACACGAGTGCGGTTTCCGATGATATTTTCACCGTCCTTCAAGGAGGCGATACGGCGAATATCCATGCGAATCGTCGAATAGAACTTCAAGGCATTGCCGCCGGTGGTGGTTTCGGGATTGCCGAACATCACACCGATTTTCATGCGCAGCTGATTGATAAAAATCAGCGAGGTACGGGAGCGCGAGACCACGGCCGTCAGTTTGCGGAGGGCTTGACTCATGAGGCGGGCTTGTAAGCCGGGCAGCGAATCACCCATCTCGCCTTCGATTTCCGCCTTGGGCACCAGCGCCGCCACCGAGTCCACGACGACGACATCCAACGCTCCGGAGCGAATTAGCGCTTCGGCGATTTCCAACGCCTGTTCGCCGGTATCCGGCTGGCTGACCAGCAACTCGTCGGTATTTACACCCAGGGCTTTGGCATAGTTCGGATCAAGAGCATGCTCCGCGTCAATAATCGCCGCGTAGCCGCCCAGTTTTTGGGCTTGGGCAATGATACTCAAGGCCAGCGTGGTTTTACCGGAGGATTCCGGGCCGTAGATTTCGATAACCCTTCCGCGCGGCACACCGCCGACGCCCAATGCGTTATCCAGCGACAACGCTCCGGTGGGAATGGTCTCTACACGTTGAATCGGACCGCTATCCCCCAGCCGCATGACCGAGCCTTTACCGTACTGCTTGTCAATCTGCTGGAGGGTGATGTCCAGATTTTTCTTTTTTTCGTCGGTCTCTTTACTCATGGCCGCACTCACTCTTATAGTTGATTTTTACACATCGTGAAATTGTATCGAACGGCTTAAACCGGTCGTCCGGTCTCGGCATAAGTCTGAAGCCGTTCGAACCACAGCCGCAACTGGGCGATGAACGAACCCATGACCACCTTTTCCAACAATTGATTAAAAAAGCCCTTCATCTTATAGTCAATCGTGAACGTCAGATTGCAGGTTTTTTCTTCGACGACTTCCAGCCGGTAAATCATCTTCAGATGCTCGACTTTTTCATGCAATTTCAGGGAACCGCCGACCGGGATTTCGGCGAACATCTCACCGGCTTGGTAGTGGGTGATCAGAGTATCCAGTGTTTCGATTTTCCCGGCGATATCCAGGCGAAAATGCCGGACGGTATCCACATCAAACTTATCTTTGGGTTCCAGTTCCAGATCACGGACATTCGGCGCCCAGAAAGCAAATTCCTTGGCATTAACCAGCAATTCCCAGACTTTGTCGCGGGGAGCGCCGATTTCATTGATAATCATGTCCCGAGGCACGTGGTACTCCTCTTCGGTAGTAGATGATTTATGGGTGAACGGCCTCGGTTAGCGGAAAACGGCGAATCGCTTCATAGCGGGCGCCGGCCGCCGACAGGTGACTGCGCATCAGTAGTATTTCACGGACCGTAGTGGGTTCGCTTTCCAGTCGGTAATTCAGAAACGCGTCGGTCATACGTTCTTTGCCGATGGGATCTTTAATTCTGGCAATGGTTAGATGCGGTCGAAACGGATGATCGTCCCGTTCAAACCCTAACCGCTGCATTTCCCGGTCAACGTTTTTTTGGAGTACAAGCAGCGCGGGCGGAGCTTCCAAGCCTGCCCAGTAAATGCGCGGACGTTTGGGATTGGGAAAAACACCCGTACCGTGAATTTGCATTGTGAAGGATGCTATTCCATCGCAGGCGCCCGCCAGGGGATGTTCCAGTTCAGGCAGAAGTGATTCCTCAACCTCGCCCAAAAACTTTAAGGTAAGGTGCATCCCCCGCGGTTCTACCCACTTAATCCCCCGCCCGACCCAACCGATGCTGGCTTCCGGTTTCGCCAGAATTTCTTTCCATTCCAACGGCAAATCAATAGCGACAAACAGCCGCATTATTGAAGGTCATCCATCAGCTGACGGTACAGATATGTCAGCGCCGTATGGGCGGTGCGGAGTTTGATCGTTTCGCGCAGCCCCGAGAATTGCAGATGGCGGGAAGCGGTGTGTTCCTTCGATGAAACCGCCATCCATACCGTACCCACCGGTTTCTCGGCGGTACCCCCGTCCGGTCCGGCGATGCCGGTTGTCGCAAGTCCCCAATCTGCATCAGCTTTCGCCCGCGCACCTTCGGCCATGGCGCGGGCTACGGCTTCGGAAACGGCGCCGTTTTTCTCGAGCAGTTCAACAGGTACACCGAGATTTTCATACTTGGCAGTGTTGGAATAAGTCACCCATCCCCGATTAAACCAGCGTGACGATCCCGGCGTGTCCGTGATCATGCTTGATACTAATCCGCCCGTGCAGCTCTCTGCCACCGCCAGCCATTGCCCGCGATTCTGTAAGATGTTGCCGATTACCTTAGCCAGCGTATCCGATCCTGTACCATAAACGTACTCACCGACCTGTTCACGGATATAACTCTCCGCTTCGGCGATCTGGGCTTCCGCTTCGTGTAGGTCGGCGGATAGTGCATTCAGGCGGATATCCAGCAAGCCGTGATGCGGCAGATACGCCAGCGCGACCAGCCGTTGGATCGGGATTTGATCTCCCAATTCGCGCAGCAAATGGGATTCGCCGATTCCGGCCAGTCGCAGCGTTCGCGTTAATCGCAGTGCCTCAGGAAACGCTGCTTTCAGAATCGGCAGAACCGATTGCTCGATCATCTGCTGGGTTTCGATGGAAACCCCCGGCAGAACGAAGAAATGCCGTCCGTTTCGTTCGACATAGATTCCCGATGCCGTTCCATGCGGATTAGGAATTTGGGTCGCCCCCACCGGAAACAAAGCTTGGTTGCGTGACGTTTCCGGCATTTCCATGCCCCGCGCACGAAACAAGGCCTGTACGTGCGCCAATAAGTCAGCATCTTCCGCCAGCTCGAAACCGAAGAATTCGGCAATCGCATCGCGGGTTAGATCATCCGGGGTCGGACCAAGTCCGCCGGTAATGACAACAACCCGTGAACGTCGGTCAGCAATCTCTAATGACGTTTTAATATCTTCCAGCCGATCCGCAACCACGCTGACATGACCGGGCGGTAATCCGATGGACGACAGTACACGACCGATGAAAGCCGCATTGCCGTTGAGGACATCGCCGCGGAGAATTTCATCACCAACCGTGATTATTTCGCTGGATGGAAGAATCAGAGAATCCGGATACTAATGATTGAAGAAGGTTGGAAGCACTTTATATACAATCAGCAGCAACACCGCGCCCCAGCCGCCCGCCAAAACATCATCGAGCATCACACCCCAGCCGCCTTTCGCCTTTTGCAGGCTGCCGACTCCGAGTGGCTTGATGATATCGAAAAATCGAAAGACGAAAAAGGCAATCCCAAATCCGACCAAAGTATGCGGAACGGCGAGCAGCGTGATCCACTGCCCGATAAACTCGTCGAAGACAACTTGATCCGGATCATCCTTCTTGGGATTCGGTCTGCGCAGCTTCTTGAACCGCTGGTCTGTAACGATGTCAAACGCAACAATGGCGCGGTGAGATAACCAGACACCGATGAACGTTAGGGGAATGATCAACAGAAACCACGGCCAGCGTAATGCCGCAGGGATGAACCAGAAGATTGCGCAAGTCACAGCGGACGCCACAGTCGCCGGCGCAATCGGCGAAAATCCCGATCCAAGTACGGTGGTAACGGCGATTTCGGGTAAGGATATGCGGCTCATGCTTTTCCGCGCCGCCGGATTTCGAGGAGCAATTCGCGGTTGCCGCGCAAGTACTCGATCAATGTAAAAGCCGTATAAACCGTAACAAATACCAGTAATCCGTAGATGATTTTATACAGTCCGGGAATTTCGAAAAACCGGTCGTTAATAATCAAAAGTCCCAAGATAACCAGGGCGGTGGCTCCCTGCAAAATACCTTTCCATTTTCCCGATGTTCGGCGTCCCATTGCCGTGCCCGTGAGCGCGGAAAAAACGCGCAGATAAGACACTACGACATCGCGATAAACCAATATCGCAATCATCCAAGCCGTCGCATATCCCGTCACTAAAAAGGCTATGTAATAGGATAACCGGGCAATGGAATCGCTCATGGGATCCAGCAGCTTGCCGACGTCGGAAACCTGCTTTCGTGACCTCGCCGCAATTCCATCCGCCACATCAGTCGCCTCAATAATGACGGCAATCGCAAAAGCTAATTCAGTTGAATAAGCCCACGGATTCAAATAGGCGACAAGGAAAAGCGGTCCGAGCGCCAGTCGCGAAAGCGTAATCTGATTTGCCAAACTGAAACCGGGAATCACGGTGATCTCCCTAATAAAACGCGCGGACTCTGACGTCAGCTCATCCGCGTGCGCGATTGCAGCGCGCTGGCCAGCGTCACTTCGTCCACCTGTTCGATCTCCGCACCCACGGGCACGCCGCGAGCAATGCGGGAAACCATTATATTTTGTTCCTTCAAGCCGCGCACGAGATACAATGCCGTTCCATCACCGTCAGTGGTCGGATTGGTAGCCAGAATCACTTCCCGCACGGTCCCGTCTTCCAATCGGGAAAACAGCTCAGCGATGCGTAAATCATCCGGCCCGATACCGTCCAGCGGTGACAACGTTCCGCCCAAAACGTGATAAAGCCCGCGATAGCTGCCGGTCTTCTCCAACCGCAGGACTTCACCGGGGGTTTCGACGACGCAGATCAATGACCGATCGCGCTTGGGATCGGAACAAATGGAACAGACATCCTCTTCCGTAAAATTCGAGCACAGTCGGCATAACCGGATGCGGCTCTTGACATCGAGAATCGCTTGCGCAAGGTTCGCGGTATCGGTTTCGGATTGTCGTAAGATGTGGAGCGCAATCCGCGCCGCTGATTTGCGGCCTAATCCCGGCAACTTGGCGATTTGTTCCACCAATCGTTCGAGGGACGGAGCGAACCTTGAGATATCGGCGCTCATCTTCACTCCGGCTCGCGTGTCTTACTGGGATCCACTTCCACACCACCAAAACGATCCATTAAATTGGAAAACAGATCGCTTCCGTCGGTCGCCTTTCGAGGTTCGGCGGCGGGAGCAGTTTTCTTTTCGCCCGGTGACGGGTCTTCCACGGGCGGAGCGGCGACCAGCGATACATCCATGCCGGTCACGTCGGCGATGGCGGCGGATAGATGCGGGAAATTGTTCTTCATCGAATCCGTGCCGAATTTTCCGCCGTTGATACAGCCAACGGTCAGCTTCCTTTTATCGAGGCTGACTGGAATCCAACTTTTTTTGGCGACGGCTCCCGCCGTGGCATTGCGTTCCCGCAAGGCTTCTACGATATCGTCCCAACGAGACTGGATCGTTTCGAAATCCGGTGCAGCCGAGAGTATTGGTTTCGGTGGCGGCGGGGTTTCCTGAACGGTGGCGGTTCTTTTTGCCGGAGGAGCCGGATTTTCGGATGCTGGTGCTGTTGATTTGGACGGTTTATGCGTTATGGTTTTTTCCAGCATTGGTGGAGCGTTCTCAATAGATCCACCGCCTTCAAGTCGGTCTAAGATGTCGCGAATCGTTGTGGTGCGATCCAAGGTTACCCAGCGCAGAAACGAGATATCGAAACGTACGCGCGGCGCGGTTGACCACTTAATCGAATCTTCCAAACCTTCGGCCAGCCGAATTAAGCGAAACAGGTCTTCAACCGAGAAGGGCTCTCCGGCAGCCTGCATAGCGGCAATTTCTTCGTCGCTTCGCCCGGTGACGGGAAGTCCTTCCTTGATGAAAACCAGATCCATCCAATAGGACTGCAGCGACCGCAGCAGATCCGTATAATCAACGCCGCGCTGCGATAACTTTTCAAGGTAGACCGGAACTTCTTGAACATCATGCTGAGCGAGCAATGTAGTGGCTTCGGACAGCAATTCCCCCGGCAGTATCCCTAAAACGTCGCGTGTCATCTCCAGCGAGACGCGATTCCCCCCGAACGAAATCACCTGATCCAACAATCCTTCCGCATCCCGCAATGAGCCGTCGGCGCGGCGCGCAATGAGCCACAGCGCTTCTTGTTCGGCCGGCCAATTCTCGGCGGTACAAATTCGCGCCAAGTGGGGAGCGACATCGGCCGGCTGAAGCGGACGGAAATCGAAACGCTGAACCCGCGAACGGATCGTGGCCGGGACCATTTGGATATCTGTCGTCGCCAAGATGAAGATCACATGCTCGGGCGGTTCTTCAAGCGTTTTTAAAAACGCATTAAAGGCACTGCGGGAGAGCATATGAACTTCGTCAATGATATAGATTTTTTTCCGTCCGGCAACGGGTGCCAACCGGCAGTTTTCATTGAGACGCCGAATATCATCCACGCCGTTGTGCGAAGCTGCATCCATTTCAATGACATCCATCTCGCGGTCCTCGAACAGTGCCTTGCAGGTCTCGCACTCGTTGCAGGGTTCGGCTTCGCTATGCAAGTCAATAGTCGGGCAATTGACGGCACGAGCCAGAATTCGGGCGGTCGAGGTTTTTCCGACGCCGCGAGGACCGGTAAACAGGAAAGCATGCGCCAACCGGCCTTGTTTCAAGGCATTTTGAATCGTTTGGGTGACGTGAGTCTGTCCCACAACCTCATCAAACCGCTTAGGTCGCCACTTTCGTGCAAGTACCTGATAAGTCATCGCAGTATATCGAATTGCCTCAATATCACTATTTGGAGATGCCTCTTTTAGAACGCATTAAGATAGTCCTTTCCTATGGCATTGTCAACCCGGTAATCGGCAAAAATGGTTTTTTAGTAAGTCATATCAATATAAATTACAATAGTATGTTCGAAGAGGTATAACTGATCATTTGTTCAATTAATGGTTAAAAATAGTGCTGGATGGATATCGCCAGGCTGATCCGCAACACAGTGATGAACCACTTACCGTTGCTACCTTCCGGTCCTGGCGGGGTTGGGCGGTTATCCCTTGCACGGGACCCGGCGATATCTATCCAGCGAATACCAGTTGTCAGTCCTCTGTTACGGGACCGTTAATCGTGGAGCAGAGCGGGATCGAACCGCCGACCCCCACGTTGCGAACGTGGTGCTCTCCCAGCTGAGCTACTGCCCCTAAAGGAACCGTAAAATATCCAAAGTGAGGCTTAAAGTCAAGCTGTGTTTCAAGATTTACATGGATAAAAAGCATTCTCATTGAAAAAAAATTCGAAATCCATAAGAATAGGTTTAATATAGTAAGCCGATCATGATTATTATGTATGTTTTATATGACAATATAAATCTTCGCTATACCTATTGTTAAAGTTGACTTGACACTTCAACTTTTGGCTCATAAATTGATTGCCAACAACTTCCGGGATAAATTGGTTGGAAAACTGACGGTTTTTCGGATTTTCGTCTATCCCTACGGAATGTTTTGAATATCAAACATGATTTTTGAGCGGCACTGGATTCGGTAATGAATTGCTGATGCTCAAATTCAGATGACCCAAAGATTAAGCACATCAATATATACGAAGGTAGAAAGGCGAAGGAGAAAAGATGAAGAATGCTCTGAAGTGTGTAGTAGCTATTCTGCTGATGGCCGTATGGAGTCAAGCTTTCGCATTAGTAGAATGGGAAAGTGGATCAATCGTTCAGGAATCACCATGGGATCGTGACGGTTATTCCACTCTCGATGATGACACCTGTGTTATTGACTACACGGGTATGGTGAATGGTAACGGTAATTCAGGAACGATCTACTGGCCGGGCAGTAGCTATAGCGGCCCGATGGGCGTGTTTGCTTTTGTCACGACTTGTGATCCTAACCCTCTTTATGCCTATTGCGTAGATTTGGGACATGGCTTGAATGTCAATCCCTATTGTGCCGTGATTTATGATACACCGATTAATGACGATTGCGAGATCGCCATCCCGGCCATGGCATATATCATGACGTGGCACAACGATACAACCCTATTGGGTGACGATATTCTGCAAATGGCATTGTGGAAGTTCAATGAAGACGCTAACGGAATCCCCTATTACTGTCCGCCCAGCCGTCCGAATGAAGACAGCGTGCATCACTCCAATCCGGCCGTTAACGGTCCGGCCAACGCACTGGTGACCTTGGCCGCCGGTGAAACCGATGGTATGCCGAAGAATGTCATTCTCGAAGGCGATACTCTCACAATAACATCCCCCGGTCCGGTGATCAACGGTATCATGTCGGATTTGGTTGTAGACATCAATCTGGCTCGCGGGGCGCTGGCTCTGTCACTGGGGAATGCCTCGGTCTCCGGCGTGAAGATCATTCTGAGCACTTCCGAGGGCACGTTGAGTGAAGATACAGTCTTTACCGATGAATACGGTCATGCTCAGGTGGTAGTATCCAATCCCATTGCAGAAGGACTGGTTCCGGTAACCGTAATGGCTTGTACGAAGGGTTATTGGCCGCGGGAAATTCGTCCCTGCTATTCATGGGTTCATTCGCAGGGAATGTTCCTGGCACCGTTCCGTACGTATACTCCCTATGAGACATGTGTGGAACTGCAAGATCGGTTCTTGGCGGCTGAATTAGCATCGTTTGAAGCCTATTCCGGCAATGACGGTGTGTATCTTTCGTGGCGATCGGCTGCTGAAACGAACATGGATCGTTGGGAAGTGGAACGTCGTATCAGTGGTGCGGCAGTGTTCAATCGCCTGGCCACGGTTCCGGCCGTAAATCAAGCTACCGGTTCTGCGTACCAGTATGTTGATCGTTCCGCCGAGACGGGTATGACTTATGACTATCGTCTGGTGGATGTTGATTTAAGTGGTGTTCGGACCGTTCACGGTGATCTGACGCAAACCATCAACTACAGCGGTGGCGAGCAAACACTGCCTGAGACGTTCTACTTGGCGGATAACTACCCGAATCCGTTCAATCCAGAAACGAAAATTCGCTTCTCGCTACCGGAAAACGGTTTGGCGTCACTGAAGGTATATGATGCGATCGGACGTCATGTTGCCACGCTGATTAACGGACAACTGTCGGCTGGTGAACACGCCGTCACCTTTAATGCCGAAAACCTCCCCTCGGGATTGTATTTCTACAAGCTTACCGCCGGTGGCTCGTCGGTAACCAAGAAGATGATTCTGATGAAATAAGTTATCCCAGACTATCATGATTTATACCGCCCCGCGAATTTTCGCGGGGCGGTTTGTGTTATCTGGTATTTTCGATCATATGTAACGCACGGACTTGATTTTCAGCCTTTAAATCACTATTCTGACGTGCAGAAGTTACCGGAGGTTATACGAAGACCGTTCCCGACAGCCGCATTCGAGTCATAAAGGACGTTCCAATTCAGGACGGGCGGTTTGCGTTGTATATCATGTCGAGCAACCGTCGCTCCCATTCAAATTATGCATTGGAACGGGCGATTCAGTGGTCACAACAACTTGCTTGTCCGCTGGTGATTTTGGATATCCTACCTTCGGATTATCCGTTCGCCAGTGACCGTCATCATCGGTTTCAGTTGGAAGGCATGGCCGACCTGGCGGCGGAGTTCAAGAAAACCGCCGTTCTTTACTATCCGTTTTTAGAATCCGAATGTGATGCCGGAAATGCGCTCCTCCATTCAATGTCGGAGTTGGCGCGGATCGTGATTGCGGATGATTATCCGCTGCGGTATGCACATAGCCGGCTGGAGCGAATTGAGACTCTGGCCAAGGTTCGAGTCGAAGCGGTTGACTCCAACGGTCTTTTGCCGTTATCAATTTCTCCCCAGGCGTTCCCGACGGCTTACGCATTCCGCCGTTTTCTCCAGAAATCACTCCGACCATATTTGCTGGAGTTTCCCGCCGAAAATCCGCTTAAAGGAGTCAAGCTGCCGGCGATTGGCAGTGGTTTAATCGAGATTGAACGCAAATGGCCAAGGGTGGAATTTTCAGGTAATACTGAAATCAGGAGAAGCCTTGATAGTCTGCCGATTCGCCGAGAAGTGAAGCCGGTACTACAAAAGGGTGGACAACGTCAAGCGAGCAAGCTCCTCGATCATTTCCTGAACGAGAAGCTTGACCACTATTCGGCAAATCGCAATGAACCCGAGTTGGATGCCACCAGCCGTTTGTCGCTGTATCTGCATTGTGGATTCATTTCCACACATGATATTGTCCGTGCTATCTTGGATCGGGAGGACTGGTCCTTGGATCGTTTAGGTACGACGGCGAAAGGGCAACGCGAGGGATGGTGGGGAGTTCGTGAATCTGTGGAGGCATTTCTGGATCAACTCGTAACGTGGCGGGAACTGGGGTTCAATTTCTGTCGCTTCCGCGATGACTATGATCAGTTTTCTTCGTTGCCGCTGTGGGCAAGGCAGACTCTTGCCGCTCATAAAAAGGATAAGCGGGAATTTCGTTACACCGGGCGAGAACTGGAAACCGGAGCCACGCATGATCAGCTGTGGAACGCCGCGCAGGGACAATTGATCCGTGAAGGATATATTCATAATTATTTGCGAATGCTCTGGGGAAAGAAGATCATCGAGTGGACCCCAACACCTGAAGAAGCGCTGGCCATCATGCTGGAGTTGAACGACAAATATGCGCTGGACGGCAGCGACCCAAATTCCTATAGCGGGATTTTCTGGACTTTAGGCCGCTATGACCGGCCGTGGGGGCCGGAGCGCGCGATTTTCGGGACAATTCGCTATATGAGTTCGGCCAACACGGCCCGTAAAGTGCGGGTCAAGGATTATATTTCCCGCTATGCGCCTCAAAAAGTCTCAATCCAATAAAATATGAGCAAGCGATTTCCCATTGCAATGTTGAAGCTGCTTTCTATAGGAATAATCCTGTTGTCGGGATTGAGCCGATGCGATGCGCAAACACAATTGGATAGCCTAATCGACAATGCGCCGAACTATGAGACCTATCCGGAAGCCCGCTGGATAATATTATTTGATCGCACAATGATACGGATTGACAATAGCGGAAATAAATATCAGCAATGGGAGATTCTCTATAAAACACGCACTGTTCGCGATGTCAATCCATTAAAGATACAGACATTTAGATTCAACAGTGATATTGAGATGTTTGCTCTTGAATCAGCGCGAATACGCACGTTATCCGGTGAATGGATCGAAGTTGACAGCAATTCGATCACGGTTTCGACCGTGCCCGAAGTGCAATGGGCTGCGGCCTATTCGAACCTAAAGCAGTTTCAGATTTCGTCCCCTGCGATTGAAACCGGATCGGCACTATATCTTCGCTATCGTCTTGAACCTAAATTGAATAATCTGTCAACAGTTCAGTCATATGCGGGAGGAATCGAATTATTCGGTGGATACGAGCCGTGTCTCGAGAAATCAGTTATTATAGATATCGCCGCGAACCAGTCCATACAATATGAAACAGCGAATCAGAGTTTCGATCCAATTATCCAAAAAACTGATAGTACGATCCTCTATAACTGGACGATGCATGATTGCTCTTATATCATTCCCGAATCGCATTCGGTAGATCTGTCATTTCTGGTTCCGCGGCTGGTTTGGACAACTTTTACGGATTGGCAAGAACTGGGTGTATTTGTTTCCGATCCGTTTTGGGAGAAAGTGGATTCTTCCCGCAATACGATCCGCAGATTCTCTGTTATCACTTCACCGGAGTTGCAGGGAATTCCGGCGCTCATGCATATTGCGAATCTGATTGGTGCAGGTTTCAAGACGATACCGCTGCGATTAGGCAGTATTGGATTTGTGCCCAATTCGGCTGATCGAATATGGGAGAACCGCTATGGCGATTGCCGCGATAAGGCTGTTCTGTTTACTGCCTTGGCGAGATTGTACGGTTATGCTCCGATTCCAGTGTTGGTAATGGGTCAACCAGCCCCGATGAGCGAGCTACCCGTTCTGGAACAATTTGGCAATCTGATTCTGGCAGTTCCCACAGGGGATGATACTCTTTGGTTCGATCCGGCGGCTGAAAGCACGCAGCCCGGCACGTTGCCCTATGCCGATACCTATGGCAAAGGCTGTATGCTGCTTGCCGGAACTCCCATGCTCATAGACATACCGTGGAACGATCCGAATTCTTACGGCGCAACCAATACATTCTTTCTGGAATTAAGCACGAACGGTGAACTGTCCGGATTCGTTGTTTGTAAACCGCAAGGTGATCTTGCTGCCCAAGCACGTAATTTACTGGATGATCGAGCAGGTGAGCGAGACAGTATGGCAGTGGCATTTGCGTCGAAAATCACAGCTGATGCTCGAGTTTCAGGGTTTACCTTTTCGAATATAGCAGATTATTCCGAACCGGTTTCAGTGCGAATGGACTTCGTCGCCCCCGGTTTCGGCTCCCGAAAACACCGGAAAATGAGAATGGAAATACCGAATAGTCCGTTTACCTTCGGGCAATCCGGTTTCCTCCCGATTTCGGATGAAGTTCGCTATCCGGTAGCCCTGCCGGGCCGGATGCGCATCGTTACTGAGTGCGTTATCTCGATTCCCGAAGGATATCAAGTGTCCATTCTACCGCCACCGTTGATCATCGAGAATCCCTATGTCAGTATCGAAACAAACGCCCGGCTTGGTGAAGGAACAATCCGTTGGTCGTACGTCGAGCAGATTAAAGCCGACTCCATTCCGGTTGAAGACTATGTTACGGTACGGGATTCCTATCGAAACCTATCTCTCACGAAGAATCGGCAAATCGTTTTTTCTAAAAAGTAATAGTCCATTTTCGGTCCATTCGCTAAATGTGACCCGGATCGCTCGTTTTCTCCATTTTAAACTTAAGCTTAGGACGAGATGAACTTCCCAACACTGCGCACTTTCGCTTGACAATGTGGAAAGTTCTCCGTAGTTTAGCTGTTCAAATAACCGCCGTTCGGTTTCTTGGATTTTTGTTTCAAGTGCTTTAATTACAATATATTGTAAATTTCTTCATCGAGTGGCAAAAGTAGATCAATCCAAGAATCGTACGGCAAGCCGAGATAGAGGTCAGGATAATGACATCTCGGCATTTGCTCCAGCATGGGGAGTGGAGGCTTTAGGGACTGCCGGAATCTGTGTAGCATTGGGGGTTGTTCTTTCGTTTTTCATCCACCCCTTCGGGATCTCGCCGCGGGTCGTTCTTCCCATGCACTTTCCGGTATTCTTGGGTGGGATTTTGCTGAATCCGCTGCATGCCGCATTGGTCGGCATCATGGCTCCGGCGTTGTCCATGGGATTGACAGGGATGCCGACATCATCGCAAGTGATTCGCATGATGCCCGAATTGGCTGTGTACGGTGCTGCGACTTCGGTTGTGTTGCGATTATTGCCCGTTTGGCCGGGTTTGTCAAAACGCGCCGGACGCATCGCCGCCACAGTAACGGCCATGCTGATCGGGATGATCGCCGGACGGTTGACGTATGTATTAGTATCGATACTGATAGCTGGGCTTCAGAATTTCGGTTATTATGCGATGATTATATTAATCCCGGGGATTCCCGGTATTATTGCACAACTGATTATTGTCCCGCCCCTTGCCTACAAACTCCAGATGATCATTCACAAATCCTGATCCTTTCGAAAACCCGAGCAAACCAAGCCGCTGCTGATGGAATCATCCATATTCGATAACAATCTTGTCTCGTTTCTGGTCCTCTTTACCGCTGCGGCGGGATTGGTGGGAATGTTCGTCGCGCTGTCGGCGTGGCTGGGACCCCGCAATACCAGCAAGTTCAAAGAAGAGCCGTTCGAGTGCGGAAATGTTCCCCAATCGGATGCCCGCGCGCCGTTCCCCATCAAATTCTATCTGGTGGCGGTTCTGTTTATTGTCTTCGATGTGGAACTGGCGTTTCTTTATCCGTGGGCGGTCAGTTTCGGAAAACTGGGAGTGGCGGCGTTTATCGGCGTCGTGATTTTCCTGATTATTCTGGCCGTCGGATTGTATTACGAAGTCAGCAAGCGCGTTCTGGATTGGAAATAGCAGCGGAATGATCGAGGCATAATGAGTATGCGAGGCAACGGACACGATAAAGAACTGGCGGCGGCGGTCAAGAGCGCGGCAGTCACGACGCGCTTCGATAAGCTGCTGGGATGGGCGCGCAAGTTCTCGCTCTATCCCTATCCGTTCGTTACGGCGTGCTGTGGTATGGAATATATGTCCGTATCGGCCAGTCACTATGACCTCGACCGCTTCGGCGCCGCGTTCCCGCGTTTCAGCCCGCGTCAAGCCGACGTGTTGTTGGTGGTGGGCACGATCAGTCACAAGCTGGCTCCCGTTATGAAGGTGATCTACGATCAGATGGCGGAACCCAAATGGGTGGTAGCCTTCGGTTCGTGCGCCAGCTGCGGCGGTCCTTACGATAACTATGCCACAGTGCAGGGTATTGACACGATTCTTCCGGTGGATATTTATATTGCCGGATGCCCGCCGCGACCGGAAGCGGTGTTGGATGCAGTGATCAAGCTGCAACAGATGGTGCAGGCCTCCAAGCAACCGTGGAAAACCAGCGAAACCGGCCGATAGATTTCAATCCGAATTCATGGAACAAATCCTGTGAGTGAAGCGAAATTCCCCGAGCATTTAGTCATCGAAAAGCGACTGCCGGCAGCGGTGCTGGATTGGTATGAGCGCCGCGGCGAGCGCTCGCTGATCGTGGAATCCGACCGGATTGCTGATGTGGCGCAAATTCTGCGCGATGAGTTGGGCTTCAACGTGCTCGTGGATTTGACCTGCGTGGATTATAAACCGCGCCAGCCGCGTTTTGAAGTCGTGTATTACTTCATGAATTTGGCCACCAAAGTCCGGCTGCGCGTGAAAGTGCAATCCGATGACGAGCATCCCGAAGTGCCGACGCTATTATCCCTTTACCAGATTGCCAATTGGTACGAGCGGGAAGTATGGGATCTGTTCGGGATCAAGTTCAAAGGTCATCCCGATCTGCGCCGCATTATGCTCTACGAAGAATTCAAAGGTCATCCGCTCCGCAAGGACTACCCGAAAACCAAACGGCAGCCGCTCATCGGTCCGGAGAATTGAGCAACCGATCCATGAACGACGAATCCAAAATAGTTGTTGAGCCTTACGGAGTAGAAACCGCCATTTCGGAAACGGAATCCGAGTTCCAGCAGCAAGACATGCTGCTGAATGTCGGGCCGTCCCATCCGGCGATGCACGGTATTATGCGGATCATCACCAGGCTACAGGGTGAGCTGGTGGTGGATTCGGATATCGAATTGGGCTTCCTGCATCGCGCCTTCGAAAAGAGTTGCGAAGCCAGCACGTGGAATCAGGCGATTATTTACACCGACCGCCTTAACTACGTTTCGCCTTGCATCAACAACGTCGGCTATTGCATGGCCGTAGAAAAGTTGTTGGAGATCGAGCTGCCGCCGCGCGGGCAATACATTCGCACGATGCTCAGCGAGATTTCGCGCATTGCCGATCATTTAACGTGCATCGGCGCCGCGGCGATGGAGATGGGCGCGTTCACGGCGTTTCTGTATATGATGATCGGTCGTGAATACTGCTACGAACTGATCGAAGACTATTGCGGCGCGCGCGTCACCACCAACTGCACTCGCGTGGGGGGGATGCCCTACGATCTGCCGGAAGGTTGGTTGGACAAAAATCTGTGGATGGTGGGCAAGGTTCGCCATATTCTGAAAGAGTGCGATATCCTGCTCACCTATAACCGCATTTTTGTCGAGCGGACGCGGGGCATCGGCGCCATCACTGCCGAGCGCGCGTTGTCCTATGGTTTTACGGGTCCGGTGCTGCGCGCGTGCGGGGTGGATTATGACGTGCGCAAGGACTATCCGTACCTGATCTACAATCAATTGGATTGGACCGTGCCGGTGGGACGTCACGGCGACGTGCTCGACCGCTATCTGGTGCGCATGGAAGAGATCGAACAGTCCTGCCGGATGCTGGAACAATGTGTGGCCAAAATTCCCGGCGGACCCGTCTCGTGCAGCGATAAACGCGTGGTGCTGCCCAACAAGAAAGATACCTACGGCAATATCGAAGGCTTGATGAATCATTTCAAGCTGATCATGGACGGCCACGGCATTCGCGTTCCCGAAGGCGAAGTGTATTTGGCGGTGGAAGGCGGCAACGGCGAATTAGGATTCTACGTTGTCAGCCAACCCGATGAAGATTCCACCGACGGCTGCAACGATCATCCGTGGCGGGTACGTTGCCGTCCGCCGTGTTTCAGTTTTGTGGCGGCGATGCCGGAGATGATCAAGGGTCAAATGGTCGCCGATATCGTGCCGACCTTCGGTTCCATTAACATGATCGGCGGCGAGCTGGACCGGTAAGGCAAATTTTTTCACGCTATGCAAATTCCCGAATCATTGCAGAAAAAAGCGGGTGAGATCTTTTTCCGATTCCCGCCGGAACACCGCCAAGCGGCGCTGGTGCCGCTCATGTTCGAAACCCAGCGTGAATTGGGCTGCATTACGCCCGAAACCGAGCGGTGGCTGGCGGAAACGGTGGGCGTAAGTCTGGTAAAGGTGCGCGAAGTCTTGACGTTCTATTCGATGTTTCGCACCACTCCGTGCGGCAGGTATCTGATCATGCTCTGCCACAATATTTCCTGTTGTTTGGCGGGAGCCGAGGATTTGCAGCAGCATATCGAACAAAAACTCGCAATCAAGAACGGCGAAACCACTACCGACGGCATGTTCACCCTAAAATATGCCGAATGTTTAGGCGGTTGTTCGTGGGCGCCGATGATGCTGGTGAACGAGCACCAATACTATCAACTGACCGTCGAAAAAATGGATCGCATTCTGGACGGTTTCAAGAAAGGTCAGCCGGTTCAACCTGATGAGCCGACGCCGTTATTGGGCAATGTAGGTCAACATGCGTCCGCATGATTTCGATAACGATTCGCGTCAATACGACTGTGAAGGAGCGCGGGCATGACAGGTAACGGCAGCGTTCGCTTGCTATCGCGCAATTTCGGTTTGCCGGGACAGGCAACCATTGACACCGCCCTCAAACGCGGTGCTTATGACATGCTCAAGCGCGCCGTCAAGATGAAGCCCGAAGAAGTTACCGGAATCGTTAAGGAATCCGGGCTGCGCGGTCATGGTGGCGCCGGTTTTTCGGCGGGAATGAAGTGGGGATTCATTCCGAAGGACGTTTTCCCGCGCTACGTTTGCGTGAATGCCGACGAGTCCGAGCCGGGAACCTGTAAAGACCGTTTGATTCTGGAATACGATCCGCATTTGCTGCTCGAAGGCGCACTCATCTGCGCATGGGCGGTGCAGGCCGAACGGATATATATTTATATTCGCGGCGAGTATTACTATCCGGTGCGAGTCATGGAGCGCGCCATCGAAGAGGCGCGCGCCAAAGGATTCATCGGCGAGAATATTCTCAAGAGCGGCTGGTCGTGTGCGGTGCATCTGGCCACTGGTGCCGGACAATACATTTGCGGCGAAGAAACCGGCCTCATCGAATCCATCGAAGGTAAAAAGGGTTGGCCGCGTTTGAAGCCGCCCTTCTATCCGGCGGCCATCGGCTTGTGGGGCAAGCCGACTATCGTCAACAACGTTGAAACGTTGTCGTTCGTGCCGCGCATCATGGAAATTGGCGCCGAGAAGTTCGCCGCGATGGGTACACCCAAAAACGGCGGAACGGCATTGTTCTCGCTGTCTGGCAGCGTCAAACAACCCGGAATCTATGAACTCCCGATGGGAGTGCCGCTGAAAACTCTCATTTACGAGTGCGGCGGTGGAATTACCGGAGATCGCAAACTGAAAGCCGTGATTCCCGGCGGTTCGTCTTCGCATATTCTCACCGCCGATGAATGCGAGAATCTCAAACTCGATTTCGAGTCGGTGGCAACAGCGGGTTCTATGCTGGGCAGTGCGGCGGTCATGGTGATTGATGAGACCGTTTCCATCCCCCGCCTGATGGTGTGGATGGTGAGATTTTATGCCCACGAAAGCTGCGGACAGTGCACGCCGTGCCGTGAAGGAACCGGTTGGCTGCTGCGCTTGGCAACCCGCATACTGGAAGGCAAGGGCCGCCGTCGAGATCTCGACGATTTGTATGAAATCGCCGATAACATTGACGGAAAAACGATCTGCGCGCTGGGCGCGGCGGTGGCGTGGCCGACCAAGAGCTACATCAAGAAATTCCGGCACGAATTCGAAGCGCTGATCAAGGAATAAGTGAACGAGTGCTTTCGTTCGAATATCCAGAAGATAAATGCCCAAGATCGAAATAGACAATAAGCCATTGGAAGTGCCGTCCGGCACAACGCTCATCGAAGCGGCGAAACGGCTCAATATCGATATCCCGCATTATTGCTACCATCCGGGTTTAACGGTGGTCGGATCGTGCCGTATGTGTCAAGTCGAGCTGGAACTCAACGGGCGTAAGTCCATCGTCTTGGGCTGCAACACGCCGGCGGCGGACGGTATGAAAGTGACGACCACTTCAGAGGCAGTTCATCGTCTGCGCAGCTCGGTCTTGGAGTTTTATCTACAGAACCATCCGTTGGATTGCCCAATTTGCGATGATGCCGGCGAATGCGATTTACAGAATTACTACATGCAGTATGGGTTGCATGACAGCCGCGTTGAGCTGACTGAAAAGCGGCATAAGCATAAAGTCCAAGACGTCGGTCCGACGGTGGTTCTGGACAGCGAGCGCTGCGTGCTCTGTTCTCGTTGTGTACGTTTCTGCCGCGAAATCGCTGGGGTGGATGAACTGGGGATCTTCGGACACGGCGGCGAATCCGAATTGATGAACGTGCCCGGAAAGCGGCTGGAGAATCCCTATGCCGGAAATGTCGTGGATTTGTGTCCGGTGGGGGCGCTGACCGATAAGGATTTCCGGTTCAAGCGGCGGGTATGGTATCTTAAACGGACACCTTCAATTTGTACGGGGTGTTCCCGCGGCTGCAATATCCTGATTGATTGGGAGCAAAATCGAAGCTATAAGAATCCGCAGCGCCGCATTCAACGGTTGAAACCGCGCTATAATCGTTTAGTCAATGAATGGTGGATCTGCGACCGCGGCCGTTATAGCTATCATGATGTGGATACGCCGGATCGGGTAATCGCCCCGCGCACCAAATCCGAATCGAACGGAACTGAGCCGACGATGGCTCAAACTCTGGAGAGGATTGCAGCGAAAATCAAGGCGGTGATTGATAAACACGGCAGTAAATCGGTGGCGGTATTGGCTTCGGCAAAGTCTTCCAATGAAGACCTGTTCGCCTTGAAGCGATTGTTTATTGAAGAACTCAAGATTCAAAATATAGATGTGAAGTTGAGTTTCGAGCCGAAGGGCGTGGAAGACGAGATTCTCATGAAAGCCGATCTTACACCCAATCGGCGCGGCGCATTGGAAATCGGCGTCGGTCCGTGGGGCGGCGGCGGTCAATCCGGCGATGAAATCGTTGAAGCGGCCATCGAGGGTGAATTCGAAGTGCTGATCGTGGTTAATCACGATCTGTCGGCAATGCTATCCGAAAAACAGTTGAACAAGCTTAATCAGCATTGCGAATACATCGCTTATTTAGGCACTCATGATTGCGGATTTGCCGCGATTGCCGACGATGTTGTTCCCTTGGCGATGGGGGCGGAACGGGAAGCCACGTTTACGAATTTCCAAGGACGAGTGCAGCGCGTTGCCAAGCCGTTCGAGCCGATGGGGCAGGCAATCTGCGAGTGGGAAGTGTGGAAGACTATCGCTGCCCAACTTGGTTTCAGATGGAATTATCATACGGTACAGGATGTTTTTAATTCCATCGGTCAATCAGTTGCTTCATTTAAAGGTCTAACGTGGGAAGGGATTGGTCCCGCCGGAAAGATGCTGACCGGCGTTCCCGAACCTGAATATCGGAAGGTACAGACATCGCATCCATTGTCCGCCTATTAGTGAACGCGGTAGTGGTACAGCAATTCATGCCGTGGAGCATGCATGTGGCTTGACTTGGGATTACTCATCGGTAAGATAGTCATTGTTTTCGCCGGAATTATGACCGGTGCGTTTGTTCTCACGTGGGCGGAACGCAAGCAAAGCGCATTGATGTCCGACCGGATCGGTGCCAATCGAGCGGCGATTCTCGGAGTCAAGATGTTGGGCTTGATCAATTCGCTGGCTGATGCATTGAAATTGATTTTCAAGGAAGACTTTTTGCCGCCGAAGGGATTGCGCTTTTTACATGCGATCGCTCCGGTGTTTGCGATGTTTCCGGTGTTCATGACATTTGCCGTATTGCCGTTCGGACCGCCGATTACGATTGCCGAAAAAATTGTGCCCCTGCAAATTCTCACGTTGGATATTGGCATTCTCTACATTCTGGCTTTTGGTTCGTTGGCGGTTTACGGTACGATGCTGGCCGGTTGGGCATCGAATAATAAGTATTCACTCATTGGCGGTATGCGCGCTTCGGCGCAGATGATCTCCTATGAGTTGATTTTAGGGCTGTCGTTGGTCGGACCAATCCTGGTTTACGGCACGCTCGATCCGGGAGTAATGGCCACCGCCCAAAATGAGTATCTGTGGGGTTGGATTCCCAAGTGGGGGATCATCGTTCAGCCCATCGCATTTTTACTGTTTTTGCCGGCTTCCATGGCCGAAACCAAGCGCGCTCCATTCGATCTGCCGGAAGGTGAATCGGAGATTATCGGCTTCGCTACGGAGTATTCCGGAATGCGTTGGGGAATGTTCTTCTTGGGCGAATTCGCCGAGATCGTCGTACTGGGGGCGGTTCTGACCACCGTGTTCTTGGGCAGCTATCAAGTACCTTTCTTGTTCGATACTTTTGAAAAGGTCGGCCAACCGGGATTCCATTTCCCGTGGGGAGCTTATTTGCCAATTGCGGAGTGGGGTGTAGTGGCGCTGCGCGTCCTTTCCTTTGGCTTTAAAGTGATGGTGCTGATGTGGCTGCAATTGCAGATTCGCTGGACTTTCCCGCGCTTCCGTTACGATCAGCTGATGCGCGTGTCGTGGCGCGAAATGATGCCCATCGCTTTGTTGAATGTTGTGGTGACGGCGTTGGTGATCATGTGGTTGGCGTGATTCGATTCTTGATAAGGACAAAGACGGCATGATTGACGTTAAACCCGTTCGTAAGGTTGAACTGACCCTCTGGCAGAAAACCTATTACCCGGAACTCTGGAAAGGTTTTGTGGTAACGAGTCGGCACTTTTTCGTCAATTTGGGTCGCCATATCGGTCGGTCGCTGGGCATGAAGACCAAACCGCCGCTGGTCACGATTCAATATCCGGAGGAACGGCGGCCGATTTCTCCCCGGTGGCGCGGTTTGCACCGGCTGATGCTCCGGCCCGATGGCGCGCCGCGCTGTGTGGCGTGCATGATGTGCGAGACCGCTTGCCCGGACAAGTGCATTTATATCACGGCGGGCGAGTCTCCCGATGGACGGATTGAAAAATACCCGGTGGCTTTCGAAATTGACCTGCTGCGCTGCTGCTTTTGCGGACTGTGTGTTGAAGCGTGTCCGGAAGACGCCATTCGCATGGATACTGGAATTCTGGAACTCGGCGGCTATACGCGCGGGGAATTCTATCTGGATCGCGAGTTTTTGATTCGCAACTCAGCCCTCACTACCCATGCGCAATATCCGGGCGAACTGGACGGCCGACCGACTCATAGAATTGATTTGGTAAAGTTGGCAAAGGGCCATTGATTCCAATCGGCCTGAATGAATACGGCAACTTGCGTTCCGGCCGTGCGGGTCTTTTCCTGCGCGGCTGTCGTGTGTGAAAGGGTACGCTGATTTTCAGAACTTTGCACGCTGGATATCCCCGTGAATCGTATTAATGCTCTCTTCGGTATTCGCTATCCGATCGTGCAAGCCGGAATGGTCTGGACTTCGGGGTGGAAACTGTGTGCGGCGGTTTCGCGCGCTGGAGCATTAGGCTTGGTCGGTTCCGGCTCAATGAAGCCGGATTTGCTTCGCGAACACCTGCAAAAAACGTATGCCGCTGTCAACAACGAGTATCCGTTCGGGGTGAATCTCACACTCTTGCGCGGCGACATTGCGGAATTGGTGGATGTTTGCATTGAAGAGGGTGTGAAAATTGTTTTTACCTCCGCCGGGAATCCCGCAACCTTTACGGCGCGTTTAAAGGAGGCTGGAGCCATTGTGGTTCATGTGGTTCCTTCGGCCAAACTGGCTCGCAAGGCTGAGGAGCGCGGGGTGGATGCCGTGGTTTGTGAAGGCACCGAAGCGGGGGGACATAATGGAGTGGATGAAATCCCCACCTTCGTATTGGTTCCGCAGGTGCGGGATGCGGTCAAAATTCCGGTAATCGCCGCCGGAGGAATCACCGATGGACGCGGTTTGGCGGCGGCTTTGGCGTTGGGGGCGGATGGGGTGCAAGTGGGGACCCGCTTCGCCGCTACGATTGAATCGTCATCATCGGAACGCTACAAGCAAGCAATCGTCGAAGCCGGAGAAAGCGATACGGTCTTATCGTTGAAGAATATCGGTCCGACCCGGATGATCAAGAATCCGTTTGCGCTGCAATGCACAGCTTTGGAAAGGCGTGGGGCAACGCCGGAGGAAACTCGCGTTCTATTGGGTGAAAAACGGGAACGCAAGGGCATTTTCGAGGGGGATTGGGCGGAAGGACAGTTTGAAGCCGGAATGGGAGTCGGATTAATCCATGACATTTTGCCTGCAGCCACCGTGGTCGGGAACATGATCACTGAATATCGGCAGGCTCTGGCAGGTCTATGTCAGGACCACTCGTTTGGATTTGTCGAGACATCCGCCTCCGGTCAGAAAGGACGAACACCATGAAACGCGAAGTAATGGGCGGCAAGATTCACTCCGCCCGTGTCACACAAGTCAATCTCGAATACGAGGGATCGTGCGCCATAGATACCGATCTGCTGGATGCGGCGGGAATCGTCGTTTACGAACGGATTCATATCTATAACGTGACCAGCGGCGCGCGGCTGGATACCTATGCCATCCCCGCACGCCGGGGCAGTGGCACGATTGGTATCAACGGCGCGGCAGCGCGGCTGGCTCAGCGCGGCGACGTCGTCATCATTGTCACCTATGTTCAAGTAGACGAAGAGGAACTGAATAAACATCATCCCACGGTGGTGCTGGTGGATGAGAAAAACAAAATCGTGAAGACGCTTCGTCATTCCCTGAGGAGAAAATCGTGAAAATCACCACGACCGTCAGCCCGCTCAAGGGCAATCCCGGAGCGGTTGCCGTTTGTTTGTTCGATGACGAAATCAAATCGCCCAAGCTGCCCGCTCTGAATCGTCAGACGGTCAAGGAGATCATCAAGCTCATCGCCGCCTCGCAGTTTTCCGGCGGTAAAAACGAACTGGTTCATCACTATTCCGAGCGTGCCATTGCGCCGTTGATTATTCTGCAAGGCTTAGGATCGCGCAAGGACTTCCATTGGCAAACGCTGCGGCTCGCGGCGGGCGCGGTCGTCCGCGATGCCCGCGACCAGGGCGCGAAAACGCTGGCCTTGGTCAGCGAAGAACGTCTGCTTGAAGATCTGGCTTCCGAGGACGTGACTCGCGCGCTGGCGGAAGGGCTGATTTTGGGCAATTGGCGATTCGATGAGTATAAGCCGAAGCCGAAATCGAAAGCAAAAGAACTGACCTCGGCTGCGATTTGCTATTCGGATCCGCGGCGTAAAAAGGCGGCGGATCGCGTATTGGGGCAGGCTGTTATCGCCGCGGAAAGCACTAATCTGGCGCGGGAGTGGGGCACTCATCCGGCCAATGTCGTCAATACCGAGTTTCTGGCCAAAGAAGCGAAGAAGCTGGCGAAAAGCGGCGTGAAGATAACCGTGCTGGAAAAGCGTGACATGGAACGGCTGGGAATGGGCTTGCTCTTGGCGGTGGCCAAGGGTAGTGCCATGCCGCCCAAACTGATTATCATGGACTGGAATCCGGCGGGGGCACGCAAGACCTATGCATTGGTGGGCAAGGGATTGGTCTTCGATTCCGGCGGCTTGAATATTAAAACCGCTTCGATGGAAGAGATGAAATCCGATATGTGCGGCGGTGCGGCGGTGCTCGCGGCGATGTTCGGCGTGGCGCGGATGAAACCCAAATGCCGCGTGGTGGGAATTATCGGCGCGGTGGAGAACGCGATTGGTCCATCCGCTTACCGTCCGTCGGATATCTATACAGCCTTCAACGGTAAAACCGTCGAAATCGGCAACACCGATGCTGAAGGTCGCTTGGTGCTCGCTGACGCGTTGTCTTATGCGGTCAAGAAGTATAAACCAACGGCGATGATTGATCTGGCAACGCTCACCGGAGCGGCAGTGGTGGCGCTGGGGCATTATGCCGATGCCGTCTTTTCCAATAATGAGCGCGTGCAGCGTACGCTGTTGGATGCCGCCGACCGCGCGGGCGAACGGATGTGGCCGATGCCGTTGTTCGAGGAGTATTCCAAAGAGATGGAAGGTGTCACCGCCGAACTGCGCAATGTGCCCGGTCATCGCTGGGGCGGAGCCTGTACCGCTGCCGCCTTCTTGCAGGAATTCGTGGACGACACTCCGTGGATTCACATTGACATCGCACCCACGGCGTTCCCCGGCGTTGTGTCTTCGATTCAGCCGAAGGAAACCGCCGCCGGTTCGGGCGTGCGGACGCTCTTAGAGTTTGTGGCGAAGAATTAGCGATTCGAAAAGCGAGAGGAGCGAATGGAACGCGAGTCCTTCCCCGTTGATGTGTTGATTGTCGGTGCCGGACCGGCCGGACTGGCTTGTGCCTATCATCTGAAAAAGCTCATCGAGCACAAAAATGCCGAGGGCGCCGGATTGGGCGAAGTCGAGATCATGGTTCTCGAAAAGGGTCGGGAACTGGGCGCGCACAGCCTGTCGGGAGCGGTGATGGATCCCCGCGGAATTTCCGAACTGATTCCCGACTGGCAGGAGCGCGGCTTTCCGGTGGAGCGTACTTGCGACGAGGATGCGCTGTTCTATCTGACCGAAGCGGGCAAGACCCGTGCGCCCTGGATGCCGCCACCGCTGCAGAATCACGGCTTTCCCATCGTTTCGCTGAATCGCTTGGTGAAGTGGCTCGGCGAACAGGTGGAGCAGGAAGGCATTATTGTTGCCACTGAAACTCCCGGTCAGGAATTGCTCTTCGACGGTGATCGTGTAACCGGTGTCCAAACCGGCGATAAAGGACTGAACAAGTCCGGCGAACCGAAATCCAATTTCGAGCCGGGGGCCAATATCGAAGCGGGAATCACCGTTCTCGCCGAAGGTACGCGCGGCTCGCTCACGAAGTCGGCGGTGAGCAAACTCGGTTTGCAAGGCGATAATCCGCAGGTTTACGTGCTGGGAGTGAAAGAGGTCTGGGAACTGCCGCAACCGTTGTCCGATCAGGGAATTGTCTATCATACGATGGGCTATCCGCTGGGCAATCATTTCGGCGGAAGCTGGATTTATTCGATGCGGGATAATCTGCTCTGTCTCGGCCTGGTAACGGATCTAAGCTATAAAGACCCCTTTACCGATCCCCACTATAATTTCCAAAGGTTCAAGAAACACCCGTGGGTGGCATCGCTGCTGGCGGGTGGGAAGATGGTCGGCTACGGAGCGAAGACGATTCCCGAAGGCGGCTGGTACGCCATGCCCCAGCCCTATCATGACGGTTTACTGATCATTGGCGATTCGGGATCATTTCTCAATGCCCAGCGTTTAAAAGGCATTCATCTGGCGATCAAATCGGGCATGTTGGCGGCGGAGACGATTCTGGAATCCTTGACCAAGAAAGACACTTCGCAAGCCGTATTGAAGACGTTCCGGGATCGCGTGAATCACAGCTGGGTACGGGATGAACTCTGGCGAGTTCGGAACTTCCATCAGGCTTTCGAACACGGAGTGGCGAAGGGCATGATCCATGCCGCGGCTCAATTCCTAAGCGGCGGGCGGGGGCTGAAGGAAAAAATGCCGGTCATCGAAAACCACAAGCACATGCAGCCGTGGCGCAAACTGGGATTAGACGAACGTGATACGGTGCTGTCCAAACGCGCGGCGGAATTCGACGGCAAACTGACCTTCGATAAGCTGACGGACGTCTACAGCAGCAAGACGATGCACGAGGAAGATCAACCCGTGCACCTGCATGTACTGGATACCGAAATCTGCCGCACGAAATGCCGCGAAGAATTCGGCAATCCCTGTCAATTCTTCTGTCCGGCTCAGGTATACGAGATGGTTCCCGATGACGATCGCGGCGGCGTGAAACTGCAAATCAGCGCTTCTAACTGCGTACATTGCAAGACTTGCGATATTATGGATCCTTACGAAATTATCACTTGGGTACCGCCGGAAGGTGGCGGTGGTCCGGTTTACACGGATTTGTGAGCCAAGTTCGTGTACGATATTCATAATCATGTTTTGCCGAGTGTGGATGACGGCGCCGCCAACTTGAAGGAGTCGCTTCGCATGCTGGAGGCGGCAGCGCAGCAGGGAATCACGCATGTGGCGTGTACCCCCCACGGCAACGACCGCGCCAACGAACAAACGGACCGACTGCTGCAGTCGGTCTTTCTTCAAGTGAAGGATGCCGCAAAGTCGGCGGGGATTCCCGTCGAACTGGCGTTGGCTTCCGAGCTGATGCTGGGTGTGGACCTTCTGAAAACGCTGGCGCTCCCCTTTGCCACCTATCATGGAGCGGGAAAGTATTTTCTGATCGAGTTCCCGTGGCAAACGCCCTTTGAAATCATTCTGAATGCGGTGCGTGTGCTGGGTAAATCGGGCGTTCGCCCGGTGATTGCGCACTATGAGCGTTATGAACGCGGTTTGAAGAAACCGGAACTGGCACAAGAACTCCGCGCGCAGGGTGCCGTGCTCACATTAGATGCTGGTTCGTTGGTCGGGCAATTTGGCAACGTTATGACCAAGCGCGCCAAGCAATTGCTTAAATGGAATGCTATTGATATCTTGGCCAGCGATGCCCACAACAACCAAGAACATGGCTTTTATTTGAAACAAGGAATGGAAGCCGCCGCTGGCATTGTCGGCGAAGAACATGCGCGTAAAATGGTGGTAGAACACCCGCAACGGGTGTGGGATGGCAGTCCCTGGCCGGAACAGAGAATCCAATAAGAGATCGTAGGCATGAAGATCGGGTCATATGAAGTATCGTTGATTGAAGCGGGGGATTTCCGTCTGGATGGCGGTGCGATGTTCGGCGTGGTTCCGAAAATATTATGGAATCGCACGAATCCTTCCGATGAGTATAACCGAATCGAAATGACCATGCGCGGTCTGCTGATTGAAGGAAACGGGCGCAAAATTCTGGTGGATGCGGGATCGGGAGACAAAGAAGGCGAGCGGTTTGCGGATATCTATGCCGTGGATTTTGGAAAGAATACGTTGATGAAATCGCTTGCGGAAAAAGGCTTGCAGCCGGATGCTATTACCGATGTGATCTATACCCATCTCCATTTCGACCATGCCGGGGGAACGACTCGCTTAGACGGCAAACATGCGGTTCCGGTTTTTCCGAACGCCCGCCATTACGTCCAGCGGCGGCACTGGGATCATGCCCAAAATCCCACCGTGCGCGATAAGGCCAGCTTTCTACCACCGAATTATGGGCCGGTTCACGAAGCGGGACTGCTGGATTTAGTTGATGGCGACACCGAAGTTTTCCCCGGAATCGAGTTGATCATGTTGGATGGTCACACTCCGGCCATGCAGTCCCTGCGGGTCTTTGACGGTAATTCGGCACTATGGTTTGCCACCGATTTGTTGCCGATGTCGGCTCATGTTCCGCTGCCCTACATTATGGGTTATGATCTCTTTCCCATGACCACTCTGACTGAGAAGAAGCGCCTATTGCCGCGCGCCGTCGACGAGAATTGGATCGTGGCTTATCAGCACGATCCGCATGTTCCGGCCAGTCGAATCATCCGCAATGAACGCGGGCAATTTCAGCGCGGAGAGACTGTCGAGATTCAATAGAAACCGCGGCTGACTTACGCCAACCGCGGTTGTGCATTTTCCCCGGTGCACACGAATTAGACTTCCAGCAGCGCCTCGCCGGGCTTCCAGTTTGCGGCACACAATCCGCCGGCTTGAAGAGCATCCAGCACCCGCAGCACTTCTTCGATATTCCGGCCAATACCGGTATCATGAACCACCATCCAGCGCAGAATTCCGTCGGGATCAATAATAAACGTGCCCCGTTGGGCAAACCCGGTGTCCTCGTCCAGAACTCCGTAGTTGCGGCTGACGATGTGAGTCAGATCAGACATAATCGGAAACTTAATCGTTCCCAGACCGTTTTTCGACCACGCCAGATGACTGTGAACGCTGTCCACTGAGCAGCCGATTACAACTGCTTCACGCTTGGTGAATTCAGAATAGGCATCGGAGAATGCTCTGATTTCGGTTGGGCAAACAAACGTAAAATCAAGTGGATAAAAGAATAAAACAACCCACTTACCTTTGTAATCCTCCAGCGTAACTTTGGAAAAATCCTGCCCGTTGAGGGCTTCCAGATTAAATTGCGGGGCCGGTTTGGCAACTTGAATGGTCATTCGATCTCCTCGTGAAATTGTGAACAAAGTTGGTTAAGGTTTTCAAACAATTCATACCCTCAGGTATCCAATACAAAACGCCAAACCCATTAACCGAGTTCCCGGACATAGCCAATAGAATATGAAATCCACCCGAATTCATGAACTTCTTGAACGTTTGAATCAAGAAGTCCTTGTCGCCGACGGCGCAATAGGGACAGCACTGTACGCTCGCGGATTTTCCTATCAATCATGTTTCGAGGAGTTGAACGAATCTCAACCCGCTGTGGTCGAAGCGCTTCATCGGGAATACATCACCGCCGGATCGCAATTGATCACGACCAACACTTTTGGTGGTAATCCGCTGCGTTTAGCCGAACATGGCTTTGAGAGGCGGACCCGCGAAATCAACCGTGCGGGAGCGGAAGTGGCAAGGCAAGCGGCTGGGGAAGCTGTGTTTGTGGCCGGTTCGATCGGTCCGCTTAACCGTATGTTAGAACCGATTGGCAAGTTATCGCTGGATGATGCGCACCATGCATTCCGGGAACAAGCATTGGGATTGCTGGAAGGCGGGGTGGACCTGTTCATGGTCGAGACCATGTCCAATCTGGCCGAAATCCAAGAGGCAATTGCGGCCATTCGCAGTTTGTCCGGTGATATCCCGATCATTGCCACTATGACCTTCACCGAAGAAGGGAAAACGTTGGTTGGCGACAAACCGGCGGACGTTCGGCATGCCCTGATGGAGATGGGGGCTACGGTTATCGGTGCCAACTGCTCGGTCGGTCCGCAGCCGATGTTGGATGTAATCGAGCGCATGGGCGGCGAAGGGATTCCATTGGCCGCTCAACCCAATGCCGGTTTTCCGAAGTTGGTCGGCGGTCGTTATATATATCTGGCATCACCTCAATATTTTTCCGAGTACGCAGATCGTTTTCTCGATGCGGGAGTGACGCTGGTGGGGGGATGTTGCGGAACCACTCCCGATCATATCCGGGCGATTGCCGATGTCGTACGCGGTCGCACACCTGCTGTAAAAAAAGTATATGTTTCGCATGATATTGATGAAGATGTTTCAACTGCGAAAAAACCGGCTTCGATACCCCATAGCGATTTCCGAGCCAATCTCGGCAAACGATTCATGATTTCGGTGGAAGTTGATCCGCCGCGCGGCATCAACTCTGAGCCATTCATTCGCCATGCACAAATGCTGAAATCCCACGGCGTGGATCTCATCAATGTGGCGGATTCCCCCTTGGCGCGTTCGCGGCTTAGTGCGCTGGCGATGGCTCACCTGATCCGCCGCGAAGCGGGAATGGAAGTGCTTCTGCATATATCTTGCCGGGATCGCAATGCGCTGGCGTTGCAATCGGAATTGCTGGGCGCGCATGCGCTGGATGTGTTGAATATTCTGGCAGTGACCGGCGATCCGCCTGCCGTGGGGGATTATCCTTTCGCGAAAGCCGTTTTCGAGCTGGATTCCATCGGACTTGCGCAATTGGTGACTCAATTGAATCAAGGCAAGGATTTAACCGGTCGCGAGATGGAGGAGCCGACACGGTTTGTGCTGGGAGTCGGGGTCAATCCTACGGCGGTTGATTTGGATCTGGAATACGATCGCTTCCGCAAGAAGATAGAGGCTGGCGCGCAGTTCGCGTTTACGCAACCGTTGTTTGATGCCGTGACTCTTGAGAAGTTTCTTAACGATATATCCGGATTCTGCACCATTCCGATATTTTTAGGTATTCTTCCGCTGCGTTCGTCGAAACACGCGGAGTTCATTCATAACGAAATCCCGGATATGCTGGTTCCGGATGCGGTGCGCCGTGCCATGCAAAACGCGGGCACCGAAGGCGCCCGCGTGGGAGTGGAACTGGCTCAAAAACTACTGTTGGAAACCCGCCAGCTTGTGCAGGGAATCTATCTGATGCCGCCGTTTAATAAGTTTTCAATGGCGGTGGATGTCATCAGCGTTCTTGATAAATAAGACAGTTAGGCATAGGCGGCGATTCCGGTCAAGTCCTCGCCGATAATCAGCGTGTGGATATCGAACGTCCCTTCGTAAGTATTAACCGATTCCAGATTGTTCATGTGTCGGAAGGTCTGATATTCGCTGGAGATGCCGTTGGCTCCGAGAATATCCCGCCCGACGCGCGAAATCTCTAACGCCGCACCGACGTTATTGCGTTTGGCCATGGATACGTGTTGGGGGCGCATTCGATTCGCATCTTTCAATTGTGCCAAGCGGTAAACGAGTAGTTGCCCCTTCGTGATTTCCGTTGCTATCCACGTTAATTTGTTCTGCACCAGTTGGAACGAGGCGATGGGTTTATCGAATTGAATTCGCGATTGGCTGTATTGCAGTACTTCGTCGAACACGGCACACGCCGCCCCCATCGCTCCCCAGGCGATTCCGTAACGGGCTTGCGTTAAGCACGACAGCGGACCTTTCAGCCCCGTTACCCCCGGCAGGATGTTTTCTTTGGGAACCTCGACATCCTGCAAAATGAGGTCCGAGGTTACGCTGGCACGCAGCGAGAATTTATTCTTGATCTCCGGTGCGGAGAAGCCTTCGCGATCGGTCTCGACGATAAAGCCGCGAACGACTCCTTCCAGCTTCGCCCACACAATGGCTATGTTGGAAATGGTTCCGTTGGTAATCCATGCTTTGGTGCCGTTCAACACATAATGCGAGCCTTTATCCACGGCATGGGTGAGCATCCCGCCGGGATTGGAACCGAAGTCCGGCTCGGTCAAGCCGAAGCAGCCGATTTTTTCGCCCGAGGTTAGTTTAGGCAGCCAGTAGTCCTTCTGCGCTTCGGAACCAAAGGCAAAAATCGGATACATCACCAGTCCGGTCTGCACCGATACGAAGGACCGCATCCCCGAATCGCCGCGCTCCAGCTCCTGATTGATTAATCCGTAGGCGACCGCTCCCAGATTAGCACAGCCGTATTTTTCGGGATAGGGAGCGCCCAACAAGCCCAGCTCCGCCGCCTTTGGCACAAGCTCAAGCGGAAAGCGCGCTTCGCGATTGCATTCCTCGATGATCGGCATTAATTGATCGGATATGAACTCCCGGACGGTATCCCGCACCATCCGTTCCTCATCCGTCAACATGTCCTCAATTAGATAATAATCCAAGGCTTTATACGGCACAGGTCGGCTCCTTGTTAGACTATTTCTCAGAAGATACCCAAACCGGAACAGAAAAGCAATCCCTACTCGCAGAGTGGCAGCCGTTCCCGAATGTGGCTTGGGTTCGTGCTGGAATTTCGCTAAAAGCCGATGGTGGAATGTCCTGGAATGGGATGGCAATGGCGGATACCATAAGCAACCGCCGCCGCTGTTTCACACGTAATGGACTCGATCTGAACCAAGCGGTATCTGCCGATCAAGTTCATGAAACGACCATTTACAGGGTCAGTGATTCTGATCGAGGTCACGGAACAATCGAACACGCCTCACGGATTCCCGCTACGGATGCCCTGATCACGAACATTCCGGGGATCATTCTGACTACTTTACATGCTGACTGTGCCCCAATCTTCTATATTGATTCGGTAAGTGGTTCTATCGGATTGGCCCATGCCGGGTGGCGGGGGATACTTTCAGGGCTTCCGGGGATGATGCTCCAGCGCATGGTTGATGAATATCAATCAGCGGTCGGGAATCTGCAAGTCGTTGTCGGGCCGATGATATCGCCCGTCCGTTATCCCGTTGATGATGACCTTGCCAATAGGTTTGCCATTCGCTTTGGCAATGATGTCATTCAAACCGAATCCGGACGTACCCATCTTGACTTATTCAAGTCATTAAGCGTTGATCTTCGGCAGTCGGGTTTGCCGGAAGAGAATCTCGCAAGCCGCCCGCCTTGTACTGCCGCATCCCATGTTTATGCGTCCTATCGCCGTGACGGTCTGGAATCCCGCTCCATGCTGGCGTGGCTGATGATCCGTTGATTCAACGACCGATACTATTGCTTGTTTGTTGGTGAATTGCTACATTTAGCTCAGGCAGTACGGAGCATTAATGAATTATTGTCTTGATCTTTTGTCGGACCGGTACGACGCGTTGATCGTGGCAAACGGCGATCCCCCGCCCAAATCGTTCTTTAATAGACTGCTTTCCCGCGCCGACCGAATTATCGCATTGGATGGTGGATTGGAAATCCTGAAGCGTTGGAATGTTGTACCCAGCGACGTGGTCGGTGACTTCGACTCGATCTCAAAAACTACATTGAGTTGGGCTGAACAAAGAAACGCAGCAATTCATCATCGCCCGTCTCAGGAAGACTCTGACTTTGCTAAAGGCATGAATTTCTGCCGTAAACAGCGTTTGCATCATGTTTTGGTGACCTGTTTTACCGGTAACCGGCTGGATCATATGCTTTATGCTCTGGATTATTCGTCCTTCGCTTCTCGACTTCATATTCATCTGCTCACTCCGTCCGCATTATTGATTCCTTTACGCGGTCGCATCGCCCGTGAATTTTCAATTCCCCATAGACATACTGTTTCTTGGTTCGGTTTTCCTGAAGCACAACATTGTTCATTAGAAGGTGTTCGTTGGCCGTTCCGCAATCGCACCTTGCGGTTGAACGGATTTTGCAGCTTATCCAATGAATCAACCGAAACGACTATTCGCCTTCGTCAACACCAAGGTCATTCATTACTGATGGTTGGTCTTTATCCGACCGACCGTCGGAATTCACACATGAAATAGATATGTTACCCGCATTTCGTGAGGCACCTTTGAGCCATCGTATTTTTGTTTTTTCTGCACTTATTCTGATAGTAGGATCCGGCTTCGCGCAATCCGCTATCGAATCTACCGATTTGGATTCTGCTTTGAATTTTATCGGTATGAATCGTATGGACTTCATTTCCGACCGGGCTTGGATGGAAGATGATACGTTTTTATTGCCGGCTGTTAAACAGGCGATTGGAAGTCCCTTAGAAGCTTATCGCATTTGCAGGGAGTTTTCCGAAAGCATACCCCTTTCGGTCGGAGATGCGGGAAACATCAAACGCATGGCACTATCCATATCAGTGGCATGTCCGGAGATCGTTTGCCGCGATATTGATTCACAACTGGCTGCCGCTCGTCCGACGGCGATGGATCCCTTCGAACCGATGCTTAGCGCATTCGCACTGGCCGAAGGATATCGGACGCAAGCTTTTTCTCAATTCAGTCCGGCTCAGGTGCAGGGCATTCTTCAAGCGATTCCGCTATGGTTTGAAGATGAAGACAATACCGCCGATGATTCACTGAAAGGATTACTCCATCGCGCATTTCAGCAGCCGGTGGATTCATCGCATTCCATCACTGTAGATAGTCTGCTCACGTTGCTCTCGCTGGTCAATCGCGAAGCATTGTCAGCAGCGGCTTATGCCTTTTCCCGCGGCTTGGCTCTATCTGCGCAGGCGTGGGCACAAACCAAATCCCCGTTTCAAACTGCGACGGTGAGTGGAGCTGAGGGTCTGGTGCTGGCGACGCGGCAAACACCGTTCGGCACCTTTGTCTTAGGTGGGTCCGGCCCAAATGTCTATTCCGGTGACTTTGCGTTGATCATTGATTTGGGTGGGAATGATCGCTACCTGTCACGTGCCGGTGCCGCCGTGGCCGGATTAGGGCATTCGCTCTCTGCCGTAATTGATATGGCCGGTGATGACCAATATTTATTTCCTTCACCCGTAAATATCGGCAGTGGTATATTGGGCTTGGGTGCCTTGGTGGATATGAAAGGCAGCGACTACTATCGGAATGGCATGTTCTCGCAAGGCACCGCCTTCGCGGGATCCGGATTACTGTTCGATGGCAGTGGCGACGATATCTATAGCGGCGGTATTTTCTCACAGGGCGCAGCGGTATGCGGTATCGCTGTTCTGGCAGATGCCGCTGGTCGTGATATCTATGATATACCCGAATATGGTCAAGGCTTCGCTTCGACCTTTGGCGCGGCGGCATTAGTAGACGGTGGCGGCAATGATGTTTATCGCGCTGGTGGATTGGAAACGCATGCCCCGTTGCGTCCCGAAGATTATCGTTCCTTTGCGCAGGGTTTTGCCATCGGAGTAAGGCCGCGAAGCGGTGGTGGGATTGCGATTTTGCACGATCTGGGGGGCAATGATTTCTACAATGCCGAGATCTATGCACAAGGGGTCGGCTATTGGTATAGCTTGGGCGGATTGATAGATGATGGTGGTAATGATGTCTATAATGCCACGCAATACGTCCAAGGAGCGGGAATTCATCTCGCTGCCGGTGTTCTGGAAGATCGCGGGGGAGATGATCGCTACGGATCGCGTTTCGGTCCGGGGCAGGGAGCGGGGCATGATCTAAGCGTTGGAGTGCTATTCGACCATAGCGGTGATGATCAATATACCATTTCCGGCGGACAAGGAATGGCGATCACTAATAGTGCCGCGTTGTTTGTTGATCTCGCCGGAAATGATACCTATTCCACGACGGAGCCGCAGATCGGTCAAGGGGGTGCCCGCGAAGCCCGCGATTTCGGCAGTCTAAGCGTGTTCGTTGATGCCGAAGGCAATGACAGCTATTCATCCGTTGATGAAACGGATTCAGCGGCCTGGCTGCATGGAATGTTCGGCGTTGGCTATGACGTATCTCGCGATAGTGTGAAGCCTCGCGAAGCTGAAATCAGTGTGGAATTGGTTCCCTCCGACACCCTTAGACCGGTTGAGGATTTATTTAAGGAAGCGTCCAAGTGGGAGGTGACGGATAATCGTGAACGCGTCCGGCGGGCGCGATTAGCGCTGGTTGCTAAAGGGCAGGAAGCCGTTCGGTGGGTGGGAGCGAACAAAATGAGCACGGAAGATGCCTTGGAGCGCCGTGCTATAGTCGAATTGTTCAAGGCTTATCCCGATTCAGGTGCGGTCTACTTATTCCAAGCGCTCGAATTGGACAACCGCTATGCCAGAAGAAATGCGATTTCGATTTTCGGCGAAATGAAATATCGCCCGGCATTACCGGCGTTGTTTGCGAAGCTTCCGGAATCTTCATTCGAAAAACTAAGGTCTTCCATTCTGTCGGTCGCCGGAGAAATCGGCGATACATCAGCCGTCGGAACGCTGCTGCAATACGCATCCAGCGCGGTGGAGCGTGAACGGATTGCCGCCGTTGTGAGTCTCGGAAAGTTGAACAGTCCCCGCGGTTATGAAACCATCGTTGAGCGATTGAAAGATGAGCAATACACCGTACAAAGCGCAGCGGTGATTGCCATCGGAAAGCAATCCGCAGGCATTCTCCCGGTATTACAAAAGGCGATGAGTAGCGTACCACCGCACGATCTTCAGATTCAGCTTCGCGCAGTCGAACGATTAGCGCAGAACTGGAAGGGAAACGATGAAACAAAGGGTAATCTGAAGAAGCTGCAGCCAATCGTCCGGCTCCATCTGGAATATCCCAATCCGCGCGTTCAGGCGGCCGCTCTGTCGGCAGCTGCGACAGCTTTTGACGACCGGGAGTTGCAAAAGCTGATAGTGAAATTCAACAGCACATCCGATCCGGTCTTGGGTGCGCTCGTTCGTCGCATTAATACCCAACTGAAATAGGTGCGTTATCATGGCAAAGAAAGCATTTCCAACATCCAAAGAACTCCTTCAAAGTCTGAGCAATGCCTTCGGACCGTCAGGACATGAGGATGATGTCCGCGACTTGATTTCCGATTTGATTCGTCCCTTTGTTGACGATCTATTCACGGACTCATCGGGCAATCTTATCGCCATGCGCAAGGGCAAGAGTGCGAAGAAACTCATGCTTGACGCGCACACCGACGAAGTCGGTTTAATGGTGCGGTATATAGATGAAAATGGCTTTCTGAAGTTCGCCAAATTGGGCGGGTGGGATGATCGCATCTTTGCCGGACATCGGGTGAAATTGCGGACTGCCGATGGCGAGTACTATCACGGCGTCATCGGTATGCAGCCGCCCCACGTGCTGACCGAGGAACAGCGCAGCAAAACGATCAAAGCAGAAGATTACTTCATAGATATCGGTGCCCTTTCCAAGGAAGACGCTGAGGATCGGGGTATACGCGTCGGTGATGTCGGCTTGCTCGACTATCCGACCTTCGAATTTGCGCCCGATCACTGGATGGGGAAAGCTTTCGATGACCGCATCGGTTGTATGTTATTAGTTAAAACACTCAAGGCGCTGGCCGAAGGTACCGTTAAAACGCCGCTGACGGTGTACGCCAGCTTCTCGACGTCCGAGGAGCTGGGCTTGCGCGGCGCGCGGGTCTCGGCCTTCGGCATTGATCCGGATGTTGCTTTGGCACTGGAAGGAACCATCGGCGCGGATTTTCCCGGCGTGCCCGCCGACCGCAAGCCCTGCAGCCAACGCGGCGGTCCGGTTATTTCAATTATTGATTCGAGTTTTCTGGTACCGCGAAAGATGTCGGAATTTTTATTCGACTGTGCCAAACGCGCTAAGGTGGACTATCAGGTGAAAATGCCGATTTATGGCGGAACGGACGCCGGAGCAATCCATCAAACGCGCGCCGGCGTGTTGTGCGGTGTAGTCGCGGTCGCCTGCCGCTATATTCACTCGCCCAATTCCACTCTGTATTGGCCGGATTACGAGCAGACCGAAAAGCTGGTGATGGAAGCGGTTCGCCGCATCCACACGTTGGTCGAATAACAAAAAAGGGAATTCCTGATTGGAATTCCCTTCTCACGAGTCGCTGTTGACTATCGCAACAGCATAACTTTCAGCGGAGGAGTTGGACTTCCTTCCACGTTAATGAAATAAATGCCGCTGCACAATCCGGCGGCGGCAATCGCCAACCGTTGTGTGCCCGGGCGCAATGCGGCGCGGAACACACCTGCTTCGCGTCCTAATACATCATAGAAAATGACATTGCGATTGCCCGTAATATGGCTTTCGATCAGCAGATTCACGGTCGAGTTGAACGGGTTCGGATAGGCTTGCATCAGCCGAGTGTCGGTGGCGAGAATCGGATTGTGCGGCGACACTGATTCGGTTCGGAAGTAGACCACGAATTCGATTACATCATAGGGTTCGGTATCGATCCGGAGTAGTTCTGGATCGGGTTCATATTCATAATGCACGCGTCCTGTTTCCGCAACAATAATGCTGTCCGGTTCGGGAACGGAGTTGAGTACAACCTGCAACCCGCTGATCGCCGTGTCGAGTTGCTGCCATGAACATACTAATGAGTCGAAATCACTCCACGGAAAATCGAAATTGATCTCAAGTTGTGAGATATTCCTTACTAAGGTTACATCCAACCGGCGGTCATCGGGATTCTTTACGACGCCGTAGCGACCGAACGTCGTATCGTTCACCAGCAGGTCAACATATGTCCAGTAGTAATCGCCGCTTTCGTCGGCGTTGATAGATAGTCGGTCGGGATAGCGGTTGACGGAGAAGCCGGATAACCAATCGCATACCTCTTCCGTATTCATGATCGCGACGCCATGTCCGGCGATCTCGGATGGAATGATCACCGAAGTATCCGCGTTGTCGGCTTGACGAAGCGAATCCCAAATCGCCGCGGGTCCACCGTAGGCAAATCGTTCATCATCTCGATTTCCCCAGGTCAGCCAGACTGGCAGATTCAACGAATTAAAATGCATGGATTGGCTGGTATCGGCGAAATGGATGGCGCTGTACCGGTGGTATTCGAAGGCGACGGAGTCGCGTTCCAAAGGTAATCCGCCGAACATCAAACGCATGGAGCGATTAGTATCTCCTGAGGCGAGATACTGCTCCTGACGGAGCTGACAATCAAGAATTGGCGAGCTGCCCGCATTAGCGGCGATAAGATAATCGTTGGAACCGCAATTGTTATTGTGCCAAACCTGTCCCGCGGCTCCACCCATGGAACCACCGATCATATAGATGGAATCCCGCGAGAATGGGTAATTATCGGTCAGCCAATCCAACATTGCCCGGCAGTGTTCTTGAGCGCTGCGGGCATTCCAGTGGCGATCGCTGGGCCCCATGTGCGAGGCGGCGATCCACCCGCGGGCATTGGCCACGGTTTCGAAATCAGAATAATCCCGCATTTCGTGTTGTGAACCGCCAAACTGATGCCACCAAATCAATAGTGCCGGTGGATAATGTTCATTATATCCTGCGGGTATTTGGACCCAGAACAGAGCTGTTTCACCGGAAATTGTGGTTGCTTGAGTATCAATCTCTGTCTGACAATAAACGCGCGACAATTGCCCTTGAATAAGCAACGTACTGATAATCACCATTGCCCAATGGATTTTTGTCCGCTGAGCGGTAACTCGACAAATGTGTTCCATGATAATTCTCTCAAAATAGAGTTGTCTCATGATTCAATCCGATGAACTCAAAGGAAAGGTCGCTCTGGTGACCGGCGGCGCTCGTGGGATCGGGCGCGGCATCGTGCTCAAATTGGCACAAGCTGGAGTGGATGTTGTCGTTAACTACCTTGAGCGGGAAGACGCCGCTCACGAAGTTGCCGAATGGGTAAAAGGCATGGGCCGGCGCGTTCAGCTTGCGAAGGCGGATGTCTGCGACGAGACGCAGGTCCACAATATGTTCGAGAATATTGTTGCGGAATTCGGTCGTCTGGATATTCTCGTAAATAACGTAGGACCGTTTCTGGTCAGGCGTGCTCTGAAAACCTCCGTGGGCGAGTGGCGCTTGATGATTGATGCCAATCTCACCAGTGCCTTTCTTGTTGCTCGGGAGGCGGCTCCTATCATTGACCGGGGCGAAGTTGGTGGTTCGATGGTGTTTATCGGTGCGCCCAATGCCGAGCGGGTCGGTTCACAAAGTGAATCCTGTGCCTATTCTATTGCGAAGACCGGGGTGGTTATTCTGGCATTGACACTGGCCCGTGAATTAGGTCCGAAGGGGATTCGTGTCAATGTCGTCAATCCGGGCTACATTGAAAATGACTCCATGACCCCGCGGATGCGCGAATGGATGCCGCATGAGGTTCCCCTCGGTCATATCGGCACGCCTGCCAACATCGGCGATGCCGTACTCTATCTTGCGTCCGAACACGCCGCCTACGTTAACGGTGCAATTATGAATATCCACGGCGGTTTGTGGGTCTAAGTAAATATAGTCCGCTCTTCGCCGGCAAGCAAGACTTTTCCCTATCTGTTCAGAAAAGACCAGATTTGAGCCCTGTTCCGAATGTACTTGTTCTATAACTTGTTTATCGCGCACAATTTGCACAATTTGCGCGATCAAGTTACTGTTATATAGTGAGAAAGAACCCCCAATCTATTGTAAATTAGGGGGTTCTCTTTATGCGAATTCGGGACATAAATTTGCATATAATGACTTCGTGTTTTCCATTCCAGAAAATTAGCCTGCCTTCATTTTTCCGGGAGGTTTTTCCACCATGAGACATTCTTCTGTCGTACACCTTTGGGTGGCTCTTCTTCTCATGATTTGCTTATCTGGATTCGCTTTTGCGGAGACGGGATTGCCGGCAGGCGTTATAGATTTTGCGCACGAGAATCAGTCGTTGGAAATATCGCGTTCCGGTATAGATGACACAGCAATTTCGTTGCGAACGCCGCAAATCCAGCGGATTGATTCGGTCATGGATTTCCGGCATTATGATGTCTTTGCTATTCCTGGAGAACCCCTGTATGAAAGGGACGGATGCCCTGCTGTTCCCCATATTACCCGTCTCTATCGTGTTCACAATACCGGCACGGTCGAGCTTGCGACGGCAAATCCCGTATGGGAATTGTTATCCGATATCAACACCCTGCCGATTCAATGGAAAGACGAATCGCGAACCGCTCTCTACTATGACCGCAGTATTTACGATACCGATGCATGGTATCCTGCGGAACCGGTGGTTATTGGCCCACCAAAGATCTTTCGCGATTTCCGTGTGGTCCAAGTCACATTCTTTCCCGTTCAGATCAATCCGGTGACGAGGCAAGCCCGAGTATGGCGCAACCTGGATGTTAATCTGATCGCCCATCCGGAAGCTCCCGGGGAAAACGAACTACTTCAAACGCGTCAGCCGTCCCGTGCCTTTGTGCCGCTCTATCGAAATCTGATCGCCAATCTTGATGAAGATGCCTTAGACGACGCCACCGAAACTCCCGGAACGTATTTAATTCTATGTCGGGATGCAGAAATTGCTCTTCAATGGGCGGATAGCCTGGCGACATGGCGGCGTCGCTGCGGATTCGATGTCGTGATTGACGCACGATCCAGCTGGAATACGAGCTCCATCCGGTCGGCGATCTATGCGATGTATAATTCGGCCGATCCGCCGCTGGAATTCGTTTGTATTATCGGCGATCCCCAAAGTTCATTGTTGGGGATGCCGACGCACAGCTGGGATTACGATCATTATTACGCGGACCTTACAGGAGATGATCTGGAAGAAGTTGCGCTCGGACGCTTTCCGGCCTCTTCCGCTACGGACTTGAACCTGATCTTCAACAAGATTGCCGCGTACGAGCGTGATCCGTACATGGATGATCCGTCGTGGTTTTCCCGCGCTTTCCTGTATGCCGGTGAAGGGTACGGAATCAGTTCCAATCATATCACGATGCTGTGGGCGAGGCAGCAGTTTTATCGGTTTACCGGTGTGAACACCGTCAATATTGCCACCCATGGCAGCGGATCAATTAATACCTCGCTGGTCCAGCAACGGATAAATGAAGGTGTTTCCTATTTTCTCTGGCGGGGAACCGTCGTCGGTGAAATGACTAACTCTGTTGCTTACGGTACAAATAATGGCCACCGATTACCCGTATGTTTGACGATCACTTGCGGAACGGGAGATTTTGAAAGTGGAACAAGCACCTCGGAAAGCTGGCTCTTAGCCGGTACTCCCAGCAATCTGAAAGGCGGCGTCTGCGGAATCGGTACGGCTACAACCGGAACACATGTCCATTTCAACAATACGGTAGCCGGAGGACTGGTCTACAATATCTGCAACTTGGGAGTACAGTATTTGGGGATGGCTTTTACTGGAGCCAAGGCGCAGCTCTATGCGGCATATCCCAGCGATTACCAAGCGCAGAATTTCATGCGATGGAATAACCTGATGGGCGACCCGGCGATATCGCTGTGGACGAGACAACCGACGGTAATGAATGTGACTTATGCCGGCACCGTCAACGTCGGAACCCGTCGCATTCGCCCCCAAGTATTAGACAACCAAACCGGTCAACCCATCAGCGATGCTTTGGTTGTGCTCTGGAAAGGCGAGGAAGTTTACGAGCGAGTCCTTTCCGATGAATTCGGATTTGCCGATGTTCCGGTTCATGTGAATTCTCCCGGTATCATGACCCTCTCCGTGACCAAGCAAAATCACAAACCGTTTCTCGGCAATATCAATTGCGTACCATCGGCGGAGATGGTTACTCTTTCGAGTTTTACGCTCGATGATGACAATCACAACGGAACTTCCGGCAACGGCAACGGGATTGTCAATCCCGGCGAAACGATAGACATGGCGTGTTACGTCAGGAATTTCGGTGCGTCACAAACGGCATCAGGAATTACGGCGACAATCACGAGTAATAATCCGCATCTCACGATTGTCAATGGAAATATCTCCTTTGCCGATATTGCTGCCGGAGATTCTGCCGCCGGAGCTTCACCGTTTCGGTTCACAGTTTCTTCCGGAATGAAACATGGCGAAAAAGCACTCTTAACGATCGCCGTTAATACCAGCTCGCAGATCACGCACAGCTCGCAGATTCTGACATGCGCTGCCGGTCATGCCATTTATATCTCTCATCAGGTGAGCGGCGGCGATGGTGATTTTCTCCTGGAACCCGGCGAGTCGGCGAACTTGCGAGTTACGGTCGAAAATGCCGGCGATATCGCATTGCAGAATCTGACCGGTGTACTGCAGGCGCGAACGAGTTTCGTGCATGTTAATACCCCATCATTGGATTATGGCACGATCCAACCGGGTGGACTCGGAAATGGCGGTGGTATCGGTTTTTCGGTGAGCGGTAACAGCCTGGCTTATCCCGGTTTCCCGGCAGAATTGATCCTAATCCTGACGACTGATTCGGGATATTCGGATAGCATCTCGTTTGTGATACCGCTTGGCGATCGGGCTGCCTCGGATCCTACCGGACCGGATGCTTACGGATATTTCGCCTACGATAACACCGATTTGGATTATGAACATTCGCGGGATTTCAACTGGGTAGATGTACGTTCGGTCGGTGCGAATCTCAATCTCAATGATCCCGGTGAACAAACACCCGGTGCCCCGACCTATTCGATTACGAGGAACTTGCCATTCCCGTTCCGTCTCTATGGCGATGAATACACCCAAATCACCGTTTGTTCCAACGGTTGGGCGGCCTTCGGCGATCAGCATGAGCTGGACGGCTTCCGCAACTATCCCATTCCCGGACAACAGGCTCCCGATGCATTGATTGCGGCTTTCTGGGATGATTTGCGTACCAGCGGTTCCGGACTCGGAGTTTGGGATTATTATGATGCAACAAACCACCGCTATGTCATTCAGTGGCAAGCCGCCGGTTTCGGATCTTATTATAATACCGTCGAGAATTTCGAGATCATTCTGATTGACCCCGCTTATGAAATGTCGCGAGACAGCAACGGGGTTGTGATCGTTCAGTATCAACAAGTATCGGAGATGGTCGCGCAGGGGAACGATACCCCTTATTCTACAGTGGGGATTCAGGCGCCGGGCAGTTTAGTTGGTCTGCAATATCGCTTTAATAATACGGCAGCGCCGGGCGGTGCTAATCTTATAGCGGGCCGGAGCATCGTTTTTACAACCGATAGCCGGACTGCGTTCGGCAACATTATGGGAACCGTCACGGATGTTGCCACGTCATTGCCGATGTCTAACGTGGATGTGGTTGTTTCGGGTTATCTTGTGCAGGACACGATGCGAACCGATGCGCAAGGACGTTTTTCGTTCTATAACGTCGGGATCGGCGAGTATACGGTTCGCGCCCATCGCTTCGGCTATAATGATGGAGTAATCGAAGATGTTATTGTCCGACAGGACAGTACGGCCACGGTGGTTTTCTCGATGTTGCATCCCGAAATATCTGTATCCGTCGATCATGTCAGTGTGATGCTGCCGCAGGATCCCAATGAAAGCTATTTCCAAATCTCGAATAACGGAAATGGTCCGTTGGATTATGATATTTCGATTCGCTTTTCAACCGCCGCGAATCTGGATGATTCGTGGAATTACCTGACCGGTGTGAATGCCACCACAGCAACCGGGAATTGGTTGATTCAAGGCTGTGAAATGGTCGGGGATTATTGGTGGGTAACCGGCAGCGGAGAACAGAATACAATTTATCGGTTTGATCTCAACGGCAGCTTTGCCGGAAGTTTTCCCCAGCCTCCCGGCAATGGATACGGTTGGTGCGACATGGCATATGACGGACAAACCGTTTACGGCTCCGGAGGAGCGGCTATTATCGGCATGAATGAAGCCGGAGTGGTTGTGGATACGATTCCCAGCCCGTTGGATCCGACCCGCGCCTTGGCGTATGATCCTCATACTGATCATTTCTGGGTGGCGGATTATGCTTCGGATATCTTAGAGATCGATCGCAATGGTGAAGTAATACAGAGATTCCCGTCGCGCTATCGAGTGACTGGATTGGCTTGGTATCCCAACGAGTTCAATGGGTATCGTCTCTATATTTTTGGACATGACACTTTAAGTCAGCACTGTATCGTCAGCCGTATGCATCCGATATCCGGTCAACAGGAATATGTACGCGATTTGGGAATTGAATCGGGAGATCGTGCCGGTGGCTGCACGATTACCGCCGGTTGGAACAGCACTCTGTTGGTGTTCGGCGGTATTCTGCAAAATCCGTCGGGGGATCGGCTGGGAATCTGGGAATTGAATTTCAATACAACTTGGATTGCGGTAACGCCGATGTTCGGCTCAATTCCGGCCGGTACGAATCGTGAAATCGAGATTGCCTTCGATCCCTCCACACTTCGCGATGCGGTGTATCATGTGGATTTGACGATCTCTAACAACTCGGCTTCGGGCAGCATTACTCTGCCGGTATCGCTAACGGTGGCTTTGGATGCCGGACAAAATCACTGGACTCCACTGGAATATCGTCTCTATCAAAACTACCCGAATCCGTTTAACGGAACAACGACGATTCAATACGACCTGAAGCGTCAAGAGCTTGTGGAATTACAGGTTTATAACGTCCTCGGACAGGAAGTAATGACTCCGATGTGTGAAGTTCAGGCTGCCGGTACTCATCGCATTCAATTGGATATGGGCAGTCTCCCCAGCGGATTATATCTCTACCGAATCCACAGCGGAGCTTTCCGTGAGACGAGAAAGCTGATGCTTCTCAAATAATCTCAATGCTTGCTAAACGAAAAGCGCGAGCCTTAATGGCTCGCGCTTTTCGTTTGTATTCAGAGATCGGTTAATCGTGTGATTGCCGTAGAATGACCAACCGCAGCAAATGAATCAGCGATACGGTTGCGGCGGCAACATACGTCCAGGCGGCGGCATCCAATACTTTCTTGGCATGCGGCACTTCATCCGTGGCCAGATAGCCGCCGTTAGCCAAAACGGCCACCGCTCGCCGGGATGCGTCGAATTCCACCGGCAAGGTAATTAAATGAAACAGCACAGCGCCCGCAAAGAAAATAATTCCGAGATCCATCAGCCAGCCGACTTTGGGAATCAACAGTCCGATGAAGAACAGAGGAAAGGCCAACGTCGAACCGAAACTGGCAACCGGCACCAAACTGGCGCGAATATTCATCGGAGCATAGCCGACTTGATCCTGCACGGCATGTCCCGTTTCGTGCGCCGCCACCGCCAGCGCGGCCAGGCTATTCGAATTATGAATCCCTTCAGATAGCCGGACGACTTTTTCTTTGGGATGATAATGGTCGGTCAGAGTGCCTTCAACCGGCTCGACGCGCACGTTCAGCAGACCGTTACTGTCAAGTATCCGCCGTGCGATTTGGGCTCCAGTAAGACCTCGTCGGTTTGCGACTTGACTGTAGCGATGATAGGTGCTTTTAACCTTGGACTGTGCCCACAGTGCAAAGCCGATCGCGGGCAGCAGCAAAAACCAAGTCCAATCAAACATTAACGGAAACATCCGGTACTCCAAAAACTATTGTCCGAATCGTTCGGGTAAATGGGGTCGTCCCCTGAGAAATTCCCCGACCGTCATGGGTCGTTTTCCTTCAGGTTGTATAGATTTTAACCACAACGCGCCGTAACCGGTTCCCACCAGCAGGGATTCACGGTCGGTTTGCTTGATCTGACCGGGAAGTAAATTGTGCAGATTGTCGGTTTCCGCAGCCGATAGTATTTTCAGCCGTTTACCCTTGACCATTGTGGTGGCACCCGGAAACGGACTGAAAGCCCGGATTCGGTTGACCAGTTCGATTGCCGACAAAGTCCAATCCAGTTCGAAATCGTTAGCGAAAAGTTTTGGAGCTTTTGTCACCTGCGACGCATCTTGCGTTAATGCTGGCGGTGGATTTCCCGTTTCACATGCATCAAGTACTTTAAGAAGGAGCTTCGCCCCTAACTGTGAAAGGGTGCCATGTAACGTGCCGTAATTGTCATCGGAAGACACCGGAATCCGCTCCTGTAACAGAATATCACCGCCGTCAATCTCCTCACTCAGGCGAATAATCGTTACTCCGGTTTCGGTCTCCCCGCGAATCAGTGTCCACGGAATCGGCGCCGGACCGCGTCCCCGCGGCAATAGCGAAGGGTGGACGTTGAAGGAACCTAATCGTGGCAGGGCAAACATTTCGTGCGGCAAGATCCGAAACGCTACCACCACAAAACAATCCGGTTCAATCTGACGCATACTTGAGAGAAAATCCGGATCCATCAATTTCACAGGCTGCAAGACCGGAACCCCCGACCGCAACGCATAATCCTTAACGGGTAGCGGCTGCAGTTTCTGCCCGCGCCCGCGCGGCTTATCCGGACTGCATACGACCGCTGTGACTTCATGCGAACTCGCCAACAGCGTTTCCAAGGTCGGAACGGCAAATCCCGGATTTCCACAGAAGACTACACGCATATATCGGTGAGTATCCCCGTCTTCACATGCAGATTTGTTGGTTCGATTTCGCCAGTTGTTTCAGCTTTCCGTTCATTAAGGCACGGCGAATCGTTGTTAACCGGTCTACGAAAAGAATTCCGTTTAAATGATCAATTTCATGTTGAAGAACGCGGCTGATCAGACCGGAAAACTCCTCGATATGTTCGTTGCCATCCACGTCTTGATACTTCAGCTTGATCCACTCCGGCCGCGTGACCACTTCGCGCAGCTCGGGAACCGATAAGCACCCTTCTTCATAATCCCATGCGCCGCGCGCTTCCAGAATCTCGGGATTCACGACGGTTAACCGGAATAACTCATCCGCATCCTTCTGTGGGACACCGATCACCAGCAGTCGAATCGGTCGGTCGACCTGACTCGCGGCTAATCCGACGCCGTCACCTTCGACCATCGTCGTGAACATCGTATCGGCAAATTCGCGAAGCTCATCGTTGAATTCGGTCACCGTTTCACATTTGACACGCAGTGTCGGATGACCGTAGGTAATGATCTTGAGCGTCTTCCCTTCGGAACTCATCATCATCCTCGTCTCTTGTATCGAAATCCGGCCGCATGATTGCGCTATTTCGGAGAAATCTCACCGCTATCCGTAATCACGCGGGTAATAGCGTGGCGTTCCACGCGCACCTTCACATCGCCGGAGATTTTCAGATAGAGTGTATTCTTTTTTTCATCCACACCGGCTACCGTGCCGTAAAGGCCGCCCGCCGTAACCACTTCATCGCCCGGCTTTAAAGCGGTTACCATCGCCTGATGCGCCTTTTGCTTTTTCTGCTGGGGACGGATCATCAGAAAATACATCACCACCACGATTAGAATCAACGGCAACAGCGCTGGCAGTAAGCCTCCCTGGGGTTGTTGGGCCCCGGCTTGTCCCAGCGTTGCACCGGCTATCAAAACTGCGGATCCTAAACCGATCATCTTGCCTCCGTAAGTGAAGTTTCGTTGTCTTGAAAAGCGTTAAGCGTGCTCTCCATCCAATTCCGGTAATCGCCCGCTTGAATGTGTTCGCGAGCGGCGCGCATCAACGCTTGGTAAAAATGCACATTATGCAGCGACACCAACCGCAGCGCCAATAATTCTTCCGCGTGCAGAAGATGCCGCAGATAGGCACGGTCAAAATTGCGGCACGTGTAGCAATCGCAATCTTCGTCAATCGGGAAGAAGTTTTCTTTTTCCCGCGCTGCCTTAATAATCAACTTGCCGTTCCAGGTGAAGGCGGTGCCGTTGCGGCCGTTTCGCGTCGGCAGCACGCAATCAAAAAAATCCACACCCTGTGCGATGCTGTAGAGCAGATCTTCGGGAAATCCCACACCCATCAGATAACGCGGTTTATGGCTTGGTAACAGCGGCGCGGAGTACGCAACCATATCCCGAAAAATCGTTTTCGGTTCCCCGACAGCAAGTCCCCCGATGGCATAACCGGGGAAATCCAAATCCACCAATGCTTCGGCGGATTCCTTACGAAGATCCGTAAACACCGATCCTTGCATGATCGCCCACAGATTCTGGCGATGGCCATACAGTAGCGTCTGCCGTGTTTCTGCTTCCCGCGCCGCCGCCGCCCAGCGAACGGTGATTTCATGCCATTGTTTGGCTTGTCCGTGCGAGCAGGGATAGGGCGCGCACAAATCCAGAACCATCATCATATCGCTGCCGATGGCGCGCTGGATTTCCACCACCTTTTCGGGAGTGAACGTGTGATAGCTCCCGTCAAGATGCGATTGGAACTCCACCCCCATTTCGCGGACTTTTTTAAGATCGGTCAACGAAAAGACCTGATAGCCGCCGGAATCAGTCAAAATGGGGCGGTCCCACTTCATAAACCGATGTAATCCCCCCGCTTGCTTGAGAATATCCGTTCCAGGCCGCAGGTAGAGGTGATAAGTATTGGACAGGATAGCTTGAACGCCAGCCCCAATCAGATCATCCGGTGTTAACGTTTTAACCGTTCCGGTGGTTCCCACCGGAAAGAAACAAGGAGTTTCGATCTCCCCGTGATCGGTTTCCAGCCGCCCGCAGCGGGCGTGAGTGCCCGCTATATCTTCAGTGATGATCGTGAATTGATGTGCGACGTAGTCAGTCAAATTGTTGGTATCTATCGCGGTTTATTGAGTATTCCAATGTGTTATGGAGTGCGGCATTCAACTCGGACTCGGAAGTTATGGGAGCTTCACAAACGAAATTCCGGCACAGATAGGCAGTCGGTCGGTTGTGCTGCATGATCTTTCCGGCTAATAGCAACTTCAATTGCTCCGTCGGATAGGATTCTGAATCATTCATCCAAAATACTGAAATACACGGCTGGTACTTGCCATGAGCAATTTTCCACAGTGTTCGTTGCGTATCGCCGACTAATACTAATTGTGCGGGTGGATTCAACAACATATCAACCGTCAGCATACTCTGCGAAAAAGCCAGCGGCGCCATTTCCATTTGTTCCATCAATGGGAGAATCTGGGCTTTGGCGCGCTCTTCAAACCAATTATCGGCAGTAATATGATAGAGTCGTGCCATCAAATTACCTGCCAAAGCAATACCTGAAGGCAACGCACTGTCGTAGGGATCAATCGAGACGATATTGGCAACACCGACATCACTAAGCGAATAGAGCGTATTCCCCTGCGAGAATTGCTTATCTGCCGTTTTCGCCAGGTTAATACAACCCGCAAACCAGCGTTGATCTCCATCCGCCATAAATAGGTCCAGCAATCCGTTCCCCAAAGCGGAATAATCCAATAGCAGTTGAGTTTCGTTCGTCCGCTGTCCTAAAAATGAGTGAACTAATCTGCCGGTTTTTTCGAATGGTCTCAGCAGCCGATCCGCGGTTTGTTGCGCGACCTCCAAGTATCTCGGTTCACCTAATACGGTAAATGCCCGCACAAAGGCGGAAATCGTTAGCCCGTTCCAGTCCGTCAGTACTTTATCGTCTCGTGCCGGACGCTGCCGTTGTTCGCGCCAAGTAAGTAAAAAATTGCGGATATCATCATATTTGGTCCGATATTGCTCCACGGATAATCCTAATCGTTCAGCATTGATCGTCGCGGAATCATCAATATGCAGAACGGATTCATCATTTTCAAACTGACCTTCAGAAGAAATATTGAAAACGGATAACGCGAATTCGGCTTGATCAGTGGGCAAAGCATTCCGAATGTCATCCTTGGCCCACACATAGAATTTGCCTTCCTGCCCTTCGGAATCCGCATCCAGGGATGACGCGAAACCACCTTCATCCACCCGCATTTCGCGCAATACCCATTCCAGAGTCAGATGGGCGGTGGCTTTGAATTCCGTTCTCCCGGTTGTCAACCATGCATCCAGATATATCGGGATGAGTAGCACATTATCATAGAGCATTTTTTCGAAGTGCGGAATCAGCCATTCATCATCGGTAGAATAACGATGAAATCCGCCCCCCAAGTGATCGAAGATCCCGCCCCGTGCCATTTTTTCCAGAGTTAAAATGGTCATTTCAAGTGCGGTGCGATGTGCGGTCCGTGCGCCTTGTCTTAACAAGAAACCCAGCTGCATCGGCTGCGGGAACTTGGGAGCGCGACCGAATCCTCCGTGTGCCGAATCGAAGCGCTCCATTGCCGATTTAATAGCAATATCTAACACCGACTTTTTGATATCGTTCTGACCGGTTGGGAAAGCGTCTTCTTTCAATAAGTTGTGTATTTCGTTGGCGACGGTATCAATATCCGTTCGTTGTTGCTCCCAAGCATTAATTAGCGATGTCAGCAGGTCACCGAATCCCGGCCGGCCGTGTTTGGCCACCGGCGGCCAGTAAGTCCCCCCATAGAACGGTTTGCGGTCGGGTTTCAGAAAAACGGATAACGGCCAGCCCCCTTGTCCGGTCATCCTTTGAACGGCTTGCATATAGTGATGATCAATATCCGGTCGTTCTTCACGATCAACTTTTACGCATATGAAATGCTGATTCAGAATCTCAGCTATTTCCACATTCTCAAAAGATTCGTGCTCCATGACGTGACACCAATGGCAAGCGGCGTATCCGATGGATAAAAAAACCGGCTTATTCTCGCGTTCGGCTATTGCAAAGGCCTCGTCACCCCATGGCATCCAATTCACAGGATTATGTGCATGCTGCAACAGATAAGGGCTTGCTTCATTGATCAAGGCATTAGTATGCAGGTATGTACCTCTCGAAAATTGGATCGAAATCGGTGTGCGATACGATGCCTAAACCGTTGCCGTTGTCGTATTCCACGGTTCCGGATGGGTCACAATATGCATGGATGGAAAGCGCGCCAGCAGCGTCATTTCGATGGTGTCCAATACATTGTGCGCTTCTTCCAAAGTCAGTTGCGGATCAAGGCCGACGTGCATCTCCGCGAATAACTGAGATCCGGCTTGTCGGATTCGAATATCGTGAACGTCAATTACATGTTCGAGTGAGTGTACAATCGCTTCCACTTCCTCGGCAAGTCCGATCGGCGCGCGATCCGAGAGCGACGAGAACACTCGTCTGCCGAGGCGTATGCTTAGATAACCGATAACCACTGCGATGCCCAACGCAGCGATACTATCCGCTTTGGAGAACCCGAATGCGGTAAAAATAATGCCGACGATAACCACGGCTGTCGTCAGCAGATCCGCCAGAAAGTGCGTAGCGCTGGCGGATAATGCTTCGCTTCCGGTACGGCGCGCAGCAATATTTAAAGAGATCGTTCGCCAAAGGTCAATCGAAAATGAGGCCGCCACCAAAGTAATACCGATTACACCTAAATGGACTTCAGTCGAACTAGTTGACAGCCGCTTAAAAGCGCTGAATACGATCAGAACTCCCAAGCCAACCAGAAAAATCAATTCCACTAATGCGCCGATACTCTCAAACTTCGCGTGTCCATAGTGATGATCGGGATCCGGCGGTTTTCCTGCGTTGTGAATGGCGACGTAGCTTACAATGGCTGCCAACATGTCCACCGAGGAATGCCCGGCATCCGAGAGAATCGCCAGCGAATTGGTGAAATATCCGGCGATCAGCTTACCGATAACCATAGCGGCCGCGGCGATCACCGAAATCCGCGCGGCTCGCAAGCGGTACTTTAAATCAGTGGTTGATGTCGAACTTTTCAACGATTGCTTCCTCTATCGAAGATATCCGCTGATGATCCTTGGAATACCCGATAAGTCGGAATGGATGACTATTGAATGGCTGATCGGATGGAAAATATCGCTGACGGCTTGTGCTTGACCCATACCGATCTCAAAGGCAAAGCATCCATCCGTGCGGGAAAGTGACGGCAATAACTCCGCGATTCGCCGATAATATTTTAAACCGTCCGGTCCGCCGACCAATGCATGAACCGCTTCATAGTCGCGAACATCCTTTTCCAGCGTTGAATAATCCGCTTCCGTCACATACGGCGGATTAGAGATGACCACATCATAGCCGGGATGAACCTTGCTCACAAACTGTTCCGAGAATAGATCCGCTAGGATCGGTTGAACTCGCGCGTTCACGGAATAACGAAGCGTATTTCGTTCCGTGCAGGAGTATGCGTCAAAGTCAATATCCACCGCGTCAACGACTGCGTTCGGTACTTTCATCGCTATCGCGATGGCCAGACATCCGGTTCCGGCCCCGATATCCAACAAACGGATCGGCTGACTTCTAAACTGCTCGTGAACTGTATTTATTACTCGTTCCGCCAGTTCTTCGGTTTCCGGTCGCGGTACCAGTAATCCGGGAGCAACTTCCAATTTCAATCCGTAAAACTCAACTTCCCCCAAGATATACTGCAGCGGCTCATGCTGTCCGCGTCGCTTAAGCATGTTGCGAAGCGTGGATAGTTCGGTGTCGGTCAACGGGCGATCGTGCTGTATGTATAGATCTACACGCGACAACGTGAGCACTTTGCCTAAGAGCGATTCGGCATTTCGTCGCGGACTTTCGATACCCTTTCCTTCCAGATAATCGGTTGATGTTTGAAGAATACGGGCAATCGTCCACGCCGGTTCGTTCATCGGATCGTCGCCTCTGTCTGTTCCTGCAACCTTCGGGTACGGTCATCCACCCGCAAGGCTTCAATGATCTCTTCCAATTCGCCCTCCATAACCCGGTCAAGCTTATAGAGAGTCAGATCAATGCGATGATCCGTAACGCGATTTTGCGGGAAATTATAAGTGCGAATCTTCTCGGAGCGATCGCCGCTGCCAACTTGGCTGCGGCGCGAAGCGGAGATCTTCGCTGCTTCCTCGTCGCGTGTTTTCGCAAGAATTCGAGCGGTCAGGATTTTCATCGCTTTCGCACGATTTTTGATCTGTGAGCGTTCGTCCTGCATAGCGACCACGATCCCGGTCGGAATATGGGTAATGCGAACCGCCGAATCGGTGGTATTCACATGCTGTCCGCCCGCACCGGACGACCGGTAAACCTGGATTTTCAGATCATCCGGCCGGATTTCCACATCCTTTTCCTCGGCTTCCGGAAGCACGGCCACTGTTGCCGCAGAGGTATGAACACGGCCTTGTGCTTCCGTAACTGGAACCCGTTGCACGCGATGCACGCCGCTTTCCCATTTCAGAAAGCCGTAAACCGAATCGCCGCGTACTTCCACAACCACCTCTTTGACTCCCCCGGCATCTGCTTCCGACAGCGATATCGGTTCCCATTTCCAGCGGCGCATTTCCGCATATTTAGAATACATACGATACAGATCAGCAGCGAACAGCGCCGCTTCTTCACCGCCGGTTCCGGCACGAATTTCAATGATGGCGTTGCGTTCGTCTGCCGCATCTCTGGGAAGCAATAAGAATTTGATCTCTTCTTCCGAGGCGGCTATGGCTTCTTCAAGCCGCTTGATTTCCTCCACCGCCAAGGCTTTAAGTTCCGGATCGCTCTCCGTCAACAAGTCACGCGAACTGTCGAGCTGCCGCTCAAGATGCTGAAACTGCTCAATTTTCTCGACCAAAGGGCGGAGATCTTTTACTTCCTTCAAGAGAGGCATAGCCAACTGCGGATCGGTTGCGACTTCGGGGTTTGAAAGTTCCGCCTGAATCCGTTGATATTTGTCGAGAATGGAACCTAAGTTATTTAACATGAAATACTTACTTGCCTTGGATGGTTAAGATGCCGGAATCAGGAAAAATCTTGCGCAAATCTAAGCAATAAGGAATAATTGCTTTGGATAGTGCAGACCTTCTGCAAGACACTACAACGCTGTGACAATATACCCAAATTCAGAGGATATTTCAACATAACTGTATTCTTCTTTTTCCCGCCCTATTTGTTCCCCAAATATATCCAGTTCCTATGATTCGTATAAGCTATTGAAATATATATGAATATAATTCTATTAATTTTTCATTCTGGAGAATTTAGAATTCAACGATCACTTTAAGAAAAATTTAAGAAATGCTTGAGCAAGTTAACGAATACTCTTGACTCTCTTAACTGTCATTTGCTATATTATGCCACGTGAGAAAAACGGTCGGTTAGATAATCTCAGGCAACTTTCGGAGGATCTATGAAAAAAAGCCTGTGTGTGGTATTAGCACTTTTCTTCATGCTCGGGATCGCAGGCACGTGTTTTGCCGATGGAACCGACATGACAGGTACGGACGGGCCGGTGATTACGGCACCCGTTACGGATGGTATGATTCCGGTTATTCCGCCGGGACCGCCGCCGAAGAAGTAATTCCATCAGATTTCTGGTCTTAGAGTCTGAAGGGCCCGACGAATCTGCCACGGTGAGTGGAGGTGAGTTGGGCCTTTTTCTTCTCTATGCGGCAGGGATTGCAGGGGTCATTTGGTACACTCTGTATTATCTGCCCTTTCCTGAGCTTACACGACATTTCGGATTCGCCCTGAACATTGTACAGTTCGGGTTTTTGTCGCTCCTGAGTTTTCTTGTGTATCGGCAAGAGACCCACTTCAGGAGCATTTTTTTTCAATTCTGGATTCTTTTCGCATCATTCGCATTGCTCGCGCCTGCAATTTATCAGAGCATGTATTTGTGGGATTGGCAGGGCGGGGTAAGAGCCTTTACGATTCTCCAAATCTATGTGCACTTCTTATTCACGTGGACGATCTGTAAGATATTGTTACATTATGTATTTCACGACGAAAAACGGTGGATTGTCAATACCCTTTCCATTGTGGTTGTTTTACCCCTCTACCTTTGGTTGTTTTGGCCCTATTATTTGTTTCCATTGAAGCTTCTTGAGCTTCCCACCGGGCAAGATGCTGCAACTCTGTATCATCCGATCCATAACCCATTGATTGTAGTCAACATCGTTTCTTTGGTATTTTTAATGGCATTCTTTCTGCACAAGTTGAAGACAGATCGTCCGATTGGGGTATTTGCTGACACGATCTTGGCGTTATTCGGGTTATTCATCGCGATTGATACGGTAGAGATGATTGCCCAGGTCAGCAAACCGAACCTTCTCAATATGACTCAATGGGCTTTCGGAATTGTCGTATCAGCCATGTTGATCGTATTGGTTCTGAGGTTGAAGTACAAGTCACAGTCAATTGCGAACTACTATGAGTCCCAATGTTTATCTAATGATCCTCGTGTTGGTCGGCGTGTCGGCTTCTTTGATCGCTTTGTCTTATGGTGTTTTTTTAATCCGAAAGAGGTTGGCAAGCGGATATACCTTGACACGAGGCACAAAAACCTAACTGTGAAACGTTCATCGCCGCGCGTATCGCGGCCGATAGCAAAAAACTGATGGTCCTACTTATTGTAGTATTGGCTTCGCAGGAGCCGGAGGACAGAAAATCATGAAACAACACCGCGCCAAAGACACACTGGTCGTCAACAGTCGGGCAATGCAAGACGTGCTTGACTCGGTGCTTCTCTTGGCAAAAGAGAACGGACCGGTGTTCATTGACGGGGAGGCGGGAACAGGGCGGAAACTCCTATCGAGAGTTATCCATGAAGAAGGGCCGCACGGTCACGTTCCGCCGGTTTCAATCCGTTGTGATATGCTGACCGTTGACGCGATGGATCGGATTCTGTTCGGGGACATGAAAACAGGTGTAATGGGCAAGCTGGAAGCGGCGGGTGAGGGGACCCTGGTCTTCAATGATCTTGAAGAGCTGAATCCGGTGGCACAAGAACGATTGGCTGGCGTCATCACAGCCGGCCGCTATCAAACGAGTGCTGGTGACTCTCGACGATTGGTTTGCCGGTTGATGGCGACGGGCAATCGACGCGTGATTCATGAGCAACGCAAACTGGGGCGGTTCTCCAATGAGCTCTTAAGTTTCTTCGAACAAACGGTTTTGCATGTTCCGACCCTTGCCGAGCGCCGCGAAGATATTCCGCATTTGGTCACGGAGGTTCTAAGCGAAATGGCTTCGCGCGAGCGAATCGAAGTTCCGTCCGTTCCCTATCACTATATGGAACTGCTCATGACGGTGGCTTGGCCGGAAAACGTCCGTCAGTTGCGCAACCATGTCGAAAGTGTAATGGCACTATCGAATGGGATGTTCGATCCTGAAATAATCCGCGAACACTTCCAGCCGGAGGAGTCAGCGGCGACCATCAAGGGAGCGCTGCAAACGCTGTGGAGCAAACTGCGGAGTACGGCTGCCAATCCAGCCTTAGACCACAACTAACACCCCGCCGTCATTGCGGGTTATGCAGGAGCCGCAGGCGCGTAATCGCCGCGGCTCTTGTGTTTTGGGGCGGATGTATGTGATCGTGATTATCCTTCGTTCAGTGCATTCCAAACCCGATCCACTGTGATTTGTTCCATACACCACGGTTGTTCCGCCCATTTGCAGCGATGAGCGCCATGCCCGGTGCGCGGCAGACAACAGGGAACACCAGCCGTAATCGCCCGGTGCGGTGTAGCGAAGGAATAATTGACCTGCGTACATCCGTAAAGCACGAAAACCCGTTGAACCCCGGCGGCAATCGCCATAAACGATATTCCCGTATCATTTCCCACGACCGCTTCACACTTCGACAAGAATGCCGCTACTCGCGGCAACGGTTCGTTTAACAGTGGAATAACGCGTTCGCGGGATAATTTATGCAGGCTTTCAATTGTGGTTGCTTCAACAAATCCGCCGACAACAATCACGCCCCCGTTGCGTTCCGCGACCCATTTTTTCAACAGATCCGCGTAGTTCTCGTCACTCCATTTTTTTGTTGCCCACGCCGAACCGGGAATCAGTCCTAACAACGGCTTATCGCCAATGGTGTGTTGGCTCAGAATCCGCTCGGCATAAGTGAGTTCATCCTGTGACAACGCAATCCGCAGCGGTTCAGGTTGAACTTCGATATCGAGTGCCCGCAACAATGCGATTCGACGAAGAACATGATCCGGCTCGACGGCCAGATTATTGGGAATCGCATGAGTTAAGCATAAGGATGCCCCGAATCCCTTATACCCGATTCTTCGAGGTGCCCCGATCAAGCGCGTCAAAAGACGACTTCGGAAGGAAGGGTGGGCATTTAGAATGAGATCGAAACTTATTTCCCGCAGGTATTTTGCCCATTTTTGCATTCCCGGCAAGGATCGCTGCTGCCCATGCTTGTCGAATATCCACAAGTGGTCAACCTGCGGATGATCGCGAAGGATCGGTTCGCCGCGCAGTGCCGTGATGACATGCAACGCAGAAGCGGGCCATAAACGACGCACCGCCCCGATCAGCGAGGTCGTGAAGATGACATCACCGATCCAGGCGGTGTCTATGATGAGGATTCGGGTGGGCGAGTTTTCCAACGGCGGTGCATCCAAAACCACTGTTCGGGAGTCTCACTAATAGCGGCTTCCAATCGAGCGGACATCCGGGATGTTATTTCATCAGCGTTTTCAGTGGGTGTGGTGGGGAATTTCACAAACCGAATCCGATAATGATCTCCCGGTAAACGGGTACTTTGCGCGAAGATCAGAGGCGATCCGGTCCGTAAGTGGAAGACTGCCGGACCGCGGGGGGTAGATGCCGGTGTTCCGAAAAACGGCACGAACACCCCATCCTCATGGGCATCCTGATCAATCAGAATCGCTACCAGCCGATTACGCTGCAGGGCGGACAGAACGCCCCGAATCGCGTCGCGACGCTTGATGATTTCGATTCCAGCCGAAGCGCGAAACCGATCAATGAGGCCTTCCACTAATACATTGCTTTGGGATGCTACTACAAATGTCACTGGATATCCACATTGTGACGCAATAGCACCCATTATTTCCCAATTTCCTAAATGACCGGAAAAGACTATTCCACCTTTGCCACCCTTAATAGCCTCATTAAGGACATCGAAACCTGTGACATGTATCCACGTTCCGAGGTCTTTACGGCTCAATTTGGCAAGAACAACAAAACCAGTTGAAACTCGGCCAAAGTGACGATAGACTCGCCTTGCTACTTGAGAAACAGCCTTTGAAGGCAAATTCGGGAACGCTTGGTGGAGATTCTCTTTTGTGACTTTTGTGCGAATCCCAATATAATAAATAAGTTGCCCAAGGCAGCCTCCGAATGCAGAACGACACCTGCGCGGCATTAGCCGTAGCAGGGGGATGAATGCTTGGGTGGCGAGGTATTCGAGCCGATGTGAAAAGGTGGGTGGCAAATGGAAACTGTTCTTTCCTGAATCGCGTGTAAATAAAGGTAAATCTATCGGATTGTCAAGGTACAAGAGCACGGTATCTTGCCTTTTCAGCTCAAAATCCGTAACTTGAATTGGATAAAAGCACATGACCAACCCTGTGCCCATCACCTCACGGGGTGTTGCCGCCGATGCCTTGGCGGAGCTTGAGGGCGAGCCTCAGTTTGCCGACGAAATCATTGCTCGTCACCTGACCGAATCGAATCTTCGGGGCAGCGACCGTGCTCTGGCCGCGGATCTGTTCTGGGGCTCTGTCCGTTGGCGAGGGCGTCTTGATTCCGTAATTGCGCCGGTCTTTCATGGCGATTATTTCCGGGCGCAGCCGCTGATTCGTGTATTATTGCGAATGGGTGGTTATCAATTGTTCTGTCAAGATCGTATCCCCGATCATGCGGCTGTCAGCCAGACGGTGGAGATCGCCGTCCAGCGGATCAACAAATCCGCCGCCGGACTGATCAATGCCATTTTACGCCGTCTGGCTCGAGAACGGGACAAGTGGAGTATCCCGCCTGAAGCTACCGACGAAATAGGTCGCTTAGCCTTTTTCCATTCCCATCCACGCTGGATTGTTCGCGAATTGGCCAACCGCTTCGGGATGGATGAGTTGCCGCGGGTGCTGGAAGCGAACAATGATCGGGCGCCGTTGACGATTTGCGTCAATCCGATGCAGTGGACCGAGGAAGAACTGGAAGCTTTTCTGCGATCTCGCGCCTTGCGGTTCGATCCATCCATTCTGATTCAAGGTTACTACCGGCTTCCGACTTCGGCGATTTTCCAGCTTCAATCGTATTTGGACTCCGGTAAAATTACCGTGCAGGATGAAAGTGCGGGATTAGCCGTGGAAATGCTGGCTCCGGAAGCGGGGGAACGGGTTCTCGATATTTGTGCGGCGCCCGGCGGGAAGCTTTTGGCGGCCTATCAACGGATGAATGGGACCGGTGAGTTGGTGGCGGTGGAAGTGTCGTCCGAACGCGCTAGAACGCTGGATGAGAATCTGAAGCGCATCGGAGCCGACAATGTGACGGTTCATCAAGCCGACGCCCGCGAGTTCACCGCGCCCCAATTTGACCGTGTATTGGCCGATGTTCCGTGTTCGGGATTGGGTTTGCTGCGAAAACATCCGGATGTCCGGTGGCGGCGAAAAAGCCATCATCTGCCCGTTCAACGGAAGCTCCAGCTTGAGATTTTGGCTCGGGCCGCCGAATTGGTCAAGCCGGGCGGAGTACTGGTCTACTCCACATGCAGCATTCTCCCGTCCGAAAATCACGAAATTGTGATTAATTTCTTAAAAACCTTCCCCGAATTTTACAAAGAAGATGCTCGCGGCTTCGTTCCCGAATCCGTTGTTGGTGAACACGGCGATATGGAGGTGTTTACTCATATTCACGGTTGCGACGGTGCGTTTGCCGCACGTTTCAGACGAGTGTCATCCGACTAAATACCGACATGCCGTTTCCTAAAGCGACCAGAGTACTGATCCGCTGGCTCTTGATTCTTTCTGGAATCGCCGCGGTGATGGTACTCGTCTTTTTTACCATGGATCGGGTTGTCATGCCGATCTACACCCGGCAAGGCACCGAGAAAGCCGTTCCTGATCTTGCGGGCTTGTCCGTCGAACAAGCGCGGGCGCGCGCCGATTCCGCCGGTTTTCAGTTGGTAGTGGAAGCCGCTAAACTGGGCGGCAATCTTCCGGAAGGAACGATTTTGGAACAACGCCCGTTTGCCGGATCACTGGCCAAGCCGGGACGTAAAGTACGTGTTGTTCCGGCGATGGCAGTACAGCAGGACTTAACGCCCGATTTGATCGGACTGGAGATTCGCGAAGCACTGATCCGCTGCAAGAACGTGGATTTGATTTGCAGCAATAATGATATTCAGTATCGGTTCTCGACGGATTCGCCAAAAGATATGGTTATGGCTCAGAATCCGCTGCCGGGGGATGTAATCGAACGCGGCGCAGTGATAAAGTTGATTGTTTCGCTGGGACCGCGACCCGATTTCGTAATCGTGCCGTATGTTATGGAGAAGCAGTTGCACGAAGCGCGACTTCTGTTGCGCGAATCGGGCTTGCTATTAGGACGGATCGCCCGCAAGGAAACCGATCTTTATCCCACGGGCACGGTAATCGCACAATCCATTCGTTCCGGGGAACAGGTGACTCCCGAAACGACGATTGACATGGTTGTTGCCGTTCCGATCCCCAAGGCGGAAATGGATACTGAGATTCCGGATTCCGCTGAAGATGATACGTCTCAACCCGTACGCTATACAGGACCAGCCGATTGAAAAATTCCGTTCGTATTGCGCCGTCCATTCTGGCCGCCGATTTCATGCATCTTGCCGATCAGATTCGGGAGTGCGAAGCGGCCGGAGCTGATGTTATTCATTGCGATGTGATGGACGGCCACTTTGTTCCCAATCTAACCTTCGGTCCGCCGATCATCAAACAGCTTCGCCAATTGACGTCCCTTGAATTGGATGTTCATTTGATGATTGAAGCGCCGGAGCGTTCATTAGAATCGTATCGTGAAGCCGGTGCGGCTACGATCACAGTACATCAAGAAGTTTGTCCGCATTTGCACCGAACGCTGTCACATATTCGATCGCTGGGCGCGCGCGCCGGAGTGTCCATCAATCCTTCGACTCCGATTGAACTGTTGGAACCCGTGTTGGGATGTTTTGATCTGCTGTTGATTATGACGGTTAATCCTGGTTTCGGCGGGCAGCGATTCATTGCGCACATGTTGCCCAAGATTGAGTATGCCCATCGGTGGCGAAAGGAAAACAAAGCGGACTTCGCGCTCGCTGTGGACGGGGGTATTGACGAAACTACGACACCACGGGTTGTCAAAGCGGGTGCCGACCAGCTCATCGCCGGAACAGCCGTTTTTCATGGCGACATCGCCCGCAATATCAGGCAGCTTCGCGAGGCGGCGGCGTGTTGAAAATTCTTTCGCGGGTGTCCGGCTCGCATTATGTGAATATGTGTTTAGTGTGGTGTGAGCGGACCGGGAAAGCCGCGATTTTTGACGCACCGGACCAGGCTATCCAAATCGCCGATGAGATCGGTAGGCGCGGATTGCAGCTCGAATTTCTGATCAATACTCACGGACATCTGGATCATATCGAGGAGAATGCGCAATTGAAAGAGCTTTTCAACGTGCCGCTATTGATCCATGAGAAAGATCGTCCGATGTTGACCGATCCGGCGAAAAATCTGTCGCTTTATACCGGCGAAAACATCGTTTCTCCTGATGCCGACCGAACGATTGATGAAGGCGATGTATTGAAGGTCGGCGACGGGGAGATGAAGATCTTCCACATTCCGGGTCACACTCCCGGTTCATTGGTTTTTTACTATCCCGGCTTTCTCATCGCGGGCGACACGCTCTTTGCCGGCGGCATCGGACGAACCGATTTCCCCGGCGGAGATGAACGCGCTCTCCTTGAAAACATTACCGAGAAGATCCTAACTCTGCCGGAAGACACGATTGTGTATCCGGGGCACGGACCAGCTACGACCGTCGGTGAAGAACGCCGCACCAATCCCTTCCTCCGAACCTGATTTTCCGGGGATACTGGAAGTTCGGGCATATCTGGCGCAGGCTGCTTACGAGGCGGATCTCCGGCCGCTGACCCTCGAAAGCTATCGGCGCGATCTGCGCATACTCGCCCGTTGGTTGGCCGATCAAAGCTTGGATTTCAATCGCACGGATCGGCGCACGTTGGAGCGTTACTTCCGCGAGTTGGGTGAAATCCTATCCCCGCGCAGTATTGCGCGCCATCTATCGTCTATTCGCGGTTTTTTTCGATGGCGGGCGATGGAGGGACTATCACGCAAAAATCCCGCCGAAGATTTGGAGGGTCCGAAACAGCCGCGGCATTTGCCGACCGTGTTGTCAGTAAATGAAATTGAGTTGTTGATTGCGGCGGTTGCCGATGATTCACCGGCATCCCTGAGGGATCGAGCAATGCTGGAAGTGGCTTACTCTTGCGGATTGCGGGTTTCGGAATTAGTCGGATTGCGCCGCCGCGATATCCAGTTCGAATCGCAACTACTGCGAGTTTTGGGTAAAGGGGGGAAGGAACGCATTGTGCCGCTGGGAGGGCGTGCGGAGGAAGCGCTGAAAGATTATTTGTATCGCGGTCGGGAATGGATGTGCGGTAAAGCCAAGGATGGAAAACCCAAACCGTTGCCGTCCGAAGCGCGGGATGTGGTGTTTCTAAATCAGCGCGGTAGGCCGATAACCCGCTACGGTTTCTGGCGGAATTTGAAAGACTATCTGCAGCGGGCGGGAATCCAGACGGAAGTGACGCCGCACACGTTCCGGCATACGTTTGCCACTCATTTAATCGAAGGCGGCGCGGACTTGCGAGTCGTACAGGAATTGCTGGGGCATGCCTCAATATCAACAACTGAAATTTATACTCATCTGGATCGCGAATATCTTCGCGAAACGGTTCGCAGTTTTCATCCCCGCGGATAATCCGGCTTGGAAAACACCTCTCGCATCCTCACTTTGATTCCCGGTTTTCTGTTCGGTCTTACGCTGCACGAATTCAGTCACGCTTGGGCGGCCACGCGCTTGGGTGATCCGACGGCGCGGCGGCTCGGACGATTGTCCTTGAATCCGTTGGCGCACTTGGATCTTTTCGGTTCGCTGGCGCTGATCTTCATCGGCTTTGGCTGGGCTAAACCGGTCCCCGTTGATCCGAATTATCTGCGATCGCCGCGGCGCGATATGGCGCTGATCGCCGCGGCTGGTCCGGTTTCCAATCTGCTCATCGCAATCGTATTGGCTGCGCTCGCCAGGCTTGCATTAGTGGGAAGCAATGCGATAGAAGGCAGTGTTTCCACCGGAATCCTGATTCTCGTGCAAGCCGTATGGATCAATATTGTGTTAGCGATTTTTAATCTGATTCCGTTGCCGCCTCTCGACGGTTCGCGCGTGTTGGCGGGAATTGTACCGGAAACGTGGAATCATGGCTACGAGCAGGTGGAGCGGTTTGGTCCGATGATTTTGTTCGGTGTGATTATTCTGGCCAGTGTAACCGGCATTTCCATTCTGGGGCGAATCATCATGCCCGTGGCGGAGCCGGTTTTCCGGTGGTTTATGGGATTCTAACCATTGCTGTTATGCGCACTTTGATTTGTTGTCTTGCCTTCGCATTACTTGTCGCCTGTGCTGACGCGAAGGATTCAAATAATCCGGCTGATCTGGATCAATTCGTAGAAAATCTTCTTGATGAACCCAGTCTTAAGGGCGCATCGTGGAGTATATTATTTTATTCGCTGGATGGTGATTCCGTAATTTTCGCCCAAGATCGGGATCGGCTCCTCACCCCGGCGTCTATCGCGAAGCTCTTCACGTCGGCGGCGGCGCTGGATGCGCTGGGACCGGACTTTCGGTTTACGACGACCTTCAGTTCGACCGGATCATTATCCGGCGCAGGTATTCTCCAGGGTGACCTGATCGTTCAAGCGGGCGGTGATCCGACACCGGAAGTCAAGTACTCCAAGTTTTTTCATGCCTCGGTAACAAAAACGATTTCTGACAGTCTGGCGGCGCGGGGGATTCGCCAGATCAATGGCAACATTGTGCTTCGCACGTGGCCCTATCGCCTCCAAAGCGCCGCATCGGAATGGGAAGTCGGGGATATCACCGCCGGATTTGCTCCGGCGGTTGACGGATTCGGATTCAATAATAACGTGTGTCATTGCGGAGTACATCCCGGTGAGACCCTCGGAGCGCCAGCCCATTTTTCGCTGGATCCGCCTTATTCCCCGGTGCATATTCGTTCGGAGATTGAGACCGTGGCGGCGGAGACTCCGGCGTGGATTGAACTGTGGTTCGCACCCCACGATACTACCGTGACACTGATCGGTGAGATTCCATTAGGCGATGACGGCGAGTATTTATGGATTCCGGTTCAGGACCCGGCACTGTACTTCGGTCGGGCACTGGCGGATGCACTGGATCGAAAGGGCATCGAAGTCAACGGCAGGATTATCGTTGATCGGGGATGGTCACTGAACCCGGCGGGGAGTCCCCTATATATTCATCATTCGACGCCGCTTTTGGATGTGCTGAAACTGATGAATAAGGAGAGTGATAACTATTCTTCGGAATACGTGCTGATGAGCATGGGATTAGCTGTATCCGGTTCGGCGGAACGGCGGCACGGCCTACAGACACTCAAGCGTTTTCTTACCCGTAACGGAGTCCCGGAGAAGGAGTTCAACTTCGTGGACGGTTGCGGCTTGACCCGTCAGAACCTGGTTAGCGCACAAGCGGCGGTCAGTTTGTTGAAAGCAATGTATCGCCACCCGCAGCGGGAGGCCTTTCAATCCACGCTCTCAATTTCGGGCATTGACGGTACTTTATCCTATCGTTTAAGCACCAACGGATTGGCGCGCCGCGTTATCGGAAAGACGGGCACTATGACTCACGTATCCGGAGTTGCCGGCTATGCCTTCGCTAACGGGGGCGAACCGCTGGCCTTTGCGATTCTTTGCAATAACTATCGAACGACGGTTTCGCACGTTCGCTACTTGCAGGATCGCTTGATCGAAAAAATTCTCAGCACCTATCCATAGCAAACGAATCACAGAGGCTTATGGGAGCAATTGTTGAATGCGTCCCCAATATCTCCGAGGGACGCGACATGGAAAAAATCCGGCGAGTCGCCGATACCGTTAAAACCGTTAGTGGTGTGACGTTGTTGGATGTAGATCCCAACGGCGACTATAACCGTTGCGTGATCACGTATGCCGGTGAGCCGGACGCATGCGTGGAAGCGACCTTGCGTCTGACGCGTGCCGCTTACGAAGAAATTGACATGACCTCGCACAAAGGCAGCCACCCCCGCAGTGGTGCGGTGGATGTCGCGCCGTTCGTTCCGGTCCGCGATATAACGATGGCGGAGTGCGCTGAGTTGGCTCGCCAGTACGGTCATCGGGTCGGTGACGAGTTGCAGTTGCCGGTTTATTTGTACGAAGCGGCGGCAGCGCGTCCCGAACGGACCAATTTAGCCACTGTCCGCAAGGGTGAATATGAAGCGCTGGAAGAAAAGCTGAAGGATCCCCAATGGGCTCCCGACTTCGGTCCCGCGCGCTACGTGCCCTCCTTCGGATGCGTGATCACCGGCGCGCGCTTCTTTTTGGTGGCGTTCAACGTTAATCTGCGGACGGCGGATGTGGACTTGGCGCAGGACATCGCACTGCATGTGCGGCAGATGGGCTGGCCGATGACGGATCATCACGGTGCGGAATTGGTGTCCGAAACCGGCAAGAAAGTCTTTCATCCCGGCCCGCTCTTGAATGTCAAGGGGATGGGTGTCTATCTGGATGAAGACAAATTCTGCCAGATTTCCATGAATCTGACCAACTATTTGATCACTGCGCCGCACATTGCTTTCGAACAAGTGAAGCAGGAAGCCGCCTCGCGGAATGTGGAAGTCAACGGTTCGGAAGTCGTCGGCTTGATTCCCCTTGAAGCGGTCTTGTTGGCTTCGGAATACTACGTCTGGCGCGATCAGGAACCTCGCCCCGCCACGGAGCGCGCCGCCGTTCAGTTGGCGCATGACAAAATGGGATTTTCCGCGTTTCGAGCCTTCGAACCGGATAAGAAAATCATCGAATACACGATTGCAAACTGAAATAAGCACATCATGACTGAGCAAAACAAAGACTTTCCCGCCAAGTTGATTTATCAACCGACCGTCGGATTCATCGAACAGGTTGCTTCTAAAGCTCCCGCCCCGGGCGGAGGCAGTGTTGCCGCGCTATCCGGCAGCTTAGGTGCGGCGCTCCTGGAAATGGTGATTAACTTAACTATCGGTAAGAAAAACTACCTGTCCGTTTCGGAACGTTTCACCGAATTGCGCGGCACGGTCCAGTTGCTGCGGAATCAGTTAACTCAGCGCATTGACGACGATACCGCAGCGTTCAATCGCATGCGCGTCGCGGGTAAATTACCGGAACGCGATGATCAAGAGAAAAAATCAAAAGATGCGGAAGTCGCCGCCGCCAATTTGGAAGCGGTAACCGTTCCCGAGTCCACCATGAATCTCTGTCTGGAGGCATTACGTTTAGCTCCCGAAGTGGCGCACAACGGCAATGTGAACACCGTGTCCGATGCCGGAACCGCCGCCGAGATGCTATTGGCGGGATTGGAAGGCGCGGCGGCGAATGTACTGATCAATCAACCGGGACTCCCGTCCGAGATGCAGCCGTCCTATCGCAAGAAGGTGGAAGAGGCTCGCCGGCAGGGACGCGCATTAGTGGAAGAAGTCCGCAGCATCGTCGGGAAGAAACTCGTTGCCTGAAATTCGAATACTCCCCGAGACCGTAGTCAACCAAATTGCCGCCGGAGAAGTGGTGGAGCGGGCGGCTTCAGTCCTGAAGGAGTTGATCGAGAACTCGCTCGATGCCGGGGCGAAACGCATTGATATTATCATCAAGGGTCACGGACGGGAGTTGATTCAGGTGGTGGATGACGGTTGCGGAATGTCGCGCAACAATTTGCATTTGGCCTTCGAACGCCATGCAACATCAAAACTGTCGAAGACCGAGGACTTGCAGCGTATACAAACACTCGGTTTTCGCGGTGAGGCGCTGCCGTCAATTGCCTCCGTGAGCTATGTCGAGATTCGGTCCTGTTCTTCGGACGCGACTACCGGGACGCTGCTTCGCTTAGAGGGCGGAACCCTGATTCATGAAGAACCGACGCCCTCCGTCCCGGGAACGTCGCTGTCGGTTCATTCGCTGTTCTTCAATACGCCGGCGCGCGCCCGCTTCTTAAAAAGTCCGGCCACCGAACTTGCGCACCTAATCCGCACGTTTAAGCAATACGCACTGGCATATCCCGAAATCGCGTGGTCGTTCACCCATGGAGCCTCCACCGAATACACGCTCCCGGCTTCGTCGTTCATGGATCGTCTGAACGATTTGTTCGGTATCGGATTCAGTGAGAAGGTACTTGCGCTTGACTACGACATGGGTGGATTCCGGATTAAGGGAGCGGTCGGAAAACCTGAGCTGAATAAGAAATCTCGCGGCGATCAATACATTTTTCTGAATCACCGTCCGGTGCAGAATATGCTCGTTCACTCGGCGGTTCGCGCGGCGATGCGCGAACAGTTGAACGAGGGCGAGTGGCCATTCTATGTAATATTATTAGGTGTGCCGCCGTCGGAAGCCGATATCAACGTGCATCCGGCTAAGCTGGAAGTGAAATTCGCCAGCGAGCAGATTATCCACGCGGCGGTATACCGTGCCATCCGGGCGGCATTGCCCAAGCAACTCGCCGATGATCCAATAATCGCACCGGTTCAACCAAACACCTCGCAATCTCTCCCAGTGGAATCTCCGGGTCTCTTCGATACGGCAATTCCCCTGTTAACATCGAACGAACCGCCTCAACTATCTGCGAACGAACCCCCGGTCACTCGGGACTTGAATTTGTTGCGACCGGCGATGTTTCAGGTTCATGAGAAGTACTTAATCTCGCAGATTCAGTCCGGTATCGCCATCATTGACCAGCACGCGGCGCATGAACGCATCCTCTATGAAAAGGCGCTCCGCAGTTTCACCGAGCGCATGTTCAATTCCCAGCAGTTGCTGTTTCCGATATTGCTCGAATTGGAGCCGGAGGAGGATGCGGTATTTCAGGAAGTGCATGCCGATCTGAAGCAGTTGGGATTTCAAATTCGTGAATTCGGGCAACGCACTTACAGCATTGAGGCAGTACCGGCCGGTTTGAAACGGGTCTCCGAAATCGGAATGATTCGTTCGATGCTTGAAGAGTATGTAGAATTTCGGCAAGCGAAATTCGAACCGCGCGATGCGCTGGCCGCGGGCTTTGCTTGCCATGCCGCCATCCGTACCGGTGATACGTTGACTCCCGAAGAGATGAGCGCGCTGGTGGATGAACTGTTTGCCACGAAATTCCCCCTAACCTGTCCCCATGGACGCCCAACGGTAATCCACATTAAGCTGAGTGAACTTGACCGCCGATTTAAGCGAACCGAATAGCAGGAATCCGCAGTGCGTTCTGATTCTGGCCGGAACGACTGCGTCGGGAAAAACCGATGTTTCCATCCCCCTTGCAGAAATTCTCAAGGGGGAAATTGTTAATGCCGATTCCCGGCAGATTTATCGCGAATTGCATATCGGAACGGCCAAGCCGTCACCCGAGCAATTGGCGCATGTTCCGCATCATTTTATTGACGAGAAATCCATAACGGAACGCTGGACGGCGGGGGATTTTGCCCGCGCGGCGCGCGATCAAATCGCCGCGATTTTCGAGAGGAATTCTATACCCATCTTAGTCGGCGGTTCGATGTTGTACATTAAAGCGTTGACCGATGGCTTCTATGAGACGGATGAATTGGACTTATCCGATTACCAAGCGCTTCGTCGGGAGGCAGAGCAGACTGGATGGGAGACGCTTTATGCCGAGTTGCAAGAGCGCGATCCGGAGCTGGCGGCCCAGACCGATCCCCACGACGGCCACCGAATTCTGCGGGGATTGGCAGTTAGCCGAAACCGGCAGCAGCGATTGTCGGATTTGCAGCAACAGCCCCGTGCGGCCATGCCGTGGCCGTTTCGCCTGTATTTCCTCTATGGTGACCGGCAGCAGACGTATGAGCGGGTTAATCGGCGCGTCATCGAGATGATCGAAGCAGGATTAGTCGAAGAAGTCCGTGGATTGGCTGACCAAGGTTTCGATGAGCACAACTGCAATGCCCTGCGTACGCATGGCTATCAGGAGGTTTTTCCGTATTTACGGGGAGAAATTTCGCAGGATGAAATGATCGAGAAAATTCAGCAGGCGGTTAGGCACTATGTCAAACGGCAAATGACATGGTTCCGTCACGATGAACGCGCAATCTGGATTCACCGTGATTTTCAAACCCCGATGGAATCGATTGCGGAACAAATCGCCGCGGATTTTCGCGCTTCAATCTGAGCTGATTAGTCTTACTGCTTCATAACGAAAGCCCCGCAGAACCTGCGGGGCTTTTGGTTTGTACTACTTAAGAGGGCTAATCTTCGGGTGGTTCAGGCTCGCCAAGATTGGGAGCGATCGGCAGATAGATCATGAACGAAGTTCCAGTCCCAACTTCGCTCTCAATTTCGAAGCGTGCTTCATAGGGAGTCAACAGCTTCTGCACGGTTGTCAATCCCAGTCCGGTTCCGGTCGGGCCGTCTTCCGTGCTGCGTCCCACTAGTGCCTTGGTCGTGAAAAACGGAATAAAGATGCGTTCGCGATCTTCCGGAGTAATGCCGCATCCGATATCCCGGATGACGATCCGGATATCGCCGTTCTGCACATCCGTTGTAACGAAGATTTCCTTATCGTCCTGACCATGCATCGCATCGAGGGCATTACGGATCACATTCATAAGGGACTGGGAAAAATCGCTATAGCGTCCCATAATAGTCGGCACATTGTCGGCGAAATCAAAGTGCTTGGTGACATTGTGCTTGAAATCGAGATCCGCTTCCAAGAATCGCAGTTCTTCCCTCAGAAGCTCATTAAGGTTGATTTCCTGCCGTTTCGACTCTTGCTCCTGACGGCTCTTCCACATCAGGTTGCGAATGATCGCATTGATCCGTTCGACTTGCTGAATCACGCCGTCAATGTCCTGCATTTCAGGGTGCTTCATCTTGATCAACTGCGCCGTCCCGTAAATGCCCATCAGTGGAGTATTGATATTATGCGCGATTCCCGAAGCCAATAGACCGATGGCCGCCAATCGCTGTTCACTCAGCAACTCGACTTCCATTAATTCGCTGCGTTCCGCTAATTCCAACTGATCGGTGATATCGCGGGCGACCATTTGCAGAACGCATTGGGTATCGAATTCGACCTTTCCCAACGTGACTTGGGCAATGCGCCGCTTGCCGTCCGCCTGCGTAAATGATAACCGGGGAAAACGCCACTCGCGATGACCGTTATGCTGCGATTCTTCGAGAATTGTGTCCAACTGATTTCCGAGGAAATCGCTTAACAGACGATTGGATAGTTCCTGACTGCTTGTTTTAAGTAATCGGGTTGCGGCAACGTTATGATCTACGATCCGTCCGGTCGCGATATCCACCAGGAGAATCGCGTCAACGGCTCGGTTGAAAATCGCCCGATATCGCAACTCGCTTTCACGCAGTTGTTCCGTGCGTTTTTCAACTAATACTTCAAGTTGCAGCCGGTAGGCCTCGTTCTCCTTCTGCAGCCGTTCCTGCTCGCACAGCAAGTGATAGCGATCCAGCGCGCGGCTGACGATTAACGAGAGTTCTTCGCGTTGACAGGGTTTCGGGACGTATTCATAGGCACCGTGCTGAATCGCCTCGCGGGCTGTACTGATGGTCGGGTCGCCGGTGAACATAATGACTTGTGTCACCGGATATAGCTCTTTCAGATAGCGCAGCAGGTCGGTACTGTTGCCGGGCAGATGAACATCGCACAACACTACCGGATACGGTGTGAGGGAAAGAGTATCCTTCGCCGCGTCAATCGTATGGACCGATTCGACCTTCCATCCCTCAACACCTAAAAAACCTTCCACAACGTGGCAAACTACTTCTTCATCGTCAACGACCAACAGCCGTCGATCACTGGACGAGTGCTGTTTGGTCTTTTCAGATGCAGTTGCGGTATTGAACGGTTCGCTCATTACATCCCCGGTGATGATATCATCATGGAATTGGAATCGCGATGTCGCAGCCCGCTGGCTTGCAAGGTTTCCAGAGTATGTTCGATCAATTGTTTGAGTTCGTTGATGGTAAACGGCTTGCCCAGAAAACCGTCGGCATGCCACTTACTGGCTGACTCACGCACTTTGTCCGCGCCGTACCCGGTGATCAGAATGACCGGGAGCGAGGGATCATGCGACTTGAGCGATGTTAGGAGTTCCAGCCCGCTCATATCCGGCATATGCAAATCCGTAATGACCAGATCAACGCTCTGTTCAAGGCAAATCCGGTAGGCTTCGCGGCCGCCGAACGCGCAAACGACGTCGTATCCTAACAACTCAAGAATCTTCGCCAGGGTATGCACCATAAACTGTTCGTCGTCCACAACCAGAACGCGCAGCTTGGAAAGCATCTGTTGTCCGGCGCTTGTCACCGCTTGGCCGGAGGCGTCCATGTCCACCATCAACACTGATCCGCCGGCGTATTCCTTAATTTTCGGATCGGCGATCTTGGCCAGCCGCTGGATCACCTGCTTGATTTTACTTACTTCCTGATTGATGAAGTCCAACGATTGCTGCACCTCACCGGAATCGGGTTGGGTCTTCAAGCGAATGAATTCCGCACTGTTGAGAATGACATTCAACGGTGTATTGATCTGGTCGTTGACCGTAACCGCAGTCTGCGCAATAGCCTTCATCTTTTCAGCGTCGAGTTCCTTGGCGCGCAGCTCCCGATGCAGATGAACGCGATCAATTCCCATTTTCACGCGAAACAGCAGTTCGTGATCATCACACGGCTTAATCAGATAATCATGCGCGCCCAAGCGCAAAGCGTCCACCGCCGAGCGCACCGAGGCATAGCCCGTCACTACGATGACGATGCATTCGGGATATCGCTCGCGGGCAAAGCGCAGGACATCCAAACCGCTCACTCGGGGCATCAGCAAGTCGGTCAGGACTACATCGTAAGACTGCTTGTCGAGTTTCTCGATTGCTTCGCGGCCGGAAATCACGGCCGTCACAGCGTAGCCTTCCCGAATCAAAATCTCGCGGAATCCCGCCAGAACCAGCGGGTCATCATCCACTAACAAAATGCTGTGCACTTCCGCCATGCCATGCTCCTCAGGTCTTTTACATCAACACGCTGAAATATAAACGAACGCCGTCCAGCGCCGTTTCATCAAAGTGGAATTCGGCTTTCCCATTTCCCAGCCTGATCACCTCGTCAATCAGTACCGCCAATCCCGATACCGAGCGATGACGGTCCAAAGGATGCCAGACATCGTCAGAACGCGATCCGACCGTTTCACGCTGACAAGTGATTACGATGTGATTGGTTCCCAGTTCCGTCCGCAAACGGATGGTGCGATCCGGCAGCGATGGAACCGAAAACGCGTCGCTGATCAACTGAATCAGCTCGGGTCCGTGACAAAAAAACGGGGTATCGGCACTGATCGTTACTAAGCTGTCAACCTTCAATTGACGTTCTGCCATCGCCGCACTTAGCTGGTCGATGAACTCGCCGGTCCGAACATGATCGGCAGGGCGGGGAAGATTTTCATAGGCGATGGAAAAACTCGCAATGATTCGCGACAGACGGGTCAATCCGCTGCGGATTTGCGCCACTCGCAATTGACAGTTCTGATCGTCAATACACTCGCGGCCTAACACAGACAATAAGGAAATGATTCCTTGCAGCGGATTGTTCAGCTCATGCGCCAATGCTCCGGCAATTGCCGAAGCCGACTGGTTGGTATCTGCTGACAAGGTTGATTCCATCTCTAATAACTCGTCGAATGCTACGACGGTTGCGTAACAATTTCTCGATACAGTACCTTAGAACTCAATGTGAAACTAAAGTAAGTCATTTTTATAGCGAACGCAAGTATCAAAAAACGCTGAAAGTGCTTTATGGGGTTTGGGATATATTTAGTAGGTTCCCGAACCACGCCACGCTGCATGGAGATGTCTATTTACCATATTCGTTATTCTTAGTCGGGTGCTTTAAACCACCCCTGCGTCACTATTTTGCACAAAATGTGCATAAAAAAACGCGGATCTCGCTCGCAGCATCCGCGTTTATCCACAAATCCGGGTTTCGCGATCTACTTGATATAAACCAATTTTCCCGTTAACCGGATTTTTCCGGCTTCCAAGTGTACTAAGTATATTCCTGACGCCAGGCCGATGGGCTGCCAAGAGAGGCGATACTCTCCGGGTTCTTTATTCTCATTGACCAAAGTAGCAATCCGCTTCCCCTGAATATTGAACAATGACACCTGAACCGGACCGCTGCGGGGAATCCGATACTGGATAGTCGTCCGGTCATTAAAGGGATTGGGGAAACCAGCCTCCAGTGCGAACTCTTCCGGTGGTATGGCACTCCAAGCTGGGGGGATCGCCAGGTCCTCTTCCAGAATTACAACGTCATCCACATACCAGCCTTCCGCCTGTCCCGTAAAGTTCGACTCAAAGCGGAATCGTATTCGCGCACTCTCAACCGCCGGGATTCCCTCTAAAGAATAGTAGTGTTCGACCCAGTCATCGGAGGTGCCGGTGAACTCGCCCAGGATGTGATATTCAGTGGGACCGGTTTGGAACTCGATGATACAACGGTCATTGGCATCCGCCAGATTATAGCGTGACCAGAAGGATAGCGCCCCGCGCCCGGGGAAATCAAACATCGGCGAACGCAAATAGATACTGGCACCCGGCAAATACTGCTGGTTCTGCGAATCACCGCAATAATAGGCATGACTAGACGAGTGTGAATGTCTGGTCTGGAGTTGCCAGGAATTGGGAGAGCCGAAGACCGACCAATAATTACGATCTGTTTCAAAATCCTCGAAAAAATTGACGTCGCCAATCGTTAAAAACGCGGCGTCGCTGTTAAGAATACCGTCGTCAGCCGTGATCCGCATGGAAAGCTGAACTGCGCGTGGCATCGGACCCGTTTCATTGATCGTGATCCGGATCGGTTCGACTGATTCGCGAACGGCATTTGGTGAAATCATTCCGATATCCACAATCGAATCGGCCAGCGTCACTAAAGTATCGAAGGTCGAAATCAGAATAGTTACATTGGTGGCTGCACCCAATCCGGAATTCAGAACCTGCGGAAATAGTTCGCCGGTTTCACCGAGCGACAAGTGAAGATTACCGTCGCCGCCCGGCGGAGGATCATTGACGCGGATTCCGGACGTTTCCAGATATGGACGAACTATAGTGTAGATGAGACTGGAAACGGCTTGATTGCCGAAGGTATCAGTTAGCGTAACATTGAACGTAATCCGCAATCCGCTGCCGGCCGACGAGCTGACGCGAATCACGAAGGGGGCTAAGCCTTCCTCGGTCGAATCCGGTTCAATGACCCCGATTCGGGAAAGTGAATTCAACACCGTTATTCGGCTGTCGCTGCATGACAGGGCGGCATTCACACCGAAAGCCGTATTCCGGCCCGAATTGACCGCCCATGGGATTAGTTCGATGGTCTCCCCGGGATTCATCTCCCCGTTACCGTTGCCGCTGCTGGGCGGGATTCCATCATCGTTAAAATCCAGCGGCAGCAGTGAGAGCAATGGTGCGCCGATCTGCAGTGATGGCAGCAGAACGCAGGGCGTTGCATCGCCGCCGAGCGCCATCTGAAAATTGACGACGTGCCGATTAGCGATCTGACCGGATAATCGTACGCGTACCGCATTGCTGACTTCCGTTGCTCCCGGAGAGATCGGATTGAAGCTCAAAGCCGAATCTAATAGGACTGCCAGCGGATCCAACGATCTGCAGATCCCGTTCACCGCCGGCGAAGTTACGGAACCGGTGTTAGTCAAGCGAAGCTGCATTTGCAAAGTCTCGCCGTTCTGTGCAACTCCATCGCCGTTTCCGCTGGATCCGCCGCTGTTGTCGTCGTCAATAACGCTGCCGGCATAGCTGAAATAAGCCGTGCCTTCGGGTCGTCCGGTTGTGAAAAGCAATGATTGCAGCGAACGAATCATGGACACACCAGGTTCGTAGGCTCCGGCATAAGTAACGGGTAGAGAATAATTCTGATCACGATCCTGAATACCGACGGTCGCGTAGTTGTCCCATGTGTCCGAATTATTGAAGACTTTGTACTGCATCAGGATGTCGCCGTCGCCGGTTCGGGTTGCCCAACAAGACGTATCATAGAGCACCAGTTGGAAGGTCTCTTCTTGTCCGGTGCTGTACTGGTTGATGAGTCCATTCCATTCAATAATAAATCGTCCACCGTCCACATCGTGGTAGGTACTGACATGACCCGTTGTCGGAATGTACAAATCATCCCAGAATACGCAGATCATCTGATCCGGTGACGCGATGGCGGGGAGTGAATAGTTGCGGAAATAGCTTTCCGATGTTTGGCCTAAAGCCACGAATCCGTTAGAACAGATTGAGACTTGGTTGTATGGCACTCCATAGAATCTGAAAGTGAATGGCAGTCCCACAGTCACGGTCGTATCGCGTCCGTTGTCGTAATCCGGCAAACTCAGAATGGTCCCCGCACCGCCTTGCGTCGGATCAATCTCCATCCAAGCATAAGCGGGTGATTCCTGATAGGCAGTGTCGTTGCTTTGGAAAACGCGGTATCCGTAATCGTCGGGGTGGGACGGATCGTCCTCGGTGAGGTTGCCGATGGGCAGATTCGCAGAATAACCGCCTTGCGTTTGAAGATTCTCGATGGTTATTGAAATCGGCGCCCAATCACCCGGATAGTAACTGCCTGATGTGATATTGAAATCGTCGTCAGAAGGATAGGCGCTCATTCCCGGCGCAATCGTCGGATAATCGGCAAGACTGTCGTTTACGGTCAGCCGTTGATGTTCCGAGTGAAGCTGTGCCGTAAACGGCGATATCGTAGCGCGCCCCTGATTCGTTAACTGAAGGGCGATATTTGACGTGCTCAGCGGCGGTGGGTTCCCTTCACCTCCATTGGTCATCACATTTGAAACGACCAGACTCGGAGCGTAGACCTCGTGTGTCGTTTGCCATGTCCATGATCCGGGATTAACGGTCCACTCCAATCGCCCGATCGCGCCGTCAATACTGGAATGCGTTATGTCAACCGGAAACCACAGCGTATCTGAGTTGGCACCCACTGCCAATGTCGGTATGCTGAGTTGGCTGCTGATCGGCGTTAAATCGGAATTGACGGCGGAAACAGAAAGAATGCCGCCGTTGAATCCGTTCGTTCCGTAGTTGTGCAGCACGACTCCCAGTGCAAGCCTCTCACCCGGATTGACCAGGCCGTCACCGTTTCCCGAGGCTCCGTGACTCTCGTCGTCGCGCATCACGGTCAGGCTTGCTCCCACCGCATTGGCTTGCGTGCCTAAGTTCACGGTTGATTGCAGCGTCTCATGGCGGGGTTTGGTCAGTGTAATCGTCACCTCTCCGCCCGCCGTTTGCGGCAGATCAAGCGTGATAATGCCTTGCTGATCTCCGACTGCGCGGCTGATAACTTCCTGATTGCGCATGACCGTTCCCCACACTTCGGGGAGGGGAATTCCGTTTTCCGTTACGGATATCGTGACGGATGGCGTTCCCCAGGGCAACGTACTCGGAATGGTGGCGGTCAGGTGGCGCGTGTTCCCCACAAAAAAGGCCAGCCCCGGATCACCCATCAGATTGTAGCAGTTAAAGTAAAACTGCACTGAACGATCCGCGTCCGCTTCCGTAATGTTCACATTGTTGGGAAACTCGTGAAACAGTTCCAGTTTTCCGCGCAACATCGCTGCGGCTTGCGTCTGCACATTTTCGAACAGAATTCCCTGAAATATCCCGGCGATATTCGTATTGTTCCAGCGGGTTTTTGTGTCAATTTCGGATGGACCGATGAATCCGATGGCTCCTTTCGGATTCAGCGGCGTTCCCGCCCGCAGCCATAATTCACCGAAACAGGGATCAACGGTACTTTCGAAAGCGCCACCGCCACAGACGATGCTGGCGATGAACGGCAGTTTGGAGCCGTTGGATAGAGCACTGATCTGCGATAATTCATAAGCCGGATAAGCCCAACCGGACGGTGATCCGTATCCGCGATAGGCGATGAAACTCACACCGCTATTGATATATTGGCTGATTTGCGATGCGCTTCCCGGCGGATTCGGGACCGCATATACGTTAGTATAGTCCGCTGCTTCAAGGAATTGCCGGCCGATCCATTCCAGTGTCGGCCAAGCGGAATTATAGGTTATAAATTGAGTCGGGGTGCTGCGAACCCCGGTGATCAACATGCTTCGTCGCCATTCGCCGGACGGTTCATAGGGAGTGCGCTCGTAGTTGATACACTTGTTGACAACCGTCTGCAGCTCGGTTGTATTATCCACCGAGAATCGGCCAATAAATACTTCCGGCAAGTAGTCCGTTCCTTCCAGCAGCGTATAGGGATGATCGGATGCGATCAGCGGATGATAGTAGCCCGCCACTGACCATGTCGGCAGCGGATGAGGATTATCCACGTCACCTACTAATAACACGAACACTGGCGGTTCCAGCCATGTATTATAGGCGTTTTGAATATACGCTTTGATCAGTTGATTCGTTGTGCCGGTCTGTTCCGTAGTCACCACTGTAACCGAATGACCCTGTGCCCGCTTCCAATGGGTAAATTCGGAAAGGGCGGTGGTCGTATAGGCGGGATTCGCGATGATCAGGTAGGATTCGGGTACCGGCTGCGGAGCCGGAATGACTTCATCGAGGTTGCTGCACACGCCTCTTGCCAGATTATAGAAACTCGCCGATAGAATCCTCGTGTCTGCCAGATATGCCGTTCCCCGATACCGCAATTCGATATCCGCCTGTTCGCAAAGCCGCAGCCCGTCGTTCGATTCTGTGATCTGCAGAGCATTGAAAGCGAAAACGACGAAACTCATCCCGCGCATGACCATAATGTTAGATACGTCGGCCAGCGGCAGCGGATTCGATAAGACATAGTTCCACAATGAATCGCTGATTTCATTCCGTCCCACGGTCCGCCAATGCGGATCGGAAATCTGAACATCTACTTCCTCAATCCCGTTGGGAACCGCCCACAGAAAACCGCCGGTATAGCAATTTCCGTCAGAATCCGAGTCCAGTGTACCGCCTTGCCCTTGATGGAGAGTCGGCGATAAGGAGACGCGAAACACTGCGCCATCCGGGCTGGATTGCAGTGATTGTAAGTCAGCGAGATTGGAGTTGCGGGGATTGAATAGCGAAGCAGCGTGAACAGTTGTTGAGGCGATATAGGCTGCCGCAAGGATGAGGCCGAAAGACCTGAAGCACGAACGATAATCGCGCAGAGCTGCACGGCGAAGCGGAGATTTCATGAGCACGGTGAGTTATACGAAAACCGAGAAACGGGATGCGAGTTGTTGGCTTGCGGTCTTAGTCTTCGATCTGCGGACTTTCCAACTGCGTGGTAACTTCGCGCAGCTCCAGTCCGATGGAAGTGAGTTGTTCGCGAATACGCGGGATCAATTCAAGAACTTCGCGAAATTCCTGAACCTCTGCATGAGTATAATTGCCGATGCCGGCGGCTTTTTGCTTGCGGAGCCATTTCAATAACAAACGTTGTTCGGTACCTTCACTGGCTTGCAGGGTGATATCCGGCCCGAAAATATCCAATATATGCGACAGCGATCCGCGCAAGTCTTCCAGTGCCGCCCGCCCGTCAATCTGTTGCATTTCGAAGAATTTTCTCAGATTGATTCGGATTGCTGTGGCGGTGCTTCCGGAATCCTTTAAGGTGTGGGGCGGAGGTTGGCGCAAGGCTTCCACATCACCGCCGCGAATCTCCTCGGCGATTACGTCGGACGCGCGCACTTTCGAATCAATCACCCGTCCTTCCGAATACAATGTTAGGGAGGTGTTGATGTCGCTGTCGGCAATATCTCCGTGAATGCACACGTGCTTTGTGGATCGAATGTTAGCCCGACGGACATACCCCATGATTCGCACGGCCCCGGCGCACTCGATCATCACGTCTTTCTCCACGTCGCCGTCAATAAACAACGATGATGTGGATCGAATACGCGCTCCGGAGGGAATCGAACCCATGATCGCGGCTGCTTCGTTCAATGTCAAATCGGCGATGTCGTAACCGACGATTGTATTAACGAGCAACACGCGGCCGAGAATCTTGACCGGGACTAAATCGAATGCGTCCTTATCGCGGCGATCGCGACCGAACCGTTCGAAGACCAGCAAACCGTCCTGCGCCGCCACCAATCGCTGCCCGCGCAGCGTGAGAGTCGTGCCGTCACCGGCTTCCAAGCGGGTCTGTAAACCGGGTCGCGGCTCTAACTCGCGGCCGTAGACATTGCGCCCCCATTGTAATCCGACCGATGACGTGGAAACTTCGGCAATAAATTCGTTTCTGGAAACCGGCCGAATACCGATCCACGCCGAATCAAGCATGCGTTCCTGATCGCGGCGTACGCCATAAGTTACGCGCGATGCTTTTCCCGTACTGGGCAGAATCCCTCGCGAAATTTCCAAGCCGATAATCGGTTTATTGGAAATCCGCATCGTGTCAATTGTTTCTTCAAGTTTCGGCCAGTCGATCCACGCGGATGGAAAACCGGCTGTGTTCAAGCGTGCCTCGACGGCGTGTTTCGTCAAGGGATGATCGTATTCATCGTACGGATGAAGATCGGCCAGCAGAATCATATCCGAGAATGCCGTGCCGTCCGGTCCCTTCATAGCTTCCGTACGAAACCGCGGGGCATTGGCGGGTACGTCCTGTTTCGTGATCTGAAGCTGAACCAACAATCCATTGCGGGTCTCCTGCCGTCCCAACAGACCCGTATATTCCAGCAAATTGTCCGGAACTCCAAATTGTCTTGCCAACTCTCGCTTGGCATCGCGCAGCCGCTCTGAGATCTCCGCCGCCGGCATATCCGGCTTGGTGAAGAGAATCTGCATCTTCCAAGTGTTATATCCTTGGCTGATGAGACGAACGCGTTGATCAGAAGCGGGTTCAGGCATATCGAGTTGTTTTAATCGTTGGGTTTACGTTTATCAACAGAAGCAATAACCCAACAAAAATCTTGCAAACTCTGCGCCGCTGGCTACTAAACACCGCCGAGGTCGAGCTTCCGATATCGGACGGCATCTTGGAGGGTTTGTAGTGCTCCTAATGCCTGACGATGTTGTTCCACAACATCGCAAACACTGCTGATCCGATCTCCGACCAACCTTTCGATTTCCTCAAAGAACAACAGCCCCGCCTCCTCAAGCTGCATCGCCAGATTGATGGCATCTTCATAGGAAATGACCATCCGTCCGACCACCCTACCAGAGCCTTCCTTTTTTATTATGTCTTGTAATATCATTGAATTAATTGGTTTTAATTCAAGAACATTGGATATAGAATCCGGCGGTAAATCAATCGCAATATCATTAAGCCACGGCTGAACAGCACTCTGAAGATGTTCCCGAAGAGCTGGATTTGGTATGCGCGGAAAGAGAGTAATATAGAACTCTTCACGATTTCTCCGAAAAAGCGTGATAAATGCTGATAATTCGCTTGCCGTCACACGTTGTTCCATGGCTTAGAAATAGGGGAGGTTCCTGTAATACAGGAACCTCCAAAAAGTACGGAAATGTTGGGATAATTCAAACGGTCAAAGTTTAATCGAGTTTTATTCCCTGCGGTCCGTCGTACTCCGGTTTCGTTTGTCCGAATGAACGCATGGGTTTCTCGCGTGTCCGTTCCTCATAGGCTTGTGCAATCAAGCCTGCCGTTCGGCTCAGAATGAAGAATCCCTTGCCCATTTCCCATGGAAATTCCATATCCGTCATCAATGCGGCGATTATTCCATCAACATTGAGGGGGAGTGGTTTCCCGCCCGAGCGTTTTTCCAGCTCATCTTGAATCGCCAGCGCCAAATCAACCGCCCGCCCCCGCAACTTTTCTCGCTCGGCAATCTCTATTAGTTTAAGGGTGCGGGGATCGCGCTGGTAAATTCGATGCCCATAGCCGGGGATTCGCTTTTGTTTTTGTTGAAAATCCTCGACAATCAGTGCTGCTAAACGATTTACATCGGGAATTTCGTCACTGGTCATCAGCCATTCTTGGTAGATTTTTGCACAGGCCTCTATGGCACCGCCATGGGAATCACCGATCGCCAGTACCCCCGCCGCCACTGCGGCGTTGAGCGGATTACCGCCGCTCATGACCACCCGTGCCGCCAAGGGGGATGGTGCTGTGGTTCCATGATCCACTGATGATACCAAGATGGCATCCATGACCCGTGCTTCGGCAGCCGTTGCCGGTCTGCCTTTCCAAAGTAAGAAGACCATACCGCCGAAAGTCAGCCGTTCGATAGCTTCCGTAATCTCAACGCCTCGGACTGCCAGCTTTCCATCGGATGTGTCGGTAATAGCGGTTTTCCAAGTCGCCACACCCATGATAAACACCTCTCGTTTTATCCTAAGCCCAAGTATAGGCTTTTTTCTTGTGAGTCGCAATGTTAGATAACGCGACAACCCGGTCTTTTTCGATGGGGTGGGAACCTGTTCTTGTGTCAATCGTAACAAGTATATATCGACTGGTTCTGGATTCAAAACGACCGCCGCTGACGTCGGCACGGAGGAGTAGATGATTCGCAGATTCTGGATTGTACCTGTCCTCTTCTTGATTGTGGGACTAATGGCAGGGCAGGCCGTGGCCAAAGAGAAAAAGGCCAAAGCATTTCTCGGAATCGTTCCGGCAGAACTAACTTCCGATTTGGCTGCCGATTATGGCATTACAGGCGGACCGGGAAGCGGGGTTGTCGTTGACGGAGTGACATCCGATTCACCGGCATCGAAAATCGGCCTTCGTGAAAACGATGTTATTGTCAAGATTAACGGTATTAATATTACGGGTCCCGAAGAGCTTCGCACGCAGTTGGCAAAGTACAAGCCGGGTGACAAGGTTGATCTGACTTATGTCCGTGGCGGAAAAGAACGTACGGAAAAGGTCGAACTGGCCGATAAGCACGAGTTCACGGAAACTTGGGATATGGGGGATCTCAAAATTTGGGGTGATGATAAAAAACTCAAGATCAAAGCTCCCAGAATCGAATGGCATTCGCAAGAAAAGGGCGAGAAATATGCTTTTGCCGGGATTGTCACCCAAGAACTCTCGGAAGGATTGGCTGATTACTTTAAAGTGGAAAAAGGCGTGTTGATCTCGGAGGTAGTCGAGGATTCTCCCGCTGCCAAGGACGGTTTGAAAGCGGGTGATGTCATTCTCAAAATTGCCGGTGAAGAAGTCGAGGATGAGGGTGATGTTCGCAGCGTCATTCGGGATCAAAAAGTCGGTGACAAGGTTGACTTCATCATTAAGCGTGATGGCAAGGAAATGACCGTTCCGGTCACGTTGGGCGAGCGCGAATACGGCTTGTTGAAAGACCCGGATTCGCGGATTTTTTTCGATGGTGAAATGTTTCCCCTGACAATTTCGGATGACGGGATCAGTGTCATTGAAATCCCCTCATCTGAAGATCTGAAGGATATTGAAGAGGACTTACGGGAGATTGAAATCGAACTGAAAGATCTGGATCTTGAAAAGAAACTGGAGCAACTGGAACTAAACGCCACACCGCTGTGGCCGGCCAAACCTGATATCACGGCTGTCCAGACCATTCGCTATGAAGGCGGCTGGCGGGCGACTTTGCAGAGATTTCAAGATGATGTGATGGATGCCGTGATGATTCTTCAGGAAAAAGTCCAGGATATGAAAATGAAAATCCTCGAGTTGAAGGAAGAAATCATCAAGGCCATGGCTTAATCAAGCCGGTGACCACCCGAAAATGCTTGCTTAATTCCAAATATTCGATATTATGACCGGTGTATATCACCGGTCATTTTTTTTGAGACAAATATGATTCTGCATGTCAATTGTCCCCAATGCGGAGCCGTCGTCGAGACCTTCCGTAATCCGTTCCCCACCACCGACATTGTTCTCATCCGCGATAGTCAGGTGCTACTGATTAATCGCCGGAATCCGCCCTTGGGATGGGCATTACCCGGCGGGTTTATTGACTACGGCGAGCCTGCCGAACGAGCGGCCGCTCGTGAACTCCGCGAAGAGACCGGACTGATTGCGGTATCGCTTCACCTGCTGGGAGTCTATTCCGATCCAGAGCGAGATCCCCGCTTTCATACACTGTCGGTGGTGTATGTCGGTGATGCCACGGGTGATGTGCAGGCGGGAGATGATGCTACCGAAGCGAGGTGGTTTCCTGTTGATGAACTGCCGGACAATATCGTCTTTGATCATCGTCAGATCATTTCCGATGCTGCTCGATGGGTCGCATCAAATAGTCATTGACTCCATGTTTCTATTTGAGTATATTGCACTTCTGTCCGATAAAGAACATTTCTAAGCTATTGATTTCACCTCGCCATCCATGCAACTGAGACTTGTTAAGACTATTTTCTTCAAAGAACTGCGAGATATCCTTCGGGATCGTCGCACGCTCTTCGTGATGATTGTCCTGCCGATCCTGCTGTACCCGTTGTTGCTGATTGGGGTCATGCAGATTACCATGATCCAACTATCCAAGATCGCCAAAAAGACTTCGCGGGTTGTGATACAGGGCCGTGAATATGCGGGAGATCTAAGTGCCTTGCTGGATTCCCTGCCGGGGATCCAGATTGAGGACACCATCGGGTGGCCGGACCGGATTAGAGCGGGCGAACTCGAAGCCGCTTTGATTATTTCGGCGGGATTTGCGGATTCCGTTAGGTCCGGACAGGCTCCGGGACTGGAAGTGTATTACAACAGCAGTAAAGAAGTCTCGCAAAAAGCGCTGGATAAATTTTCCGATGTTCTACAGGAATACAAGGATCATGTTGTCGCAATCCGATTAGCGGATTTGGCCGCTGATACGGGCTTGCTGAAGCCGTTCACGATTCAGGAAGAAAATCTGGCCACCGATGAGCAAAAGCAGGGTGATGCGCTCGGAAGATTCCTCGGTTATCTGCTTATCATGATGACCATTATGGGAGCGTTTTATCCGGCGGTGGATTTAACGGCGGGTGAAAAGGAACGCGGAACATTGGAAACCTTGCTGGTGTCTCCCGCCAGTCGTGCCGATATTGTTTATGGAAAGTTCCTCGCGGTCGTTGTCATTGCCATGATTACCGCCGTTTTGAACCTCTCCAGTATGGGTTTAACGGCATTCTATGCGATTGATCTCATCGGGCGTTCCGTTGCGCAAGCCTTACCCGGTTTGGCCATTTCTCCGCTGTCGCTGATTCTGTCGCTGGTGTTAATAATCCCACTGGCGGTTTTATTTGCCGCCCTTTGTCTGGCGATTGCAACCGGGGCGCGCAATTACAAAGAAGGCCAAAGCCTGTTGACTCCCGTCTATTCCTTGATGATCCTTCCGGCGATGATTTCAATGATTCCCGGCACGGAAATGACTCACACCTTGGCCATCGTTCCCATTGTGAATATTTCGCTGCTCATCAAAGAGTATATGATGGGAAGCTACTTGTGGATAGATACTCTACTGGCTTTTGCCAGTACGTCGGCGTTAGCGGCGGCGGCCTTATGGTGGGCGACCGATCAGTTCCGTCAGGAAGCGGTGCTGTTTCGTCATGCGGAGGATGTGCGCTGGTCACCGTTCAAGAAACGCGGCGGTCCGCCGCAGACGTTTCCTTCGCCCGGTACGGCTTTGCTTGTCATTGCTATTGAAATCTTGGCACTATTTTTCATCGGCGGTTCGGCTGCGAAGTGGGATGTCGAACGAAATATCTTGATCAGCCAGTTAATCGTGCTGTCGGTTCCGTTAATGATTTTAAAACGGGGCGGCTATAATCAGAGGAGAGTGCTGTCCGCTTACCTGCCGAAACCTGCGGCTTGGCCGGCGGTGATCGTCACGATGTGCGGAGCATGGATCATTGCGATGGGATTAGCTTCCCTGCAAAACCTGATTATGCCGTTTCCCGCCGGCTTGTTGGAAAAATTTCAGAAGTTCTTCGATGAATTGAATGATATGCCCATGTCGCAGGCGTTGCTGCTGCTGGCCGTCGTCCCCGGAGTATTTGAGGAAATTCTTTGCCGCGGCTTCATCCTGCACTCGCTCAAGCCGCGTTTCGGAAAAACCGGAGCGATAGTCCTGTCGGCAATTGCTTTTGGATTGCTTCACCTGGATATGTATCGCCTTCTGGCGACGACTTTCCTGGGTCTGGTTTTGGGTTTTATCGTCGTGTGGACCGGTTCAATCTTTCCCGCGATGCTGGGACATGCGATGAACAACGCCTTCTCGTTTTTCGTTCAGCGTTACCAGGGTGAACTTTCCGCGATATCATGGCTGAATGTTGAGTCTTCAGCGCTTATTCCATGGTACATCGCGCTGGGTGGTGCGGTCTTGCTGATCGCCGGATTGACTTGGCTGAACCGCATCGGTACGGATTCCACGATTCGCCGAGACACTTAGGCAATCAGCGCTTTGTCTCGTTTAAGGTGGGATGTTCGAACGGCACGCGATTCATTTTCGAAATGATTCCTAATACCATCAATGAACTTGCGCTTCGGGCGCGCGCTATCTGGCCGGATCAGCCGTTTTTGCAAATTCGCGCCGGCGAGCAGGTTAGTCGGCTTTCCTTTCGAGAAGTATTGGATCAGGCGGAGAATCTGGCAAAACGGCTGCGCACTCTGGGATACGAAACCGGCGATCATTTGGCGCTTTTGTCGGAGAATCGTCCCGAGTGGATCACCGCCTATCTGGGAATTCTGCTTGCCGGAGGAGTCGCCATCCCGATTGACGCCATGTTGCCGGTTTCGGAAATCGTCACTGTTATCTCACTCAGCCATTCGCGTGCGCTGATAACGACTCGAAAATTCGAGCAGTTGATAAGGGAAGCGGCTGACAGCCGGATTACGCTGCCGGCGATTCATGCCATGGAAGAATTTCTGGCAACTGCTGACCGTAAAAATCCCGGTTTGGATCGCGTTGAATTGCCCGTCGTGAGTACCGACAGCCCCGCGGTTATTTTATTTACATCGGGTACGACCGGTTTTTCCAAAGGCGTAGTCTTATCCCATTCCAATCTGATCGGCGATGTTCAAGCCATCATTGATACGGATGTTATTCGCTCCGACGACAATTTCCATCTCATCCTGCCGCTCCATCACACCTATTCCAGCACCGCAAATTTGTTGGGAGCGTTGGCCCTTGGCGCGCGCGCGACCTTTGCCACGAGTTATAAGTCCCGTGATTTAGTAGATGATATTCGCCATACCGGAATCACGACCTTGGTGGGTGTGCCGCTGGTCTTCGAGAATATCATGATCGGAATCCGGCGGAGTATTGCCGATGCTCCGGCGCTCAAACGGACTTTATTCCGTTTATTGTACGGAGTTTCCGCCGCCGGATCGGTGATCCGTTTATCGCTGGGGGTAGCGTTATTTCGCTCGTTGCGTGAGAAAGCGGGTTTAGGATCGCTCCGCCGGATGATTTCCGGGGGCGCCGCGCTTCGGCCGGAAGTGAATATATTTTTCGAACGTTTGGGCTTTTCTCTCTTGCAAGGATATGGTTTAACCGAAACCAGCCCGGTCCTCACCGTCAATCGTCCCGGACGGAATCGCATCGGATCGGTCGGAACGCCGTTGCCGGGTGTGGAACTGAAGATTGATGATCCTGATGAAAACGGAGTGGGAGAGATTTGTGCGCGCGGACCGATGATCATGCAAGGATATTTCGAGAATCCTGCGGCGACATCGGAAGTCTTGCGCGACGGCTGGTTCCATACCGGGGACGCCGGATTTATAGACCGTCATGGCGCGCTGTATATTACCGGACGATTGAAAAATGTAATCGTAACCGGCGGCGGAAAAAATGTTTACCCGGAAGAAATCGAAGCTCGGTTGGATTTATCGCCGTTTATTCTGGAATCGCTGGTCTTAAGTATTTCACGCAAACGAGGCGGCGGCGAGGAATTGGCTGCGCTGATTGTGCCGCAATTCACGTTTATTAAGCAGGAGAGCGAACGCGGGCGTTTTATTGATGTTCATCAGGAAATCAAGACGGTCGTAGAAGCCTATAATCACTCCGTTCCCGCCTATCGTCGGCTTCGCCAGTGGCGAATTCAGGAACAGGAATTCGAGAAGACGTCCACTCGAAAAATCCGCAGATACCTTTATAAGGATGTGTTCAAGCCGGCGGATGCGGCTAAATGATATCGGGCACTCGCACGAAGGTCTGGAATTTCAACCTGCCGTTAACGATCAATGAATAAACCGGAACAATCCACCGCTGGTGACGTTCGCTGGTCCCGTTTATATATTTTCTGGTCAACGACCATACTATTGTTCGCGGCAGTGATGGTCGGCACGCTGTTTCCCCAATCCCGGAGTTGGGGTTTTCATTTTCTGGCGTATTACTCGGCCCCTGTCCGATGGATACTAATTGCAGGTGCGGCGGTTTTGCTAAGCGTCGGTTTGCGCTGGTACGTGAAAACCCAGCCGCCGCGATTGCAGCCGCTGACAATGGACATCCTGTTGGCGGTCATCAGCGGCATTATATTTTTTATTTTTCGAACGGCGGTTCCGGTATTAGGTGACGGTCAACTGTGGATCAACGAGTTGAATGCCGGGGGAATGAATATCTGGACTCGTCGTGGCCCCTTCACATTAGGTATGTTCCATTTTCTTTATGATGGATTGTACTCAGGTCTTCCACATGGTGCGCAAGCGCTCTTCCGTGATGCGACCGCGGTTCTGGGAGCTATAATGATATTCAGTTGGCTGCGGTTGGCGCGAAGGCTGGCTGTGAGTCCGATGATTGCGTTGTTATTCGGCTTCACATGGGGAGGAATTGCTCAGTTTTTCGGTTATGTCGAGCTGTATTCGGTAATGATAGTGATTGTCACAGTCATGATCGTTTGGATGGTCATGAGTGTCCACCACCAACGACCGAATTGGTTGGTATTCGTTCTGGCGGCAATCGCGCCGCTATTTCATTTGATTGCCTTTACTTTTTGGCCGGCGGTCGGCCTCTATCTCTGGTGGTGTATCACCAAACGAACACCATCGCGACGAACCCTTTCCACTATATTGCTCACGTTCTTTGGGATTGCATTTGCCGCTTATTTATCGTCGGGTTGGTATCGCGGCACGGAAATTCTGCTGCCGATATTGCCCAATACGAATAATCACTATGCATTGTTTTCAGGGAGGCACTGGCTGGATTTGATCAATGAAACAATAATGGTTGTTGGTCCCGGATTGGGATTACTGGTGTTTACCGCTGTCAATCGCCCGAGAGATCAAGCGCAGCCGGATCAGCGCTACTCCATTCTGTTTCTCGCGTTAGCGGTGCCGATTGCCGCCTTGATTATTCACAACCCGCAATTGGGAATGCCGCGGGATTGGGATATTGGTGCCGCCTGCTGGACGGCGTTGCCGATTGCCTTAATTGTGATTTGGAGCGATCTGCGTTTGGATCCGCAAAGCCTTCGAAGGATTCGGCTCGCTTTCGCCGCTTGGATATTTGTGTTGACAATTCCGTGGATCGGAATTCAGGTTTCGGAGGCTCGATCCCTTGCCCGATTCACAGACCTGCTGCGGCTTGATCCGTCGCGCAGCGCTACCGGTTGGGACTATTTGGGCGCTTATTACGGGCGCGAGAACAATCTGCGCGCCATTGCCAATTGCTATGAAGAAGCGCTCAAATACGAGAATAATCCCCGCTACCACCGGGAATTGGCGGTCTGCTATGCCGGACAGCGCGAATGGCCGATGGCGCATGCTGAAGCCGATACGGTTTGGAAAACCGTTTCCGCGGATACGATTATTACGCCGTGGGAACAAAAACTGATTGATATTCAGCCGTTCATGAATGCGGCCGGTGAATTCCTGCTCAGCGGCGATTTTGATAATGCTCATCAAATGTATCAATTGGCTTCGACCCTGAATCCGCATTCCGATGTTCCCGATTTGGCGTTGGCCGGATTGCTGGTTTGTGCCGGAGAGATCACCCCGGCGGAAGATCGTCTGCAAACGATAATCGCCCGCGATTCAACGGCGATTACGGCGGTATCGAGGTTTTTCAATATTCTGATACATAATGAAAACCATCCCGTTGAAGGATGGTTGGGACTTGGAGTGCTGGCAAAATTGCAGGGGAATCTTGATTCGGCAGAAGTGTACGTGGAAAGGTCGTACCGTCAATCCGGCGGGATTAAAGTGATCGAGGAATATTTGAACGAGATCCGGCATAAGAAGCGATTGTCGGCGAACCGCCAGAAAACTACGGCAAACTAAGCGGCATTCCGCAAATCACGGATGAGCCATCCCACCGCGCCCACTACTGCCGCCGCGATACCGATTGCCGCAAACAGCCAATTCAGCGGCAGAACCTCCGCAATAATCCCGGTCAAGGAACAACTGATGGCGGTTAATCCGACCACGGTTAAATTGACCAGACTGAAGATTCGGCCTTGATAATGTTCCGGCACTTCGGTCTGCACTAAAGTTGTGCGCGGAACCAAGATAAATGGAATTCCGATACTATGAATGAACCACAGCACTAAAGTTGGCCATAACGTGTCCATGAATAAGAGCGGAACGAATGTAATTCCGTCGAAAATAATTGCAATAAGCAAAACCTTACCGCGCGGCAATCGCGACATATAGCGGTGTGCCAGCACACTGCCGGTTACCATTCCTAAAGCAAACGCGCCCTCGGTCATAGCATAAGCTTCCGCACCTAAACCGAGATGCAATCGGACATAAAGGGGCGCTCCCACCAGAGCCGGTCCCATAATAAACAGATTATCCACGGCGGTGATCAGCAATAATCCGCGAATCAGTCCGTGCGAACGCGCATAGCCGAATCCATCAGCTACGGAGCGCATAGCCGATGCGGATGATTTCTGCGCATATACCGCCGGACGCGGTCGCAGCTTCAGCAGAAATAGCAATGATACGGCAAACGTGATGGCATCGGCAAAGAACAGCCCCGATAGCCGGGCCCACGGCAATAAAACCGCCGCCATCATTGGTCCTACGAAATATGCGAATCCGTAGGATCCCTGCAAGATGGATCCCGCCCGCGCCAGTTCACTGCGATCAATCAACTGCGGGATGATGGATTCCCGGGCGGGGTAGAACAACGCCGTGAAGAGTGCGATCGAGAACGCGATTAAACCCAAAGCCCATCCGGTCATATGACCCGATAAATAGAGAATCGGGATTAATGCTACCAAGGCCACCCGTGTGGCATCGGCAATAATCATCACTTGTTTCCGTTGCCAGCGATCCACCATCGCTCCCGCAAAAACGCCGAATAATACCGCCGGTAGATACTGCGCCATCCCGATCAGACCGGTCGCTGTTTTCGAACCGGTGAGTTCGTAAATCAGCCACATGATTGCCACCTGATGGAGCGAATCGCCCACGGTGGAAATGAATCCCGCCGCCCATAACGGCCACAGCCCATGCGGAAGAAAACGACTACGCATATGTTTTCACGACACTTTTTTCAGCAGGCTTGTCTGATATTCAGATATTATGGACTGCAATGCAGGTATTGCGACAATATACGATCAATGTCTCATGGTGAACTAATACATAAAAAAGTGTTCAAATAAACAAAAACCGAGTCGAGTTTGTCCACTGATCAAAAAGCTATCTAAACAAATTAAAGATTCGCGGATGGCAGGACGATATTTACTCTTTGAAGGTGGCTGGTTTGAACAATCCTTGAACATACTAATTGAAACCATTGAAAATGGCATCCGCTTTGCCCTTTGCTGACCGAGGTTCATCATGTACCGTGGAGCATGATTCTCAAAGAAGGAGGTATTTCGGACAGTGGTAAATCAACTTCGGACAGGAGGCGGTCATGGTGCACCAGATGGGAATGGCAAAAAAACTAATGCTGTTCTTTCTTGGATTCGGTTTGATTCCGATGGCGGTATTTACGTTTATTGCTTTTAAGGCAGCGAAAGTCAGTGAACGAAAAACCGCCGCTCAGTATGAAAATGTTGCCTTCAATATTGCCGATAAGATAGACCGAAATCTCTTTGAACGTTACGGAGACGTACAGGCCTTCGGATTTAACCGGATCCTCCGCAATCGTTCACTCTGGTATCGGTCTGATGAAACCAGCGATATTGTTTCGGCGATGAATCAATATGTGGATACGTATGACCTATACTATTTGACGATCCTCGTGGATACGCAGGGGAAAGTCATAGCCGTCAATTCCCGTGATCGCGATGGAAACCCCATTGCCAGTGATTTCATTTATAATCAGAACTACTCAACGGCTCCGTGGTTCCGCGCCTGTTCACAGCAGCAGTTTACCACGCGTATGCCGTTCACCGCGAAGGGGAATGATGTTTCCAACGGAACGTTCATCGAAGATGTGATCATTGATCATGACGTCCAGCGTGCTTACCCGGCCAGCAGTGGCTTAACCCTCGGCTTTTCGGCCCCGGTTTATGATGATGACGGACATGTAATCGCTTACTGGAGCAACCGTTTCAATTTCGAATATGTGGAAGCCTTCTTTGTTTCGGCCTATCAGGAACTCAGCACTGCCGGTTTCAATACGGCGGAATTCCTCATGTTCAACGATGCGGGACAGGTCATTGTAGATTACGCGCCACATCGCATGAATTCGGAAGAAGTGAAGCACGATCCGGCGGTTATTCTTAAAGAAACTCCCGGTCGCAACGGATATGAGGTTGCCCAAGCGGCGGTGGAAGGAAAAAGCGGGTCCGGTTATGTCAAGAATCCCCGTAATGGCGGTAAATCCTATGCCGTTGGCTATCGCCACTTGGTTGGCGCTTTGGGCTTTCCGGGTATGAACTGGTCGGTATTGGTTCAGGTCAAACGAAGTCAGGCGGCGGCTGAGGTTTTGGCGATGGAACGGTGGATGGGTGCGCTTGCCGTTCTCTTTTTGGCTCTGAATATCGCGCTGGGATTCTATATCGGCAAACGGTTCAGTCGTCCGGTTGAACAATCCGCCGAGCATTTGTCGCAATCCGCCGATCAAGTCAGTAGCGCCGCCCGGCAGATTTCGCAAAGCAGTTCGACCTTGGCGGAAGGAGCGAACAACCAAGCCGCCGCCATCGAAGAATCGTCGTCCACCTTAGAGACGATTTTGTCCTTGACCCAGCGCAATGCCGAGAACATGAAGAACGCCGCTCGGCTGGCCGATGAGTCGCGCCGGCTTACCGTGCAATCCGTGGCCAGCGCCGGTGAAATGGAGCGGGCGATGCATTCGATTCGCACTTCGTCGGATCAAACCACGAAGGTTCTGAAAACGATTGATGAAATCGCCTTCCAGACCAATCTGCTGGCCCTGAATGCAGCGGTTGAAGCGGCGCGTGCGGGCGAAGCCGGAAAGGGCTTCGCTGTAGTGGCGGAAGAAGTACGGAATCTGGCCTTGCGGGCTGCCGACGCCGCGCACAGTACCAGCGAGTTGGTTGAAGAAAACGTGAAGCATGTCGCGGGCGGCGTCAAGGCGATTGAGGAGCTGAAAAACGCGTTGGATGTGGTGGCGCAATCCAGTGAAAAAGTGACGACGCTCACCCAGGAAGTGTCATCGGCGTCCGATGAACAGGTTCATGGTATCGAACAAATCAACATCGGAACCCGTCAGATGAGCGATGTAACGCAAACCACCGCCGCTAATGCCGAAGAGAGCGCTTCGGCCGCCCAGGAATTGAATGGCCATGCCGAGTCCATGCACCGCCTGGTGGCCGGTATGGTTCAGATTGTCCACGGAACCCGCTAAATCACTCGTGAGTTTAAGATAAAACAGAGCCGGCATGACCTTCTTAATGCCGGCTTCTGTTTTTACATTCGAAACGAATAATCGGCTTGTCGGGACATGTTCACTGCCCAATAACCGAAGAGGTTGATTTCTTGGTGCCGAAATGCTGACCATCGTATCTTACGCATCGAAAAATTCCGACCGACAACAGGAACTGCGAAATGGAATCGAGACAATTCTTGGTTCCGGTCCTTATAAATTGTACTTTCCTGAAGATGAGGCATCGGCAATCGCATCCATAGCTGATGCCGATATTCTCTTGACCTATCGGCAACGGTTTGTGGAAAAACTATTTCAAGCGGGGCGCAGTCTGCGGTGGGTGCATATCGGCGATGCCGGGGTGGAGGGGTGTCTGTTTCCGGCGCTGCTCAACAGCGACGTCATACTGACCAATTCCCGCGGTATTCATACGGAATATATGGCGGAATGGGCGCTGGCCGCATTGTTCAGTTTTACGCAGGTTTTCACGGAAGCGGCGGCATGGCGGCTGGACCGCGAGTGGGGAACGCATAAGGATCGCATTGTTCGCCGCCGCCAGCTCTTGGCCGGAAAGCGTGCCTTGATCGTCGGCTATGGAACAATCGGATCAGCGATAGCCTCGAAATTACGGGCGGTCGGTGTGGAATGCGAAGGGGTGGTCACGCGCCTGCGGTCGGCCGATATTCCCTTGCATACCGCCGATTCCCTTCCGAAGATCATCAGTAATTTCGATATCGTGGTAATTATGGTTCCGATTACTCCCCTCACCGAAGGTCTTTTTACCCACGATTTATTACAGACCATGAAAACTGGATCTGTTTTGCTGAATCTGGCGCGCGGAAAAGTGCTGGATGAATCCGCACTCATTCAAGCCTTGCAAAACGGACCGCTGGCGTTTGCCGCGTTAGACGTTTTCTCGCAGGAACCGCTCCCGGCGGATTCTCCTCTCTTCACAATCCCTAATCTCCTGATGACACCGCATATTTCGGGAAATTTCCCCGATTATACGCAGGCGGTACATCGGTTGTTCTTGGAAAATCTGGGACTGTTTCTCTCAGGCAGACCCCTGGTGAATATCGCAGACAAGGTACGCGGCTACTAATTAATGATTCAGATACGATAGCCCAAGCCGATAGACCACTGCGTAATCCCCGCATCCGCGGTCGGTACATCCCAACCGAACTCCAATCGCCAGCCCGCTTTCATCAGACCGATCGCTCCGCCGAAGGTCAGGCGATGCGTGTCCGCAAAAATGTATCCTGCTCGCAATGCTGAGTACTTGCCGATCACCGCTTCCGCACCCCAGTGTGACGAAGTGCGCATGAAATCCAACTTGTTTTCGGTTTCGTCGCCGATCCATTCGTAAGCCATCGTAATCCCGGCGGAACTAAAGGCGGCGCCCCAATGAATCCGGCGCGGGACCATATCCTTCGCGCCGCCGAAAGCTCGTTCCATGGTTGCGCCGAAGCGCAGGCCGCCAAACGATTGCAGTGCGCTCAAATCCGCCAACACTTCCCACCGTGACTTGATTGAATCCTGGCGTGAGTGATAATAAGGAAAGCGCAGCACCATACCGAGATGAGTGGTACTCGTGATTCCGACACAGGTCCCGCTGGTCGGTACATAGTAGGTGGCATCGCCGCCTTCCGATATGCCTTGTGTCCACAAGCTCATTCCAAAAGCCGCACCACTTTCGGTCCCCGGATTCGCAATGGCCGTTGACCAATGATTCGGAATGACGTCCGTTGCGGCATCATACGCAAAATCATAGCCGATTTGGGTAAGAGTCTTAATCCCTGCGGGATTTCGATGAGCCGCTTGCGGATCATCGGCCACCGCCACGTAGGCTTGCCCCATTCCCATGATTCGCGGGTTGATCGGCCAGGACAAGGGAACAGTCGCTTGAGCGGAGGTGATGGCCGGCAGCAACATTAATAGTATATAGTTTCGCATAGCCCTAAGGTAAGAGAGTTACAACGAAAAGCAAGAAATGGCAGGAAACCTTATAAAGGAAGGGCCGAGGGGCCTATCTTGGTGTTTTATGGGAAAAAATCGAGGCCGAAATAGGGTCTGTGCCTCTCGTTGGAGATTGCTCATATTTATTAAGTGATTATTATATATAGTTTTACTGTCTTATTAAAGCAAAAATTCCGCCAGAAGTGTGCATAAATCGTCTTGACAGAATAGGGTAAAATCTTTAAATTAGTGCCGCTAAAAACAAATGCTGATCGCAACCGGACACTGCGATAGGCAGTGACCCGATTAGTTTTTTGTCTGTTCTTTGACAAAGGAGATTGTGCGTGACTGACGGATCCGAAAGGTGAAGTCAGGGTCCTTTGATAATTCAGATAATCAAATTTTCGTTGATACTACAACGGAGAGTTTGATCCTGGCTCAGGACGAACGCTGGCGGCGTGCTTAACA
>CAYUIF010000008.1:61001-120967 GCA_964444755.1 uncultured Alphaproteobacteria bacterium | reverse complement strand
TTAGGGATTCTTCAGCCTGCTGACGCAGACTTCAGAATGACACGCTCTGGTGAAGACTTTTAAGTTTGAAGTTTTGAGTTTTAAGTTTCTACTTGAGCAGTACCATCTTCCTTATTTGCGACAACTCTCCCGCTTGCACTCGTGCCAGATACACACCGGATGGTAGTTCGCTTGCATCGAACAGATGGCGATGTTCTCCCGCGTTCAACCGCCCAAGATAATTCTTATAAACGGTTTGGCCGAGGACATTGTGAATACTTATAGTCACTGGTGCCGACTGCGGCAAGGTGAACGATAATGTCGCAGTGGGATTGAAGGGATTGGGGTAAGTGGAAAGGATGAAGGATGACGGATGCGGGACGAAGGGATCATCAACGGATTGAGTGGACAAGTCCATCCGCAACATAAAGCCCGTCGAGACCTGCCAGAACATTGCGTCGTACGTTATCGGGAAATTAGATGAATAGGTATTTCCAGCCAACCAGATAGCATTCGGACTATCATAGATCAGCGCTTCCGCCCATTCGTAGACCTCGCCGCCAATGAAAGTGTTATACTCCAATGTTGTTAGATCGTGAGATAAACGGCACAGAAACATATCTTCGTGATACTCCGGTCCATTATATAGTGTGCTACAATATGCATCGGGTGTCATGGGTAAATCGAAACTACTGCTAACCCCTGAAAGAAGAATTGATCCTGAAGGTTCGACATACCCATTGTTCCATTGATCACTGTCACTGCCCCCAAAAAACGTTCCACGCAAGATTGTATTCGGCAATTGAAGCTCCACAATATATCCGTCGAGACCGGCTGGCGGACCGGGATCGAATCCTCCCGGTGGCATGGGGAAATCAGGATTATTGGTCCAACCCAGCAAAAACAGCCGATTTGTGCCGCCTATGATAATCTGATTGATATCTTCTTCTTCAGAGCCAGTGTGTGGAGCACCCCAATAGGATGCATATTCAATAACGTTCGTACTTAAATCTAAGTGCGCAAAGTAACCTCCACGTAGACCGGTGGTTTCCGATATGAGGGCATCCGGTGTGGTTGGCAGTCCCCCCATGCCATTGTAGTCGGATAGCGCGATCCACACTCGTCCGGGAGATTCAATGGTTAGGCCGCCCACGAAACGCTGAGCCTCAAGTAATGGACTATAGAAAGTCGAATAGGTGAGTTGTCCTTGAAGATTCACAATTGTTATAAAGACACATTCCCAGTTTATAAATTCGCCAAAGAGTGCATTCGGAGTCACCGGGAAGTCGACTGATCTCGTTCGACCAAAGATATACAATTGCCCCAGTGAATCTACTTCACAACGCCGAAAAAAATCATGATCATTTCCCCCGAGGTAAGTGCCGAAAAGCAGACTATCTCCACTGGATGTTAGATGTACGATTCCGGCTTCGCCAGAGATTTTCACGGTGTCGAAGGCATCGGGAGTTAGCGGCCAGTCATAAGATGCATCGCCCGCGAGATATATGGAATTGTCACGAAGTGTCCGGACTTTTCCAACAAATCCACTGCCGCCTGATATGTAGGTTGAGAAGATTAGGGAATCGGCATTCGGTGAGAATTTCATCAGGAAACCACCGCCAGTGCCTGTTTCCTGAAATGCACCGGGAGTGGTGGGGAAATCAGCTCGCCATGTATCGCCATAAACCAGCTTATTGCCAAGACTGTCTTTGGTCATATCAAAGACTTCATCACGGAATGATCCGGCAATATACGTACTGTATACCAGCGGATCAATCACCAATTCGGCAGTGCGATTGAACTCCTCGCAAACCAATCCATAGCGATTATCTCCCAACAGCCGATAGCGCACGGGAATGCTGGCTTGCCTGCGGTTCTCGATCTGATAGGCAAATGGGGCTTTTTCGAATAGATCGCCCACCGAAGTGACCAAGACCAGATTGCCGTTGTCATCTACCTGCAACGGGGCATCCAAGCCGTCGTATTGAACGACTATTTGGCTGATATCCGCTCCCGGCTTGACATGAAATAGGGTTTCCACGCCGCGTGGATCGGCCTTGTATTCCACATCAATCCCCGGCCACACTTCCTTGGCAATGACCATTCCGTAATGGGGCACCCGGCTCTTCCACTGGCTCTGATCTCGGCCCTTGAAATAGTTGCTGTAGCTGACTAGCTTATCCTCTGGCACCAGTTCGAAGCTTGGATTTGCCCCCACCAGCCTCACCATCACCGCATGTCCCCGCACCGTCCACGCCGTATCCTCAACAATCGGGCGATCAAAGTCATCCCTCATCCTTCGTCCTTCATCCCTTGCCGTAACGGCTATGGTCATTCCCGTGCCGGTCAAAAAGTAGCTCGCATTCCCCACATCGCACCGATAGGCAAACTCCCCCTCCCATTGTCCCTGATTCGGCTCGAAGTGGAAGGGAGCGGGGAGCGCGAAGGCGACGGAAACGAAAAGAAGAGTGAGGAAGAAAGGTTTCATGGTACGGTCTTCAGTAAGCGGTTAGCCGGGCAGGCTGCGAGCCTGCCGCGGCGATGTCGTTGCGTTCCGGGCACCCGGGGACGGGTGCCTCGGCGAAGACGGGCATGGCATGCCGTGCCCCTACGGAAGGCGGCCATAATTCATTATGGCCCTACAAAACGGACGCGATGAATCGGCCCCTACAAACGTCAGTCAACTACAGCGTGCGGTCGCCAGAAGAGGAATCCGAGACCCGCGATTAAGGCTAAGACTGCACCCAGATAAAATGGTGCGGACGGGGATACCTGATCCCAAAGAATTCCCGCTGCAACACTGGCCAGCACGGCCAGTAACCCGGTGACCATGTAGAAAAAGCCGATGGCGGTGCCGCGCACTTCCGATGAAACCAGATTGCTGATGAGCGCTTTGCTGACGCCTTCCGTAAGCGCAATATAACAACCGTAGATCATGAATAGCGGCCAGACCAGCCACGGCGAGGGCAGCATCGCAAACCCGAAATAGGCTACCGCATAAACCAGAAACCCGCCGCCCAACAGCCGCGCTTTCGGCACGCGATCCGCCCATTTGCCGAAGGGATAGGACAGAAGCGAATACACGCCGTTGTAGCAGAGATACGCGCCGATCACCGCTTCCGCCGACCATCCCGCAGCGCGGGCGCGCAGCAGCAAAAAGACATCGCTGGAACAGCCCAGCGTAAACAGCGAAAATAAAATCAGCACGCCGTAGTATTCCCGTCCGAAGCGCAAGTCCACCGCCCGTTTCGCTCCCACCGTGGCGGTCGGCTTGACTTCTCGCACCCCCGCAATCAACAGCACTCCGACGAGCGCAGGCAAAAAGGCAATCCAATACAGCCAGCGCATGGATTCGCCTTCGGGTCGGGAGGTTTTAAGAATCATTAGCAATCCCAGCGAGATCGCCACCCCCACCAGCGCACCTGCGGTATCCATAGCGCGATGCAAACCGAAGGCGCGGCCGCGCCACTCGGGCGGACAGGAGTCGGCGATCAACGCATCCCGCGCCGACGTGCGCACGCCCTTGCCGAAGCGATCGAGAAATCTCGCCAAGAGTACCAACGGCCATGCCATAGCAATAGCGATGAGGGGTTTGGCTAAAGCCGAAAGCGAATATCCGCCGAAGATAAATATTTTGCGTTTGCGGATGCGATCCGAATGCCAGCCGGACACTCCCTTAAGAACGCTGGCGGTGCCTTCGGCGATGCCCTCGATCAGTCCCAACACACTGGCCGAGGCACCCAACACGGTGGTCAGAAAGAGCGGCGTTACGGCGTAGAGCATCTCACTGGAAATATCGGTGAGCGCGCTCACCCAGCCCAACTTAATGACATTGCCGAACAGTGATCGAGATGCCGATGAATCGGAAGTGTTAGACATCGATCGGAATTCTAAAAGTTAAATCCAATTCCGCCGAAGGCACGGGCTTCACCGTCAATCAGCGCAACCGTAAATTCGGGAGTCAGCGGACCGTATTGAAACCCGGCAGATAGCGCCGGACAGATATAGCTTTGGCGAACGGTCTGTTTGGGAAATAGCGGGGATTCGGCAGGTCCCGGCCGGAAGGGCGCCCGATACAAGAAATAATAGATATGCCCGCCGAAAATCCACCGAAAACGCGGTGAACTATCATAGCTCAAGGGCGCGTGCAATTCGAGAGTATACATGTGAGACGATAATTCGGAACCGGTATCATCGTCGTCGTCCTGATCGCCAATGGAAAAGCCCAACGCCGGCATGACCGCCACGGCGAGTCGGTTATTCGGACTATTGAGCCTGGTTTTCACATAGAGTCGTCCGGCATACCGTCCGAGTCCGGTAACGACTTGCCCGCCGAGATCCAGTTGATTGGAAATGCCCATTCGTCCGCCGATTCCAGCGGTTAACCACTTGTGCACTTCCGTTTTGAAACCGTCATCTTTGGTGGTTTCCAGTTGCACGGCTTCGCTCAGAAACGCTTGCCCCGACCCGCGACCTTTCCCCAAGGTGCGGCCGTCATGAAAGGTATTCAAATTATAGATCAGCGAGGTTTGGAGGCAGGACATCTGCAGGAAGGCGAGCGATGCGAGGAACAGAAACCGTAACGAGATCTGGCTAAAATGCACCATAAGCGGCTCCCGGGAATTAAGGGCGATCTGGCGATGATCTCAAAGTACAACAAACCGGAACGATTCGCAATATCCCCACCACGAAAAAACCCGGTCACGAAGACCGGGTTAACACAGAAAATCCAAGAGACAGCAACTGAGGGAGCTATGCCGGGTACTTGCCCATGACAAACTCGGTGAGATGGCGGGTTTCGAATTCGGCATCAGCCAGTTTGGCTTTAACCAAATCACCCAGTGAAATCATACCGATCAATTGTTGGTTGTCCACGACGGGCAAGTGACGAATTCGCCGTTCGGTCATGACCGATTGCGCATCATCTACCGTCGCCTCGGAACTGGCCGTGACTAAGTCGCGAGTCATATGATCCCGCACTTTCAAGTCCGCCAGATTGCCCGCGCCGGTAGCCGTCACGCGCAGAATATCCCGCTCCGAAATAATCCCGGCCAAATTGCCGTCATTATCCAGAACGACCAGCGCACCGACATTGTAGCCAACAAGTTTCTTAATCACCTCTAAAATCGTATCACTGACATGCGTGGTGTAAACATCGCGGCCTTTGATGTTCAGGAGTTCACCTAATTTCATTGTTCCCTCCGCAGAAGTGCTTACGGAAATATGTACTTCATGATCCTTTATTTCCACCCGTCAAACGGCAATTTGTTCCCTTGTGAAAAGTGTTGCACCATAAGCGAAATGTTATGAAGGACATTCGAACTTCCGGTCAACCGATGGATCATAAAAAGCCCGCGACTTTCGTGGCGGGCCTAAAATATAGGGTAGAAGCCGTTTAGATTTTCAGGAAATTGTAGCCCAGCAGAATCTGAATGCCGTTGGTCTTGGTTTTTTTATCACCGACTCCGGTGCTGACATCCACAATACCCAGATTGTAGCGGAAGTCCAAGGTCAAATCGCTGGGTCCCGCCGGGATATTGATACCGCCGCCCAAGTTGATACTCACGTTATTGTCTTTCCAATACGGACCGATGTTGGCTTTGGATCCGTCGCGTTCTTGCTTGGCTAAAGTATTAAAACCGAATTCCGGTCCGGCCTGCAAAAAAGGGGTGAACTGCGGGATCGGCAGGCGAAAGACTAAAAACGGCGCGATGACCAATTCATCCGTGAGCAATTTGCCGCTCTCATTATACAGCGTGAATTCAGCGCCCTTCTGAACGTAGAGAACATCGGTGCGAATCGCCAAACCACCCGTCGGGCTAATCGGAATTTCCGCCATGACTCCGGCCATAAAGCCCGGTTTCATCCGATAGTTATAGTCCCCTTCATCGGCTTCCACTTTGGCCAGATTTACTCCCCCCTTCAATCCGGCACGCAAGAGCGCGAAACTCTCATTCTGAATCAGCAATAGGCATAATGCAAGCAGCAGTAGGAATCTTTTCACAGCAGGTTTCCTTGTTTTGGTTACCCTGAATATAGCAGAACAACTCGTGAAGTCAAGTTTATTTACAACCTATAATGCTACAATGAATGATATATTCTGCATCTGAATAAATGGCATGATTCTTGAACATCTGACAAAATAGTCAATAAATAGTGTTAATAAACGGCAGAATCACTCCTTTTAAATCTATCTGTTTTGTGGATTATTTGTGAATAACGGCTAATCGTTTCTACCCAGAAGAATAAACTTTGTGAAATAGTGTGCATATTCCTGGTCACTAATTATGCGGAAACTAAAAAAAATCAGATCAATCACATCGCATTGAGGATATTCCTCTCCATATTTTCATGCCCAATTGTCACAGAAAAGTCATTACAGCAATATCAATATCTTATAATATGATCTTTTTATCCATTAAAGACTATGTGTTTCGAATATGTTATTGATCCCTTGTCTATCTTTTCATAAATTGATAATCAAATAGGAAAAGTCTGAATCTCACCAGCGACAATCCAACCCAATGTCATATAGTAAGCGAGGAGAAACTATGAAAGCCCACAATTTCTTGGCCGGGCTTTTGATGGTCGGAATTCTGGCCATGAGTCTTTTCATGATCGGCTGCGAAGGCAAAGAAGGCCCGGCTGGACCGCAAGGCCCGGAAGGCCCGCAAGGCCCTCCAGGACAGGACGGAGAGGACGGAACGGTCGGTGATGGTCCCACCTACTTGGGCAACAGCGCTTCAAGCTGCGGGCACTGCCACTCCGCCACGACATCACAGTGGATGGGAACCCATCATGCGGCGGCATTCGACAATCTCGACGCTGAATCCCAAAGCAATCCCTACTGTATTCAGTGTCACACCACCGGTTTTGATGATGTATTCGATCATGACGGCAACCTGATTGCCGAAGGTTTGGATCAACGCGGATACGACGATGAGCCGCGGGACGCCACCAAGGGCGTCGGCTGCGAAAGCTGCCATGGCCCATTAGGTCCGGCGCTGACGCATACTCCGGACGTTGACGGCGGTCTAACCGGCGAAACCTGCGACCGTTGCCACGATCAGAATGAAGAATGGGCGGAAACCCGGCATGCAATGACGAAAGAAAACGCTGGCGGTCAGGAAGCCTTCTTCGCGGAGTGGGGCCGCAGTTCCTGCTGGGCTTGCCATATTTCCGAAGGCTACATCGCCGCAGTGGATCCCGATTGGACGGGAGTCGTGCCGACGGTCACCATGGCCAATTCGATCACGTGTGTGACGTGCCACGATCCGCACAATCCGCAGAATGAATTCTATCTGCGTGATCTGGGTCCGGCCGATCTACCCACGGGCGGCGGCGAAGACGGAACCGCAGCGTATCAGATCACGGGCTGGGGTTCGGGCCAAACCTGTGCGCAGTGCCACCATTCGCGTCGGAGCGCCTCAAACATTCAAGGTCAGATTGACAACGGCAGCGAACACCCCGGTCCGCACGAGAGCCCGCAAGCCGACATGATCGCCGGTACCGGCTGCTATGAAATTCCCGGTTTCGACTATGCCGATGTGCGCGGCGAAATGCTGCACAGCACCAGCATCCTTGAGGATGTTTGCGTGAGTTGCCATATGCCGACCATCGCCCGCGGTCAAGAAGGTGGGCCGTATTTCGGTCACGAATTCGAGCCGAAACTCTTCAAGTGCCAGACTTGCCACGGCAGCGCCACCAGTTTCGATATCGGCGGCGTTCAAACCGAAGTTGCCGATCTGCTTGAGCAGTTGGGCGCCTTGTTGCCGCAAGAAGACGGCCACGTTATGGAAGCAATGGATACACTGAGTTGGACTCGCCCGCAGCGCGAAGCGGGTTATGCCTATTACTTCGTGGAAGCCGACGGCAGCCACGGCGTGCATAATCCCGAATATGCGATCCGCATTCTCACCAATGCGATTAATAACCTCACGGCTGCAATGGCTGAGGAAAAACGGACCGGCGTGCGCGGATAATCGCACACATTGATCCTTAACACGAAACGGCGAGGCCATAGGGCCTCGCCGTTTATTTTTGCTCGTAATCGTTTCGTTCAAGGTGAAACCAGCAATTTCACCACTGCAATTTTCTACGAGAAGAACTTGGACACATAAGGCGAGAGTTGGTCGGTACGCAGGAAGTGACCGGACGGGCCTTCGCCGAGAAATTCCGAGAACCACGCTTCGTGCTGGATTTCCTCATTAAGGATCGCCAGCGCGAGATCGTAGGTGCGATGATCCTTGCCGAAGGTCAAGTTGCAGATTTCGGTGTAACCGCGGATCGCGCAGCGTTCGGCTTCCACCAACACGTTGAGCATCGCTTTGACATCGCGCGGATTATCCGGCAGTTGGGCGGGCGGGCAGGCGGACACATCGTGAAACTCCGTCATCTTAGCGGGAAGCTTTCCACCCAATTCGTAGATGCGCGGCACCAGCGCTTCGAAGTGATTGCGATCCTCGATGCGCGCGGCTTCGGTAATCACTTTCAAGCCTTCGCCGTCCAAGCCGATCAGGTTGACGCGCAGAATCGTGTAGTAATAAAAGGTGGTCAATTCGGCGGCGGCGTTTTTCACGAGCAAATTAATCAGGTGGTTCAGATCCACACCGGACTTTTCCACCATTTCGCGAGCGACTTTTCCCATGAGACTCTCCTTGGGTTGATTGGGATGTTTGACCGAAAGTCAATTCAAAGAAATATGCAAGAGGTAATAAGATGTTAGTAGTAATAATTCTTATTACAAAGACAAGAAGAAGCCGAGCATTCCCAGCTCGGCCAAAATTATTAGCTCTTTTTCAAGCAGTCGCCGCACACCCCGCGAATCTCGGCATAGGGCTGCTGCACCTTACCCATTTTCTTTACTTCATCGGGTACCGACAATTGATCGAATCCCGGCCACGAGAAGTCCACGACCTTATGACAACGAACACAGACGAAGTGATGATGATGCTCGGTGTTGGCATCGAAGCGGCTGCGCTCATCCAACACTTCCACTTTAGCAACAACTCCGCTTTCGCTAAGGGTTGCTAAGGAACGATAAACGGTATCGAGAGACATGGTCGGCATGCGTTCACGAATCCGTTCATAGAGCTGCTCGGCGGACGGGTGTTCGTTCGAGGCGGCCAACTCACGGAAAATCTCCAAACGTTGTGGCGTGATTTTAAGCCCCTGGGACCGGCAGACGTGTTGGAAGTGCTGCAAACGCTGCTGGACGATGGCGGGGTCTATTTGTGACATGAGTTCCTTATAGGAATAATTACTACTTACACAATATATGGATTATTTTTGTTCCTGTCAACTCCGTTCATTCATTCTATAGAATTGATTATCATAAAATAAGCCCCGCCGAAAATCCGGCGGGGCTTGGGCGATACAGGTCCTTGGGAGATTTATGGCTGAATCGCTTCGAAGGTCTTCTGACCGTTGCGAATCAACCGCAGGAGGACTGCTTTCTTGCTATCTTTCAGATTGGAGGCAATCTGCTTGAAATCATCCAGCGAGTCAATCGGCTTTTGGTCAATCTCGATGATGACATCCTGCTCGCGCAGCTTTTGAGCGGCGGGACCGTCGGGATTGACATCGGTAACGATTACCCCGTAAGTACCGTCTAATTCCAGCGCGCGGGCGACGTCGGGAGTAATCGGCTCGACTTGGATTCCCAGCCACGATTCGCGTTCAACGTCGGCGCCAGGCTTTTCTTTTCCGAAGAGTGAAGCTAATTCGGAGCGATTGCCCAATACAAAGGTCAAATAATCCTTCTTGCCGCTGCGATTAATCTTGCAATTGACCGAACTGCCGGGAGGATAATCGGCCACCAGCATACGAAACTGCGTGACGTCGGTAACTTTCTTGCCGCCAAATTCGGTGATCACGTCACCCGCTTTAAGGCCGCCTTTTTCAGCCGGTGTGTTGGCATCCACCCGTTCGACGAATACGCCGTTAGCATCTTCATCGAGTCCCGTGGCGGACTTGAGTTCGGCGGTTAGTTCGCGCGGCAACATTCCCAAGTAACCGCGCGCCACCGCCCCCTTGTCACGCAACTGCTCAACGATTTTCATGGCCATATTAATGGGTATCGCAAAGCCGATTCCCTGACCGGAGGCATTGATGGCGGTGTTGACACCAATCACTTCCCCGTGGATATTACAGAGCGGACCGCCGGAATTGCCGAAATTGATGGAGGCATCGGTTTGGATGAAGTCCTGATAGCTGGGACCGCCGCCCGCGATCGATAAATTGGTTCGACCCTTGGCGGATACCACTCCGACCGTCAAGGTCCAATCCAGACCGAGCGGATTGCCCATCGCAATCGCCCAGTCACCCACCTTGATCGAATCCGAATTGCCGGGCAACGCCACTTCGTCACCGCCGAACTGGTGATCCACTTTGATCAGGGACACATCCGTATCGGGATCGGTACCGATGACCGTGGCATCATATTCTTTGCCGTTTTGGGTTTTTACGGTAATTTTATCGGCACCCTCGACCACGTGATTATTGGTCAGGATGTACCCGTCACGGTCAATGATAATCCCCGAACCGGAAGCGGGAACATGATATTCGCGCTGACGGCGAGGCGTCATATCGCGATGAAAAAATTCCCAGAACGGCGAGTCCCGGAAGAAGTCTTCCATTTGATCATTTTGAGTGACTTTCCGATCGGTGGTGATGTTCACGACCGTCGGGGCGACGCGTTCGGCAACGGCCACAAACGGGCTTTCACCGGACTCATTATACATAGGCGCCGAGGTATAACGAAAGTTTACGGGCGGCGCCGGCATTTGGGCAACACTGGTTTGGGTTGCATCAAACCGGGCGGTAAGAAGTACCCCGGCCACGAGTCCGACCGCCACCAGCGATGCCACCGCTAACAGGTTCTTTTGTATTGATCCGTACGATTTCAACATGGAAGTAATAACTCCGCTTTCACTTGAACACTCCCCCAAGGGATTCATAACCAATAGTTACATCCAGTAAACGAGTTGACCCGCGTGAGGTTCCCAACCGCCGGTTCGTGGCGGTTATGCCATATTTAAGATACACTTAATTGACCCATTTGGCAAGTGCCGCTTGCTTTTCGACGAGGATTTCAACATCTTTACACTATGCGTCCCAATTTAATGATCCGCCGATTTCGGCTCTCAATATTTGTCGTGTCCATATGGACCACGCTGCTGGCCGTGCCAGGGGCCGGGGCAACGTCCTCGCTCAATTTAACCGGTATCAATAGTTATGCCACGACTCCCGACGCTACGACGTTCGATTTCACGGGATCATTCACCATTGAGTTGCGATTCCGGTCGAACGGTCCCCACGACGGAGTACTGGTATCGAAGTTCTGGCAGAGTTCGGGGACTCCGCTGGACGATTCCTATATTCTTTCAGTCCTCAGCACGGACACTCTGCAGGCGCGCATCCAAACTACTCTGCAATTAGTAGACCTGCGCGCGGGGGGTCCGATCCATGACGGCGAATGGCATCATGTAGCCTTCGTGTTCGACACAACGAATCATATAACCGAACTCTATTTGGACGGCGAGTTAGAAGCCTCGCAATCGCTGTTCGGTCTGCTCCGCAATACCGTCGAACCGCTGCGGCTGGGAGCCGTGCTCGCCGGCGGCGGCGGCGGATCGCTTACGTTATTCTTTAACGGTCAGATGGACGAACTGCGTTTTTGGAACGTGGCGCGGCGCGGCGAGCAAGCATGGTGTTTGAAGGACGTCACGCTGCTGGAACAAACTCCGGGACTGGTCAGCTACTATCGCTTCGATGAGGAAACGGGCAATACATCGTTTGATCTCATCGAACCGGACGAGAATTTTACTTTGCTTAGCGGTGCAACGTTTTCAACCTCCGAACCGCCGTTCGGCTCGCGGCTGTCGGGTTCCGGACAGTGTTTGTGCGGAACGGTGAGCGGCATATGGTCGGCAGCCACGCCCACGGTTACACTGGTCGGCGATACCATTCGCGTTGGGGCGGGGGATTCGCTGATTCTGAACTCGCACACGTTAACGATTGATTCGACCGTGGCACAAGTACTGGTGGCGGGCAAGCTGCGTGCTACCGGGACCATTGCCGATTCATCGCGGATATTGGGACAGGGAACTCCGGCGGCGGATGCAGAAATCATTCTGTCCGGCACGCAGCCGACCGGCTTTATCTACACACGCATTTCGGGTTTCGCGTCCAACGCACTGCACATCTCGCCGAATGTGGATATCGAACACTGTCTGATTTCCAATAATACGGGATGTCCGGTTACCACATCGGCAACGGTAAATATTCTCGATTCTCGATTCATCGGCAACGGGACGGGACTGCACGCCATCAGCGGCAGTGTCAATATCGAACAATCTCATTTCGAGAACAACGGCGGCGGAATTCAGATCGAGAACAGCAATCTGACGGTTGACAGCACGGATTTCGCCGGCAATTACCGCAGCGGAGCCGGAGCGGCGATTAATCTTGCGTTGAACTCCGCAACCCGCGCCGAAATTACAAACGGCTTGTTCTCCGCGAATATCGCGGCGGCGCACAACGGCGGGGCGATTTCCGCCAGCGGAAATCTGTCGCTGTCCGGGAGCGGCGATTCGCTGATTATCCGTGAATGTGTCTTCCAAGACAATGCGGCGGACAGCGGCGGCGGAGTATGGGTGAAGAATGTCAACCTGCGCATGGATGGCTGCGACTTCGAATCCAATACGGCAACACAAGCCGGCGGCGGATTGACGGCTATTGCTTCGTTCGGCGGATTGTGCCGGGTGCGCGGCGATTCACTCACGTTCAACGGCAATCAAGGCGGAGTGGCCAGCGCGTTGCTGCTAAAGGGGATTGCGGGCAACGCTCCGGTGGAAACGCGCATACACAATTCAACCTTCGCGAACAACACGCACGCTGAAGCAAGCGATGCTCCGGCGGTGCGGGCGCAAGCCGCACGGCAGATATCCGGCGCGGGACCGTTATTCGAGCGGTGCCTGTTCCACGATAATGACAACAGCGGCGGCACAGCCGGCGCCATCGCACTGGAAAACGCCTACAGCACATCGTCCGCAGAACTGCGCAACTTAACGGTAGTGCTGAACCAAGCGGATAGCGCCGCGGTTCAACTTTCTGCACCCGCGATGCTGCGCAACTCTATCGTGATCGAAAACGGCGGCACGAAAGAAATCACCGGAACCAATCCGGCGGTGGCGTACTGCTTAACCAGCGATACGCAGTACCATGGGGTAGGCGGAAGCTATTATGCTGATCCAGCCTTTGCCGATTTCTGGGAACGGGATTTTCATTTGACGGCGGGATCCTATGCCATCAATCACGGCGATCCGAATGTCCTCTATAATGATCCCGACGGAACGCGCGCGGATGTCGGCGCATTTGTAGCCGATGATTTTTTAGCAACCATTGAATCGTTGAACGACGTGCCCCACGATAATGGGCGACAGTTGATGCTGCAGTGGCTGCCGTCGGTGGGGGATGATTCGCGGCAGGGCATCACATCCTATAATATCTACCGGCAAGTGAATCTGGCAATCCTGGAAAATTATGAATTGATCGCGGCGGTTCCGGCCGCGCAGTTGGAAGGTTACGGACGCATCGTGCCGACGCTGGCTGATTCCAATGTTGCGGGTACTCCCTATTACGCCTATTTCGTGCGCGCGCAATCGGTCAATCCGCTGGCATTCTGGGATACGCCGCTGGACAGCGGCTACAGCGTAGATAATCTCGCACCGTCTACACCGCAAGAGTTGGCCGGAATCGAGATCCCAGTCGGGGCAGAACTCACGTGGGAAGCGGTTTCCGACAGTGATTTGGCGTTTTATGCGATCTATCGCGCTTCCGCGCCCTTCGATCCCGATACGGCGACGCAAGTGTTCGCTACCTGCTATGAACCGACTTACGTTGACAGCACGGAAGCGGGCAGTTATTATTATGCGATTCGCGCCGTGGATATTAACGGCAATTATTCGGAACCATCCAACACGACCGCGGTAGATGTGGGCACGGTCAGTCCGCCGCTGGAACTGACGATTGCTTTGGAGAACGATTCGCTTCGGTTGCGCTGGCTGCCATCGCCGGGCGCAACGGAATATTGGATTTTTTACCGCTATCACGTGGACGGCTACGAAGACTTCGTGGCCGCCACTTCCGATACGACCTATTTGGTTCCGCTGACGGGATCACGCGGTTTCTTTTACATCGTCGCGCGCCGTTAGCGATTGATACTCCTCTTGATCGCTGGTTTTCCCGCTGCGATTCCCCTGAATTGCCGCGGCGATCCTCCTTTATCGCTTCATGACCTATTCACCTTTCAAGGTTTGGCTGCTCGCGTCCCGGCCCAAGACGCTGGTGGCGGCAATCGTACCGGTGATCGTGGGCGCGGCTTACGCCGCGCGATTCGGTCCGCTGCCGTATATTATCTTGTCCTGTATTCTCGCCTCCGCCTTGTGCATTCAAATCGCCACCAATTTCGCCAACGACTACAGTGATTTCAAACGCGGCACCGACGTCAACCGTCAAGGTCCGACCCGCGCCACGCAAGCCGGTTTAGTTCAACCCCGGCAGATGAAGCGCGCGGCGATGATCGCCTTCGGATTGGCGGCAGCGTTCGGCGTTCCGTTGATCCTGCGCGGGGGATGGCCAATCCTGATGATCGGCATTGCGGCGATCGTCTGCGGGTGGGCTTATACCGGCGGTCCGTTTCCCTACGGCTATCGCGGTTTGGGTGAATTATTCGTATTCATTTTTTTCGGACTGGCGGCAGTGATGGGAACGGTGTACGTGCTCACGCTGGACTGGCATCCGCTGAGCCTCTTGATTGCCATGCCGTCCGGCCTGCATGCGATGGCGTTATTGGCGGTCAACAATATCCGCGATATGGACAGCGATCGCGCTTCCGGTAAACGCACATTGGCGGTCATCGGGGGCCGCACGTTTGCACGTTGGGAGTTTTCGTTGTTCTGCACATTGCCGTATATCGTTCCGGTCGTGCTGTTCTTCAACGGCTTCAGCAATTCCGTACTGCTGCCGTTGCTCAGCCTGCCGCTGTTGATCGTGCCCATGGGAATCGTCATTTCGCGCACCGATCCGATCGGATTGATCCGCGCGCTGGGAGCGACGGCCCGTTTACAGTTGGTGTTCGGGATATTATTCGCGGCGGGGTTGATATGGTGAGGATCACGCGGTTCACGATTGTGCGGCGCGAGTTAGCGCTCGTGAAGCCGGTGTTCACCGCGCGCGGCGTCACAACGACTCGGGAAGTGATTCTGATCGGAATTCATACGGAATCCGGCGCGGTCGGGATTGGCGAAGCGGCACCGCTGCCCGATCACGGGACTGAAACCTTCGAAGCGGCTTGGTCTGCGGCGAAACGCATCGCTGCACTTGAAAACATGCCGCCGATTCCGCACCGGACTCGCGATTTATGTCAATGGTTCGCGGCGGCGGATCTGCATCATACCGGTTATCCGGCCCTGTATTTCGGAATCCAATCCGCACTCATTGCACTGTTGAGCATGGCACACGATGTCAACGTTGTGGATTTCTTTCCGGGACCACCGCGTCCGGCCATTGCCGTCAACGCTCTAATAACCGGATCGAATCCCGATGAACTGTATACCAGCGCAAGTAATGCCTTCGACGAAGGGTTCCGGGTTCTGAAATTGAAGGTCGGATATCGAGCATTAGATGAGGATATTGAAATCGTACGGCGGCTGGGACGCGCGTTTCCGAATACGAAATTCCGGCTGGATGCCAACGGCGCATGGTCCATTAACGATGCGGAACGTTTCTGCGCGGCGATTGACGCGGATCATGTCGAATATGTCGAGGATCCGCTCCACCTGATTGATGCGCCAAGTCTTCACCGATTGCGGCAAACAACTTCTATATCCATCGCATTAGATGAGACCGCACAGCAGGTTCCGGTGATTGTGCCGCTGATCCGCGAGCGGCTCTTCGACGTGTTGATCCTCAAGCCGACCGTTTTGGGCGCTTATGATCTGACGATTGACCTGGCGGGCGAAGCCTTGCGCAACAAGCTGGACGTAGTGGTCACAAGTTCACTCGAATCCGGAATCGGTTTGACCTATTTAAGTAGTCTGGCAGCGACGATCGGTTCGCGAAAACGTGCGCACGGTCTAAGCACCGGTCTGCTATTAGCCGAAGATACATTGACCGAACCGTTGCATCCGACACAGGGCGAACTGCCGGTGCCATCCGTGCGCTCCCTGCCGCTGATGCTGACGGCGGATTTACAAAAGGAACTAATAACAGCCTAACGACACCATGACCCAGAAAGACTGGTTCAGTAAAAAGGGCGAAGGGTCCCGCTGGCGGCTGCAGGATTGGGGACACATGATGCCCGACGATCAGTTCAATGAAAAGACGTCGGCGATGGCGGAACGGATCGCGGCGTGGTTTCCCGACCGCCGTTCGCGAATCGGCTTGTGGGGGGCGAATAGCCTCGACTATCTGGCCGCGTTGTTCGCCGTGCTGCGCAGCGGACACGTGGCGGTTCCGCTCAGCACCCGCGCCACGACGCGCGAGTTGCTCGACATCGCCCAGCGCGCTTCCTTGAACGGAATGCTGGTCTCCCGCGATTATCCGCAATCGTACCGCAGCATGTTGGTGAGTATTCCCACGTACTCGTTGACGACTCGAGTCGAAGAGGAATCCGAAGCGCGCGAACGCGTACGCATCAAGGAACTCAGCGAAAAGGAAGTGGCAGTGCTCCTGCATTCGTCAGGCAGCACCGGCCAGGCGAAGATCATCCCGCTAACGCTGCGCAGTCTGTTGGATCACGCCAAAGCCATGTGCGCGCATTTGAAAGTCACGTGGCATGATTCGTGGGTGGTTTGTTTGCCGTTCGATCACATCGGCGGCTTGGCGATTCCGCTGCGCTGTCTGGTTTCCGGATGTTCGCTGATGATCAGCCAGACCGCCGATCCCGACGAACTGAATCGGTTGGTTGACGAAGGGGAAGCGACGTTGGTGTCGGTGGTGCCGACTGTACTCGAACGCATGATCAATATCCGCTCCGGTCAACCCTTTCCGAAAACGCTGCGAGCGATTATTGTGGGCGGCGGCCCGGTCCCCGAACGGCTGTTAGAACGCTGCCCGCAAGCCTACGCAACCTATGGTTTGACCGAAGCGGGTTCTACTGTGACATGTGCGCGACCCGGCTGTAACGCCGCCGAACGCGCAACCGCCGGACCATCGCTGCCGGGGACTACCGTGCGCATTGTCGATGAAAAGGGCAAGGAGCTTCCGCGCGGAACCAGCGGGGAAATCATTGTCCGCGGACCGGGCATGGCGCTGACGTACATCGGAGATGCGGCAACCGCCGCTAAAACGTTTCGTTCGGGTTGGGTTTTCACCGGAGACAACGGGCGATTGGACGAACAGGGCTTTCTGCACGTGGAAGGACGGCGGCAGGATTTAGTGATAACCGGCGGTGAAAATGTTTCGCCGGTGGAGATTCAGAACATCCTGCTTAAGCATCCCCGCATCACGACAGCGATTGTGATGCCCATTGAGAGCAAGGAATGGGGACAATCTCCGGCCGCCTTGATCGTGCTGTCGCCGGGACGACCGCTGCAGAAGGTTCACATCTATCAGTATCTCGAAGACAAACTGGCGCGCTATAAATTTCCGAAAACGGTGGTATTCGCGGAGACGGTTCCAACACTGAGCAACGGCAAGCCGGATTTGAAGGCGATTCGCAAACTGTTGGAAGGAAAATAGGCGAGCGAATTCAATAGAGTACGAGAAAAGCGGGCATACCGACCGGTGTGCCCGCTTCGTATTTTCGATAACGGAATGCTATGCGTATTGAGCGAGGGCTTGCCGGAATTCGGGCGGCAGTTCCATGGAACTGCCGCTCTTGAGATCGGTACAAACATGCACGGTAGCCGCCGTGGCGCAGCGTTCGTCGTGATTGTTTATCACTTCGTAGGCCATGCGAAACGATGTACGGCCAAAGGATTCAACCCGGATCAATAAGGTTACGGGTTCGCCCGCCGTGAGCGGTTTTTGAAAATCCGCTTCGATATGCACGATCGGCAAACCCATCGTGCGGCGGCGGAATAATACCGGGACGCCGTAGCCGATCTCGGCTAACAACGCCTCATAACCGATGATACAGATACGAATGATATTCGCCGAATAAATAACTCCGGCCGCGTCGGTATCGTGCAAACCGATAATATAAGGATGGCGAAAGGGACTTGGCATGGTCGGTTCTCGACAATTGGATAGCATAACGTAGCAAATCCCTGCGCCATTTGCAAGCAAAAAGAAAACGGGCTACGGTTGGATCGCAGCCCGTTTTCTTTGTACGAGTCAAGGCGAGGTTAGCGTAATAAGAACATCTTTCCGGTCGAGTTGTGATTCGGGCTTTCCAAGCGGATCAGATACAGTCCGCTGGGTGCGTTCATGCCATTTTCCGAGCGGCCATCCCATGTGATGGTGTAGATTCCCGCTTCCCGATTGGCTTGAACCAGGCTGCGCACCTGCTGACCTAAGACGTTATACAGAGATAGCGATACCGGCATGGCCCGCGGAATACTGTAGCGAATAACGGTGCTGGAGTTGAACGGATTGGGAAAGTTGCCCAGCAAGGCGTACTCGTCGGCAGCACCGATGATCGTCGGTTCATCGGCGGCCAACAGTTGCGTCACAACGATTTCCCAGCCCAACAATTCGCCGACGTCACCGGACGCCATATCGGCAATATAGAGGGTCCATGTTCCCTGAGCATTGGCGCCATCGAACGCCGCCAGTGGTTCGGTGGGAATGAAGGAACCCGTAAACGGCGGTTCACCATCGGCGATTGCGATTTCCGCTTCATCATCGAAAACGGTTTCGCGATAATCTTCCCCGCTGCCGCCATTCTCATCGGTCAGCACAACGGTTTGACCGCCCGGCGACGTCAGGTAGATCAATAAGTCGCTGTCGTAGGTGTGGGTCAAATCAATCTTCACATTAACATCGCTGATGACACGGTCATCGGGAACGCTGAGGACCGATGAGATTGTGTCGTTATCCACGATGCTCACCGGAACATTGTTCGACATGTAGGTGAAGGAACCAGCCCATCGCAATGCAAAATTGAGGCTGGTTTGCTGCCCGGCCGTAACCACCACATTCGTGGCGATATCATCCATATAACCGACGCGTGATGCCGTGAGCGAATAAGTTCCGGGAGGCAGGATCGGGAAGGCAAACTGACCGCTGGCGCCGGTCCAGGTCGAAACGTTCAACTCATTCAGATGAACACGGGCTTGGTAGATCGGCGTGCCGCCGCTATCCCGCACGAAGCCGATAATTGAACCGGTATTGCCGGGATAGAACCAAACTGCCAAGCCATTGACGGGCCAATGTCCGGTGCTGTCACAGGCGTATTCGAGAAATGAACTGCCTGAACCACCCGCCTGGATGCCGATGGTTGCACTATGGCCAGTGGTTCCGTAGGCCATTTGGTTATACTGCATCTTAATGCGGCCATCCGCCCACAGAATTACCTCAAACTTATAGGAGGCATCCGGCCAGCTTTGATCGCCGATCGAATCATACTCGATAACGACATAATCATTGAAGAGCCGATAACCGATAGTCTTGTCCCCGCCGGGATCATAGCCACCCTGGTCACAATGCAGATCATCCCAATACGGACAAACCATCAGGCGGGGAATGACTTCCGATGGAAGACAATCATTGAAATAACCGTCGTCCTGCGATGCCACCTGAATATTGCCGTTGGTGGAAACATAAATCGTCGAAAAGACTCCGCCATAGAACGGAAATCCGAAACCGAGATCTATCGGCAGTACCGCATCATCCGGGTCGTCAAGGAAATCCAGCCAGACTGCCTGGTTGTCATTGCGCAATTCGATCCAATTATAGGTGGCGGTATCGCCGCCCTGATTGTCTACGTAGGAGTATCCGAAAACATCGGGACCACCTTGGTTATCGAGATGGGATCCCGTGCGAATCGGTGAATGAACTGGGGCTCTGTCGCTGCAATCTTTGGTGATCTTCGGCTTATTAGCGGCAGCCTGTGCCGCGGCAACGGAAAATGCGAACCACGCGATAACCGCCACCAGCGTGATAAACCTATGGGTAAGCTTCAAGGCAACCTCCACTATCTCAAGAAGGGGAATTCGGGATAAACCACAGACCAACCAATAATCTAAACATGGGTCTGTTAAACTGCAAGATCATGCGGCATATTCTATAGGATTCCGCACGATAATTGCCGATTCATGGACTCTCAGAGCAAGTTCAGTGCCGTTGCCACTTCTATAGCACTTTTCAGAGCGAAGAAGCCGGATTAAACTATTGGAAACAACGCGAGCGGAATAGAATTCCTACTCCGCTCGCGCTTATATCAAAACAATCATTTATTTACATGCCACTTGTGAACCTTTTACGACTTCGTGGTAGACTTTCTCATACTCATCAGTACACCGCGAGAGGGTCAGATATGTGGAAGCTCTTGCCGCCGCCGCCCGACCCATTGCTTCCCGCATTGAGGGATTATTTAGCAATGTCTCGAGCTTATCAGCCAAATCCTTGACATTGCCGGATTGGAAAACGATGGACTCTACCCCATCGCGGGCGGCTTCACCCGGACCGCCTTCTGAAGTAACAACGCTTGGCAGTCCATATTGCATGGACTCCACAAGGGCAAGGGAAAGTGCTTCGGTTCGCGAGGCCACTACAAAAACATCCAGAGCAGACAGGAAAAGCCGCGTAGAACTTAGCTCGCCCAAGAGGTGCACTTCATTAGAAATCTGCTCCGATTCGATCAACTTTTGCAGGTTTTCACGAACCGTTGTGTTCCCCATGACATCCCCTCCGGCAATAAAAAGTTTGATGTCATAACCTCGTTTTCGGAGTCGCGAAACGGCTTTAATCAGAAGATCAAATCCTTTTACGGGGGCGAAATATCCAATTGAGCCAATAAGCAGATGATGTTCACGTGCTCCGAGTTGAGATCTCGCTTGCTCCCGCGAAATATCATTATTACGAAGTGGAATCCCATTTATAACAACGGAAATCCGCTGGGGAGAAACTCCGATTTGGCAGAGCGATCTCTTTACATAATTGGAGGGAGCAATGATTCGTTTTGCTGAAGTCGTTGCAATCACTGATCCAATTACATGACGAACAATAAGATATGGTTTGAGATACGGCTTACTAACGGTCTCGGGGGCATAACCAAACTGTTTCCATGATCCATGGATTGTGGCAATCCATGGAATGATAGAGTTCTTAAGCAATTTATTGCAAATCAAATTTGTAATTGGGGTGTGGCTATGGATAAGAGAGGGCTTCCATTGGCGTACTGTCCCTTCCAAGCCGTGCTTGGCGACTCGGCGAACAGTGAAGCGATCAGGATCGATGCTATCCGAGAAGTCAGGAGTAAATACTTTAATTCCAGCTTTTTCAAATTCATCTTTTACTTTACCAGACTGGAAAACAAATAGTGCTACTTCATGCCCTCGCTGTTGGCACTCCGAGGCCAACGCATGGCACATTCGCTCAGCTCCCCCAAAATGCGGAGAAGCAAGAACATGCAAAATTCTCAAAGGCACGATTCCATACCTTTGCGATAGATCTGCCGTTCTGCCCGTGCTCCCTCGACACGAAGCTTGATTAAATCCCTATCGGAGAACAGAGATAGAAAACGAGTTCCGATCTCGCGGAGCCACAGACCAAGAATCATCCACCGTTTCAGTGACTGAACGCCTTTGTTTCCGTGATGTTTATGAAAGAACTTTAGTGCGCTGCGGGCATTTTCCTGCCGGGAAAAAATATAGGCTTTAGTCATTGAGGTTGCTCGAAAGTGGCGGACAGTTGCAGCTTGAACAACATGGACTTCAAATCCCGCCGCTTGCACACGCTTACACCAATCCACTTCCTCCCAAAACAAGAAAAACTGCTCATCCAAGTCGCCAATCGCACGACGGACCGAGCCTTTGATTACCAACGCACTGCCTTCGACCTGATCTACCTTATCCAGTTGATCAAGCTTACAATCTCCATAAAAATAACGAGCAAACAGTTGGGAATGGGGAAATAAGTAGGCCAAACGGGTGCATTCGCAGAATACATCGTAGGGCTTCGGGAAACGGCGGGCGGCAGGGTACATTTGATCCTGCCCGTCCACCATCCGGGGTCCAACGATTCCCCATGGTTCATGACTATTTAACGCTTCGACTAAGGTATTTAAGGCACCCGGCATTACTTCCGTATCAGGATTCAACAACATATAGTTACGGGCGTTCGGATCCGCATGAGCCAAGCCGAGATTACAACCCGCCGCAAAGCCACGATTATAATCGGACTTTATAAATCGAATTTGTGGGAATTGAGACTCTAATTCAGCGCATCCACCATCAGTGGAACCATTATCCACGACAATCACTTCGAAGTCGAATCGAGCCCGTTCTGCCATCAATGACTCCAAGCATCGCGGCAGAACATCCTTTCCATTGTAGTTCAGGACGATTACCGAAAGTTCCAACCATCAACCTCGTGCTGAATATGAAATCAATCCAGTTATGAGAATAAATAGATATTAGTAAACTCGAACCTTACAAGCAAGTTAAACCAGTCGTTCGAATGTATGGAATCGGTTTGTCATTTCATTTTTTTCATAGTGTTAATGACTTCGGATCAGTGGCTTGGAAATTGCTCTTTTTCTTGCACATCTATATTACGTTGGCTAATGGATGTGAAGTCAAAAATAGCGACCCTTTATTCATAGAAGAATGCCAACAATAGTGCTTAATAAACAGTGTTTTAGTCACTCACGCTAAAATCAGTTGAAAACCGGCAACGGAAAAAGTTGGTCATCCACGACTTTTCGCCGTTACCAGTTCACTCGCTTTGGATATCCGATTCAAAATGGCAGTTCCAGTGGAACGATGTCGTTCCAACCGTTCATGAAGGATGATTGCGGCTTTTTCATTGCTGGTCTCATCCTTGGAACAGAACTTTCAGGAGAAAAAACTTGCCAACCCTTGAACAAATTGCATCGGAATTGATTCTGCTGTCACCGGAGGATAGCGGATCACGGCTACATCTCGAAAAAATGCTGCGAGAAGTGGCACAAGCTTCCGAGACTCCGGAACCGATTCGCGAATTAGCCTGGCAAGCCATCGTGCAGGTACAGGGACTACTGCAATCGAAGAAGCCCGATGAAAACCTGCAAAAACTGAACGGTCTTTTGGATCAGATGATCCGTGCAGAATCCGCCCCTCCGGCTGCAACCGAGAAATCCGCGGAAACCGATCCGGCCGAGACCTCCTCATCCGGGGTGGTGGATGATCGGTTGATGGAGGAATTCTTATCCAAACAGGATTCGGTGCTGAGCGATTTCGAAGCGGATTGTCTGGCGCTGGAAAAAGGCGACGCGTCTCGTTTGCCGGCGGCCAAACGGCAGATCCATACGTGGAAAGGCGAAGCGGGATTATTGGGATTTCATGATCTGGCCGCCAGCATGCACGAGATCGAAGAATTATTGGGCGATCTTCCGGCGAATCCGGATGCTACCGTGGTTTCCGATGCACTATTGGAAGCGAAGGATCAATTAGCGGGGTATTTCGCCGCCAAACGTCAGGGCGGAGAATTTACGATTGATGTTTCGGCCATTATCGAACAACTGAAGAATGTTCCCTCGACCGCCGAGCCGGAAAAGCCGAAGCCCGTGATTATCGGAGGCGAACCGGAAAGCGAAGCGGCACCTCCGCCGCCGCCGCCACCGGTTTCGAGTATGGCGGGACGCGTGTTCGAGATTCCGGCGGAAATTGACATGGATCTGGTTCAGGAATTCCGCACGGAGTCCGCCGAGCATTTTCAACAAGCGGAATTGGCATTGATGGCTTTGGAAAACGATCCGGCGGATACCGAATCGGTCAACGTCGTATTTCGCGCATTTCATACCGTAAAGGGTGTGGCGGGATTTGTTGGAGTAACCTATATCACGGAACTGGCGCATAAAGCCGAAACCTTCTTCGACCGCTTCCGCAAAGGTCAATTGACCATGAGCGGCGCGTATACCGACTTGGCGTTCGAAGCGGTGGACATGCTGAAAAATCTGCTCAAATCGCTGCTGGATACGATTGCCGAGGGGCGATATACCGCCACCCCGCAATACGGCAGTTTGATTGCTAAGCTGGAGAATCCCGATGCCTTGGAAGGATCCGCCGCACCGACGGTTCACGAACCGTCCGCCAAAGTCGGCGAGATTCTGGTCCGCGAAGGCAAGGCGAATCCGCAGGAAATCGAAGCCGCGCTCGCTCAACAACAACATGGCGATCAGCGGCCGGTAGGTGAAATTCTGGTGGAGCAGCAGGCGGCGAAAGCCGTGGATGTTGCTCATGCCCTGCGTTCCCAGCAACCGGCAGGGGGCCGGGACAACGAACCGGAAGCCACCGTTAAGGTTTATACGTCGCGCCTCGACAATCTAATCAATATGGTCGGGGAGCTGGTGATTGCCCAATCCATGGTGAGTCAGGATCCCTACTTGCAGGGTGTCTCCAACCAGCGCCTGCTGCGCAATGTCGGCCAATTGAACAAGATCACGCGCAGTTTGCAGGAATTGAGCCTGTCGATGCGTATGGTCTCCGTCAAATCCACTTTCCAAAAGATGGCGAGACTGGTGCGCGACCTGGCGCGGAAAGCCCATAAAGAAATTATTTTCGAGACCGAGGGTGAAGATACCGAACTGGATCGCAACATGGTGGAAGCCATCGCCGATCCGTTAGTCCATATGGTACGCAACGCCGCCGATCATGGCGTCGAGTTGCCGGATGACCGCGAAAAGAGCGGGAAGCCCCGGCAAGGCCGCATTATCCTCCGGGCGGCGCACGAGGGCGGCTCGGTTTTAATCACGCTGTCGGATGACGGCCGCGGATTGAATCGCGATAAGATTCTGGCGAAGGCGGTGGAACGAGGGCTGGTGGAACCCAACGCGCAATTGACCGAAGCGGATATCCATAATTTGATTTTCATGCCCGGTTTTTCGACGGCCGACAAAGTGACCGATGTGTCGGGCCGGGGTGTGGGCATGGACGTCGTGCGCACAAATATCGAAGCTTTGCGCGGCACCGTGCAGATCTCGTCCAAGCAAGGCGAAGGTTCGGTGTTCAGCATGCGGCTGCCGCTGACGCTGGCGATTATTGACGGGATGGTGATACGTGTCGGAACGGATCGCTTCATTCTACCGACCACCGCAATCACCGAAACGTTCCGCCCTGCCGCAAGCGACATCGCGACCGTTCAAGGCCGTTCGGAAATGGTGATGCTGCGCGGTGATTTAATTCCGGTCATGCGATTGAATCGCGTGTTCCGAATTAATGATGCCATCGAAGACCTGACCGACGGAATTCTGGTGGTGGCCGAGAGTAAGGGCCGCCGGCTGGCGATATTAGTTGACGAGTTGTTAGGTCAGCAACAGGTGGTTATTAAGAGTCTGGGAACAATCTTCGGCCGGGTCGGCGGAGTCAGCGGCGGCGCGATTATGGGTGACGGCATCGTCAGCCTGATTCTCGATGTGGAAGGGCTGATTCAATTGAGCTGTAATTAGATAGAGTCGAAACGAATCCATCAGAAATCGCAAACGTATGGCATTTGAACCACCCCCTTCCCCGCTGGTCCATTCCACGATCGCGCTGAGCGAGAAAGATTTCAAGCAAGTGCGCGATACGGTTTACGAGTTGGCGGGAATCAATCTGCATGAAGGCAAACGCGAGTTGGTGGTGGCGCGATTGTCGAAGCGGATTCGCCAGCTCAACATGAAAAGCGTCGGACAATATCTGACCTACGTGCGCGAACAGAATACGCAGGATGAGTTGGTCACAATGCTCGACGCGCTGTCCACGAACTTGACATCGTTCTGGCGCGAAGCCCAGCATTTCGAATACGTGATCAAACAGCTACTGCCCCGCTGCGAAACACGGTTACGGCAACCGGACGGCGCGAAAATCCGCGCGTGGAGCGCCGGCTGTTCATCGGGCGAGGAACCCTACGGGCTGGCGATGATCATGCTGCAGCATTTGGAGAAGCCGGGACGATTCGATATCAAGGTGTTAGCTACTGATTTATCTACGCGCGTGCTGGGCATTGCCCGCAACGGAGTCTATTCGGAGCAGCGGGTGGAAGCGGTACCCGCCGAGATCCGCCGCCGTTTTATGAAGGAAGAGAAATCGGGGTGGGGCAAGCAATACCGGGTGACGGACGAGGTGAAGTCGTTAGTATCATTTGCCCGATTGAATCTCATGGAGTCGTGGCCGATGAAAGGGCCGCTGGACTTCATATTCTGCCGCAATGTCATGATCTATTTCGATAAGCCGACCCAGGCACGGCTGGTACGCCGTTTCTTCGATTTGCTGCGGTCCGGTGGCACGCTGTTTATCGGACATTCCGAGAGTCTGACCGGTATCGAACATAGTTTCCGTTACGTTCGACCGACCATTTATGAGAAACCATGACTGTTGAAGCCATTACCGGACGGCGGCTGGTCGTCGGTGTCGGTGACATGAAACTCAGCGATCGCGCGGGCGACGTGATCGTCACGCATGCGCTGGGCTCATGTATTGGCATTGCCCTGTACGACCCGGTGGCCGTGGTCGGAGGTCTACTGCACTTTATGCTGCCCGATTCATCGGTGAATCCGCAGCGCGCTCAAGAAAATCCGTGGATGTTCGGGAACGTGGCGATACCGGCGTTTTTCAAGAAGCTCTACGAAAAGGGCGCGGAAAAAAAGCGACTGATCGTAAAGGTTGCCGGCGGCGCACAATTCCTGGACGATAAGGACTTTTTCGCCATCGGCAAGCGCAATCACACGATGATGCGTAAGGTGTTCTGGCAGAACGGAGTGCTCATCAAAGCCGAGCATGTGGGCGGAACGATCTCCCGTACCATGTATCTCGAACTCGGCACGGGCCGAACCTGGATTTCCACGGCCGGAAAGGAGACCGACCTATGATCTCACTGGCCGAACTTTCGCAGGAGATTGACCATCTCGACCCGATTCCCGTCTCGCAGCCGCGGTTGGCGGAAGCGGTGGCGGATCCGAATGTCGATCTGCAGCAGATCGTTTCGATCATCGAGTACGATCCGGCGATGACCGCTAACGCTCTGCGGATGGCCAACTCGGCGTATTTTTCTCCGGGCGTGCCCGTCCATTCGATCCGTGAAGCGGTCCAGCGGCTGGGGGCGGGGCGGATTCTCCAGCATGCAGTAGGACACGGCGTGCAGGCGCGCTTAGCCGCCGCCTGTCCCGGCTACGATCTGGAAGAGCATGAATTATGGCGGCATTCAGTGGCCGCGGCGTTAGCCGCCGAAATGCTGCCGCGCTACGCGAAGACATCGGTACATCCGGTGGCGTTCACCGCGGCGCTGCTGCATGATATCGGGAAATTCGTCTTGTCCCGTCACTTGACTCCCGATCTGCGGGACGAGATTCGCGACGTGGAGCAGCAACACAAATTGTCGTATGTCGAGGCCGAGCGGACGATCTTAGGATTCGATCATGCGCAGGTCGGGGGAGTCATCGCCCGCCGCTGGAAATTTCCGGAGGTGTTGGTGGAAGCGATTGCGCATCACCATCATCCCCATCATCCGCATGCGGGCGACGGCGATCATACGGCGCTCGATGCCGTGCACATCGGCAATGCCGTGGCGAAAATCATCGGTATCGGCATGGGCAGCGAAGCAATGAATATGCTGGCCGACAGCCAGTCGGCGCGGGGAATCGGATTGACACCCGCCACATTGGAATCACTATGCGCCGCCGTCGCGCAGGATCTGCCGTCGGTAATCGCGCTGTTTGAGGAAGAGGAACATGGCGTATAACATTCTTATCGTGGATGACTCAGCCGTAACGCGGGAAGTCTTAACCCGCACCATCCGGTTGAGCGGCATGCCGCTGGGCGAAGTCTATCATGCGGCGAACGGCGAGGAAGCGCTGAAGGTGCTCGACGAGAAGTGGGCCGATATCGTATTCACCGACATCAATATGCCGGTGATGGACGGTTTTCAGCTCGTGGAGAATATGCAGAAGCGCGCCGATTGGGAACGCTTGCCGGTGGTGGTCGTATCCACCGAAGGCAGCCGCAACCGCATGGAGGAGCTGGAAAGGATCGGCATTGCCGGATATATCCGCAAGCCGTTCACGCCCGAGCAGGTCGCCGACATGATTCAAAAAGTTATGGGAGAAACCTCCAATGCCTGAGCAATTGGAACAAGCGGTGGTGGAATCCACCACTATGGTCATGGAAACATCGGCCTTTATGACGATTTGGCAGTGGACAGAAGAGGACGGCGATTTACCGCAGCCCGATATCGCCGCGACCATTACGTTTACGGGCGCGCGCGACGGACGACTGACGCTGCGGCTGGCGTCTGAAGTTCTGCCGCTGCTCAGCAAGAACATGCTGGGCGATTTCGACGAGAGTGAGCCGTCGCCGGATGCGGCACAGGATGCGTTGAAAGAAATGCTCAATATGATGTGCGGCAATGTGCTCACCGCATGGTACGGCTCCGATCCGGTATTCAAACTGCACCCGCCGGAAGTGCTCACACCGGAAGCGGAGGCGACGCCGGAATCAGCGGCGACCCCCGATATCTGCGTGAAATTCAATCTCGAAAACACGCTTTGCATTGTGGAAGCCTGTATTGTCGGAGGCGTGGAGGACGTGAATCCGGCCGCCATGAATGTTGCGGCATCAGGAGAGAAATCGGTATGATAAAAGTGCTGGTGGTGGATGACTCCGCGCTGGTGCGGCGGGTCTTTAGCGAAGAGCTGGGTCGGGATCCTGAAATCAACGTTGTAGGTACCGCGCCCGATCCTTATATTGCGCGCGATAAAATCGTGCAACTTGAACCCGACGTGATCACGCTGGACGTGGAAATGCCGCGGATGGACGGTTTGTCGTTTCTGCGGAAGCTGATGAAGTTCCACCCCATGCCGGTCATCGTGGTGAGTTCGCTGACGCCCAAAGGCGGCGATATGGCGATGGAAGCGCTGGAAATCGGCGCCGCTGAAGTTATGTGTAAGCCGGGAGAAGCGTACACCGTCGGCGAGATGTCGCGCGATCTGATTCAGAAGATCAAAGCCGTGGCGCATATGCGATTAGATCGCCGTCCCGGGTCCAACGGCGACACTCCGCCCCAGCCGCGCACGGCACTAACGAAAACCACGTTGAAGATCGTCGCGATCGGGGCTTCCACCGGCGGCACGGAAGCACTGAAAGAAGTTTTAATCCGCTATCCGGCAAACGCTCCGGCAACAGTGATCGTACAGCATATGCCTGAGCAGTTTACGCGCGCGTTTGCGGATCGCTTGAACGGACTATGCGCGATTGACGTAAAGGAGGCACAATCGGGGGACACACTGCGACCGGGACTCGCGCTGATTGCGCCGGGGAACAAGCATATGGTCTTGCAGCGGTCGGGTGCGGTGTATCAAGTGTTGGTGAAGGACGGACCGCGCGTGCATCATCAGCGTCCGGCAGTGGACGTGTTGTTCCGTTCGGTGGCACGAGTGGCGGGTAAGAATGCTGTGGGAGTGATCCTGACCGGAATGGGGGCGGACGGTGCGGAAGGATTGCTGGAAATGCGGCAAGCCGGAGCCCGCACGGTCGGACAAGATGAAGCAACGTGCATCGTTTACGGCATGCCGAAAGAGGCGTTTACGATGGGGGCAGTGGAGAAGCAAGTGCCGCTGCTGCGTGTAACCGATGAGGTCCTTACGCTGGTATAACAGCAGACAATATCTGGATAATAAAGCGGCGACCCCATAGGGGTCGCCGCTCACGTTCTTGCATTTAACTAATAAAAATCTTACCTTTGAGGTAAAGAAAGCAAAACAACCCACCAAATCACTCGCAAACTCATGAAAATCATTCCGTTTATTCTGACACTGACCCTGCTGTTGACCCTCGGCTGCAACAAGAAACAACCCGTTCCGGATTCGACGATGGAGCGTGATCCCCATGCCGGGCTGGATATGGAGAAGATGAAGCAAATGCAAAGCGATCCCCATGCGGGGATGAACATAAATTCCGGCGGTCTGGATTTGGATGGGATGATGGCCAATTTGCCGGAAGGGTGGTCGAAAGTCGAACCGAGTTCGACGATGCGGATTGCCCAGATTAATCTGGCTCCGGCTAAGGGGGATGATAAACCGGCCGAGCTGGCGGTTTTTCATTTTCCGGGAACGGGCGGTTCGTCCATGGCTAACATTGTGAGGTGGCAAAATCAGTTCAAGGGACCGAAGGGCGAGCCGGGACCCGATGTGGCCAAGACCGATACGATGATGGTAGGTTTGCTGACGGTAATTACCACCGATGTCTCCGGCACACAATTGGGCGGCGGAGCGGCGATGGGTACCGGACCGGCGGATGACACTCCCGGCCAGCGGATGATCGCCTCGGTGATCGAGACGGCTTCGGGCAATTGGTTTATTAAGGTCGTGGGACCGGAAAAAACCGTAGCCGCTCACGCCGACAAGATTCGCAGTTTCGTCAAGCAGGCGAAGATGAAAGAGGCGAATCCGCACGGGCACATGTGAGCCGTGTGATGATTTTTATAGTCGAAGCGGCGACCGTAATGGTCGCCGCTTTTCGTTTTGTTCCGGCGGGGACAGCGACCCCGCTTGGCGAAACCGTTACATCCCTTCCGGGCAGATCGGGGATCTGCCGCGGGGAGAAGGATTCTGGACGCCCGCTGATGCGGTGTCCAGAATGACAGGTTGAAGGACTTGACAAAAACGGGCGGGTATCGCGACGCTTTACCCGCCCCTACTATATATTGAGTTCATTTTTTGATCAGCCATTTGGGCCAGACGAAGAGCTGGGGGAGGATTTCGATGCGGAGGGTGCGGTGATGACGGAAGGCCAGCCGCTCGACTTCTTCGGCGACGTCAGATGTGGGAACGATCACTTTTTGTGCGGCACTTAGCGGCAGCGGTCCGCGCAATAAAACTTCGGCTTGGGGATGAGTGGGGACGGACTGGGGCAAACCGGTGCGGCGATGCTCCTCTACCGAATCGGCAAACAGCGCGCGAAAGCCCTCCTCCCCACTCACGACATATTTACCGAATTCCGCCGCCGCCGAGACCGGGCAAAACAACGTATCGTCGCGATCCAATAACTGAAGATCCAATGCGAAGTGAATCCAGTCGCCCTTCCAATCGGTCTTGGAACGATGATAAAGGAGTTCGACATTAGGATGGGACAGCGCGGCATTCAGATAATCCAATCCCACCGCGAATTGCTCGTAGCGGCGGGGATCGTGCAGAAAGCGCGCGGCGTGCTCGGAACCGTAGCGCTCGTGCAAACGGCGAACCGTGTGCAGTTCGCCGTCTTGCAGAATCGCCGGAAGATTCTTATACAAATGCGTGGAATGGAGCAGCGTAATTCCGCGCCGCCGCGCTTGGTCGGCAATGGTCGAGCGTTGGAACAGCCCCATCAAACCACCATCAACCGTTTATTGCGGCCCAAGGTGAACAGCGCAAAGATCAAACACAGCAACGCGCCGCCCATTAAGGTCCACGAAACCCCCACTTTGGCGGCAATGGAACCGACAATCAAACTGCCGATGGGCATGAATCCCAAGAAACTGGTGGTATAGAAACCCAAAACACGCCCCCGCAAATGATCGGGGGACAATGTTTGCAGCAGTGTATTAGTGGAAGCCAGCATGCTGATGGAAGACGCTCCCACCAGCGGCAGCACGAGCATCGAAAGAATGAAATTCCGCGAGACCGAAAACAGGAGCAAACCGATGCATAAACCATAGGCCCCATAAATCACCAGTCGTCCCCGGCGAAATCCCACCGGCAGCATGGCCTGATAAATCCCCCCCGCCAACGCCCCGACGCCAATCGCACCCATCAATAAACCCAGACCGCGTACTCCCGATTCCAGAACATCATCGGCAAAGACGGGCATTAGTACCACATAAGAAAACGCGAACATCGAGAAGACGATGATATTCAGAATCAGCGAACGCGGCACACGGGTCCGCCGCACATAGCGGAACGCCTCCCGCCATTGGGTGACCACCGAACTTCCGCGATCGTAAACCAGGGGCGGCAGATTCCGCATCATCGCCAGCGCAATGATCATCGCGCCGAAGGAAATCGCATTAATCAGGAAGCAGCCGCCGACCCCGATCACCGGAATCAATAATCCGGCAATGGACGGCCCGATCAGCCGGGTCAGATTGAATGTAGTGGAATTGATGGCTACCGCATTGCCGACATTATCCCTGCCAACGATCTCCGAAACAAAGGACAGCCGGGCGGGAGTATCCACCGCCGTAAAAATGCCCGTAACAGCAGCGATGATCACCACATATTCGATGGTAACGATATTGCCCAAGGTTACCAGGGCCAAGGCCAATGCTGCAAGACCAAGCCCCAATTGAGTTACGATCAACAGCGTGCGCTTGACCGTGCGATCCACGAGCACACCGCCGATGGAACCCAAGATCAGCGATGGGAATTGCGGCAGCGCGCCGACGACGCCCAGCCAAAACGCCGACCGCGTGAGTTCCCAGACCAGCCAGCTCAGGGCAAGAGTCTGCATCCACGTCCCGATGAGGGACAGCGAAAACCCGCTCCAATAAATCCGATAATTGCGGGAGGCAAATGCTCGAAAAACCGGAAGCATTTCGTTTCTTCGATATTACTGGTTCAACACCCGTTTCAGCGCTTCAAAGAAGCGCAGGTTCTTCCGCATGGCACGCGCGTAATCGGCTTCACAAGCCGAGCCTTTCAAGCGGCAGAGTTCAATAGCCGATTCCCGGTCCCGGATCGGCCATTTGTCGAAATCGGGAATCGCCAGCAGCCATAATCCCATTTGGCCAAGGGCGGCTTGTTCGGCTCGGGAAAGTCCGGTCACGGGGATATTAAGCCGATCCTTTAATACGCCGATTACCCGTGGTTCGAACTCGCGGCGATTGCCCGCAAATTGTGAAGAAAGCCGTTGCGCGGCGATCAGTCCGGCATTTCCTAAAGGATACTCTTGGTAGTTTACGGGCGGTTCACCGTTCAAAGACAAGACGACATCGGCTTGACAGAGCTGCTTAAGAATCCGCCGCGAGGAACGATAGCCTCTGCCCTTGGCAATCTGTTTTCGTTCCCGGTCAGCCAAACGGCGGAGGTCTTTATCCGCCGAACGAAAACCCAGTTTATCCCAAAACCAATAGGCGCCCGACGCGATACCCTCTTCGTTCTCGTACCCGATCTGGTATTTGCGGGTGACCAGCCAAGGCGCACCGCAGAATGCATTAAAAATGCGCGCATACTGTGAATAGAGCCATGCCGCCTCGCCGCCGCGAAAGGTATCGAAGACATTGATTGCAATCTCCGACCGATCCGCAAGCATTCCGCCCGCTCCATAGCCGATGGGAACATTATTCTTGAACAACAGTAATCCCCATCCCGTTTCCAACGGCAACCGGAACTGGGGCAACATGAACCACACAATGACCCGGATACCCCGTTCCAAAGGAATATCGTAAACTTCGGCAGGATTGCCGTGAGTGGCCGGATAAAGCTCCCGCAGACGCGGCAACAGCGTTCCGAAGGCTAGATTCAATAGTTCTCGACCGCGTTTTGGAGTAACGGGCGGCGGCAAATCCAGAGGTCGTTTCACTTCCGACAGCAGATCAAACTTGCGTCGGGCTTCCACCTTGTCCCAGATAAAGAGGTCCGCCGGCGAACCGTCATCCAACATGGTGCGGGACGGTCCCTTCGATGTTAACGTGAGCGACAGCATGAGCTGCATTTTGTTATATAACTGTTGGCGGATTCCATCGGACAGTGTGCGTGCTAAGCCATCGAGAATCCACTCCAGCGATGTCTTATGCAGCGATCCCCGCGCCGCTTCAATGATCTCCCGGGTCGTATAGTTCTCATCATCCAGCAGATCGCCTTCCACCCGCGACATTAAGAGCGGCAGCAGATCGGCCAATGGATCATCATCCCGCTCATCGTAAGCATCCCAGTCGATTTCGATATGTTCGTGCAACCGCCGCGACAGCCAGTTAGCGGTCTCATAATCATAGGGATAGAAGATTTTCGTACCGACGATTCCGCTTTGATCCAACTCATCCCGGTCATCGCTATCGAGCGCCGCGATACGCCGCCCGAAGCGGTTCAATTCGCGGGCACAGAAGCTATAAATCGCGGATGAAGCGGGATAGGCTTTTCCGAACAGCAGCGCTTCATGATAGGCCAACAGATCACGCGCGGACAGCGGCATGCGGGATAATTCTCGCAGCACGGCGAGGGCACGGGCCGGATCGGGATGGGCATGCCATTCACGAAACAGCGTACGGGCAGACGGCATTACGGATTCTCCAATTATTATACAACCAAGACCCAACGACCGCCTTAAAAAAAACCGGCACCGCGAAAAACCACGGAGCCGGCAGAGGTTCAAGCCGAAACCATTAAGCGAAGCGCATTACATCGCCACCGGCACAGCCTTCTTCGCGACTTTCTTCTTGGTCGCCTTCTTGACTGTAGCTTTCTTCGCGACTTTCTTTTTGGCTACTTTCTTCTTCGGGGCGGCCTTCTTCGCCGTAGCTTTCTTCGCGACTTTCTTCTTAGCCACTTTCTTCTTCGGGGCGGCCTTCTTCACGACCTTCTTGGCCACTTTCTTCTTAGCTACTTTCTTCTTCGGGGCGGCCTTCTTCACGACCTTCTTGGCCGTCTTCTTCTTGGGGGCGGCTTTCTTCTTCACGACCTTCTTCGCGGTGGCCTTCTTGGCTACTTTTTTCTTCTTCGGGGCAGCCTTCTTGGCGGTCGCTTTCTTCTTGGTCGCCTTCTTGGGTGCGGCCTTCTTGGCGGTCGCTTTCTTCTTCGGGGCCTTCTTGGCCGTTGCTTTCTTCATGTCTTACTCCTTGAACTGAACTGAGGGCAGGGATTTGTTCGGGAACGTTGTTAAGGTAGATGAGCCACGGATCCCACTCTACCCTCGTGGTGAGATCAAACCGGCCGGACTTCGGATTCGTGCGGCGAATCGGTTATCCGAGGCGGCTGACGAGGTCAGCCGGCCATCATCTTGGGTTTATCGTTAAGCCTTCGATGAAGGCTTAGGATCACGTTCTCGAACAATTCTTTTCGTCCGATGGACGAGAAAGTCTTTGTCGGAAGGATGATACAGCAACTATCGGGCCGATTTATTTGAATCTTTAGAAGATCGGCCCCGTTTTCATCCGCTTATTGAATCGGATTCACCCTGCCAACAGTACGTCGCGCAGTGATGTAAATTCCCGAATTAAGGGAGGTTTACAAAACTCCAACCACGCTTTCACACTTCAGGGATTGGTACCGAAAAAATTTTTCGCAATTGTAAAATTTTTTCGATGGCAACCCATCGTTCGCATTCTCATCATGCGAAATCGAGAAAATTTTTCCATGGATTCCGAAGAGAATCCTGCGCAGAAGACTCGCTCACCGGTTCGACATGAGCATCAGATCGGGTTGCATGCGGACCCAAACAGCTCAAATGGTGACTCGCGAAAACGCTTTGGGAGTTGTCATTGACTCAGGATTCAGAACCGTAGAACACTGCCGATGAGTCACTCTTACCAAATCGCAAACCGAAGATTCGGCGATAATGACGCGATGGAAAGCGGGCGCTGCTTCAAAGATCAGATCGGCGGCTGCCGACAAACAATAAGGCAACCGGCGGAAATATATAACACTGAATATAAAAATGCAAGTGATTTTCACAAAAAAGTGTCATGCATGAGCCATTAACCAGCTTTTTCCCGATCCGATTTCCACTAAAATCGGTACGGAAAGCGGCAAAGCGTTCTGCATTTCTTCCATGACCATGGCCGCGAGTCGTTCGATTTCATGGATTGGGGCTTCAAAAACGAGTTCATCATGAACTTGCAGCAGCATGCGGGCGGTGAAACCTTCGGAATGCAAACGGCGATGAACGGCGATCATGGCCAGCTTGATCATATCGGCGGCGCTGCCTTGAACCGGCGTGTTGATGGCCGTGCGTTCGGCAAATTCCCGCACCTGCCGATTGCTTGCTTCGATGTCAGGTATTTTACGGCGACGGCCCAGTAAAGTTTCCACGTACCCGCGCTGGCGGCATTCTTCGACGGTGGTTTTCATAAACTCGGCCACCCCCGGATAGAGCTTGAAATAGTTCTCGCGGAAGGTGTGAGCCTGATGGCGAGGGATGCCCAATTCCTGCGCCAAACCGAAATCGGTTTGGCCGTAGATGATCCCGAAATTGACGGTTTTGGCGGCACGACGCATGTCCGGCTGAACGTCGGAAGCGGGGATCCCGAAGATCAACGCCGCCGTTTCGGTATGAATATCACCGCCCCGCACAAAGGCATCGAGGAGGCGTTCATCGCCCGACAAATGAGCCATGATCCGTAATTCAATCTGGCTGTAATCGGTGGAAACGATCTGCCAATCCGGTTCACCGGCCACGAACGCTTCGCGGATCCGCCGACCCATTTCGGTTCGAATGGGAATATTTTGCAGGTTGGGATTGACCGAGGACAACCGTCCGGTAGCGGCGGTGGTTTGGCTGAAAGTGGTATGCAATCGTCCGGTGAACGGGTGAACGAGCTGCGGCAAAGCGTCCACGTAAGTACCCTTGAGTTTGGCAAGGGTGCGGTAATCGAGCAGCTTTAAAGGCAATTCATGGAGGGCGGCTAAGGCGGTTAATGTATCTACATCGGTGGAGGGTCCGGTCTTAGTCTTTTTCTGAACCGGCAGTTTGAGCTTATCGAACAGAATCGCCGCCAGTTGTTTGGGGGAATTCAGATTGAACGGCTCGCCGGCCAAACGAAAGCATTCCTCTTCGAGACGTACCAGATCCCGATCCAATTCTTTGCTCATTTGAGCCAAAAGGCTTGTATCAAGCTTGATTCCGGTGGACTCCATTTCGGTTAGAACCGGAAGAAGGGGCAGCTCGACCTCCATCAACACATCCTGCTGATCGGTCACCAACGGTTTGAGAACGGAGGTCAATCGCAAGGCATAATCGGCATCCTCGCAAGCATATTCGGAAATGCGTTCCAGATCCACTTCGCGCATGGAAAGCTGGTTCTTGCCGCTGCCGATTAGTTCACTGGTGGCAATCTTGGGCAATTGGAGATATTCGCGGGACAGGTTGTCAATGCTGAGGCTGCGATCTCCCGGATTGAGGAGGTAAGCAGCCAAAATGGTATCGAACGCAATCCCCCGCACCTCCACACCATAGGTGCGCAGAACCACTGCATCATATTTGATATTCTGACCCGTTTTGGGAATCTCGGCATTTTCGTAAACGGGAGCCATAATGGAGAGGAAGGTCGCGACGCCACCCTTCACCGGTTTGCCAAACCGCGTGAAGGGACGATCCGCTATCAGTTCCTCGGTTAGATGATCCATGGAGACATAGAAGGCCTCGCCTTCCCGTTCACTGAAACTGGCTCCCACCAGCTCAGCCTGCATCGAGTCCAATCCGGTGGTCTCGGTATCAATGGACAAAAGCGGCTTTTCGTGCCTCCAACGATCTGCAATCTTGCGCAACTCTATCGCATCGTTGATCGTCCGATATTCACGAGCGGCTATCTTTTCCGGCTGCGCGGTGGTTTGACCGAACCTTGCGCGAATTTTTTCGAGGAGGCCGAAAAGTTCCAGTTCCACCAGCAGACGATCCAGTTCGGGATTATAGAACGAACCCATTTTCAGATGATCGGGATCGAATTCAACGGGAGCATTGCGATCAATGGTGACCAATTCGCGGGACAATAGCACTTGATCATGGTCGCGAATCAAGGAATCGCGCATTTTCGAGGGCTTCATATCAGGAGCCGCCGCGAGTATTTTATCGAGCGAGCCGTACTCGTTCAAGAGCTTTATCGCAGTCTTCGGTCCGATGCCTTCCGCACCCGGCACGTTATCGGATGTATCACCGGTGAGGGCCAGCACATCCACAACTTGTTGGGGTGGGACACCGAAGTTCTCCGCAACCTCTTGGGGTCCCATGATCATCAGACCATCGGATTTAGGATTCCACATGCGCACATGATCGGTCACCAATTGCTGAAAATCTTTGTCACCCGTGACCATCGCGACATCATATCCGGCGGCTTCGGCACGGGCGGCGAGGGTGCCGATGACATCATCCGCTTCCCAACCGGGTTTGGAGAGAATCGGGATTCCGGTGGCTTGGAGGACTTGATCGAGCCGACCCAACTGATCCACCAGTTCTTGCGGCATTTTTTGCCGAGTGGCTTTATATTCGGGATAGGCTTTGTGGCGAAAGGTCGGTTCGGGGGTATCGAATACGATGGCCAGATGGCTGGGATTCTCTTTTTCGATGAGCATCCACAGGGAGTTCAGGAATCCGTAGATCGCAGACGTGATCTCGCCGCGACTGGTGCGGAGGGGATTACGGATGAAGGCAAAGTGCGCCCGGTACATCTGCGCCGAGCCGTCAATGAGGAACAAACGATTCATGGAAAGCTCAAACTTAAAATTCCAAACTTAGAACTTCAAACCGAATATCCGAAGGCGGCCGGAGACCGCCAGTAGTTCTTTGTATGTCATTCGGCAGTGGGAGACCGTCCGTAGTTGTTTTTATCCCGGTGGTGACTCACCATGGTCACCCCGATCTTTCAACTGGAAACAGAGAAGATTGCTCTATTCAACGTTGTGGTCTCCAGTTGCCATCTTGATCATAATTACGGGAACCTGAATAGCCACAAGCATTCCAGATTATATCGAATATTGGTTTCATAACAGCGGACGGATTAAAATTAAAATCCTCAACTAATACTTCAGGGAGCATAATATGATCTCTTTCAATAGGATGTTTAGGTGTGATATCAAACATATTGCTTGTAGCCATAAGAAAATCACGAACATTGAGAAGACTCATTATAATAAAAACAGGTATTTGGATTTCAACTAGTGGCGCAATTTGCCCGAGTTTATCAAGCCATTCTAGTACTTTTTGTTCGTAAAATAAACTGGCTATAGTATTATTGTTTTCTTTTTCAGTATAGAATGTGCAGGTTGCGGTTTCGATTGCGCCATTCCGAAAAAATAGATTGTAAGATTGCGATTCGCCTTCATACTTCCCTGTAAATGTGACAAAGCCATCCATAGAATAGAGATGGCCCCATCCATCATTGACAATGGGCGGGAATCTCAAAAATGTGCTCTCGTGCTTTGTGAGATCAATTTGATTCCCCGACTCCATAAAATCAAAGGGAATTACATGCAGCACTAGCCTCGACTTCTTTTTCAAGGGAACAGGCGTTTCATCAGCGACAATTCTTGCAATACGCTCGAGTCGAAAGTTCCGTACCCGTTCGGCAAGGGATTCCCCCAATAAAAAGGCACTACGCAATTCCGTGACATCCATTCGGTGCTTGCCCGCTGAATTGCGAGTGTAAAATCGGTTGTCCTGATTAAAGGTAATCATATGCGGCGAATTCCAACTGCGCGGAATACGGATTATCAATACAGAATTTCCGTTTTGAAGCGAAACCGATTGGGTCTGAAGACCCATTATTCGCGGCTGTACGCAATCACGGATGATACTTTCAAGCCGCAATTTTTCACTATCGGCATCGAGACCAACCAGACCGCATAAAGATGAGGCGATACCGTCTTGACTATCTATCCCAAACAATAAATCACCCCCTACGGCGTTTGCAAAGGAAGTTACATCATATAGGAATTCCTTCTTATCGCGGTCTGTTCCCTTAGGCAATTCTTTCTTATATTCAATCGTCTTGCACTCTGCGACCTTGTTGTCAATAAGCTCCTGTAGGTCAGCTTCGATTAATTGATCCAGCGGTTTGTGTTTAAGCGACATGACTGATCCTTTAAGTTGGTGGTTCCATTTCCGATTCCGGCGGGGTCAGCGACCCCGCTCGGCGGTGAGGAACAGACAACGATGGGCCGTTCTTACAGGATGGTTCCCAGTTGACTTTGTCCTCGAAAAACGTTTGTTTATATTATGAGATGCGGTGGATAGCGAAACCGCAACCACGATTGACCCGTGATGTCTAATTAACGGAATGATAAACTCTTATGAATCAGAAACCACAACCGCAACCGCAACAGATCAATGTGCAACTGGATGAGAAGGTGGCCGAAGGAATCTATTCCAACTTGGCCCTCATCGCCCACAGTCCCGCCGAGTTCTTTATTGATTTCGCCCGCATGGTCCCCGGCACGCAAAAAGCCTCAGTTCATGCCCGGATCATTATGACTCCCGCGCATGTCAAATTCCTGCAGAATGCCTTAAAGGAAAATGTCGAGCGGTTCGAAAAGCAGTTCGGCGAAATCAAGCTGCACGGCGGACCGCCGCAAGGCGGCGGGCAAAGCGGATTCGGATTCCGCACCGATACACCAAGCGAAGCGTAACTTTTGCTTATTTGCTTAAAGGGAGGACTTTACCGTGAATTACACCCGCCTTGGTCTAATGATTCTGCTGGCTCTGGCGGCGGGGCTGTTTTTCGGATGTGACCGTGAAAAGGACCCGCCGGATCCCCGGTTTTATCCGCCAGCCACACCCGGTTATCTGGAACCGGTGGCCCAGACCGCCACGACGATTTCACTGCGCTGGCAGGATCTCTCCACCGACGAGCAAGGCTTCTATGTTTACATGAGTGAAGACAGTATCGACTGGGCGAAACGCGATTCGACGGCGGCGAATGTCCGGCAGATCGTCATCACCGGCTTGACACCGCAAACTACCTACTACTTCTACGTCACCGCCTTCAATCAATACGGGGAATCGGACGCGACGAATATCCGATCCGTCCAGACATCCAATCCCGATTATCCAGATCCGCCGACGCAGTTCGAAGTGATTCCACTATCCGCTAACATCGTTCAAATGACCTGGCAACACTCCACGCAGGCGGATAGTTTCGTAATCGAGCGGCACACCGATGCGGCAGCATGGCAGATGATCGGCAGTACCCCCGCCAATCTAAAGGAATATACGGATTCAACAGTTAGCGAGCAAACCCACTATTATTATCGCGTGGGGACGGCCTATCAGACCGTGGTGGTTTGGATCGAAGATTCGGTAGATGTTACGACACCGGCGTTCGGCGTGCCGATGCCGCCCGATAGCCTGCAGGCACAGGTGGTGCTGGGAACCGGCGTAGTCCTCACGTGGATCGACCGCAGTCCGGATGAGGACAGTTTCGAGATTGGACGCGCGATCGGCGGGTTGCCGTTAACGGTGATCGCCTCGCTGCCCGCCAACACGATAACTTATACGGATCCGGTCTCGGAGGTCAACAGCTACTCGTACCGATTGCGATCGGTCAACCAATACGGCACATCCGCCTGGACGACAGCGGTGTTGGCCAGCTACCGATTCTGTTCCGACGGCGTAGTGCCAATCTGCCTCGGCAATTATTGGGATTACAACGTAGACAGCGCCGGAACCGACTATTCAATTCGCCGCCACGTGGCCAGTGTGCAATATCCCACCGGAACCGACTTCTATCTGATTACGGAGCATAATAACAGCACCGGCATCACCGACAGCCTCTATTTTCTGCGCAATCGGGACGACGGCTGTTTTCTGATTCCGCATCCGCTCTCGCAAACCCCGACGGACGATTTGCTGTTCCGCTATCCCACCGGACCGTCGGGCAGCCATTATATCTGTCATAGCGACTGCGTGGTCGTGCTCAATGCCACCCCGGGAATTTCGCTGTTGGTCAGCAACGTAACTTATCACAATGTCATTTCGTTCCAACGATTCATGGATAACGGACGGAAAATTCAATACTTTATCTGTCCCGATTCAGTCGGCATTATCCGTGAAGTGGAACCGATCTCCAGCACTCCACCGGTATCGCTGCAACGTGATCTAACGCAATATTACGTGCAAAACTAAACCGCGACTCGGCTGAATGAATACGAAAAAGGCGCGACTTCAGTCGCGCCTTTTGTTAATCCAATTCCCCCCGTTCATCCAGAAAATTCAGTCCGCCTTCCATACAACCCCCGCTGGGTTCGGCGAAGACAATGGGCAGATTTCGCATCCGAATCTCTTCTTCCATAAGCGGCTGTAGATGATGGCGATGATTCCATAGTCCACCGATCACGACCAGCGGAATTGTTTTCGCTTCGGGCGCCAGCATTTCCTGCAAGTGTTCAACCAGCGCCACCAATTCGATGGCGCCGTTTTTGAGAATCTTCAGCGCACCGTGATCCTCGCGGATATATTCGAAGACCAACGGCGCCAGCCTTGCCCAGTGCGGAAAGCCGAAGTTCTCTTTGTAAACCTTCGTCAGGATTTGAGAGGCTTCTTCAATTTCGAGCTTTTCCAAGACCGCCGTATGCAGCGGGCCTAATTCGTCCCGTTCCCATTCCAAGAGACAATGGCGCAGCGCCTCACGACCCAGCCACGCGCCGCCGCCTTCATCACCCAGCAGCGGTCCCCAACCGCCCGCCCGCGAAAATTCTTTGCTGATCGGTGTGCGGTACATCGCAATGGCGCCGGTTCCGGCGATCAGCAGGATTCCCGCCGGACCACGGGAGAAAACCCCGCGATAAGCCAATTCGGCATCGCTCATGATATAGATATCCGCCCCCTTAAATACTTGACGGGCGGCACGCAGCGCCACTTCTTTTTCCGGTTTACGCCCCGCTCCCGCCAGCCCGAGAACAACCTTACGGGGCGACGTCTGGTTGACCATTCCGGCAGCCATCTGCCGGAACACGTCGGCAATGCCATCCGCACTGACAATTGATGGACTGGACGGACCGACTTTTACCGATACCAAACAAGCGCGGGATTGCGCATCCACCAACCACCCCTGAGTTTTTGTACCGCCACCGTCAACGACCAGAACATTCATTCCAACACCTCATTTTCAAGGATGGATTGCGGCAACAAATAGCCCAGCTCACTCAGATCGCCCTGGGCGCGGGTAAACGCCGTGGTGATATTCCGGGCTGATTGTTCATTGACCTGGGAAACATATGCAGCCGAAAGTTCCAGCGTACTCTCCCATTCCTCCAGAGTCGCATCCAACTGCTGCAGCATCGTTTTGCGCATTCCGGGATTGGTTTCGGGTTGCCGTTCCAGCAGGAACCGGAAAATTACGGCGTCTTCAATATGGAATCCGGCGCCCGCCCGAAACTCGCTGATTCGTTCGGCATCCTGAACCATGGCATCCAGAACATCGGTTTCATTTTGATTAAACTCCGATAGCTGCTGGTAGTGGCGGGCAACTCCCGCTTCTTTCTGCAGAGCTTTCGATAGAATATTGATTTGCCGAATGGTCTCGCCGGACAGCAATTGACCCACTTCCAGCCATTCCGCATTCAGCTTGTGCTCTTTAAACTCATAGAACACGCCGAAGGCCAATCCGCCCTGGATTATATAAGGTCGGGCTGCTTCGGCATCGCTGTTGGTTTGGCGCGACAACTCCACGGAAGCGCGGATGAATTCCAACCAGACCGCTTGGCGGCTTGCTTTTTCCTCCAGCAGTTGCAACGCCAAATTGCGGGCATCGAGCAGTTGACCGCCGCGCCGCAGATTACGAACTTCCTCGGCTGATTGATCCGAACCGCAGCCTAAGATCATCCCTACTACAATCACTACCGTTGCTAAATACTTCAGTTTCATTGTTACCCCATTAATGGTGATAATACACTAATCTCACGATTTTTTTCGAATATCGCAAGCCAGAACGGAAAATTGTAAAGAAGACCGGCCTCTATGGTATGAGGCCGGTCTTCTTTAAGGCAAATCCGAATGTCTATTCTTTTGGTTCGGTACCTTCCTTTTTCTTAACCGGAACACGAATCTCCGTCAAAAATTCGGAAGGTTCGACCTGATCACCGGGACCCTTGATATAGACCTCCATCGGAGCACCATTGTAGTCATAGCCGTTATCAATCACCCACTTGTCAATGGCGTGCCACACATCGGCGCTACCCTCATAAGGACCCTTGTATTGGACCACCGCCGCCTGCATTTCGGGCAGCTCCTCGACGACTAAATCTCCGGCAGCTTTGGCATCCGGTCCTACCGGAAACATCAACTTACAGGTTAAATCCTTGGCGGGGGTCTGTTCGGGATCCTCGAAAAACATCGCCATCGCCGGACCCATCGGTTGATTACCGGCCTGAATCCATCCGCCCAACTTACCGAACCCCGATGTCATCATCTTTTCATAGGCCAGACCAGCACCATCCATACCGTCCTTAAAGCCACCCTCCGGGGCATAGTCGGCAGCTTTTTCCATAGCGGAAATCACTTTAATCGGTGGAATCAGTTTAATTTCAATCTGGCCAATCATCTCCGCTTTCGTCATGGGCGGAGGTGTAGTTTCAGTTTGCGCCAATGCGCAGGTTAATAATCCCGCCAGAGCGAGCAGTGCAAAGAACGTTATCACTTTCTTCATGGCTTTCTGCCTCCCTTGAAGGTGTTAGGGACTAAGAATCGCGAGCTTTTCCAGAATGGCACGGTCCGCTTTAGGAAAGGCAAACCGCGATAGTTCCTCCGGTTTCACCCAGCGGTAATCGGCGACACCGATTTTGCGAATTCTGCCGGCCTGGTAGCGGCAGGCGAACGCATGCAGGGTGATTTTAAAATGCGAGTAAGCATGGCGGACCTTGACTACAAGATCGCCCACTTCGATTTCAATCGCGAGTTCTTCGCGAATTTCGCGGGCGGTGCACTCTTCCAGCGTTTCACCGTCATGCCGCTTACCGCCGGGGAATTCCCACAATCCGCCCAACAAGCCATCGGAAGGCCGCTGGGTAATCAAGATGAGGCCGTTTCGTTGAATGATCGCCGCTCCGATATCGTAGTGCGGTACGACGGGGGAGGCGGCTTTGCGAGGGAGTAGAGTCACGTCGGTCAGTGCAGCGCGAGCACGGCACTCGCTCTTCAGCGGACATTTCGCGCACCAAGCCAGCCGGGGCATACAGACCGTTGCTCCCAATTCCATAATCGCCTGATTGAACTCGCGGGGAGCGATGCCGAGTTCAACCGCCGCTTGCATAAGACCATCGGCCGTCCGGTCCAAGCGGCGCAACACCGGAGCCGTCTTCAGAAGCCGCTTTTCACATAAAATGCGAGCCAGAACCCGTTCGATATTGCCGTCTATAACCGCCACCGGTTCATCGAAGGCCAGCGAGGCAATCGCCGCCGCCGTATATTTGCCGATTCCCGGCAGCCGGATCAGCGCAGCGGCATGATCAGGAATCCGCCCGTTGTATTCGTTCATCACTATTTGCGCGGCGCGATGCAGATTTCGGGCACGCGCATAATACCCGCAGCCTTCCCAAGCTTTCAAAACAGCGTCCAGCGGCGCTTCAGCCAAGGCGCGCACCGTGGGAAAGGCTTCCAAAAAGCGGTGATAATAGGGGATAACCGTCTGTACCTGAGTCTGCTGCAGCAGGATCTCGCTGACCCAGATCCGATAGGGATCACGCGTCCATCGCCACGGCATATCGCGCAGATTTGCTCGATACCAACGCACCAGCCGATTGATCGTTCGTTTGGTCAGTAGCGGCTTACTCAAAGCGAACGTTCACTCGAATTGCTATCGAGGGCACAAACGGATTAAGAACGCGGTTGGACAAGCGGATTATTCGTTCGCTTTATGGCAGGCGGAGCCGCCCGGGCTTTCCTCGAACGACCCGGAGGCAACGGCTTCGACAACCATCTGAATATCCCGATTGCGGCTGAATCGAACGGCAATGCCGCCCGTGGCGAGATCATCAATCAACCGGGGTCCCATACCGCAAGCAATTACTTCATTGCAGTCAGAGAGCGCTTCGACTAAATCGCTGTGGGAGTGATGGGTATGTCCTTCGTGGTGGCTATGTCCCATGCCTGTGCCGTGCCCGCCCTGCGGATGTAAGCCGCGAGCATGCCCCGTGAAGGTGTTGGGGCGAAACTCGACTTTTTGTGATTGCCCGTTCTCGACGTCGTAGACGGCGAAGCCGCGGCAGCGCCCGGCGTGTCCGGCAATCAACTGTTCGTCATCAGTGGGAAATGCAATACGCACGATATTCATTCCTTTTCATATCTAATCGTGATCAATTCAGAGATACTTTGCCGAGATCCAACTGCAGCAGTAATTGAATCGTTTCGGGAACCGGTTCCATGGGTTCGTGGGATTTACCTTCCGTATGCAACAACCACGATTGCACATCGCCGCTGCCGTCCAACCAAATTCGCAGAATGCGGCGGCTGGTAACCGTGAGCACACTGCGGCCTTGCCGGGAACGGCGCGCCCGTGAACGGCGAACCAACAGATAAGCTGCCACCGCCAGAAAGAGCAGTGCCAGAATCACCCCCGTATAAAGAATCGCAAACGGCGAAGCAAACATAAACGACGCACCGCCCACCAGAATAAATGGCGTCGCCAGCATCAGATTCTTGAGATTTGCATATTGCCGAATCTGCTTGCGGGTAGGGGTAACCGGCCATTCGGCGATAGAGGTGACGTACTCGCCGGGATGCAAGTGCTTTTGCAGCAATTCCAACAGGTCGCCCGCGTCACGATACACCGCGAGAAACTGCTTGGTGGGCAGTTCACCGCGGGCGAATTGCTTCAGCGTATCGAGATCTACGGCGGTCGGTTTCATGGATTGTTTGAAGTATCTAAGGAGGTGATGAAAATGGCGCTGTTTTCGAATAACTTCGGGTTTTATCGCGGGGATTCGTCGTGGATCATTTCTTTAAACGTCCGTAAGACGGGTCACAGTTCCTCAATTATAATCCAACGAGGTGATTTCTGATAACGACCCCATTTTCAGTTCCATCACAATCATAAACAATATACTAAACTCTTTCCCGCCACGCAAGATTTCGCGGCGATAACCCCCGTTTGCCGAACTAACGGCAAGAGTCAAATGGGTTGCTTTTTGATAAAGAATCCATATATTTAGGTGAGCAATCGGGCTTAACAAAGCGTGATGGAGAGGCCAGATGAACCGCCGCCTGCTTGTCATTTTGGTTGCTGTTATTTTTGGTCAATGGGCGCTGGCACAGGATACTCTATCGGCCGATTCCAGCCGTTCCGGGCCGGTGAAGGCAGATACGATGTTCGTGATCCCCGCCGGACCCGTCGCCGGATCGTTTACTATCACGGCGCGAGTTGCCGTAGTTGACACGATTGCCGGGTGGGCGAAAATTCAGGTGGAAGGTTGGGTTCCGGTCCAGGCGGTAATGGACCGGCTAAAAGCACCGGAACCGTCTCCGTTTGCAGTATCACCCTACGCAATGCCATCCGCAGCGGTCCCCCGTCAGCAATGTGAGGCGATTACCAAAAAAGGGACCCGTTGCAGCCGACTGGCGATACCCGGCGCCAAGTATTGTTGGCAGCATTCCCCCGATCGAAAACACTAATCCGCAATAGTTCTGTTATTCGCCATGCACTATTCCGATTTAATCCTGCGCACGTCCGGCTTGTCGGTGGGTTCGCACATCATTTACGAAGTCACCGGCGGCAAGATCGAGATCCGCAATGCCGGCCAACGGCGTCCCCATTTATCGCCGCGTCCTGAATATCGTCTCTTTGTCCACGCTGCGGGGCGCGAACTGGCTCCTCGCCACGGTGATTTTTTCACCGATTTCCAGTTGAAAGTGGAAGCTCGCCCCGATCTCCGGTTAGCACTGACCGAGGCCTGCGAACAAGTCTGCAACGGAATGGATCCCCTTTCACAGATTACCGCGAAGGGTTTGCCGGCGCATTTCGCAGAGGCGGGCGAAGCCACCTGGACTTTGCAGACCAGCATGTACCAAACCGCCGGGTTCTCAACGGAAATTTTCTTAAGCGGTCTGCAAACGCTGATTCGGGTTTACGATTTGAACGGGTATTTGGATAAGCCGCAGGAAGCGTTCCGTTCAGTTTTTCTGGGACTGGAAAAGGGCAATAACTTGGCGGAATTGCTGCGGATACTGCAACCGCAAGTCCGCCCGGCCAAATACTATTTCGACCGGCTGGAACGCTAACTTTTTCGTATGAATATTCTGTGGGTAGGAGCCGGCGGATTCATCGGGGCAGTGTGCCGCTATGCCATGAGTGGCTGGGTTCATCGCTGGTTCGGAAATTCCTGGTTTCCGGTCGGAACGCTGGCGGTCAATATGCTCGGCTGTTTGGTAATCGGGATGTTGGCCGGGATGTCGGAGTCGCGCCAGTTATTCACGCCGGAAATGCGGCTGTTCCTGTTTATCGGATTGCTCGGCGGCTTCACAACCTTTTCGACCTTCGGCTACGAGACAATCTCCTTATTCAGCGACGGGCAGCTTGCCACCGGATTAATCAATATTTTCGGACAGTTGATTCTCGGATTAGGCGGTGTGTGGCTGGGCCTGGTTCTCGGCCGGATCGTGTAAGGAAAACAACGATGATACTTCCCGAAGACGGCCACCTGTTGCGGATCTTCATCGGCGAAAGCGACCGCCACGAGGGGTTGCCGCTGTACGAGTGGCTGGTGCGGGAAGCACGCGCGCGAGGTTTGGCCGGAGCCACCGTGTTGCGCGGTTTGGAAGGCTTCGGCGCCCACAGCCGCGTCCATACCGCAAAAATCCTCCGGCTCTCCGCTGATTTGCCGATCGTGGTGGAAATCGTGGATACGCGTGAAAAAATCGAGGCGTTCCTTCCGGTCATTGATCAAGCGGTTCCCGAAGGATTGGCGACGTTGGAAAAAGTGCAAATACGCTTCTATCGCAGCGGGAAATCCGAATCCAAAGACTCCGCTCACTAACCGTCGTGAAATCATCGGCAGCTGCCAATGACTCTCTCTCTTGCCCTCCAAATTCTCTTCTGGATTAGCGTAGGAGCGATGCTCCACACGTATTTTCTCTATCCGCTCTCGCTCTATCTATTCCGCCGCCGCTATACTATTCCGCCGACCCCGACGCCCGATCAATGGCCGACCGCAGCGCTGCTGATTCCCGCCTATAATGAAGAGGATGTAATCGGGGACAAACTTCGTAATGCGTCGGAACTCGATTACGAACCGGGAAAGCTTGCAATTTTGGTCGGCAGCGACGGATCCACCGACCGTACCAATGAGATTGTCCGCAGTTTCAGCGATCCGCGAATCCGGCTGATCGAATTGCCGGGGCGCAGCGGCAAGAGCGGAGTATATAACCGTTTGGTAGAAGAAACATCCGCCGAGATTTTAGTCTTTAGCGATGCCAATGTGATGATTGACCGAGCCGCCTTGCGGATGGCGGTTCGCCATTTTGTTGATCCGAAAGTGGGAGTGGTCGGCGGGGGAAAGTACATCCGGATTCCCAAGGGCGCGGAATCCGTGGGCGGCGAAGCATTATATGGCGGCTACGAAAACTGGCTGCGCACGCGCGAAAGCGAAGCCGGAGGAATGTCCGGCGCATTGGGTTCGCTGATGGCGGTTCGCCGTGAAATCTATCAGCCCTATGCGCGGGGCTCGATCAACGATGACACCGTGCCCTCGCTGTGGGCGACCCTGGGCGGATATCGCAACGTTCACGAACCCGCCGCCAAAGCCTTTGAGGAATCGGGGCGCACGGTCGGCGAGGAGTTTCACCGGCGGATTCGCATCGGTGCCGGGAACTTTCAAACCCTCTTCCGCTATTTAAAAATTCTGAATCCGCGCTACGGGATTGCGGCTTATACGTATTTCTCCCACAAGGTGCTGCGGTGGATTTTTCCGTTTCTGATGATCGTTGCATTGGTAACCAATGTTCTATTATTTAATTCCTCACTCTATAGTACCTTGTTGTTCGCGCAGTCGCTGTTTTATGGCGTGGCCGTTATGGGACTATTCTTAGATCAGCTTGGGCTGCGTTTGCCGCCTTTTTCCTCGATCTATCATTTCACCGCATTGAATGTCGGTTTGCTGATCGGTTTCTTCGTCTATTGCCGGGGCGTAACCAGCAGCGCTTGGGAACCGACCTCCCGCGAGGCGGCGTCATGAAGCTATCGCGCTCGCTGCTAATATCCGTCGGAATTACCATATTAGCGGCCGCACTGGTGAGTTATCTTACCGGCGGGCACGCGCTGGCGTTCATTCTCCTGCTACCGCTGGGTTATTTGTTCCGTCGCAAACGCCCCACTGAAGAGCGCTCGAATCCTGCGGATAATAGGCCCATCGAGCCGTCTTGATTTTTGCAGCCTGAGCATTATATCGGAACCTTTCATGTCTGAATCTTCACAAATCCAACTCAACGAACCGCCCGAGCGGAAATTCAAGAAAGTCGTCTGCATTATGCCGGCCTACAATGCGGAGATGACTCTCGAGCAAACGTTGCGCTCGATTCCGCCGGGATGTGTTGATGAGTTCATATTGACCGATGACTGCAGCCGCGACCGTACGGCGGAGACCGCCGAACGATTAGGAATTCGGGTCATTCGCCATGAGCAAAATCGCGGCTACGGAGCTAATCAGAAAACCTGCTATGACGCCGCGCGGGAAACGGGCGCCGATGTTGTGGTAATGATCCATCCCGATTATCAATACGACGGACGGGTCATACCGCACGTCATCGGGCTTTTAAGCTTAGGAACCTGCGACATACTGCTCGGTTCGCGAATCCGCACGCGCCGCGAGACGCTGGAGGGCGGCATGCCGGTGTACAAATATCTCAGCAACCGCGTGCTGACGACTTTTGAAAATATCGCGTTAGGCCAGAATTTGGGCGATTTCCATTCCGGATTCCGTGCCTACGTGCGCGACGTCCTTGACACGGTGAACTATCACGCCAACTCCGATGACTTCGTGTTCGATACCGAGTTCCTGGCGCAGGCGGTGCACCATAAATTCCGGATCGGCGATATTCCCATTCCGACGCGCTATTTCGACGAAGCCTCCTCGATTAACTTCCGCCGCAGTTTGAAATACGGACTGCAAACCGTCGGTGTGATGGGGAAATTCTGGTTGCAACAATGCGGTTTGGCGCACTATCGAATCTTCGATTCCGTGCCTTCCCGTACGATTGCTGATTCTCCCACAGACAGCGGAGACTGAGCAGGTTGCGTGCTACTGCCATCTTTTGGCTTTTCTCATTGCTACTGTTGCCGATGGTTCTGGTCTCGTCGTTCAGTAAGCCATGGGGAATACGGGCCGATGTCTGGGAAACCGCGGCGGCGATTCGCGCGATCTCCGAAAATCCGCTTCATCCCGCCAATCCCCTCCTCCGGCTGCCGGGCGATACTTCACCCCGCTTCACTCCCTACACCATTGGCTGGGGATTGGTTGCGCGATTTACCAGACTCGACCTGTTTACCGTAGTCGGTTTTGCAGGATTGGTCAATTATCTGCTTTTTATCACCGGTTTGCGCCGGTTTTTAATTTATCAGTTTAGGCGGCGCGATCTGCCCTTGATTGCGCTGGTAACGATGCTCACCGTTTGGGGAACCGGATATGGGCAAGCCAATGGATATCAGCTGCGGATGTTCTTGGCCGGCTTGCCACTGGTCGGATTCTTTGTCTACGGAATCTGCTTTCACGCGCTGGCCGAGTTACGGCGATACACGGATTCGAATTCCCGGTCCTCATTAGCGTTTTATGTTTTACTGAGCATTCTGGCCTTCCTTACCCATCCAATAACCGCGTTATTCGGATTTACGGCCGCCCTGGCGTTAGTACTGACCACGGGTAATCTTCGCCAAATCGTACTGTTGCAGCTAGTACCGATCACAGCGTTCTGCGTGTCCTTGCTCTGGCCCTATTTCGACTATTGGACGGTACTTACGAAAGGCTCATCCGAGTCATGGTTTGAAGCGCCGCTGTTTGCGAATCAATTTACGGCAATGGGGACCGCTTTGTTGGGAATTCCGATTGCAATAGCCTATGCGATTCAACGGAAATATCTCTTCATTTTCTACGGTCTAATATTCTGCGCGGCGGTTTATGGGATTTCAGCGGCAATGACTATTCTGATCGGCAGCCGTTTTTTGCTTTATGGCGCAATCTTTCTGCATCTCGCGATCGCCGTCTATATTATCGAGGATTGGCCGGATTGGTGGCGGAATATGCGCCGGTCGGCGCCCCGCACATGGATAAAATTTGCGATCCTGATTGTTCTTCTGCTTCCCCCGCTGCGCTGGCGATTGCCTGAAGTCAGAAATGAAGTGGTTCGCGCGGCGCAGATTATCGCCGGGAAACCCGTTTCGACGTTGTACTCACGAATTGAATTCCTTCGTGATCATATTGATTCCAATGCGACGATTATGGCCGAGGAGGACACTGATTGGTCAGTTCCCTCCATTACGGGTGCACGAATTGTTTCGCAGCAAAAGGGTAATCCGCTGATTAGCGATGAGATTCAGGAGCGGCGTGAAACGGTCCGGCGATTCTTTTTCGAGCAACACACCGCGCCGGAACGCCGATCGTTACTGTCGAAATATCGGGCTACTCACATTTTATTGGACTTGAAACGGCATAATCAATGGTCGCCCGATCTACTCCCGCAACTGCCGCTGCTGGCCGAAAAACGAGCGGAGCAGGATTCGCTCGCGCTTTATGAGATTGTTTGGTTCTAAACATTAACGGATCGAGTCTTCTTATGTCCGACCGCATTTCATGGGATGAATACTTCTACGGATTGGTGCACCTGATCGCCCAGCGCAGCGTGTGTCTGCGGCGCAAGGTGGGCTGCTTAGTGGTGCGCAACAATCAGATTCTTTGCACGGGCTACAACGGCCCGCCCGCCGGACATCCGCACCCGGAAGAGTTGGGCGGGTGCGAACGCGACATCGAAGGCATCAAGTCCGGAGAACGGCTGGAACTGTGCTACTGCCTGCATGCCGAGCAGAATGCCATCTTGCAGGCGGCGCGCAACGGTTTGTCCATCGAGGGTGCGACGATCTATGTGACCACCTTCCCCTGTCCGATTTGCGCGCGGATGATCGCCAATTCGGGAATCAAACACGTGCGGGTGTTCAGCAGCTATCCGGGTGAAGATCGCAGCCGCCTGACGCTGGAACGGTGCGGGATTGATGTTTCCTATCCCGATGTGTCCGGCTTCAAGTTCGATCTGGGCAAGCTGACGGAATAACCGAAATCACTTCTGATAATACAAAGCGGGCGGCCTGATTGCCGCCCGCTGCGTGTTTTTAATGGTTATTTGATATTCATTAGCGATGGAGTCGCTGGGTCACCTGCTCGCGCAATATCCCTTCCTCGATTTCCAAGACCGGTTCCAAGGCTCCGGCATAGGCAACTACGTTATAATGCATTCCCACGGCAAACTGCACGGCGCGCTGATGTACATAACTGGTGTCCGTGGTGAAGCCGTGGTAATAAAACGGTCCTTCCGCCTGCGGCGAATAAAAGACCAGATAGCCGGTAACCAAGGCCGGGCAACCGTCCAAAGTTTCCGAAATGGCATTCCAATAGAGACGAGCGTTTGCGCCCTCGATAGTGATTACAACCTGTGGCGTGGCAAGCGGTTCCATGTCGGTTAGTTCAGCAATGAGCGGAGCCGAGCGTTCGCTTTCGCCACAGGTATCATTATAAGCTGACACTTGATAGGCATAACTCACGCCGCCGATTACGGCAGTATCTGTCCAAGTGGTTTGCGCTTGCGGAACGGAAGCGATGAGCAGGTCATCCTTATAGAGGTTGTACATTCCATAGGCTCCCGCCGGGGCGGTCCACGATAAATAGATTTCATCGCAATGATCATCGTCGGCGATTAATCCGGCAGGTGCCGAAGGATATTCCAGCAGGGCGGCTGAAAGTGTGTCTGAAGGTGGAGAATCGCCGCATTCATTAACGGCGATAATCCAATAGTCATGCGTTCCGGGGGCTGCCGGGACATCCACGAACGTCGAATCCGCCGCCGAGATCGTAAGCAGGACTTCGCTATCGCGGACAATGCGGATGGAATCGGCATTGGGAGTACTGGTCCATTCCAAGGTAATGCTCTCGCAATTATCGCCGAGGGCGGCATTCAGATTGGCCGATGCCAAGGTCATGGCGGTTCCTGAATCGGGCACACTGGTATAACTGGCTCCGCATTCGTTGAAGGATTGCACGGAATAGGCATAGCGTCCGGCGGGGGGATAATCAATGAATACGGTGCAATCTGCCGGGACAAATCCCAAAAAGCTGCCGTTGCGGCGGAGCAGGAAGCCCGATTCCAGTTCCACATTATCCCAAGTGACGGTGACACTACCGCACCATTCGCCATTATCATCGGTCGCCGATACGTTCGAGGGTATTGGGGGCGAGACCAAACGATAGCCAATGACCGGCTCCGATAGAGCGCTGCTGCCGCAATAGACGGAATAGGCAGCAAGCTTGTATTCCGAGAAGCCACCCGGCACGGTTGCATCAAGATAATTGGTAATCAACGAGCCGACGGTATCAATGATGATGTCATTGCGGTAAATAATGTATCCCGAAAGATGTCCTTGTGAGGGCGCCCAAGTAATCACGATCCCGTTGCATTGGCCGCTGGATGCTTCGAGGTCTGAAACAACAGACGGATACATATACCGATATCCGGTTGCTATGTTCGACGTATCACCCGCACCACAAGCATTGACCGCTACCACACGATACTCCGAAAAAGCATCGATGGGGGCAGCAGCATCGTAGTAATCGGTATCATTGGCCATTGTCACGGCCAAAAATTCATTGTTTCGGAAAATGCGGAAACTGTCTTCATGTGCTGTATTGTTCCACAAGAGATAAATATCCGGACATCGGTCTCCCGATGCTGTTAAATTTGAAACTGATCCCGGCAACGCTTTGCGTGAGCCCGAATCGGCTTCAGATTCCTCACCTGCTCCTAATTGATTATAAGCAATAACCGTATAGCTGTACAGAATACCACGCACAGCCAATGAATCGTTAAAGGTATTTATTGTGCCCAATGACCATCCAATCCGAATCCCATCTCGCTTTACCACAAAGCTATCCGCTGGCATTGAATCCCATGTTATATGTACACCCCAACAATATGCTCCCGAACTATCGGATGCGTTAACGCCGGTTACTTGCACAGGGAAATAGCACGGCACGCTAACACATGTCCACGTATCAAATTCCCATTCTGACGGTCCGGAAGGCGGTGAAAAATTCACAAGTGCACCACCGCTCATTCTACCCTGAGTCGCAATATAATAAACCGGATGATCACCGATGGTTACACAGATTCGCAAATAGAACCGGTTTGGTGAAGGCACATCGCCGTACGAAGCAAATGCCTGATCGGCAAAGAACATTCCGCCATTCACACCCCACGATATTCCGTTCGTACCAAACGAGTTGTAGTTCACTTCTCCGGAATAGCAGCCCGTATCCGGGTTCGCGCAGACGGGGGCCAAAGGGTCCGTCCAGTCCGGCCCGTCCAGGTCCACGTCATGCACAATCTCGATGATTGTGCCATCCGGCAGTTCATGGGCCGGAATACCTGCGTCACACGTATCATATAGAGGCACGCTGAAGTTCGAGAGCAGCGCGGAAAACGGTTGCGCCCAGCCGACGGATGCCGTAAGCAGCGGAAGCGCGGCGTAAAAGATTATTGCACGGGTCTTCATCATTATCACCTCGTGTTCATTTCGTTCAAGGTATAGTCAAACGGTGCGAAATAGCAAGGTCTCCCGGCAAAATTCTTAAAATTTTCAAACTTCACTTCCCGGCCCAGATCGGCAGGACGTTGGCTTCGCCGGCGAAGGTGTGCGGGCCGATGAGATGCATCCACAGCACGACGATCACCACGCAAATCAGGTTTAAATAGATTCCGGTTTTGGCCATCTGCATGACGCGCACGCGGCCGGTGCCGAAGATGATTGCATTAGGCGGCGTAGCTACAGGCATCATAAACGCGCACGATGCGGAAATCGTCGCGGGAATCATCAGATAAAACGGATTGCGACCGATGGCCACCGCCGTGGCCGACAGAATCGGCAGCGCCATCTGCGTAGTAGCGGTGTTGGAGGTGAGTTCGGTCAGGAACGTCATCACCGTGCACACCGCGCCGGTCATGCCGACGGGCGGCAGCGCCGCGAGGGCTTGCATTTTCAGACCGATCCATTCCGCCAGTCCGCTTTGGCTGATCGCTCCGGCCAGCGCAAAACCGCCGCCGAACAGCAGCACAATACCCCACGGCAGCTTGCGCGCGGTTTCCCAATCGAGAATGCGCTCGGTGCCGTGGCGCGCGGGCAGCATGAACAGCAATGTCGCCAGCGCGATGGCTACGGTTCCGTCGCCGATGAATTTCGGCTCGGGAAATAAGCCCGCCCAGCCGGGAATCGTAAACGCGCCGAAGCTGAGCGATTCGCGGGTGATCCACAAAACCGCCAACACCGCAAACACGATGAGCACGATGCGTTCTTCGCGCTGCATGGGTCCCAGTTTCGCCAGTTCTTCGCGGAACATGCCGCGCGGACTCTTGCCCGCGCTCTTCGGCACCCACATCACGGCTAGCAGCAGCCACGTCGCAAACAGCATGATAATCGAAAGCGGCAACGCAAAGAAAAACCAATTAGCAAAGGTAACGGGGGGCGCATTGGGGAAATTGATGTGGAAGATTTGCGCGAAGGCAATATTGGGCGGTGTGCCGACGAGGGTAGCGATCCCGCCCACTGACGAACCGTAAGCGACACCCAGCAACAAGCCTACCGCCATGCGGTCGAAGGTTGGCTTGTCCAGCAATTTCTCATAATGAAACAACACCGCCGAGGCAATGGGGACCATCATCATCGCGGTGGCGGTGTTGGAAATCCACATAGACAATAAGGCAGTGGCGGCCATGAAACCCAGTAGCGTACGGCGAGTGCCGCCGCCGATGAGCAGAATCACGTGCAGCGCGACGCGGCGATGGAGTTCCCACTTTTCCATGGCCAATGCCACCATGAATCCGCCTACAAAGAGAAAGACGATATCATTGGTGTACAGCCCGGCTACCGCCGAGGACTTCATCACGCCCAAGAGCGGAAAGAAGGCGAGGGGCAGCAGCGACGTTACCGCCAGCGGCACGGCTTCGGTGAGCCACCACACTCCCATCCACACCGCCGCCGCTGCCGTGCGCGCGGCGAGGGGATGATCGGGAACATCGGGAAAGGCGAACAGCACCACCAAACCCAGCACGGGTCCGGCAGCCAGAGTGATTAATGATCGTAAACGATGCGATCGTGGTTCGATGGCGTCACTCCTTTATTTCAGCAGCAGCATTTTAATGTGCGCGGTGTATTCCCCCGACTGCAATTGACCAAAATATACACCCGACGGCAGAGCTTGGCCGTTGAACTGCACGGTATGACGCCCGGCATTCAACCATCCATCGTGTAATACCGCTATTTGCTGACCGGCGGTGTTGAAAATCCGCAGCGCGACTTCTGCGGTATAGGGCACATCGAAGACAATGGTGGTCTGCGGATTAAAGGGATTGGGATAGTTTTGGTGCAGGGCGAAGGTCGTGGGCAGTCCGGCGGCTTCGATGTCGTCTGCGGCGTTGACCCCGCATGATCCCAAATCCGCAACACTCAACGATCCGTCGCCGCATTCGTTGAAGCCGCGTACTTGGAAGGTATGAACCGCAAAGTCGGTGCAGGGAATCTGCGCCACGATTGTATCCGCCCCCACTTCCATCACCTGAACTCCGTCGCGGTAAATCAGGTAGCCCTGCTCATCGTTCAGATCACTCCACTCCACTTGTACATAATCCTGACTTAGGCTATCCGAAGCCGTTACCCCCGTAACCATTTGCGGAGAATGCTGCAAGGCCGTACCGGAATCGGAAGCCGCGGCACCCGCCCCGCACAAATTGCTGAGGGCGATGACCGAATAGTTACTTCGGTTTGAATTGTCCAAGTTATCACTATACGAAAAGGGACCAGCGCCAGTGCGCGGCAGGCGGTTGATGACCGTATCATTGCGCAGTATGATGAAGGAGTCCACACCGACCGTTGCTGCGATTGACCATGTCAGTTCCACCCGTTGGCATAAATTCTCACTGGCCTGCACATTGGCGGGAGCGGCGGGCGTTATCGCCATCCCCGCAGCGTTTGCCCACAGCGAGTAAACGATATATGGTCCACAGCGACGACGCGCCCGGATACTATAAGTATAGGTTTGACCCAACGACATCGTGCTGTCATAGGCGATGGTCGCCGAGCGATCCACGGCTTTTATCAGAGTTCCATCGCGAGTAATAAACAATGAATCCACCATAATCGTATCAGTATACGCCGACCACATCAGAATCACCCGATTGCATTCATTATTCGAGGCAGTGAATCCTTGAACCCGCATCGGTGGCGGGCAATTTGGTCTCGTTTCACACGTCCACGTATCGAATTCCCACTCCGACGGACCACTGGGCGGTGAAAAGTCGGTTAACTGGCCACCATTCAGGTGTCCCTGAGTCGCGATGTAATATAGAGTGCAATTGGGTGACGGGATGCAGATTCGCAAATAAAACCGGTTGGGATTCGGCAAGTCACCAATTGATGTAAACGCCAGCGGTGGGAAGAACATTCCACCGTTCATGCCCCATGATTGCCCGTTTAACAAAAATGAGTTAAGGTTTACGGTTCCGGTGGGACCGGTCGAGCATTCCGGCGGTTCGTCGCAAACCGTAGCCAGTGGATCTGTCCAATCCAGCCCGTCAGAGTCCACATCATGGATGATTTCTACCGTCAACCCATCCGGCAATTCAACGGTATTCCCGCACGAATCATAAAGTGGTGTACTGAAGTTCGAGAGCAATGCCGAGAACGGCTGGGCTTGAACCAGCGAGACTGCGGCAACTGTCGCCAGTGCGAGGGCGAAAACAATAGATCTCTTCATTAGCGGATCTCCCCTTATTTGTAATCAATCTACAGCAGTCCACCCGAAAACGCAAGTAATGCTTTAGCTTTGGGGTGAAATCGGCATATCCCGAAAATCGGCGATTTCTGCATTTTAAGGATAAATACGGCTGGTTGAAATGGCTCAACTTTTGCGGCAAATGAGCCGATAGAGATAGAGAGAGCATTCACTCCAACCGTAGGAAACCTTGCCTATGCCGGGAACCATCCTCGTCGTTGACGACGACCGCAACATCCGTGATCTCATTCGTTTGGCACTGGAAGACAAAGGCTATGAAGTGATCGAGGCCGAGGACGGCGAATCGGGGCTTTCCCAGTTTACCACCCTGCTCCCCGACCTCTCGCTGATTGACGTCGGATTGCCGGGTGCCTATGACGGGGTGGAACTTTTACGTAAAATCCACGAAATACAACCCAAGCATCCGGTATTAATCTTCAGCGGACAGGCATCCCCCGAACGAGCCGTGGAAGCGATGAAGCAGGGCGCGTTCGACTACCTGGGTAAGCCGCTGAATCTGGAAAAACTCTCGATTATCATCGAACGCGGCTTGGATAGTGTGCGTAAAGACAACGAACTGGAGCGCGTTACCGAAACCCATAAGGCGGCTTACGGATTCGACCGCATCATCGGAACATGTCCGGCGATGCAGGACGTGGCCAACACCGCGCGTAAAGTGGCGACGGTACCGTTTGCTACGGTGCTGCTGACGGGCGATTCGGGAACCGGTAAAGAGCTCGTAGCGCACGCGATTCATCTGGCCAGTTCCAATGCTCAGGAACCGTTCGTGGAAGTGAACTGCGCGGCGATGCCCGAAAGTTTGCTGGAAGCCGAACTCTTCGGCTACGAAAAGGGTGCGTTTACCGATGCCAAGCAGCGCAAACGCGGTCTGTTCGAAATGGCCGATGCGGGAACGTTTTTCCTTGACGAAATGGGCGATATGCCGCCCAACTTGCAAGCCAAACTGCTCAAGGTTATCGAAGAACGGAAGTTCCGCCGCTTGGGCGGGACCAATACGATATCCGTGCGGTTCCGGCTGATCGCCGCCACCAATGCCGATCTGCACGAGAAGATCCACCGCCTCGGCGATGAGCCGCAATGCGTCATCGGCGCTTACCCCAGAGTCGGCCCCCAAGACGGTGGTCAGCCGGCGTACCGCCTCGCGAGGATGATCGGCGTG
>CAYUIF010000008.1:0-60991 GCA_964444755.1 uncultured Alphaproteobacteria bacterium | reverse complement strand
AGATGGCGACGGGCGCGTTTCGCCGCGACTTGTTTTATCGGCTGAACGTGTTCAGCATTCACCTGCCGCCGCTGCGCGAACGCGGACGCGACGTACTGGATATCGCGGCGCATTTCGTGCGCTATTTCAACAAGGAATTCGGCAAGAATATGCGGGGCATCTCGCCCGATGCGCAGCAGCTTTTATTGTCCTACGACTGGCCGGGCAACATCCGTGAGTTGCGCAACGCCATCGAGCGCGCGGTGCTCATCGGCTCCGGCGATGAGATTTTATCACAGGATTTAGCGATTAAGACGCAATTCAAACCGGCGATCTTTCCGGAAGTGACGGCGGATATGGCGGCGACGCCCGCAGCGACGGGCTTGGATATCAAGGTTCCGGCGCACGGCGTGAACTTCGAGGATGTGGAAAAGCAACTCATTCGCATTGCCATGCGGCATTGCAACAATAACGCATCGGCGGCGGCGCGCTTCCTGCGCATGTCCCGCGAAACACTTCGCTATCGCTTGAAGAAATTCGGCATCCGCGAAGAGATTGAAAGCTGAGACTCTCCGGCGAATGCCGAGATCAAACACGGGCGAACCATCAGTGGTTCGCCCGTTTAATATGCGCATTGAAGATGGGTACGGCACCTATTTCAAAAGTACGATTTTCTGCATTTGTGACTCTTTACCGGCTTGCACGCGAGCCAGATAAACCCCAGAAGGCAAATCGTTCGCATTAAAGAGGTGGCGATGCACTCCGGTGGTGAGCTGTCCCAGATTGGTTTCGTAGACCACTTGCCCGAGGAGGTCGAAAACAGTCAGAGTTACCGACGATGAATGCGATAAAGAAAAGGATAGTGTGGTGACGGCATTGAAGGGATTGGGATACGCCGGGTGCAGTTCCAAAGTTTGCGGCATAGTATGCAGTAGATGATCTGGTTCGGCGGCAAGCATTGCATCGGGAGTCGTCTTCAACACGAAGCCGGTAGCGTATGGGGCACCAATCGGATCGTTCTTGCCCGCCGCGATATAGCCGCTATCGGGAGTCTGCCGCACGCGCATGAGCCAGGACATTTCTCCGCCCATATCCACCGTTTTCGACCATACAGTATTCCCTGCCGAGTCGTATTTAACCATCAATGCAGATGAGTTATCATGTCCCACCGCAAGATAACATCCATCCATCGTGAGTTGAACATCGTTGAAGGATTGTTCGCCGGGTCCGCTATAGCAGCGCGTCCACAGCGTATCCCCGTTTTCGTCAGTCCGGATCAACCATGCATCGGAATTCCCATAGCCAACCGTTTCAACGACTCCACAAATCACGTAGCCGCCGCCAGCCGCGCGACAAATACGAATTCCGTTATTCCAATAGTCGTTATTATGACGATAGGAACGAGTCCACAACGTATCACCGATGGCATTAGTCCGGACCAGCCAACAATCCGGTCCTGCAACATCACCTGCCACATTTCGACTTCGACCTCCGACAATGGCATAGCCATCATCAACGGTCAGAATATCGTTGCCGTAATCCCCACCTACTCCACCGTATTGCCGGGTCCAGAGACTATCGCCGTTCTCGGCAATGCGCATGAGGAAAGCATCATAACTGATACCGGAGGCATCAACCGTAGTGCCCACCATGGCATATCCACCATCGGGAACGGCAACGATTCCATTCACCTCCCATTCATCGTTCCATTCAAAATGCCGGTATAAACGGCACCATAACGTATCACCCGTTGCATCGGTTTTCACCGCCAGAATATCTATGGGCAGTTGGTCGGTATCCCAAAAGGATCCCACCAATAGATAGCCGCCATCCGATGTGGGAAGCATGGCATCGCAGCCTTCGTTGTTCCTGTGATCAATCAGGCGGTTCCACACCGGAACACCGCTGACGTTCAACTTGTGAAACCAAATATCACAGCTCATGCGGGTCGGTTCGGGTCCATAACCGCCCACGACATAACCGCCATCCGCCGTTAGTTCGACGGATGTAAATAATCCCGGACCATCAAGGTCGGTTGTCCATGTCCAGAGTGTGTCCGGCTGAGCATAAAGCACGATCGGGAGGAGCAGCAACCACAAAGCAAGCTTCGACATGATAACCTCCGCTAAATAAAGTGGCTAATACGGTACCTCGTTGAGGACAATAGGCATTCTGCTACTTAAGCAACAGAATCTTTTGCGATTGCGAAAACTCACCGGCAATCAGCCGGGCGAAGTAAAGTCCGCTGGGCAATCCGGTGGCATCAAAGGGGAATGAGTACTCACCCGCGCTATAGCGGCGATCCGTCAATACTTCCACCACTCGCCCCTGCACATCGTAGATTTTCAACTGCACACTCTGTTCGGCAGGCAACGTGAACGATAGTTTCGTGACCGGATTGAATGGATTCGGATAAGCCGGAGCGAAACGAATACTCGCGGGCAGCGAGGGCGGCGCGGGCGGCGCAGTAACGACATCACCGAATAACTGATCCTTAAACTGCCACCCCTGATGCAACGACCATTGATCGGACGTGTGGGGGCTGGGCGTGCCGTGAATATCAATGAATGCGCTTTGGCCGGGCGGAACGATATTTTCATCGCGCCATCCCGACGGCGACAATTCCAGCGCTTCCTGATAGGAGCCGTGATCGTTAATCTGCTGCGGGATATGTTTGAGATGGTCGAACGTGAATTCCGCGATGGGCGCGACGAAATTATCAATGTTCACCACATGATTCCATCCCACCCACGGCACGTTGTCGCCCTGATCCCACCACTGCACCGGTTTGTTGTTCCAGTTGACGAAATAATCCTGATTAGCGGCATTGCCGTAAGGCAGGTTCTCGAAGGGGATGAAGCCCTGCCACTCTTCGCTGCCGTCGCCGCGATGGGGCAAGCGGGGATCCACGCCATCGGTGCGATCCTGATAGCGGCCCACATGCCAGTAGCCGATTTGCCCGTCATCCGCCGCACATAGCACATTGAAGGACATGGGATTCCAGCGAATCGCGGCGGCGAATTCGCCCATCGTAGCCGCTTTGCTCATGTAATAAGCCGCCACGGCCATATTTAATTCCAGCGCGCGGAAGGTCCATTTGACGGAATAGATTTGATGGCTGAGCAAGTCCGCTCCGGTGACCGGGCCGTGAACCGTACGATAGCGAGTATAAATTTCGGGATCGCGATTGAGAACGCGAATCGTGTCCGTAACTTGTTCCAGATCCACCCAACCGCCGTTGTGCCAATAGCGGGAATACCCGGTTGTTTCGGTGGAATCAATATAGAGATCCGTGTTGTCGGTGCCGCCGCTGGTCATGGTCCAGGTCAGATGTTCGTTACGGCCGATGATCAGACCGGGCGTACCGGCCAGATTCATACCGCCGACATGTAAGGTTGGGCAGGAGAGTTCGACCTCATGAATCGTATTCGCTTCACCGAGTTGTGGCTGACCCATCTGCGGACAACCGAGGAGCATAGCATTGCCCGTGGCGGATTTCGTGGGCGAGATCAAGGCGGTGAAGCTGCCGAAGTGCGGGGGAATGCCGAGCTGCCGTTGCAACGCGCGGATGGCGGCATCGCGCTGGCGCAATTCACGCACAACGCTCTCGCGCACCCGCATTCCCGAATAATGCCACGAACGGGGCGGCAGCATTTGAGTATCGCCGTGCAGCGTGACGGGAGCCGTGGGATCGTTGATGGGGTAGGTCTCATCAAACGCTTCCTGTCCCATGGACACCCAATCCACCAGCCGTTGGAGTTCGTTGCCGCCGTTTTGTCCGAAGATAATCATGACGAACTGCGCGATCTGCACGCTCTTATCCGTAGTCCACGGGGTGTCCACCGGATACTGCTGGCATTCGAAGGGCATGAACCGCTCGGGATTCAGTGCCATAGAATCCAGATAGACATTCACCCCCGCCGTATAGGCCGTGAACATATTCTGCACATCCGCGGGCAGAGCGGCAAAAATGCTGTCCCGTTCGGAGCGAGTGTACATCAGGCGGCGCGCTTCGCGATCAATGGGCAGAAAACCGCTGCCGTACCACTCCGCAAGGCGGCCTTCGGCAGTGCGGTAGAAGGTTTCCATTTGGAACAGGCGATCTTCGGCTACGGCATAGCCCTGTCCGAAGAAGACTCCCGCTTCCGTGGTTCCCGAAATGTGCGGCACGCCGTAATCGTCGCGGTGAACGGTCACGGTAGACTGGTCGGGAGCCGTGAGGATTACGTCTTGCGCCGATGCGAATATCCAAAATCCAAGACCGAACACTATAAACAGCATTGTTCGTTGCACAACAAGCCTCGCTAATTAATTAGTCCGGAAATCATCAGGAATATGCCCACATAGTGCGAACCGGGGATATATGTCGTTGACAGATCGATCCGACTCCACAAGCGATCGTAGCGAAGCATAATCGCAGGTCGGATGGCCGAGCGAGTCGCGACAGTGATACCGACCTCGCCGAAAACACCGGGGCTGAGTTTGGAGGACCGCGAAAAAGCATGATTTGTCGAATAGCGCGCCCACCCGGCTTGCACCCCGGCTCCGATAAAGGGCTTGATCGGATTCCCGAAATGGTCCGACACACGCAGACGCGAACCGATTCCCAATCTAAGGCTGTACCATCGCTCCGTTGTTGCAAAGCCGCTCTGCCCTATGACAGCACCGTGCAGATCATAAAAGGATCCCCGATAACCATATTCGAACAAACCGGCTGGTCCAATATATCCGTTTCCAAGATACGGATATCCGCAGAAATCCGTCACGTGATACTGCTTATGATTATCCTCAACACTTAAAGAAACCGAAACGCCCCCGCCGACGTACAGCTGGGGCGAATCCGCTTGCGCGGAAGAAACCATCGAAAACAGAATAATCGGCAGCACAAACCATGTTGAACGCATCGCTCCCTCCCACTGTGCTGAAGCATAAACGCTAAATAAGAAACCGGAAATGAGAAATCAGAAAACCATCATCCCTTCCCGTTCAACTCGTGTGAAGTCGCTACTTGCCGTAGTGCTTTTCGATCCATGCCTTGTAGTCGGCTTGCTTTTGTTTGATCGCCCGCCACCAGTCTTCGTGCGCGACATACCAATCCACGGTTTTCTTAAGACCGCTCATGAAATCATGGCGCGGTTTCCAGCCCAACGCTTGAATCTTGGCGATGTCCACCGCATAGCGGCGATCGTGACCGAGGCGATCGGCAACGTAGGTGATCAAGTCTTCGCTTTTGCCAAGGAGCTTGATGATCGCCTTGGTGACGTCAATATTGAACTCTTCGTTGCCCGCGCCGACATTGTAAATCTGCCCGATCTCGCCTTTTTGCAGAACCAAATCCAGCGCTTCGCATTGGTCTTCCACATAGAGCCAATCGCGAACTTGCTTGCCGTCGCCATAGACCGGCACCGATTTGTTTTCGATAAGATTGGTGGCGAACAGCGGGATCAGTTTTTCGGGATACTGATACGGGCCGTAGTTGTTGGAGGAGCGCGTGACCAGCACCGGCAGATCGTAGGTCACGAAATAGGAACGCGCCAGCAGTTCACCGCCCGCTTTGGAGGACGAATAGGGCGAAGACGGATTGAGGGCATCGGTTTCCTTGAAATGGCCGACGGGAATCGAGCCGTAGACTTCGTCGGTGGAAATATGCAGGAACCGCGTGACCTTCTGCCGTCGCGCTTCCTCGCAGAGCACGAACACGCCGCGCACGTCGGTTTCCACGAACACTCCGCCCTCGTGAATCGAACGATCCACGTGGGTTTCGGCGGCAAAGTTCACCACCGCATCGCAACCCTGCATGGCCTGCTGTACGGCCTCGGCATCGCAGATGTTGCCTTCGAGGAACGTGTAGCGGGGATCGGCGGCGATATCCGCGAGGTTATCGAGGTTGCCCGCGTAAGTCAGCGCATCCAGCACGACGATTTCGAGCTGCGGATAGCGCGCCAGCATGTAGTGAACGAAGTTGGAGCCGATAAATCCGGCCCCGCCGGTGATGAGAAGTTTTTTCATGAAATCCTTTTAGCCACTAATCAAAATCAATCACATGAATTTGATTAGATAATTTTGTCTCGTTTTTCAAGATTGTGCCGTGCACAAAGGAGTTGAATATTTTCAGCCACTAAAGATGAACCACCCTTGGAATAGGGAATTATATGGTCGAAATGGAGATTGTCCTGTGCTCCGCAAATAACACATCGTCCCTTGTCACGTTTCCATACCGCCTGTTTTATTTCGGTTGGAATAAAACGTGTCTGTGTGATGTCCGTTTGCTCAACATCTGGAAACAATTGTTTAATGTCGGGGATAAGCTTAAACTTAAATACCGAACGACCTTCAGAATCTTCCTGCCAAGAATCTACAAGTTGGAAGAACCCGTTATCCGACCAAATACCACTCCACAGTTTTTGATAAACCTTGACAATTTCTGCAGGTGCTTTCTTTTGCTTATACGATTGAGCGGCCTGGTGAAAATGACCATTCTGCGTTAGCGAGCCATTCGGAGTGAACTCTGGCTGGTCAATTCTTTTCGGATCAGGATTATCGTTTGTTCGATGTGCATCGTGTCCCTCATATATGAGCACCCTTCCATTCTCTTCGACTCGATCACGATAAGGTGCATTGCGGCGAAGACTCATTAGTATGACACTATAACTCCGATTCAATCGAAAATTCATCCCCCGCTGAAGAGTTTGAACCCCCTCCCGATCACACATCTCGCGATAGGATATTACTTCATTCATTCATCACTCCTGCAGTCGGAGACCGCAGGCTAGTAGTATATGAGGTAAGAGAGACGGCTAAACTGCTAAGAAGACGGTGCCAGAGATTTACTTCGGCACACCGTTATCCTGCGCATCCAACTCCGGGAAGAGTTTTTTCCATTTTGCGCCGCGGCGGCGCCACAAGAGATGAGCGGCGGGGCCGGGACCGACCAAGTACACTGCGTCAATGGGCTGATGGATGTGATGGCCAAGGCGGCTCTTGACTACCTGCGCAAGATGCACGAGATCGGTGGTCGCGGGCGAAAATTTCTGGCTGGAGGGATGCGCCAGCGTCACCAGCAGCGCCAGCGGGAAATCGGTGGGCTTGCTGCCGTATTTCTTGATCTTGCGCTTGACCGCCTCCAGCACCCGCTTTTCCAGCCGCGCTTGCAGCGATTTGCCGTCGTCGTCATCGCCATTGTGGCTGGGCTTCTTCACCACGTCTTCGGGCCGCAGCGGCGAAGTAATTTCGAACCCGACCCGGTCGTGGGCGCGCACCGCGATGACATCCGGCCAGAGATCACCCTCGGGGGGCAAGACCACCTGATAATGGGCCGGACCGAACTGCATGGCCATCGCATCCGTGAACCACTGCCACGTCCGTTTTTCGATGGCGTCGTTGGTCGGGCCGTTTTGTATGTCGGGGTCGGAAGACATGGGAAATTTCTGAAAATCCGAAACGCTGTAACGCCGAAAAATCCCAGTTCAGTATTTCAGCCTTTCGGGATTTCAGTTTTTACTTAAACTGGATCTCCCAGTTGTAGGGAATGCGGGGATCGTCCCACGCCACGCGATGTTCGTCGGGATTTTGGTAATCGTAGAGTTCGGTCGGGCAGTTGACCACCACCGATTCGCTCTCGGAAACACACTTCCAGCCGTGGTAGACACCGGCGGGAATCTGCAGCAGAATCGGGTTGTATTCGCCGATGAAGAACTCGTTGACTTCGCCGTAGGTGGGCGAGTCTTCACGGCCGTCGTACAGCGCGACCTTGACCATGCCCTTCACGCAGGTCATTTGGTCGGTCTGCTTTTTGTGAAAATGCCAGGCCTTAACCACGCCGGGGTAGTTGGTGGTCATGTAGATTTGCGCGACAGGCAGATAGTGCGCTTGATCCTTGCGCATGATTTCCATCAGCCGTCCGCGTTCGTCAGGAATCAGTCTCAGTTTGTTGGTCGTTACGCCGTGAATCATGGTTTTTCCAATCCTGCCTTTTGTTCTGTTCTATAATTAAAAATATTTTAGAGTTCTAAAACTGCCAATATTTATATCAATTATGGCATTTAGTAAGTCATCGCAGCCTATTCTTTTACCACCCGTGCCACATACAATCCGCGCGGATTGTTCGGATTAAAATCATGACGAAGCTCGGCAGTCAGTCCGGCGCGATTGAAACAGAGATTCATTTCGTCTTTTGTGGCCAGAAACAAGCGGTGATGCTCTTCAAAATGGGTAATGCCTTCGGTGGTTCCCACCAGATAATGAAAGTGAATAGTGGAAATCCGCCGCTCGCGCCCGCTCAGGCTCATCCGGCATGCCTTCAGTTCGGGATCATCCACGGTAACCACCGTGGTTTTCGGGTCGTTCCAGTCGTCCGGCGTGAACCACGGTTCAACCAAAATCACGCCGCCGGGATTCAGGTGGCGGGCAAAGCAGGCCAGCGCGCTCGTGATGCTATCCAGCGAATCCGCATAGCCAATGGAACCGAACATGCACATGACCACGTCATACGTGGTAAACATGTCGAAGTCCACCATGTTGGCCAGCACGAACCGCCCCGCGGGATGCTTTCCGCAGGCAATCTCCACAAAGTCCGGATTGAGATCCAATCCGTCCACTTCGTAGCTGAACTGAGTGGCCAACTGTTTAGCATGCTCGCCGGTGCCGCACGCTACATCGAGGATTTTCCGCGCGCGCGGATGAAGTTCCTGCAGCACCTTGTGGATCGCAGCGGCATCCTGCGGATAATCCTTCAGCTTGCCGTAGATTAAATCGTACAAATAAGCGGATTTCTCATACACGGTCGGCGCGCTCCGCCAGATACTTTGTTAATCCCTCTTCCCAAGTGGGCATACGGATGCCGATGGCGTTGTCGTAAAGCCGCAGCGAGAGCCGCGAGTTGCGGGGGCGCGGCGCGGGCCGGGGAAACTCTTCGGTGGTGCAGGGCATTACGCGAGTCTTCAAGCCGGAAAGTACGACGATCTGTTTCGCGAACTCATACCACGTGGTGTAGCCCTGATTAGCGATGTGGTAAGTGCCGAACATGCCGGAATCGGCCAGCCGCAGCAGTTCGGGAGCCAGATCGTTCACGAAGGTCGGGCTGCCGTGCTGATCGTTCACCACCTTCAGTTCATCGCGCTCGGCGGCGAGCTTGAGGATCGTTTCCGCGAAGTTCGCCCCGCCGTGACCGCACAGCCACTCGATGCGCACGATGAAATGGCGGGGGCATAACGCGCGCACGAATTGCTCGCCCGCGTACTTTGATTTGCCGTAGACCGACTGCGGACTGGCGTGATCCCACTCGTCGTAAGGCTCGCTCTTGCTCCCATCGAAAATGTAGTCGGTGGACACGTGCAGCACCGGAACGTTCAGCGATTGCGCGGCCAAGCATACATTCTGGGTGCCGGTGGCGTTGACCAGATAGGCCAGATCGGCTTCGCTCTCGCAGCGATCCACCGCCGTAAAGGCTGCGCTGTGCAGCACGAGATCGGGCTCGGCCGCCTGCATGGTATGCTGCACGGCTTTCAGACTGGTGATGTCGCATTCGGGTAAATCCAGCCCGATATGTTCCTTGCCAAGCCGCTGGGCCGTGGCAGCCAGTTCGCGGCCCAACATGCCCTTATGTCCGGTAATGAGAATGCGGTTCATGAAGAAAATGAGAGATTATAGACGAGAAATGAGAAAAGAAATTCCGAATTTAGTATTCCAGTGGGCTGATACGTCCCGCGTGGTGATTACGTTCGTTTCGGTTGGCGCGGCGACTTGGAACGGGAGCCGCTTCTCCGACGGGTCGGTACTTCCTGCAGCACAAAGGCTGCACTGGCTTGGGAAGGCGGAATGGGTAATCCGTCTTCGATCAAACCCGCCACATGGATTTGAATCGCCTCGTGCATATTTTTTTCCACATCCTTGCGGGTTCTTCCGGTGGCAATACAACCCGGCAGATCGGGCGAATAGGCTGCATAATTGCGTTTCGCCTTTTCAATGACGATCAGAAATTGTCTGAGACTCATTTCAGTTTAGCCTGTTTTAAGATGCTATTCCACGTTCCAGGCGGCAACTCATCGCCCAATTTTCCGGCAATAGTTACTCGACCGGGCTTGATCGGGCGTTTATAGTGCCGATGGCTGCCAACCGTCGAAACCAATCGCCAACCATGAGCTTCGACAAGTTTGATCGCGTCACGAACGGTATAACGCGGAGGCACGATTGCTTAATTCCAGTTGTCCTTCAGGTGCGGTTCGACTTTTTCGGCGACGAGGCGGGAGGCGCGATAGAGCGAAGCGAACGTGCCCGCATCGGTCCACCAGCCGTCAATTACGTCGGCGGTGAGTTTGTTCATGCGGATATAGGCGTTGTTCACGTCGGTGATTTCCAGCTCGCCGCGCTCGGAGGGCCGCAGAGTGTTGATAATGTCGTAGACCTGCGCATCGTACATGTAGATGCCGGTCACGGCCAGATTGGACTTGGGCCGTTTGGGCTTTTCCACGATGTTGGTCACGCGGCCGGACGCATCCACCTCAGCCACGCCGAACCGCTGCGGATCGGGCACTTCCTTGAGCAGAATCTTCGCGCCGCTCTCCTGCTTTTCGTACTTGCGGACGTGCTCGGTGATGTCCTTTTCGAGAATGTTGTCACCGAGGATGACGATGATGCGGTCATTGCCGGTATAGACCCGCGCCAACCGCAGCGCGTCGGCGATGCCGCCTTCGCCTTCCTGATACGCAAAATTGATGAAGCGCAGCCCGAAATCCTTGCCGTTGCCGAGCAGATTGAGAAAATCTCCGGCATAGTGCCCGCCCGTGACCAGCACGATCTCATCAATGCCCGCCCGGACCAAGGTCTGGATCGGGTAGTAGATCATGGGCTGATCGTAGATGGGCAGCAAGTGTTTGTTGGTAATCTTGGTTAAAGGCAGAAGGCGGGTACCAAGACCGCCCGCGAGGATGACACCTTTCATGGAACCGTGGAGTTTTGTGGAATGTTATTTCGTTCTAGTTCTGCGAAGGATCGGCTACTTTATGCCGAAATTTTTGTTTTCAAATGTGCGTTGGTCAACCCAAGGCGACGTAGACCTTTTTGCAGGAAGTGTTTCGGATCCCGACGGGCAATCCATACCGCTTTCCGAATATCGTGGTAAAGCAAATTGACCGGGCGGGCATTTTCCGCACAACCCGGAAAGCAATCACGATGATCATAAGCGGCCAAACGTTTGCGAAAAACCTGTGCCGCATGGCTATTCCACACTTCCTCCAGAGGTCGCTGCACCAGATTTCCAAAGAAATAAGAGGTATTGGGACAAGGATAAGCATACCCATAGGGATTGATGAACAGACTATCCCAAGGTGCGCGACAGGATGGAGTTTTTCGTTTTAAAGCAACTTCTGGTCGAATCACCGGCAAGCGGCAGTACTTAGAAAAGCGATCGTCGAATCCGTCCAAACCGGTGATTTGAAGCTGCGGAAAACGATCGGCGATTGTGTAAGCCTGTTCGATAAAATGTCGTATTTCACCGATGGAATAGCTCGTTGTCAAACCACGGAAATCTTCGGCAAACAAAATCCAGTCTACTCCCCGATTCCCCGCCCACTCTATGAAATCCGCCATCTCTGCAACTGTATATTTCATGATTACGGAGCTGACGCGAATTTTTAGCGAAGATTGTTCGGAATTACGCCGCTTAACCAAACGTTCGACAAGAGCAGCAGCGGCCGTCAGATCTCCGAATTGAACAATCCGTTCATATGTCGAGGGGTTCGCACTCATCAAACTGATGTTCAGACATTCCCCCTGTGCCAGAAAAACATCTTCCCAGATTCCGGTAAAGCGGATGCCATTCGTATTTGATAGGAGTCGAAGCCGAGGATGGTGCGAATGTATATATGTCAACAACCTTAGAGCAGCCGGGATAATGGTCGGTTCCCCGCCCGATATCGTGAGCGAATCAAGATTCCCGAACACCGATTCGGTGCGCCGGAACAGAATATCATCAATATATTTCGGACGAGGTTTGAAATCCACCTGCGTGCACATACTGCATCGCACATTACACGGATATCCCATTTCCAGTCCAAGATGGCGAAGGTGATCTAATGCATACGGATGGCCGTGCCCAGCATTGCTCATTAGAATCACACTCCCATGTCCTTTGTCCATACCAGACCAACGAATGCTGATGGTCAGAGTCCGACTCTAACACTCCTCCAATCCAGTCGATTTACAGCCTAATGCCGCCGCCGACTACCGAACCGGGTTCGATAATCGGGCCGCGCATGACCGCATGCTTGGTTTGTTCGTCAATTTCTTCCAGATAGAATTCCCATTCGGAACGGCCGGACGAGGTGATGCTTTCCTCCACCACCCGCGCGCGCATCATCAGCCGCAGGTCTTCGGAAGGAATCTGCGTCCGCCGCCGCACGCGGCCCAAGACGTGAACCACCTGCGACCGCAGATCGCGGACAATCAAAATTTTATCGCCGGTAATCTGACTGAATCCCCAGCCGTCGGCAGTGATGGACTTGACGTGTCCATCGGGCTGCCGCAGATAAACATTAAGCCGAACCGTTGCTTCCAGTACTCTGCCGAGCGCCATAGTTGAACCTCTAAGATCATTCCGGAGTCTAAGAATGTGAAATCGTTATCGCACCCCTTTCCGGAGTATTCAAAAAGGTAACGATTCAGGGCGGTAAAGTCAAGAAAATGGCACCTCAAGAAGTATAACAACCTGACAAATGACTTGCATTTACGACGGCCAGACCGTACCTTTTAGGTATGCTACAGAAGCCGCTATGGACGAAACGATCCACCGTAACCGTGATCGGTGCCGGAGCAGTGGGTAAGTCCCTTGTGAAAGCACTAAGGAATCAAGGGTTTTCCGACTGCCGCTTAGTCGGTCGAGGCAGCAGCCCAGACCGGCGATTTGCTCATCAATTAAGAATTGAGTACTATTCCGATCTATCCAAAATTATTCAAAATAATGGAATTATTCTGATTACCGTGCAGGACTTACAGATTCACACTGTTATTGAAGAGTTAACCGGTTTTGCTTTACCGTGGAAACGGCTGACGGTTTTCCACACCTCAGGAGTGCTGGGTCCGGAGCCGTTACGACCGCTGGCGAGGCGAGGTGCCGCCATAGCAGCCTGGCACCCCTACCAGACTTTTCCGAAAAAGAGTTCTGCTGTTCCTCTCCCGGGCGTGACCTTCGGGATAACCGGCAATCCGCCGGGAGAGGCCGCCGCCGTCAAGCTGACGCGGATATTGGGTGGACAGCCGATTCGCATTCCCGCCCGTAAGCGCGTGCTCTATCATGCCTCGGCGGTGTTTGCCTGCGGGTTCGTGGCGGCAAATCTGCAGGTCGCGATCAAGCTGCTGCAAGAGTGTGGACTGTCGGAACAACCAGCACGACAAGCCGCGCTGGTCATTGCCCGTCAAACCGCCGCCAACGTCGAAACACTGGGTGCGGATCGTGCCGTCACCGGTCCGGCGGTACGGGCAGACCGGGAGACGATGCGAAAACACGTGCAGGAAATCAAGAAGTTCGATCCGCAATTGGCGGCGGTTTATCGCGAGTTTTCCCAACTCATCGGCAAGACGACAGGAAAATAGTATTCATCATGAATTCAATAGCGCAAATCAACTTGGTCCGCTGCGAAAGGAATTCCTATGGATTCATTTAACACGGCCCTTGGTTCACTGTTATCCTCCGGTTTAGCCTGGTTCATCCTGGGGGTTATTTTACTGGTGGTGGAGTTGGCCGCGCCGGGGATCTTGGCGATTTTCTTCACCGCCGGAGCGTGGACTACCGCGATTCTGCTGTGGATCGGGATCATTAAGGGCACGACCTGGCCGCTGGTGATCTTTTTGGCCGTATCGCTGGCCAGTTTGTTACTGCTGCGGCGGAGGGTGAAAGCCGTGGTGAAAACCAAGCTGGATACCGAAGCCGATACCGATGAAATGCTGGACGATTTCATCGGCAAGACCGCCCCGGTGGTGGAGGCGATCAACGGCCGTGAACAAACCGGCAAAGTGGAAATCCGGGGCGCGCGATGGGAAGCGAAAGCCGCGCAGCCGATTCCCGCCGGAACCACCGTTATCATTCAAGCCCGCGATAACCTGACGTTAGTCGTCAAACCGCTGGAGGAATAACTCATGGCAACCGCCACTATTGTTGTTCTGGCGCTGCTGGTTGTATTCATTATCATCGTCGTCAAAACGGCGGTGGTCGTGCCGCAAAAGAATGCGTTTATTGTTGAGCGCTTGGGAAAATACTCCAAAACGCTGGGCGCGGGCTTTCATATTCTGATGCCGTTTATAGATGTCATCCGCTATCGCCACACGCTGAAGGAGCAAGCGATTGACGTGCCGTCGCAGCAGTGTATTACCCGCGATAACGTCACCGTTGAAGTGGACGGCGTGCTGTATTTGCAGGTGATGGATCCGGTGAAGTCATCCTATGGAATCGTGAACTATACCTTTGCGACGATTCAGCTCGCGCAAACCACGATGCGCAGTATGATCGGCAAGATTGATCTGGATCGCACCTTCGAAGAGCGCGAGAGCATCAACGGGGGAGTGGTGGATGCGGTGGACAAGGCGTCCGAACCGTGGGGCGTGAAAGTCACGCGCTACGAAGTGAAGAACATCGTGCCGCCCGCTACGATTATGGATGCGATGGAGAAACAGATGCGCGCCGAACGCGAAAAACGCGCCGCCATCGCCAAGTCGGAAGGTGAACGGCAATCTACGATCAATGTCGCGGAAGGCGAGCGGCAGGCGGCCATTGCCCGGTCGGAAGGCGAAAAAACGCGGCTGATCAACGAAGCCACGGGACGGGCGCAAGCGGTTGAATTGGAAGCGCGCGCTACGGCAACAGCGTTCCGCGAAATCGCCGCCTCGCTGCAAACGCCGGGCGGAAGCGACGCTTTGAATCTGCGCGTCGCGCAGGAATATATCAAGGAATTCGGCAAGATGGCCCAGACGAACAACACGCTGATCATTCCCGCCAATCTGGCCGATATCGCCGGCTTCGTCGGCGCGCTGACCAAGGGTTTGTCGGGAATCAGCAAATCTTCTACTGGACAATAGACCGGGAACGAACACACAGGGAATTTCATGCCCGATCGCAAGAAAATACTCTGGGCCGACGACGAGATTGATCTACTCGAAGCCCACATTCTGTTCTTAGGCCAATACGGCTACGACGTCATCGGCGTCACCAACGGCGAAGACGCGATCAACCGCGTGCTGGCCGAGCCCTTCGATGCGGTGCTGATGGACGAGCACATGCCGGGTAAAGACGGCATCGAAACCGCCTCGATCATCAAAGATAAGCGGCCCGATCTGCCCGTGATCATGATTACCAAATCCGAGGAAGAAGCGCTGATGGACAGCGCGCTGGGCGCGAAAATCACCGACTATCTGACGAAGCCGGTGAATCCGACGCAAATCCTTGTGGCGCTGAAAAAAGTGATCGAAAAACAGCAGATCGCGCAGAAGATCGTCACCCGCGACTACCTGACGGAATTCCGGCAGATTTCCGCGCGGCTGGCGGAAGGCCCGACGTGGCGGGACTGGATGGACATTCATACGCGGCTGGCGAGTTGGGAGATCGAACTGGATCGTTTGCCCGACGAAGGCTTGAAGCACTCGCTGGAAGGCCAGCGGGAAGAATGCAACGTGGAGTTCGGCAAGTTCGTCGAAGAGCATTACGGCGATTGGGTGTGGGGCAAGGGCGATATTCCGCCGCTCTCAACGGACGTGGTCAAGCGGTGGGTGATGCCGCGCTTGGCGGCGGGCGAAAACGTGCTGTTCTTGGTGATTGACTGCCTGCGCGCCGATCAGTGGATGGCGCTGGAGCCGCTGCTGTACGATTACTTTCGCATTACGAGGGATTATCATTTCGCGATTCTGCCCTCGGCTACACCCTATGCGCGCAACGCGCTCTTTTCGGGGCTGTTTCCCGGCGAAATCGAAAGCGACTATCCCGATTTGTGGAAGCGCAGCGACGACGACGAGCTGTCGTCCAACCGGTTCGAGCGGCAATTGCTTGATAAGCAACTCTTGAAAAACGGACTGGCCATCGAGCCGGAACCGAAATATGTCAAGATTCTCGATCCCGAAGAAGCGAATATTACGCTGAAGAAAGTGCCGCAGTTTTTCAACAACCGGCTGGTTTCGATGGTGTTCAATTTCGTGGACATGCTCGGCCACAGTCGCGGCCAGAGCGACGTGATCCGCGAGATGATTCCCCACGAAGCGGGCTATCGCACGGTAGTGCGGGCGTGGTTCGAGCATTCCAGCCTGCGGCAAATTCTGCAAGCCTTCGCCAAGCAAAAGTGGACGGTGGTGGTCACGTCCGATCACGGCTCGATTCGCGTAACCAAAGGCTCGAAGGTGGTTAGCGACCGCGAAGCCTCCACCAGTTTGCGCTTCAAGCACGGCCGCAATCTTAAGGTGGACAAGCGGCAAGCCATCGTGATGAATAAACCCGAAGAGTACCGCCTGCCGCGCCGGGGTTTGAACGTCGGCTACATCATCGCCAAGGAAAGCTACTACTTCGTCTATCCCACCAACTACCACAAGTATCTCGCGCTGTATAAAGACGCGTTCCTGCACGGCGGCTGCTCGCTGGAGGAAATGGTGATGCCGGTGGTGACGATGGAAGGCAAGGGATAATTCCAGCGGTTGATGATGCCCACTCAATCGGAATCATATACCACTTATTCTCCCACCGAAACCCTCTGCTGGGCGGAGGAGTTCGCCGGTAAATTGGAACCGGGGGCGGTAGTCGCGCTCTACGGCGAACTGGGTGCGGGCAAAACCTTAGTAGCCAAAGGCATCGGGCGCGGGCTGGGCGTGCGCGAGGAAATCATCAGCCCAACTTTCAATTATATATTGGAATACGAAGGACGGCTGCAACTTTTTCACGCGGACTTGTATCGAATCGAGGGAGCGGACATGTTCCGCGCGATGGGTTTGGACGAATACTTCGATCGCGGCGGTGTGTTCGTGATCGAGTGGGCGGAGCGGGTGCGCGCGGCGCTGCCCGTCGGCACGCTGGAATTGCATATCACATCGGACGACGGCGATCAAACCCGCCGCATTACCGTGAGCAGAAAAGACTCATGATTCTCTGTCTCGACGCTTCCACCGATAAGACCGTCATCGGCATGCGCCTTGACGATGATTTAACCAACGAATATGTGCTTTCCGAGCGCGACCGTTTGGCAGCCACCGTCGAGGAGCTGCTGGATCAATGGCGGGTGTTGAAGGCGGAGATTCGCGGGATTGCAGTGGGTATCGGACCGGGATCGTTTACGGGCTTGCGCGTGAGTCTGGCGCTTGCGAAAGGCTTCGCGCGCGGATTGGCGATTCCCATCTATCCGATTTCTTCGCTGAAGGTGATAGCCGCCAACTACGGCGGAACGAAAGCGCAAGTGGCAGTGATCTCCCCAGCGCGGCGCGGCGAAGTACATTTAGCGATTTTTTCAACGACGAATTTAGCACCGGTTCAACCCAACCGCGTAGTCGCGTACGAGCAATTACCCGAATTGATCGGGCCGGAGTGCGCCTTGACCGGACCGGGCCTTTCCAAGCTCGGCGAAGCGCTGCGCCTGCAACTGGCGGACGCAATTCCCTCGGAAGCAATTCCCGACTATCCACAAGTTATTCATCTGGGACGGCTGGCTTTGAACGAGTGGCAGGATCGAACCCCGCCGGATATCGGAATCATTGTGCCGGATTACGGACTTGATTTTCCGGTTAAGGCATGACCACTGCACGACTTTTCATCTTTATATTATTGGTTGCGATGCCGCTATTGGCCATCGGCCAAGACTCGCCGACGGCGGTCGTTCCCGCTGATTCGCTGCCTACTGATACCGTGGCGGTCCGTCATCCCCTCGACTATTACTCAGTCTTAAGCCATATGACTCCCGATTCCGCGCTGTGGGCGCGGTTGGCTCCCGATACCACCCGCACCGATCTGGTGGGAATGACGACAAATATCGGTTATCGCTCGCTGCGGGCGATGTATAAAGCGTGGGACTTTGTGGTCGAACGGACAGCGATTCTTTACCGCGGGGCGGCGCGAATCATCGGAAAAATTCTCAAAGAAGACAATACCCGCGATCCGGTTATCCGCATTCCGTTAACGCGCCGTCATCGCTAATACACCTATGCGCACACCGAAACCAATAACACCCGAGCGACCCAAACCGCGCGTGCCCCTGCCCCGCAAGCCGCCCAAGGTTATCGAGCCGGATACGGTTTATAAACGCAAACCGAAACATCCGAAGCGAACTCCCGCAGACCGATAGTAAAAGCGCGACCTGTGAATAAGGTCGCGCTTTCATTGATTATTCCGGGAGGGTCTGGGGACCCTCCTTGGCGATCAATCGTTATTGCTTGGATACATCGAACTCGTAGATCAGTTCCACGCGGTAGGTGCGGGGGGGCATGCGGTAGCGTTCCATTTCTTCGTATTGCTCGTTGGTCACATTATCCACGATGAACGCGAGGCGCGTGTTTTGATGGAACTCGAAGGCGGCGCGCAAGCCGATGAGCTGATAAGCTGAGGGCGCGTCGTTCTGATAGAATACGACCGTATCGGTCTTGCTCACCATGCGCAAGTCGCCGCTTAAGAGCAGATTGCCGAATTGCACGGTGGCCGAATAGTAGAACCGCCACTTCGGCACGTAGGTCAGCGGGCCTTGGTTGTCAATATCGGTATCGAGATAGGTCAGCGCCGCCACTTGCTTAAGGCGGCGCGGCCACGCCGAGCGCACGCCCACTTCGAAACCTTTGATCTTTGCTTCCGCTAAATTCGCGGTTTGGTAGCGCCCCGCCGCCAACGTCTGCCAGCGAATGATGTCATCGTATTTATAGTAGAACACGCCGCCGTCCACCACCGCATAATCGTCAATCCGCAGATTCGCTCCTACCTCGCCGAAATTCACGCGTTCCGGATTCAGATCGGGATTGGGTTCGAACTCGTAATCCTGCGTGCCGACTTTTTTCAGAAACATTTCGGCAAAGGACGGATTGCGGAAGGCATGTCCTACCGATCCGCGCACTACCAGATCGCGATGCAATTCGTAAGAAATGCCGGCTTTGGGTGAAAGCTGCCGTGTGGTCGCGCCGCTGTGCACGTGGCGATAGTCATAGCGCGCGCCCACCGTGAAATGCAGCTGCCGCACCGGGCTGTAATCGTTCTGCGCATACACGGCCGGAGAAAACGCGCCTTGCTTTCCATAGAGATAATCTTCCGGCTCGCCGTTGATTTCGTCCCACACGGCATCCACACCGAAAACCAGAGTATTGCACTTCGCCCACAGCCGTGTGGATTGTTCGAAAATACCGAATTTTTGGGAGAGTGATTGGGTTTCGAATCCCACCGGGATATTCTCTTCCATGGGCTGGGTGGCGGGATTCAGAATCGAACGAGTCAGATCGCGGTTATAGAAGGCGCGAACGGTGTAGCTGGAGTTGGACGATTCGATGCGGCTGTACATCAGATCCGTTGAAAAGCTGCGCTTGCGCTGATAATCATTAGTATAGATATCGCGAATGCGCAGCGGCTCGGCGCTGCTATACCACGCGTGAGGATAATCGTTTTCGCCGTTCAGGAACAACGTGGAATACGTCAACGTGCGAGTGGGCGTGAGATCGTATTTGAATTTGGCGAAAGCGCTGATGTTGTCCCAACCCGATCCCTCCCGCCAGCCGTCGGAACGGTTGCGCGTGACATTGGCATAATAACCCAGCCGCCCGACGGTATTGGAGTGACTGAAAGCCAATGTGCCCAGCGCCGCCCGCCGTTCCTGATAGCGCATCCACGGGTACGGCTTTTCATAGAGACCGGATACCGCGTGAATGCGTGTGAATTGGCGATGGGTGGGAGTGCGGGTGATCAGGTTCACCACACCGCCCATCGCATTGGAACCGTAGAGCGCGCTGTACGCACCTTTCACCACTTCCACGCGCTCGATGACATCATCGGGATAGAGCCACCAACTCGCGCCGTCGGTATCAGAGATAATGGCGGGTTTGCCGTCCACCAACAAGAGCGTGCGATTGCCCACTCCGCCGCCCAGCATGTCCGACGAACCGCGAATCGAGAGATTGGATACCACCGCGCCGCCGGTACGATGGACTTCCACACCGGGAACGGCATCGAGTACGCGATCCAGCGAGCCGGGCGACCGTTCCTGCACGTCCGGCACTCCCACTACTTCCACTTTGGTCGTGGATAAACGCGCCGTAGATTCGCGGGCATGCGCGGTTACGACTACTTCTTCAGCCTGCAAGAAATCAGAGACCAGTGCGACATTCACTTCCACGGAATCGTCATTGCCGACGGTGAAATCCCGCAAGACCGTTCGATATCCGATATGCGTGACTCGCAAGGTCCACGTTCCCGCCGCCGGAACGCGAATCCGGTAATAACCGGACAAATCCGACGACGCACCGCGAACCGCTTGCACGAGCTGCAAGTTCACACCCAACAGACCTTCGCCGGTGGCGTGATCAGTTACGCGGCCATACACCACGGGCGCCGCTTGCAACATCAACGGCACCAGCGACAGCAGACCCAAGATCGTATATCGAAAAGCGTGTTTCAGCATAGATGTCAAAATATCGCAGTAACCTCGGAAACCGCAATATCGCCATTGCCGGTCCGGAGACCGAGAATGGCGAATATTACACTCAAAACCGGATATTATGGTTGGCCGAAGAAATCAATATCATTCACACCCCATGCCGAGGCGGAAATCACCACTGGATCGGGATCAACGTCGGAGCCGGCCGTGTAGCCATAAGCGCCATAAAAGGTCGGCTGTCCGGGCGGGGGAGTATTGCTCCACAACGAAACATAATAGGTGCCTTCGGTAATTCCCGAAAAAGCGTACAACGTTTCGGACGCATTGGTAATCGGGAAATAGGCCGTGGGCGGACCCATCGGCGGATGTTCGGGAGTGAACATGAACGTCGAAAGCAGAACCAAAATTCCTTCCGCCGGACGCGTACCGTTGAACGTGACATCGCCGCTGATCCAATGGGGAGCGGGCGATCGTCCGTTTACCGTGACATCCGATACACGGGGTACTTGCTCGGAGATTATAACGGCATCAGGTCGGGCATCCCCGGCCGAGACTTGAATTCCATAGCTGCCGTACCACTGAACCGGGGCCGGTGGCGAAGCATTCGTCCATAGCGAGAGATAGTACGTGCCGTACAAGGGATCAAAACGGAAAACGCTATCCGCCCGCGTGGACATCCGATAGTAGGCGGTCGGTTGTTGCATGACCGGCATCCAAGCCGATGCGGGGAATGTCGTGAGCATCACCAGCAACCCTTCCGTCGGCCATTCACCCGGAACATTGACTTTCCCTTCGATGCGGCCGCGACCATCGCATCCGGGAATCGGCAGCATATCGAAATAGGCATGAACATCTCTTGTCAGCGCAGCTTGATCCGCCGTGAAAACGACTGGTTCAGGAATGGAATCGGTAGTATTAGGATCGGCTCCGAACATGCCAATCACCGGCTCATCACAGTTGATATCGCTAACCGTCGGAGCGCGCCAGCCCATGGCGATGGCATCGTAGGTTCCCAGTGTGATTCCTGTAATGGTGTATTCTACGGTATCAGGCCCGGCTCCGTTATCGGGATTCGGATCCTGAAAATACTGAGAGTGGGTGTAATAGGCGGGGGGACCGCCGGGAGCAACTCCGCACCATGAACACGGATCGGTACTCCAATTAGTGAAAACGGAAAGCTGTACGGTTCCGGAGTCCGGCCACTCACCGTGAAAGATCACTTTACCGGTGAGAGTACCGGTCGTCGGCGGATTAGTACCGTTGTCATCATCACTGTTATCACAGCCCACCAAAACCAAAACGGGAATTACCGCGAGCAACAGCAATCGGAGCAGCGTTTTCATGGTCAATCTCCTCGCAATGACTATTTAATATGTACAATGATCAATTTTTAATGACAATAAAACAACCCACCGGTATGAATTGTTCCAGAATTGTCAAAATTTGTTGAAACCGGTGATGCTTTTCTTAAAGAGGTCGAGCCTCCTTTGATCGTGACCGCATAAAGTTAAATAACTGATTTTTGTTATGGAACTTTTTTTTGACAGCGGGAGTTTGCTGTGTAATGGGTTAATTTATCCCGCTCGATTCACAGGAGACAACCGTGACTAAGATCACGAAAAAAGTAAACATACGAGCTAACCAGAGCCTCGAGAAATACCTTCAGGAGATCGGGGAAGTGCCTCTCCTGACTCCCGACGAGGAGATTAAGCTGGCGCGACGGATCCGTCGTGGAGATCAGCAAGCTCTTGAAAAACTTACGGAAGCGAATCTGCGGTTTGTGGTTAGTGTGGCCAAACAATATCAGAATCAGGGACTCTCGCTGGGGGATCTGATCAACGAGGGTAACCTCGGATTGATCAAGGCGGCTAAGCGGTTCGACGAAACCCGTGGCTACAAGTTCATTTCCTATGCCGTGTGGTGGATTCGTCAGTCCATTTTGCAAGCATTAGCGGAGCAATCCCGCGTAGTACGCCTCCCGCTCAACCGGGTGGGTGCGCTGAACAAGATCGGCAAGACTTATTCGAACCTCGAACAGGAATATGAACGCGAACCGACGCCCGAAGAAATCGCCGAACAGTTAGAAATCACCACTGCGGAAGTAACCGATACCTTGCGGATGTCGGGGCGGCACCTCTCGATGGATGCGCCGTTCGCGCAGGGCGAAGACAATCGCCTGCTGGATATCGTGCATAACGATAATCAGCCGCCGCCGGATTCCAAGCTGATGCAGGAATCGCTGCGGCAGGAAATTGATCGCGCATTGGCGACGCTCTCTCCGCGCGAAGCGGAAGTCGTGCGGCTCTACTTCGGCTTGGGCCGGGAGCATCCGCTGACGTTGGAAGAAATCGGCGAACTTTTCAAACTCACCCGCGAGCGCGTACGGCAGATCAAGGAAAAAGCCCTCCGCCGTCTGCGGCATACCTCGCGGAGTAAGGCATTGCGGACATATTTGGGATGATTTCTAATCAGATAGTCTTCGAAAGAATTACGAAAGCCGGGTCAACACGATCCGGTTTTTTCTTCATGGTGTGAACTATCATTGACAAGCCTGTCTATTTATCATAAATTGAATGCAACTGCCCGTTATGCTCCCGTCTATGCGATGATTTTCACAAGCCGCTGATTTGATTCCGAGCAGGATGATCTTTCGCCGACCAACGTATGAGGTGAATCATGCGTTTTATTTTTTTTTCTGTTGATCATTATCAGCGGCACTGTTCTGGCGCTGCCGGTTCCGACCACGCTGAATGATTTCTTCCTGCCCGGTTCGCAGCCCAATGAATCCGGCTCCATCGAACGCATTACTCGCTGCAGCAACTGTCATGGTGGTTACGGACAGCTTTGGGCGGAACCGTTATTCAACTGGCAAGGCAGCATGATGGCCCAGGCGATGCGCGATCCGTTCTTCGTGGCTTGTATGGCCATTGCCAACCAAGACGCGCCGCAGAGCGGCGATCTGTGCATTCGCTGTCACGCGCCGGCGGGATGGCTGGAAGGCCGCTCCGTACCCACCGACGGCTCCGCACTCACCGCCGATGACCAGCAGGGCATTCAATGCGATTTCTGTCACCGGAACGTGAAGCCCTCCCCCATTGGAACTAATCCTTACCCGAACAATCAGACCTATACGGCCAATACGTTTCCGCTCGATCAGACTTACCTGGGATCCATCACTGCAATTCCTCCGCAATCCGGCAACGGCGGGTACGTCGTGGACAGCGATGTGGGAAAACGCGGGCCGTATGCGCAAACTGTGGCGCGGCATACCGATTATTACTCGCCGTTTCACAGCGATGCGAACATGTGCGCGACCTGTCACGATGTAAGCAATCCGGCATTTACACGGCAGCCGGACGGCACTTACGCTCCCAACGCCTTCGACGCGCCGTCGCCCACCTTCAATACGCATGACATGTTCCCCATCGAACGCACCTTCAGCGAATGGCTGATGAGCGCCTATAACTCACTGGACGGCGTGTATGCGCCGCAGTTCGGAGGCAATCTGGATACGGTTCGGACTTGTCAGGATTGCCACATGCGCGACGTCACGGGCAAAGGTTGCGACAAAGCCGATGCTCCGACCCGCACGGATCTCCCCAAGCATGACATGACCGGCGGGAATACCGTCGTACCTTATTGGGTGGCACAGCAATTCCCCGGTGATGTGAATACATTGGCGCTGGATTCGGCGGTAACGCGCGCGCACTATATGCTGGAAAATGCGGCGTCACTGGACGTAACCATGGACTACGCGGGAACCGATTTGATGGCATATGTGCGCGTCACCAACGAAACCGGGCACAAACTGCCGTCGGGTTATCCCGAAGGCCGACGGATGTGGATCAATCTGCGCGCTTACGACGCCGACTCGCTGTTGATTTACGAATCCGCCGCTTATGATCTGGTGACGGCTGATCTCGCGCATGATCCCGCCGCCGTGATTTATGAAATCAAACCGGGAATTTCGCCGGGGATCGCGCCGGTGCTTAATCTGCCGCCCGGTCCCTCATTCCATTTCGTGGTCAACGATACGGTTTATAAGGACAATCGTATCCCGCCGCGCGGATTTACCAACGCGAATTTCGCGGCGATTCAATCCCCGCCGGTCGGACATCCCTATGCCGACGGACAATACTGGGACGACGAAAGCTATCTCGTGCCGCCCCAAACGGCTTATGTAGACGTTACGCTGTTTTATCAAACCACCAGCAAGGAATACATTGAATTCCTGCGGGATGAGAACGTCACTAACACGGCAGGACAAACCGCTTACAATTTGTGGACAGCGAACGGAAAATCCACTCCGGTACCGATGGCAGCAAAGCGGGCGGCGGCTCCACCGATCCCATTGCAACCGGTCTCCGATCTGCGGATTTTCTTCGATTCGGGAAACGTATTACTGTATTGGTCGCCGGCCGCCGGTGCAAGCGGCTATCAAGTCTATCGCTTCTATGAGGCGGCGACCCCGCCGATGGACTGGGAATTGGTAATTCAGCAGGCGGACACAACGTATTCCGAACTGGTTTCAACGGACTCGCTGCGGGTTTTTTATTCGGTGGTTTCAACGAATAACTAATTGCAGGATAATGTTCAATCTGAAACGGCAGCCTTAGGGCTGCCGTTTTCTTTTGGAACTATCCAAGTAAATACTCAGTGAGAGAAGTATAAAAACACCGGAGTTGAAATGTTTACCGTACGTAAAGCCGCCGAGCGCGGCCATTTCAATCATGGCTGGCTCGACACCTATCATACTTTTTCGTTCGATCAGTACCATGATCCACAACATATGGGATTCCGGCACTTGCGAGTGATCAACGAGGATCGGATCGCGCCGGATGTGGGTTTTCCCACCCATCCCCACCGCAATATGGAAATCATCACGTATATTCTGGATGGCGCGCTGGAACATCGCGACAGTATGGGCAACGCGGGCGTGATTTGGCCGGGTGAGGTACAGAAAATGAGTGCCGGACGCGGCATCACCCACAGCGAAAGCAATCCTTCGCCCACCGATGCGGTACATTTACTGCAAATCTGGATTCTGCCCGATGCGAAAAACCTTGATCCGTACTATCAGCAAATCAAGATTGAGCGCGAGACCGCCCGCAATACGCTGACTCTATTCGGCTCGCCGTCCGGCGGGGATGGATTGGTCACGATTCATCAGGACGTGAAGCTGTTCGTGGGAATGGTGGAGACTGGCCAATCGGTTACGCATGAACTGGCGAAGGATCGTCATGCCTGGATTCAGATCGCGCGCGGCAATTTGAGTGTTAACGGCAGATTGCTGCAGGCGGGAGACGGAGTGGCGATCAGCGAGGAAAAGCGATTGGACATCACGGCAGAAAGCAACGTGGAGTTCCTGCTGTTCGATATGTCCTAAGCGAGAAAGGAATGGTGATGAAAAGCGGGCGGTTCCGAACGGAGCCGCCCGCTGCATGCTGCTATATTTCGCCTAAAACTTCCAGACCGGATACGGCAGTTTGCTGTTGATGAACTCGCGTTCTTCGGAAGAAAAGACCTTATTGAGCATACTCACCGCCAGCCAGATTGCCGAGAACACAAAAATACTGGCAATCACACCGACAACTCCGTTGAACCAGGGGGAAATCAGGTAGAATAATCCGCCGGCAACAACACCATTGATGAGCAACCGCAGTAATCCGAAGTGATCGGTTGGTGATTTGAGAACCCGGACGATCCAATAGTAGAACAGCAGATTCTGGCCGACAATCGATATTGAGGTAATCCAAACCATCGTGGCAAGCCCGCCGCGCGGCACCAGCCAGATTCCCAATAATATCTTGAATACTCCGAAGATCTTCCCGTAGATCAATAGATCATTCCGTTCCGCGTTCTGCAGCATCAAACCCAGCGGATAGCGCAACGTTTCCATCGGCAGAAACAAGCCCATTATCACCACAATCGCCGCGGCTTCGCCATACCGCGGATCAAAGAACTGCACTATAAGCGGCTGCGCCATCAGCGCCAGCCAGATTCCCATCGGAATCGTCATGAGCAAGCTCGATTTGATCAGCAATGTAAAGCCGAACTGCGCGCGTTCCGGAGCCGCTCCGTATTCACTGTGAAAAAGCGGAGTAATCACATCTTCAAGAAACTTGCTCGGCAGCATGTTGTGCACTAACACCAAAATCCGGTTGGCCAATCCGTAGAGCGCCACCGCAGCCGCACCCAAGTACCCGGTCACCAGAAAGAGATCGGTTGCCGAATTAAGCAGCATGACTCCCAACTCGCTCACATAACTTAATGCTGTATAACGAGCAAACCGCCTCCACGGCGGCCGGTCCTCAACCCGGGTGTCGGCTTTCACCAGCGGATGAACAAAACGATAGTAAACAGCATAATAGAAAACCAGCATGGCGGCATATAGAATCACTTCGGCAACAATCACGGCTCGAAACGGGTCTGCGAATTGCATAGCGATATAAAGCCCGGCCAGCCGTAAGATGCTATAGACGAGATTTACAATAAAAATCGCCCGCTGCATGAACAAGCCGCTAAGCACAAATCGAGTATTCTCCCCCAACAGAAAAGCCAGCACACCGATCGAGAAAATCCGCAGCAGATCCTCCGAATGCGGGAATTTCATCCAATCGGCGATGGTTTCGGCAAAGAAGAATGCAAAGAGTATCAGCAGGACTGACGCCGCCAGCTGCAATTGATTCGATACATGAAACAACCGGGCAATAACCCGGTACCTGGACTGAGAAAAGTATTCTGGGATGAATCGGCGGATGGAATTGGTCAGACCGAGCCGAGCGACCAAGGCAAGATTAGATGTGGTTCCGATAAAGAGTAGCGACCAAAATCCATATTCCTCGACCTTCAACGCGTGCAGCAATATCAAGGTCGAAAGATAGGAGAATATTGCGCTTTGGGTTTTGGCTAATAATGAAAAGAGAACATTCCGAACAATCCGTCGTCGAGGTTTGGTGGGCGGCGGCAATTCCGATTGGCGGTTCATGAATGAGTTCACTTTTCCTCTTGGACTGGAAGAAACACCGTGGCAATATAATGGGGATACAGAACTTGTTTTATCGACATCAATACAGCTTGCATCTGAATGTAAAATCCGTATCTTAGGGCTGGTGCAGTACTTGCTGCATCATAAATGGTTCTCGGCATCACGGTCAGCGAGTTCACGATACGCATGCGCGATACACTCCGACGACTAATAGCTCGATCACCTCGTTTAGATGAGAAGCTTCGCCATTTCTACGTCTGGTTCCTGTTTTGGCGTCGGCGGATTCCCGGATTCACGTCTTGGGTACACGCCGCCACACGGTTGGAGACCCCGTGGGAATGGTGCGGTCTCCCGGACCAGTCCGGTGAACTCTTTTTCGGCTACTATGATAAGACGCCGTGGACTCCCCAAGAAGATAGGATGATATTTCATTTTCGCAAGCGGCAAAGCCTGCCCGATGTTGAGATTCTTCTCTTTGACCGCAAACAGCGGGAATGCCGCAGGATTGGCCGCTCATCCGCATGGAATTTCCAACAGGGTTCCATGGCCCAATGGCTGCACGCATTAAATGACGATTCAGTCATCTATAATGATGTCGTTAACCGGACCCTTGCCGCACGGATTGTGGATATCCATGGGAAAGAATTAGCCATCATCCCCTATCCCGTTCAAACCTTACACCCGTCCGGAACCCGCGCCATCAGCCTAAACTATCGACGGTTATGGAAACATCGCCAACCCTACGGGTATCGGCAACCGGTCGTGAATTTCAGCCCGGATCAACCGCTTGACCGCGACGGTTTATGGCGGGTGGACTTCCAGTCCGGACGCGGCGAACTGATCGTATCGCTGGCGCAATTGATGGCGATCTCACCTCAACGGCACATGAATCCAAACCGAACGAAGGTCAACCATGCCATGTATTCGCCGTCCGGGAAACGGTGCGCATTTCTTCATCGCTGGTTTCAGGGCGCCGATAAGTACCACCGGATTTACTGTATGAATGAGGACGGATCGGAGTTGCGATTGATATTAGAAACCCGGTTCGTATCCCATTACTCGTGGCGGGACGAGGATACACTGCTGGTCTATGGTACTCCGGCCAGCGGCGCAGCCGGCTATTTCGAGTTAAACGTCGTGACCGGAAGCTGGCGATCGTTTGCGGATAAGTCGTTGAATCAATTCAGTGACGGTCATCCTTCCTATTCGCAGGATCGCAAACAGATTGTAACCGACACCTATCCGAACACCCGTTTTCAGCAATCCTTAATCATTTATAATTGTAAAACCGATTCGGCCGTCGTCGCGGGTGAATTTCTGCATCCGTGGCAATACTTCCGAACCAACCGCTGCGATCTGCATCCGCGCTGGAGTCCCAGCGGCAGATTCATTTCTTTCGATTCGGTCTACAGCGGAACGCGCGGATCGTATATTCTTGATGTTTCGAATCTGGCGTCCGATCCAACCTCCTCCTCCGCACGATGAATCCATGAAACGAACCACCGCCCCGAAGATTCTCTTTATCAAGCAATATCACTACACGCGCGTCTCCGGGGGAGCGGAGGAACAATGCTGGCTCTTGGCGACCGAGTTAGCGCGTCGCGGCTGGGATGTCCACTATGCCAGTGAGATGAACACGCTTCCGAATCCTTCGCGTTTCGAAGACGTTCAACTGCATGGATTACCCGAGAATCCATCTCTGTTTACCGGAAACCGTTCCGCCATCGCCCGATTGATGCGCGAATTGACACCGGATGTGGTTTATGCCCGCTCGTTCGATATTTATACAAGTCCCACCCTGCTCGAAGCTCCTAAAACGGCGGTAAGGATCTGGGCCAGCGCCATGTCAGGCGACGGATTTATCTTTCCGCGAATTCATCAAATGCGCAAAACGTTGGCGCTGCCGCTATTTCTGAAGCGTGCACCGGTTTTTATTGCGGTCTTCGCCAAAGCCAAATACGCGCTGCGTCGGGCAAATATAATTTTTGTCCAACGACCGGATCAAATCGCGCCGTTTCGCCGACGCGGCTTGGAGGTTGTTCATTTTCGCAACGTCCAGCCATCCGTTTCCGAACAGGCTGTGCAGAAACACGAAGGAAGGCCGGTAGTACTGTGGGCTGCGTCAATCAAGACTTGGAAGCGCCCCGAGAAATTCCTGGAATTGGCGACGCGCTGCGCGGATCTCGATCTTGATTTCATCATGATCGGAGCACTGCAGGATACGGAATACGAGACGATCATCGCTGAAACCGTTAAGAACAACCCCCGCTTTCGCTGGGACGGCCCGATCCCGATTACAGCGGTTCGTGAATATTTCGCAAAAACGCATCTCTTTGTCAATACCAGCATTCAACTTGAAGGTTTTCCCAATTCATTTATTCACGCATGGCTTTACGGAATTCCCGTCCTTTCGCTGGGGGTTGACCCTGAAGGTCTTCTGTCGAAAGACGGCTTAGGAATTGCCACTCGTACCATGGATCAGTTGGAGCAAGCCCTGCGCGATCTTATCGGTGATCCCGTCAAACGCAGGGCGATGGGCGCACGCGCACGCGCGTTTGCGAATGCGGAATTCGATTTGCAGCGCAACGTGGATCGGTTAGAGGAACTCATCGCTCAACACGGCGTAACGCTGCCTCCACGATGAAATAAATTCATTCTAAAAAAGGACGCTATGCAGCGTCCTTTTTTTTATCGGTTGGCCGTACCGCCGAATGATCGTTGCGATTGGGCCTCGCGGATTTTTATCACCGGGCAGGAATCGCAAGCCTCGGCACGTCCGGTGGTCCAATCGCGGGCAAGTTTTCGCGATTTGCGAACTCGCCGCCAGATCAGATAAGCGACGGCAATCGCCACACTTAGGCCGACCAAGATATAGTCGAGTGTTATAGACATCACGAGAATCCCAACAGCCTGCCGCCTTGATAGACGACGAACGACCCCACCCACGCCAGCACACTCATATAGAGAATCATGAACAACGGCCAGCGCCAGGACGCTGTTTCGCGGCGAACAATCGCCACCGTGGACATGCATTGACAGGCGAGCACAAAGAAGACCAGCAACGACAAACCCAATAGCGGTGTAAAGATCAGGCTGCCGTCGGGACGCCGTTCGGTGCGAAGCTCATCACGCAGGGAGGCGCTTTCATCGGAAGACCCACCCACGCCGTGCACCACCGCCAAGCCGCTGACAAATACTTCCCGCGCGGCGAAACTGGCCAAGATGCCGACGCCGATTTTCCAATCGAATCCCAAGGGCGAAATCACCGGTTCCATGATTTTCCCGATGCGTCCAGCCAGACTATGCTCCACCCGATAGGCATCTTCATGACTGTCTATGCCATTCAACAGCACGGCACGCGCCGCATCATCCAGCGCCGGTTCGCGCTGCACGGATTGCCGCTGCGTGTCAAAGTGCGACAGGTCCAAGTGCCCTAAGGGAATATTCAGCAACGCCCAGAGAATGACGGTAGATGCCAGAATAACCGTTCCCGCACGAATCACGAACAGCCGGGCGCGGTCATAGATATTGATCAGAACCGATTTCAGCGACGGCATTTTATAAGACGGGAGTTCCAGCAAGAGCGGCGGACGCGGGCTGCGCAGAATCGTGCGCTTGAAAATCGCCGCCACGGTGATGCCCATCGTGACGGAAAGAAAATACATTCCGAGCAGCACTAATCCGCCGATAGGATAGATGCCCCATAGCTTCTGATCGGCCACGAATACCGTACCGATGATCAGCGTATACACAGGCAGTCGGGCGCTGCACGACATGAGCGGCGCAACCAGAATCGTCACCAAACGATCCTTGCGACTGGCGATAGTGCGGGTTGCCATGATCCCCGGAATGGCACAGGCGAAACTGGAGAGCAGCGGCAGAAACGCGCGCCCGTCCAAGCCGACGCGCGCCATCATGCGATCCATCAAAAACGCCGCCCGCGCCATATAGCCCACATCTTCCAGAAAACCGATAAACAGGAACAGCATGAGAATCTGGGGCAGGAAGATGAGAATATTGCCGACGCCGGCAATCGCCCCTTCCAACACCATTTCTTTAAACATTCCGTTCGGCAAGGCGCTACCCGCGGTGGCGGTTAATTTGCTGATCAAGAGTTCGATGCCGTCCATGGCGGGCGTAGCCCATGCGAAGATGGACTGAAAGACGAACGCCATCACCAGCGCGAAAATGATCGGACCCCAAATTTTGTGCAGCAGTACGCTGTCGAGGCGGTCGGTGAGGCGGCTGGGGCGGTGCTTCCCCTCGGCCACACCCTCGCACATCACATCCTTCAGATAGTGATAACGCGCGCTGGTTTCGATGGCGCGAATCTGCTGCGAGGTCAGTTCGTATTCAGTCAGCACACGCCGCGCCAAGGCGGCGAGCACAGGTGAAACCTTCGCCGCGTCATCGCCTTCCAAGGTGGAAACCAACAGCCACAGCGCTTCGCCGCGGGCGGCTTGGGAGGTCGTATGGCCGCTGGTGACCAATCCTTCGGCCAGTGCCTTAACCGGATTTTCCAATGCCGGCGGCAGGCAATCAATAAAGCGAGGAACCCCGCCGCAGGCACATTCCTTACCGGGATCTGCACCAATCACCGCGAGTAATTCGCGAATTCCTTCGCCGCGCCGCGCCACCAACGGAATCACCGGACAACCGATCGCCTCTTGCAACTTTTCGGGCGAGACGGTACGGCCCTGCTCACGCGCCACGTCCATCATATTCAGCGCGACGACAAAGGGTATGCCGAGATCGTGAAGCTGGGAGGTCAGGAAAAGATTGCGTTCCAGATTGGAGGCATCCACTACCACGATGACCAGATCGGGGCGGGCTTCGCCTTCCATTTCACCAAGGAGGACATCGTGGGCAATTTGTTCTTCGGGGGAGCGGGCGGAGAGGCTATAGCAGCCGGGTAGATCTACGACGTCAACCACTTCATCGGAATTCAGCCGGAGTTGACCGACTTTACGTTCCACCGTGACGCCGGGATAGTTGCCGACTTTTTGCCGGGCGCCGGTCAGAGCGTTGAACACCGTCGTCTTGCCGGAGTTGGGATTCCCGGCAATGGCAAGCAGCCGCCTTTTACAGACGGCTGGCGCAGGTTGTTTGACGAACAGCGTCACGGCTTAGTGAGTGGCCTCGTCGGTGGACGAATCGAGGGGCGCAACCATCACCCGGTGGGCATCATCGCGGCGAATCGCCAGCGTGCAGCCGGGCAGCCGTACCGAGAGGGGCGTCCGAAACGGCGCGGAGCGTTCCAGCACGATTTCCGCACCGGGAATCAGGCCCATTTCCATCAGCCGGAGCAGGCTTTCGGAGGTTTCATCCACCGCCACGACCCGGCAACGGGAGCCGAGAGGCAGTTGGTCCAGAGTCAACATGCCGGAATTCGCGGCAAAACTTGCCGTGAATGGGGTTTCGACCGTTGTCATTCTATTTCCAAGGCTAAATAATACAAAGCATTGTGATTCTGCTAAATGTTAGATAAGTCTAACATTGGATTGAACCACATCACTGGAATCAATATGCAAAAACTATGGCCCGGAGTCAAGCAAGATTAGTGGTACACGGGAGTTCAAGGATCTTTTACACTCCACAGGATCGGCATCCGGTTTTTTGACATTGGCCGCGAATTTCGTGATATTTAGGGTTTAGCGAAGCCAATTATCCATTCATTACCGATAGCGATTATGAGCGCTCCCTCCTTAGTCACCGATTTGGTCGAACGATTTCAGCGGAACCACAAGTCCTATCGCTCCGACGCCTACAACGAGGCGCAGTTGCGGCGGGAGTTTATTGATCCGTTCTTCAAGACGCTGGGCTGGGATATGGACAACGTGCAGGGTTATGCCGAAGCGTACAAGGACGTAATCCACGAGGACTCGATCAAGGTCGGCGAAGACGTGAAGGCTCCCGATTACAGCTTTCGGGTAGGCGGGACGCGCAAGTTTTTCCTCGAAGCGAAGAAGCCGAAGATTTTCATTAAAGACGATCCGAAGCCCGCGTTCCAGTTGCGGCGCTATGCGTGGTCGGCGAAGCTGCCGCTCTCGATTCTGACTAATTTCGAAGAGTTCGCGATCTACGATTGCCGGAAGCGGCCCCATCAAAAGGACAAGCCCGCGGACGCGCGGATTCATTATTGGACGTTCGAGCAGTACCACGAGCAATGGGACACCATCGCCGCGACGTTTTCCAAGGACGCGGTGCTGCGGGGAGACTTCGACCGCTATGCCGAAACGGCCAAGGGCAAGCGCGGCACGGCGGAAGTGGACGACGAGTTTCTCAAGGAGATCGAGGCGTGGCGCGAAGCGCTGGCGCACAACATGGCGCTGCGCAATCCCGGATTGACGGTGGATGAACTCAACTTCGCGGTGGCCAAGACGATTGACCGGCTGGTGTTTCTGCGGGTGTGCGAAGATCGCGGCATCGAACCCTATGAGCAGCTAAAGGCCTTGGAGAAGGCGAAGGGCATTTACGCGCAATTGTTCGAGGTCTTTCACCGGGCGGACGAGCGCTACAACAGCGGCTTGTTCCATTTCAAGAAGGAAACCGGGCGCACCGAAGGGCCGGACGCGCTGACGCCGCAGCTGGCGGTGGACGACAAGATTCTCAAGGGGATCATTAAAAGTCTCTACTATCCCGAAAGTCCCTACGAGTTTGCGGTGTTTCCGGCGGAGATTCTGGGGCAGGTTTACGAGCAGTTTTTAGGCAAGGTGATCCGGCTGACGCCCGCGCATCAGGCGAAAGTGGAGGACAAACCGGAGGTCAAGAAGGCGGGCGGGGTCTATTACACGCCGTCGTACATCGTGGATTACATCGTGCAGCACACGGTGGGCCAGCTGCTGGAGGGCAAGTCACTCAAAGAGGCTGCCAAGCTGAAGATTGTGGATCCGGCGTGCGGTTCGGGATCGTTTCTGATCGGCGCGTATCAGTATTTGCTGGACTGGCATTTGGCCGCGTATCTCGGTGCGGCGGAAGGTTCCGGTGGAGCGGGGACGCTCCGCTCGGCGATGGCGGTTCGCGGCGGCGAATCCCCAGATTCGCCCCGCCTCGGCGAACCAGCGGGGCACGTGAAACCACGTGCCGCCGCGAAGAAAATTTCCCCCCGTTCACGGGGGGACAAAACGGGGGTGGGCGCGCTGCCGCTGTATCAGAATGCGCGGGGGGAGTGGCGGCTGACGTTGGCCGAGCGCAAGCGCATTCTCTTGAACAACATCTACGGCGTGGACATTGACGCGCAGGCGGTGGAGGTGACCAAGCTCTCGCTGCTGCTGAAGGTGCTGGAGGGCGAGACGCAGGACACGCTGCAATCGGAACTGGGCTTGCGGCTGCGGGCGCTGCCCGACCTGTCGGCCAACATCAAGTGCGGCAATTCGCTGATCGGCCCGGACATTGACGAACTCCAACCCGATTTGTCGGACGACGAACGCCGCCGGATCAATCCCTTCGATTGGCACGCGGAGTTCCCGCACGTCTTTCCCCCTGTTCACGGGGGGAAACAAGGGGGGTCGGATGGCGGCTTCGATGCCGTGATCGGAAATCCGCCGTATGGAGCGTTAAGCGATTCATATATGATAGGTTATTATAGAAAGTTTTTCGATTGTGCCTTAACATCAACTGATACGTATGGACTCATGATGGAACGTGGGGGAACGCTCTTGGCGGCTAATGGATTGCTGGGTATGATAGTACAATCGGGCTGGGTTACTGCACCAAGCATGATAAAACTAAGACAGGTGTTTATAGATACTTTTCGACCTATTTCAGTTGTCACTTTACCATACGATATTTTTCGCGCCTATGTAGATACAATGATAATTATTGCTGCAAAGTTGAGATCTTCAGATTCAATGGTGAGCTTACCAACATTAGCCTGCGATATTGTGAATTTTCCAATACGGTATAAGATCTCGTCCGTTTCAGATTTTGAAAAATATCGCCGCAATACTGATGCAAAATCGTGGCTTGACAATGAGAATTTGGAATTTCTCATTGAGGCAGATTCTTCAGAAGCACAATTGATTTCTAAGATCAAGGGAATCGGAGCAGCACTGGGGAATGTCACGGATATTCAACGAGGTGTAACTCCTTTTAAATTGCTCGACATCCCGCCCAAAAAATCACCTCGACCTGCTTTCAATGGTACTGTAAGACGATACACGATTCAAAACGGTGATCAGAAATTCATCCGTTATGATGATTCTCTTGCAGAGTTTAAACCAGAAAGATACTTCATTGGTTCACGAATTCTTCTTCGTGAACTCATTAGTCGTTCTCTACAACTTCAGGCAATGCTTACAGATGAAGACTTCATTACTAACAAATCTATGCAGAGTATTCTAATTCGTGATAACCATTATAGTATTAAGTATTTTCTGGGATTGATTAACAGCAGATTATTATCATGGTATTTTTTACACACAAGCTCCATTGCACGACGTGATGACTTTCCAAAAATTGTACTTAAACAAACGCGTGAACTTCCCGTTCCCCCGATTGATTTTTCGGATCGGCAGGATAAGGCGCGGCACGACGGGCTGGTGAAGCTGGTGGAGAAGATGCTGAAGCTGCAAGCGGACGTGCGGACGGCGACGCTGCCCGGCGAGGAAACGCGGCTGCGGCGGGAGATCGCCGCCACCGACCGCCGGATTGACCGCGCGGTGTACGACCTCTACGGGCTGACCGAGGACGAAATCCAGATCGTGGAAGGGACGGAATGACCTTGCATGGGCAAGCGTTCCGGGAGGGTCTGGGGACCCTCCTCGGCGAATACATAGTACCCCCCCCTGTGCCCCCCCGCAAGCGGAGGGGTGATTGAAATGAACATCCTTTTCTCCAATGCCTCGCTGATGTGGGCGGGGAACGAAAAATGGACGCTGCGCGCCGCCGAAACCTTGCTGGCGCGCGGGCATCGCGTGGCCCTTGCCGTGCGCGACACGCGGGTGTGGACGCCGCACCTGCGGAGCGATCTGGAATTAATCCAACTGCGCTTTTTGAACGACGCCGACGTGAAGACGGTGCGGGAGCTAAGGCGGATCATCCAGCGGCGCAAGGCGGACGTGTTTCTGCCGACCCGCAGCCGCGACTACTGGCTGGGCGGCTGGGCGCAAATGGGTACACGGGCGATCTACGTGATGCGCAACGGCATCACCCGCGATCTGCAAAACACGATCAAGAACCGGATGCGCTACGGGACGTTCCCCGACGGCATCGTGGTCAACGCCGAAGCGGTGCGGCAAAGCCTGATCCGCTATCCGTGGGTTAAGCCCGACCGCGTGCGCGTGATCTATAACGGCGTGGACGATGAAAATAATGGACGCGATGAATCGGCTCCTGCAAAAAATCCCAATGAATTTTTGATCGTGGCGGCGGGGCGGGTGGAAACCGATAAAGGATTCGATATTCTCATCGAAGCCATCGCCCAAGCCAGTAAGCACGCGCCCCAACTGCGCGGCGCAATTTTCGGCAACGGCGATCAGATCGAATCCTTAACCGCGTTGATTCATGCGCGGGGCCTGGACGGCAAGGTGCGCTTGGGCGGATTCACCCGCGCTCTGCACGACGAACTGGCGCGCGCCGACCTCGCCGTGTCGTCGTCCTACCGTGAAGGCGTATCCAATTTCATTTTGGAAGCGTGGTCAGCGGGCACGCCTGTTGTGGCCACCTCCATTCCCGGCAGCGCGGAAATCGTTACTGATGGCGCGCGCGGGAGACTTGTTCCGCCCGGCGATGCGGATAAACTGGCGGAAGCGATTCTGGAAGCCGTGAATTATCCCGACCGCCGCGCGGCGTGGGCTGCCGCCGGTAAGCAAGCCATCGCTGAGACGTTCAACTGGACGCACATGGCCGAAGAGCTGGAACGGTTTTTCGGCGAACTCATTGAACGCAAACATCACGGTCGTCATCCGTGAGTAGTTCCTTATGATTACTTATCTGCAATTCATCAATCCCTTCAAACGGTTTCCCGGTCCGATGATCGCCACCGGCATCTGCACGCTGTTTTTCGTGGCGTTCAACGCGCTGTCGCTGTGGCTGGTCGCGCCGGTATTGAAGGTGATTTTTCTGCCCGGTCAGGAAGAAACGCTGCCCGTTCCCACCGGCGGAATGCAAGGCTGGTACGAATCGTTCAAGAATTGGTCGTGGCAAGTCATCGGCGGCGACGATCCCGTTTCGATGCTGCCCCGGCTGTGCGTAGCGCTGATTATCGTGTTCGCGCTGAAGAACGTTTTCGCTTACGGCCAACTGCATTTCGCCTCGTTCGTGGAACAGCGCATGATCCGCGATTTGCGGGATCGGCTGTTCGGGCACTTGGCGCGGCTGCCGTTCCGCTACTATGACCGCCGCCCCACCGGCGAATTGATGAGCAGCGTGATGAACGACGTGAGTGTGCTGAGCGTCACCTTTCAGCGCGCGTTCACGCAGGCGCTGCGCGATCCGCTGTCGGCGATTACACTGCTGGTAATACTGTTTTCCATTTCGTGGCAACTCACGCTGATGGCGATGGTGATTGCGCCGCTATTCGGGCTGGTGTACCGCCTGATCGGCCAAAGCCTGAAACGCAAGAGCGGGCGGATTCAAGCGCAATTGGGCGAACTGAGTTCGCACTTGCAGGAATCCATTTCCGGCGCGCGGCTGGTAAAGGCGTTCGGCACGGAAGAGCACGAAACGGTGCGGTTCGAGCGGCAATCGCAACACTTGTTCACGCACGGACTGCGGCTGGCGCGACTGGACCGGCTGGCTTCGCCGCTCTCCGAAACCATCGGTGTTGTTATCATTGCGCTGGTCTTGCTGTTCGGCGGTCAAAAAGTGCTCACCGGGCAACTGCTCGATGCGGAAGACTTTATTCGCTTTATCGTCGTGCTGTTTGCGGTGCTGGCGCCCGTGCGCAACATCGGCGCGATCAACAATAACTTACAGGTCGGTTCGGCGGCGGGGGCGCGGCTGCAAAATATTTTTAAGGAGCCGTTGGAAGAAATTGACAACGGCCGCAGCGATGTTCAGACCTTCAAACAAGACATTGTGTTCGACAAGGTTTGGTTCCGCTACGATACCTCGCCCGATTGGATTCTTAAGGACATTTCGCTGACGATTCCCCGCAACAAAAAAATCGCGCTGGTGGGACGCAGCGGCAGCGGCAAGAGCACGCTGGCCAATCTGATTCCGCGCTTTTACGATCATCAGCAGGGACGCATTCTGCTGGACGGCGTTCCCACGACGGAGATTTCGCTGCGGGCAATCCGCAAGCTGATCAGCACCGTCAGTCAGGACGTGTTCCTGTTCAACGAGACTGTGCGCTACAATATCACCTACGGTCAAGGTCATATTGACGAAGCGCGGCTGCGCGACGTGCTGAAGCGCGCCCAAGCCGAAAGCTTCGTGCAAAGCCTGCCGCAGGGATTGGATACGATCATCGGCGAGCGCGGCTTGGCGCTGTCCGGCGGTCAGCGGCAGCGACTCGCCATCGCCCGTGCGCTGTTGCGCGACGCGCCGATTCTGATTTTCGACGAAGCCACCTCCGCTCTGGATTCGGAGTCGGAACGGCTGATTCAAAGCGCGCTGGACGAACTGTTTCACGAACGGACGGTGATTATAATCGCTCATCGCCAGAGCAGCATTCGCTATGCCGACCGCGTGGTGCTGCTCGATGACGGAAAGATCTCCGACATGGGACAATACGACGACCTCTTGCGCCGCAGTCCGCTGTTCGCGACGCTGGTTTCGCAGATCGAACAGGATAAAGCTGCCTCGTGAGACTGCTGTTCGTCAATTCGGCGTGGACCGAAAGCTGGGGCGGCGGCGAGAAATGGACCGTGGAGGCGGCCAACTGGTTCCGGCAGCACGGACAGGAGACAACGATCGTCGCCCGGCCCCATTCGCGACTGAAACAAGCAGCCATAACGCGCGGTTTACCCGTTATCGAGACAGTTTTCGGCGGTGACTTCGATCCGCTGGCGATCGGACGTGCACACGCCATTGTAAGACAAAGCCGCTGTGAATTGGTCGTGGTCAACTTCAACAAGGAAGCGTGGCAATTCGGTTTGGCGGCTAAGTTATGCGGCATTCCGGTGGCGGCGCGGCACGGCTTTCCGCTGTTCAAGAATAAGGCATCGCACCGCTTTCTCAAGCAGCGGTTGATTACGAAACTGATCGTCAACGCTCGTTCGATTCTCGATTATTATAGGAGTATCGGCTTTGCGACTGACGATATCGAACTGATCTATAACGGCGTGGCAATCGTTGAACAGAAGCGCGGCGAATTACGCCGCCGGTTCGATATTGGTACGGATGAATTGCTGATCGTTGCCGCCGGACGATTGGAATCACAAAAGCGGTTCGATCGCGTTATCGAGCTGGCGGCGGAATTGTCTCGCTCTCGGCCGTCCCTAAGATTTCTGATTGCCGGAGACGGGCCGTTGCAAGAAAAATTGCAGGCGCAGATCAATTCGCAATCGCTGCAAAGGCACGTGAAACTGATCGGATTTGTGGACGACTTTGCAGGGGTCATCGGCGATGCCGACCTGTTTGTTCTCACGTCCGATGATGAAGGCACACCCAATGCGCTGTTGGAAGCGATGATCGCCGGTGTGGCTTGCGTGAGTACGGCGGTAGGTTCGGTCAACGAGCTATTCGGCGATGAACTATCCGGCAATGCTATTCCACTTGATCATTTGGATTTATTAAAAGACCAAACGGCGGCGCTATTAGACAGTGCAAGCCTAAGACAAGCCGTTGCCAAGCGGATGCAAACACGGGCCCGATCGCAATTCAGCCTTGATGCCTCAATGCAGCGGTTTGAACAGAGCTTCCAAAACATTCTCAAGCAACCATCATGAGTTCCGAACCAAAACCATCGCTCTACGAAAAATCCATCGCCGTTTTTCTGGTGTTGGTCTTCGCCGGTTGCGGCTGGGGACCCTACATCTATAAGACGTTGGATATGTCCTATTCGGAAAAACCGGCGCTGTTCGCTGCGTTGGCGTTCGCGGTTTTTGCGATGGGGCTGGTTTACGAAGCGGCGGAACGCTTGCTGGCCAAGGGGCGCGGCATCTATGCCGTTGCGGTGTTTTGTTCGCTGCCCGCCACGGGCATTATTGCCACCGAACCCGGCATGTTGGCAATTGCCGGTTTAATGCTGTCCATCGCGCTGGCACTCTGGCTTACGTCACGAGCATACGGCGACGATCGCCCGTATTTCTTGGGGATGCTGGGGGCATTGCTCCTCTTCTCCGGCTACATATTCGGAACGTTTGTGGGGACATTTGCGCTGCTGGCGGTGATTGGATTGGCGACGCGGGAAAGCCAACAACGCGTTATTACCGGTTCAGTACTCTTCGCGCTGTTGGTCGCAGGAATGTGGGCGCATTACGCGGTTCAATTCGGCTTACCGACGTTAAGCATGATTGTAGCACCGGGGGGTGATACTATCGGGCGGGCTGTTTTGCCGTGGCTGCCATGGGCATTGTGGCTGGTTCCGGCATTACTGATCGTTAATGAGAGCCGGTTTCTATTTCATTGGTGGAGGTGGATCGGCGGTTTTCTGCTATTGATTCTTATCGCCGCTGCCATCACCCATAATGGAATGGAAACCGTGGCGGCAGCGGCGGCTCCCCTTCTGGCATTGCTCGCCGCTGATGTGCTCTATGAATCGTTCTCGGCGAGATTATCCGACCGTTCCACCGGATTTCTATCGCTTCCGCTATTGATTCTATCGGTTTGTCTGCTGCTATTATCCTTTTTATCATCATTGAAATTATCATTTGTACCAATTGTCGGCCTTTTTCCGACGGCTGCGGCATTGGTACTCGCAGCCGGTATCGTATGGACCGTGTTGAATGGACTGATCCGTTGGAGTTTCCCGTTTCTGTTCGGAGCGGGATTATTGTTTGGAAGGGTGTTCGATACCCGCGATCCGATCTTAAGCGAAAGCCCGAGTGCCGCCCAGGCGGTTTCGCTTCCGACTTATCTTTCACTTCTGGCAGCTACGGTATTATTGTTTCTTCTTCTCCAATGGACGGTTGGACGCCGTTTTCAACGTGTTACCGAGCGTGACCGCGAATTTCGATTCGGTGGCAGCAACTTCCAGATTCTGAGCCAAATCACGAGTTCGGAGAATATCGTCCCGGCAGAGGTGAGGCGGGATGCCGGAACATCGTATTCCTTTGTGATTTTCGGCGACGTGACGGGCGCGGAATCGCCGTTCAGTACTCGCCGCGGCGGCTATTTCGTGTTCCGCTCCTTTGCGCAATTGCTGAATCAATTGCCGCCGCTCTTTGCGATCTCTTTGGGCGATTTGGCATCGCAGGCCACGGGAACAGCTTATTCCAAATTGCATCGCTTGTTGTCACAAGTAAACGTGCCGCTGATGGTCACGCCCGGCAATCACGATTTATTCTCGCGGGATGAATACAATGCCGCTCATTTCCATGAGCTGTTCGGTCACGACAACGCCGCTTTTCAAATCGGTCCGGTACAATACATTTTGCTGAACAATGCGTGGGGTTCAATTGATCCGGTGCAATTTGTATGGTTGGAAGAAGTACTGCAAGTAAAGTCCGCACCGTTCACTTTTATCTTCTGTCATAAACCGCCATTCGAATTGCGCGAACATGAGTTCTACGCGATGGAAGAGCGACCGCACGCGGAGCGGCTTCATGAATTGTTTCGCACCTACCATGTTACGGCGGTCGTTTCGGGTCATATTCACGCCCTGCTGTCCAAAGCCCGCGACGGCGTTACTTATATCGTTTCGGGCGGCGGCGGATCGAAGCTCGTCGAGGCTGAAGCCCAGCATCACTACTTGCACGTTACTGTCAATGAAAGCGAAATCACGCTAAAAGCGCTGCCGATATCGCAGACATCGGCTGCAGCCGAGACAACGCCCCTGCTTGAACTTCACTTTAAAGCCTCCGCATGAAACTGCTCGGCCCGTCCACGCTGCCGCCGCCGCAGCGGATTTTGGTCTCGCAACTACGCCGCATCGGCGACGTATTATTATGCAGTCCGGCAGTGCGCGCTTTAGCCCGGCATTTTCAAGATGCGCAAATTGATTTTCTGGTGGAATCACCGGCCGAAGAGGTGGTCTGGTGTAATCCCTACATCCGCAAGTTAATCGTTCCGCCCACCGACAGCCGTTTGTCCACTTTTCTGCGCGTCGCTCATCAAATCCGCCGTGAACGTTACGATTGGGTGATTGACTTTTTCTCCAACCCTCGCAGCGCGCAGTTTGCTTCCATCTCGGGTGCGCCGGTGCGCGTCGGACTGGATCGCTTCGGCCGGCGCTGGGCGTATTCCCATCGCATCGTGGAAGAAGCCAGCGATCGCGAACTCTATGCGGTAGACTTGCGCTTGCAGATTCTGGCAAAGATGGGTGTTCCCGATGCCGGTCGCGAGTTGGAAATTTATTCCGACGCCGCCGATTCCGAAGAAGCCCATCGTGTTGATCATGTACTCGAGCAATTGGATCGTTCTCGTCCTGTTGTCGCATTGGCCACCGGCAGTTCGAATCCGGCAAAATTGTATCCCCCGGAGCTTACCGTTCAAGTAATGCTGGGTTTGTTGGAAAACAGCTGCGCGTTAGTGGTCACGTCCGGACCGGGCGAAAGCGAGTTGGCAAAAGCAGCTTTACACTTGCTGAAGAAAGGCGTTCCCTACGTACCCGATGCCCGCGTCCCGACGTTGGCGGCGCTCTATCGTCATGCAAGCATCTATGTCGGTCCCGACTCCGCCCCCAAGCACATCGCCGCCGCCTGCGAGATACCCACGGTGGCGTTTTTCGGATCGGGGCGACCGGCTAATTGGCACGATGCCCTCAATCCACGGGATGTCCTGATTGAGGCACCCTGCGATCTGCGGCCGAATTGCACCGGCAGCGACTGCGCCCGACGGGGCTGTCTGCAAAAGATACCTCCCGAGAAAATAGTGCAAGCCGTATTAGCACTGCTGAAAAATAAATGACGCAGCCGCTTAGACTGCGTCATTTGCTTTCTGTATAAGTATTTCTATTTCCCTTTCATCCGATCCATGACTCGCCGCGATTTTTTCGTGGGACGCGGACCGGATTCCTTTTTGGCGCCCATCCGCCATTCGCGACCGGCAGTTTCCACTTGCCGGAACTTCTCAAGCGTTTCGGGAGCCGTTATTTCCTCGTACATCCGCTTGGCATCCTGCTTCGACAGATTGATATCCGCCGCTTCCAAGACCGTAAATGCCCGGTACATTCCGCGCATTCTGATCTTCACGACATTGCCTTCCGCCACATTGTCTCCCGCATCAACGAATTTTTCGTTGATCATGATCTTGCCTTCGCGGCAGGCAGCGGTGGCCTGCGTGCGCGATTTAAACAAGCGCGCGCGATGCAGCCAAATATCAATGCGCAATTTCATGGGCGGGAGTATTCGTTGTGCCCGGTTCCAGCGAAGCAACCTGGAGTTCGGGTTCCTCAGTCGGATTGACCAAACCGTTTTGGTTTAGATAATCGAACAGCGACTCGGCGATGACGCGGTGACCATAAGCGTTCCAGTGATAATCCACCTCGAAATCGAAGCGCCGCCCGTCTTCGGCGTAACGCTTGATCAAAGACGGTGCGAGGTCGAAAACGCGGCAATCGTATTGTTCGCAAATCTCGCGCAGCCACGGAAGGCTGGATTGACTCGTCGGTTCCCGCCCGGAATAGATGTTCGCTGTGAACGCATCCGTCATAAAAATGATGTCCTTGCCCGGAAGCTCCTGACGAATCCGCCGGACTAAATAGTCCATACCCGCCTTTATCGACGGCGCGCCCGGATCGGAAGGCGACGGTCCGGCGGAACTCGTTCCATATCGCTGCCGCCACGTCGTGCGCACACCTCCGAATAAGTCGAGGTTGACGTTGTATACGAAATAGCGAATGAGCGCGCTGTATTTCGGTAAGCGCCGCCAACGCGTCGCTTCAAAACTGGCCGGCAGTTCTTTAAAGCCCTCCGCGGTTGCCCGCAGCTGCCAAATCCGTTGATCACGAATGTAATAGGTGATGCTCTGTTTCCAGTCGCTATCGCGTACCAAGATCACATAGATATCAGGATCGAAGCGCGCTTCAGCATACATCGCGATATGAAGGAATTGTGAGCTGCAGCTTCCGCCCTGTCCGAAATTATAGACGTGATATTGACCTTGCAGAAGCTTGTCCAACCGCGTGGTTAAGTGGTCCTTGTCTTCGACCTGAAATCCGGCGATGTAGGAATCACCGATGATTCCGATGACCGGTTTACGGTTCGGACTCGGCGGTTCGTAGTCACGATCGGATTTCCAGCCCTGCCGATTGATATACCAGCGCGTCCGATGCTGCGCAAACCGACCGGTTGTATAGATTCCGGTTCGAGTTCCCGACGTGTCGTGAAGCAGAATATTGAATTCCGGATCCATGATTTTATACGCCGTATTACTGGACACCACGACATAGCGAAAAAACAGCTCGCCGATGAAAATCAGTAAGGCTACGAAGATAAAATAGCGAATTGTCAGTTTCAGCACGTCGGCTTCCTAAAATTGCGCATAAAAGAAATCATGTACGCCGAAATCTCCCAGCAGGGCAATCGCCGCCAGCACCGCAATGTAGAGGCTCCACCGTACCGGCAGCGGTAAAGAGGCGATTTCGAAGCTGTGAATGTGATCACGGCGAATCCACTCGAATACCAGGATCGCCGCCGCATAGATAACTTCCAAATTATAAGTCGGCGCCGCTAACCACGTTGACGAGAACATCGCACCGAAGTATCCGCAAGCATGTCCGAGGTTTTCGGCACGGAAAAACACCCACGCCAACGAAACCGCAGTAAACGTTATGACCAGCTGCCGCAGTTCGCGAAGATTCGGTAAGCGACGACCTTCGGCCACCATCTTAGTTTCGTGTTGCGGCGGCTGACCGAATACTGACGGAATGAACAATAGTCCATGAATGAAGCCCCACACAACAAACGTCCAATTCGCGCCGTGCCATAATCCGCTGACCGTGAACGTCACCAGAATATTCCACAACCGCCGCCATTTTTGAGCCAAGCTGACATGCATGGAAAGCGGCGTGTATACATAATCGCGGAACCATGACGACATGGAAATATGCCACCGCCGCCAGAATTCGGCGATATCACGGGAAAAATACGGGTAGGCGAAGTTGCGCATGATCCGAAATCCCAACAGCCGTCCACACCCCATGGCGATATCCGAATAAGCCGCGAAATCCACGTAGATTTGCACGGAAAACAGAAACACGCCGACAGCCAGATCGATACCGCTAAGTTGAGCATAATTACCGAAAGCTTCGTTGATCGGCGCAACCAGATTATCGGCAATCACGATTTTACGGAACAGTCCCCACAAAATTTGCCGTAATGCATCCTTCGATTTTGCTTCATCGAAGGAACGCGCTTTCAGAAATTGCGGCAGCAGCCGTTTCGCCCGCTCGATCGGTCCGGCGGTCATCAACGGGAAGAAGGTCGAAAACGCGAGAAACGCCGTGATATCCCGGCAGACCGGAAGCTGCTTGCGGTAAAGTTCGATGGTATAGGTCAGCCGCTGAAACGTATAGAAACTGATGCCAAGGGGAAGGATGAGACGGAGAGTATGGCTATCGGACGAAAGGCCGAACCAGGCGAGAAAATCTATAAACGACTGTGTGAAAAAATTAAAATATTTAAAAAAACCCAACAGTCCCAGATTCATCGCCAAACTGACGCCGAACCACGTTTTGCGGCGGATCGGTGCGGCATCATGAACCAAATTGAGCCCGACAATATAATCCACCAGCGCGGCGCTGAGCAGCAGGAGAAAGAACCGCCAATCCCACCACGAATAAAAAACGGCATTAACCAACAGCAATAATATATTTTGCCAACGGTAATGCCGGCGGTGCAGCAGCCAGTAGGCGCAAAACACTGCCGGAAGGAAGAAGGCAAAGATAAGTGAATTAAACGACATCTATGTTGCGGTCGTGATTGATTATTTCATGGCATCGGGCGCGGCATAGCGGAGCAAAATCTGATTACCGAAATCCTTGGCGTGCGCACAGATATCTTCCGCGACGTGTGGAATCACCGCCAATGTCGCCAAAGTGGCAATAATCGTCGTCGGGCTGAATAGCCGTGCCGGCGGACGGCAGGACGCAATCGCGTCGTAGAAGTCGGGATACTCCAGAATCGCCGTGATAATTCGATCGCGCTCGCCGTCTTTCGCACCCAATGCTTTCAAATCCATCGTCACGCGAGTGGCATAACTGAAAGGCGGCTCATCACCCGCCAATAATAGCGTGGCTAAACCGGTCAACGCCCAACCATTCAAACGGCCGTCCACTTGCTGATCCTGATAAACGCACAGCCAGTCAAAGGCTGCTTCGCTGAAACCTTCCGCCCAATGCTCAAGATGAACCTCTTCAACCGCTTGCAAACGCAATGCCTGTCGAAAATAATCACCCGCCCATGATGGGATGATCTCTTCCAGAATTCCCGCCCGATCCAACCATGACAGCGCGCGGGCGCGTTCCGGGCACGACAGAATCCCCCATAACGCCTCCCGTGCAGTTGCCGGAAGGGCGATTAACGGACGCGGCATCTGCCGCAGCCATTCGACATGATGCGGCTGCGGCTCAGCACCGCCTTCCGCCCAACGGCGCACCAACTCCACAAACAGGACCGGATTCTTATTGAAATCCGTTTCGGTGAGCGCAGCAAAATCCATGAGTGATCCATCCTGAGTGGGCTATATTACGATTCCTAATATAGAATTTTAGACCACTTTGGCAAACTGGACTTGAAAGTCTCGGAAATCCTTGACAAATTGAATTAATTGCGAATATGACCTTCTGGACGGGCATTCTCCATGAATAAAACCATTGTGTCTCTCTGTGTTATTGTATCATTGTTGTTTGTTAATGGTTTAGCGGCAGAAACCGAGGCTAATCTACGGCAACATGTGTACTATTTGGCCGATGATACCCGCGACGGTCGAGGAATCGGTACCCCGGGCTTAGAAGATGCCGCCGACTATATTGCATCCGAACTCCGTGAAATCGGTCTAACTCCCGCATTCGATGGCAGCTACTTTCAACCATTTGAAATGGGCTGGGGTGTGACATTAGGACCCGGCAACCATGTTAAATTAGGTGAAATGCTGCTCGACACATCCTCCGGGATCATGCCCTATGGCTTCTCCAGCGCGGGGGATGTGCGCAGCACGGTCGTTTTCGCCGGATATGCGATCACCGCCCCGGAATATGAATACGACGACTTCGCTAATCTCGAAACGGACGGAAAGATTGTTCTGTGCCTGACGGGCGAGCCCGGGGAATTCGACACGACTTCGGTTTTTGAGGGCGTCAACTATACGACTCATACAACGCTGCGCGCCAAAGCCGCAAACGCTAAACTGCATGGCGCGATAGCGGTCATGTATGTGGAGGGCCCCATCTACGGAACCACGCCGGAGAATTTACGGCCGCCGCGCAACGATGAACCATATATTGACTGCGGGATGCCGGCCCTGCGCATTACCCGCGAAGCGGTGGCTACGTTGTTTCCCGAATTTGATCTTGATGCGCTGCAGCGCTTCATTGATGGCAATTCCCAGCCGCGCAGCTTATCCTTGAAGACGGATACATTGGAGATCGCCGTGGACTTAACGCGGCAAACCGTCAATGTGAAGAATGTCGGGGCGATCATTCCCGGCGACAGCAACGTGATCGTTATCGGCGCGCATTACGACCATCTCGGCTACGGCCAAAGCGGCAGTTTGGACGAGAAGCCCGGCCAAATCCACAATGGCGCGGACGACAATGCCAGCGGGGTGGCTTCAATTATCGAAATCGCACGGGAACTGAAGGATTATCCGATTACCAGCACGGTTCTGGTGGCGGCTTTTACCGCCGAAGAAGTGGGATTGGGCGGTTCGAAGCAGCTTACCGATCACTTTCCGCTAACCTTGGATCACGTGCGGGCAATGTTCAACTTGGATATGGTCGGAAGAGTTACGGACAATAAATTAACGGTGGTCGGTTGCAAGACCGCTGAGGAATTTCCTGCACTCGTGGACTCCGCCAATCAATATGTCGGTCTTAATGTGACCTGCAAGGGCGACGGTTACGGACCTTCCGATCATATGAATTTCTTCCTGGTGAATATTCCGGTGCTTTATCTATTTTCCGGCGCCCATTCCGACTATCATCGTTCCACGGATGACGCGGACAAGATCAACTATGCCGATATGGCACGGGTGGTGGATTTCACTTCGAAAGCGATTCGATACATTGACCGCCGCGCTGAACCGTTGACCTTCGTGAAAGCCGCCGAACCAACGCAGCAAGGCGGCGGAAGATTCCGTTCATCATTCGGCTCAATTCCCGATTTTTCGCAGCCCGACTCAGTAAAAGGCATGCTGCTATCAGGCGTGCGCGAAGGCGGTCCGGCGGCGCTGGCCGGATTGCAGCGCGGCGACTTGCTTACGAAATTGGGCAAAGTCGTCATCAACAATATCTACGATCTGACCTACGCGCTGCAGATATATGCGCCGGGCGATACGGTTGAAGTCGTTTTCAAGCGCGATGAAGCCGATCAAGTCGCGCAAGCCGTGTTGCAGCAATCTACACGTTAACTGGATACTCCACCGATTGTAAGAGGTTATGCACAAACTATCCCTCAAGAACGTTATCCTGCTGTGGATTCTGGCCACGGTGATCACGCTGGGCGCGGCGGTCTATCAACGGCTGACCGGACCGACTCACCCTTTGCGCGGTAAAATTCGGATCGAAGACTCTACTGTACGTTTTCGGCTGCTGCGTTCCGCAGATACTACCGGCGACGCGCTGGTGAAGCTTACGATTCCCGATCCAATCATCAGCGGCGAAATGCGCTGGAAGCGGTTCAGGAGTCATGATGAGTGGATGACTCAGCCGCTCAAGCGCGACGGCGAACAACTGATTGCGGCGATTCCGGTGCAGCCGCCCGCCGGGAAAGTAATGTATCAAATCACACTCGTTTCCGCTGACGGACAAAGAACAACGCTCACTCCCGACCCGGTGATCATGCGCTTCAAAGGCGCGGTGCCGATCTATGTTTTATTGCCGCACGTATTCTTCATGTTTTTTTCCATGCTGATCGGCACACGTGCCGGATTGGAAGCGATCTGGAACGGCGAACACGCACGCTGGCAAGCGTTGACCTGCGCCGGAATGCTGTTGCTCGGCGGCCTGATCCTGGGACCAATTGTGCAGAAGTTCGCCTTCGGTGCGTTTTGGACGGGCTGGCCGTTCGGTCATGACCTTACCGACAATAAAACCGCGGTGGCAATGGTTTTCTGGCTGATCGCGTTGTGGCGGGATATCAAAGGCGGTCGCGGGCGGAAGTGGTACATCATCGCGGCGGTAGCGCAACTGATCGTCTACTCCATCCCCCATAGTATGCTTGGCTCTGAGCTGGATTATACCAAGATGTAAATCGATATCTGCATTCTTCAAGCACAACCGGCAGCCATAGGGCTGCCGGTTGTGCTTTCGGAGGAGAAGAGAAGAAGGAGAATAAACTATCTTAGGAGAACGATTTTGCGAATGTCGGTTCGTCCGGCGGATTCGAGCCGCGCGAAATAGACACCCGTCGTCAGCGACATGCCGTGATTGTCGCGCGCATCCCACAACAAGTGATGGACACCCGCCGGCAGATCGCGATTCACAACCGTCGCCACTTCCTGACCGAGCACGTTGAAGATGCGCAAATGCGCGAGCCCCGCTTCGTTCAGATTCAAGGTAAATGTCGTTACCGCATTGAACGGATTGGGATACGGCTCGCCGAGGCTGAACCGTTCGGGAATCGCCTGTACTTCCACATCGCCCACTTCATGAGCGGCCAGAATCGTGTTGAAGTTATCGCGCAGTTCGTAGCGCAGCCGCAGTTTCGGGCTTTCGTTGGTGGGTACGGTTAAGTCAATTTCCGCCAACACACCGCTGCCGCTGACACACGGTTCGCCGCGATTCAAACGGCCCAGAGAAATATCCGTGGCGGCACCGTCCACCGTATGCAGGAAGAGCGTGCAGTTGGAACCGAGGAACGACCCCGGACGAACCGCCGTAATCACTGCACCAGCGGCTTCAGCCTGCGCGTACAAGTGGGCGGTGGTCAACGCGCTGATATCACGCACCTGCAATTCCACCGTCCAGCCGTGTTCGGTGCGGCGCGCCGCAGCAACCAATGAACCGTTCTCATCCAGTGTTCCACCGTTGCGTAAATCGGGCAGGGGCGGCATGGTCAGGGCGACCGTTTGATTATACCAGTTGTACATCAGGTCAAGGGCCAGCAGATCCTGCGCATCCAGCTTGTCATCGGGATTCGCCACCAGTTGCGGCACTTGCGAACCGAGGAACGGACCGAAATCCGCGATGGGATCGAAAGTGATGCCGTTGCCATTCCAACCTTGCGTAAAGACGTTGACGTCTGCGAAATTAATCGCACCGTCAGGTTGCGGGATCATATTCGGAGCCGTGCCCGGATCACCACCGATGGTGGCGATATCCGCCAGATAGCCGCCGCGCACCGTCAGCGTACCGGAATTGAACGTCGTCACTTGCCGGTTGCTGGATTTGCGGAATTGCGTGCTGTCGGAGAATGAAATAATACCCGATGCTGGAACCGCCATGTCTTCGCTGGCCATTACGACCATCGAAGCCACCAGGCGCGAACCGGGACTACTGAGTCCGTTCACGTCCCCGACCATCGAGGCGTTGATCTCTAAGCGGCCGGCCGAATTATCGTAATCGAACAGAAAGATCTTGTTGGTGTAGGGTTCGCCGCTCCACAGATTGCCTTCATTGACGCTGAGAATCTGCAGGATGCTAGCCGGGAAGCTGAGCACCGCCCGCAATGAGGCCAGCGAATCGGTACGCGCCACCTTCAATTCGATGGTACGAATCGCGCCCGCTTGCAGCAGCAGATATTCATCGCCGTCCAACGCGTCCGTAATGGTTGCCGAGAGGATGTTGCTTTGCGAACCAGGGCCGCCGGTGGTGTCGTCAGCGGAAGTCGTCAACCAGTCGCGGGAAGAGATCTTCGCGATTTGATCGCGATCGCCGTCGCAAGCCAGAATCACTAAGCCGCTGTCTTCCGCCATCACCGCCAGACCACGCGGATCCATGAACTGGTTCAGCGAGGTTCCGGGGCTGCCCACGGCGGAAACGAATACCGGAGCGGCGTTGCCGCCGTTGCCGGTGGCTTCATCATCGCGGTAGATCAATACCCGGCCGTTATCGTGATCGGACACCACCAGATAGATATCGTTATTGAGTTCGACTACTTCGATATCTTCGGGGCTATCCACCAAATCAGTATCGGCGGAGGCTTTGTTCCATGCCACGACCGCATCGGTGCGATCATCGGGATTGATAGTCGCGGTGGGATCATAAGCCCACTTCTGCAGGCGATTATTGCCGTAGTCGCAGGTATAAACGTCGTAGTGCCCTAAGCCGGAATTCCAGCGCGACGCCAAGCCGCGCGGGAAGTTCATTTGTCCGGCGCCGCTGCCCAAGGTGCCGAATTCCGCTTCGTCCACCGATTCGTCATAACGCACGCGGATGAAGGTTCCGGCGGGCGGAATCAAACCGTGAACGTTATCACCAAAGCGAATTTCTTTGGTATAACGATCCACTTCGCAAACACGGTCGCCGGGTCCGGCGATCAGCAGGTTATTTACAACGGTCCACGCGATGGAATCGGGGCTCGCCCATACGCGGAACGTGCCCTCGCCGCCGATGGTCGCAAGCTTGTAGGTCTGTCCCGGCATACCGTCGGATTGGCCGGGAACATCCCAGCGCTCCGCGCCGCCGAAGCAGTCGTCAATGTTGTCATAGGCACGAATCACTTTTACCCGGTGATTGTCGCTGTCGGTCAGGAACAACAAGTCGTTCTTGGCCGGAGCCGTGCCTGTGAGTTCAAAGTAATCATTCGTCCCCGCCAGAGCCGGATCAATTACGTTGAATTCGGTGGCGTCCACATCGTCCGTATTGGAGATGGCGCCGTTGGTGTTGGTAATAGTAAAGGAAACGCCGGGAATGGCCGAAGCATCCGCTTCGCCCGTTCGCCAGACCCGCCAGTTATTGATGATCGAAAGCGTGGTTTGATCGGTGATCGCCAGCACGCCGTCAATAATCTTGAACAATGCCCGCGGCGAATCATCCACCCACTCCGTGTGCGCATCATTGGGATAGACCTTCGTACACACCAGCATCGGCACGATTTGTCCCGCCGCGGTGGGAGTGACCAAGCGCGGCTCGAACGCCCAGACCGCGTCGGTTGCGCCGCCGTCAAAGATCGTGCGACCCAACGTCGTGGTCAACGGAGTCCACGTATTGGTGGAATTTGTCCAGTACTTGTACTTCAAACCCTCCGCATCGGCAATCAAGGAATACGGATAAACGATATGAATGTTGGCATCCGCATCCACCGCTACCGTAAAGCGCATGGGAACGCAGGCTTCGGTGGCGGTGATCGCGGTTCCGGCAGCGGCGGAAAACTCGCCGTCCAGCGCGCTGATGCGATTGTAATACATCTGCACGGCATCCAAATACGCTTCCGTACCCGTACCGACCCAGAACACCCACACGCTATCACCCGTCAAGCAAATCTGCGGGAAGGGGAATGCTTCGCCGCGCGTCGCGCCAGTGATATCGGCAAAACCCGCACCGTTGGTTACAACGTCGGTGCTGGCCGGAATGAAACCGCCCGAAGCATTGTAGCTGCCCCAATCCGCGCCATTAAAAACGCGATAGCTGAGCTGCCACGGCGCGGCGGCATTGCTCACATATACCATGTGAATCACTCCGGAGCTGTTCATCACGGCGTGAGGCGCGCTATAGGCCGCCGTACCGGTTGCCGCCAGCACCGATGATCCCCACGATCCCGACGAACCGGGAGTGCGAATCTTATGATAGACACTGCCGTCACCCGCCCAGATGACGTGGATGTTATCCGTCACCGGATCCACCATCATCGTGGCATAACGATTTTCGGCAATCGTCGCCGGAGTGATATCGCTGGTCAGCGTCGTCGTGGCTTGCCACGTGATCCCGTCCTGCGACCATGTATGATACAGGTGACGATCACCGGATCCATCCACCGCTTCATAGACAACATGGATGTCGCTATTTGCTGTGACCACAATCACCGGACGATCAATCGCGCCCGTGAAGGTTGAAAGCGAGATCGTAAGCGCGGTAGACCACGTCTGTCCGTAATCGTCGCTGTAGCTATAAGCTGTGCCCGTGCCCGCTCCGTCGCGGCAGAACACCATATGCGCACGGCCGGATGCTTCGTCAAAGAAGATATCCGATTCATTGTTCTGCGCATCTGCCGCCTGATTCATCGTGCTGGTGGTATCGAATACGTAGGTAATGCGATAATTGTGGCCGAGGAACGTATTTTGATTGGTAATGCTCGGCGCAGGCGTCAATCGCGAATTGTTGGCATTCAGCGGTACGCCGGGAGTCAACGTTCCGATCGGCGTATTCGCACCGCGATCCACGATTTCCACGTCATAGGGTCGTCCCATTTGGCCGGGATATTGATCCACGAAACTGAAGACACCGCCCGTGCCGATGGTTGTCAGGTCATACGAACCCAATGTACCCTGACCGCCCGGCAATCCATTGACCAGATACAAATCCATGGACTTACCGGCGCGCACCGAAGAATTCAGCGCCAGCGCGGTCAAGTCATTCATGGCCGGATCCGTGGCCGACGTGGATTCGTGCAGCTGCAACGGCATGTCCGTGGGCGTCGTCTGATAGAGCTTGTAATCAATATCGCCCAAACCGGCCGTTCCTGACGGCGTGGCATACGCGTATTCCACCCGCACGGAATCGAACGGTCCCAACGCCCAACCCGTCGGCAGCGTCACCACACCGCCCGTATTGGGAGCGCCGGTATAGACGACAGTGTACACCGAATCCAGTTGCGTGCGACCGGTCAGATCGCTAACACGAATGAACTCGCGGCCGTTGATGGTCACGCGTTCGCTGGACGGCAGTACTTCGCCGAGGGAGAATTTAATGCTGCGCCCGCCAAAGTAGCCTTGAATGGGCGATGAGCTGTAGCTCAGCGATTCCACGTTCCAGCGCGCGTTGGCGTCGAATACCTGAATACGGCGATGATCGTGATCCACGACGAACACATTGAGCGCCGCCGGTGATCCCCACACATCCACCGCCGTCGGCGAAGCGAACGGCGAGCTGGACAGCGGCAGCGGATTGTTCACCAGATAGTTCACATACGCGCTGCTGTCCGCGTTGAGTCCATGGCGGACGTGAAAGTAGGGCCCGTTCCACTCGATATACGAGCGGTAAGTCGGCGTGGCGTCGGCGATGCCGCCTATCAGCAGCGCCAATCCCGCCAGTACGGGGATGAAATAATGACGAAGATTCATGGCTTCACTCCCATGATGAGAGGGTGTTGTGCCTCTCGGCATATTTGATGTATTGCTTATTTTCGAATTCCGTTGATTCATCAGGGACGGACCTCAATGCTGCCCGCGCTTAAACTGCACGCGCGCATGTTGGCGAACATATCCAGACCGTAGGTGCTGTCGGGATTGAACGCCATGTCCACTTCCCCCATCTCCAAACCGCGCAAGCGGGCATAGGCCACGATTCCACTGCCATCGGCGTCAGTATTCACTTGCCGGTTGCCGTCGTAGTCCACATTCCATGTCATATCCACAATGAACACGCCTTCGCTGTTGCGGATATCGCTGAAGAAAATGAAACCGCGGCGGTCGGTAAAGAACGGACCTTCATCCACCGACACCACTTCCACCATGCCGGTTTCAAACGTGATTCCGAACCGCAGTCCGGCCAAATTTTCGGCATCAACAATGCGAATCGGCAGTTGAATCGTATCCCCCACCGGAATTGCCGTATCGGCAAACTGGATCATTAGGCGCGCCGGAGTTGCCAGCGATGTATCCGGTCCGATACCGCGTAAATTGGAAGCATTCACCGCTTCGGGACGCATCCGATAAACGGACGATGACAACAAACCCGTGAGATGTACCGAATGCTCCGTGACCATGTTGGCCAGCGTGACCGAATCGTCGGCTGTGCCGATTCCATAATAGAGGATGGTGGTCGCCGGTTCATCAGTATCCCACGTAACCGTCGCTGCCGACTCGGTAATATCGGTAATCTGTACATTGCTGATTACCGGTTCCGGCGAAGCTTTGGCAGGGGTTGTGAAGTCACCCTCCCTCTGCACCGCCCGGCTCAAACTGTCGCGAACCGTAATGCGATAGATGTAATGCGTATCGAAGGACAATCCCGTTAGCGCGACGTCGTGCGAGTCGGCGTCACTGGTGACATTGATCTGCTGCGTGTAGACATCGCGGCCATAGCGGATTTCGCCGCGCGTCGGCAAGTCCGCCGCCCACTGCGCGTGCATTTGGCCGTCCACATTGACGACGCGGCAATAGCGGAGTGTCAGATCGCCGGGACCTTCCGGTTCGCCGGGTCCCGTCGAACCGCCGCTGCCGCAGCCCAGTACGAAGAGCAGCGTCAGAAATCCCACAAGTGCGTTGTGAAAACGGGTTCTTTTCATATCAGTCTATGGATGTAAAAAATATTTCAACCGAATCACGGATTCCTTGCGAATAGGCCACCAACCAACCGGCTCCGGCGATCGTGTCACTCAACAGCGTATCCAGCGCAACTCCACCGTGCGTATAAAGGATACCGCGCTGCAGTACACCGATGGAATTCAACAGTATCACTTCCGTCGAGTCAGCCACCGGCTGATCGCCCAAGCGCAACTCCGTAAACACGACCAAGCGGCTGCTGCCGTTAGCCGGAATCGTGGGCGGCTGCGCTTCCACCGATAGCGAAAGCTCGGGCAGCGGTCCTGTCGGATTGTCATCGTTCGGAGATGTGCAACCCGACACCAGCAACAGTGCGCTTAGCGCGATGAGGATCGGAAATCCGGTTCGCATACTTGCAGTTCGCGGGCGATTTCCCGCCCGGCCTCACGATAAGCCTGAAACGTCAATTCTCGGCTGGCGCTTAGGCTCAATACTTCGCTTTCCTGTTTCGAAACCACCGCTAACGACGGAGCCTCTTTGCGCACCGCGCGGCCTTCCACCGTTTGACGGTTGCGGGAGTCCATCTGCCGAAGACTGATGAGTTCCACTTTTAACAGACATTCCGCCGTCCATTGTGTTTGAGATATGATCAGCGGAACACTGACGCCGCCGTCACGCATGACGTCTTCGCGTTCGACGCGCGCAATCAACAACCAGTCCGCATCGGGATGCGCCTTGGCAATGGCACGGATCGAATTATCTTGCTGCGGACGAGTGGCATCATTATAAGGCAGCCCCGGCACGTCGAGGGACGGCAGGGCAATGACTTCGTCGAATGATCCGCGCAATTCGTCGCGGATGCTTTTCCATAATTCGTCGCGGTCAGCCACCGGCACGGACGACAGTGGTGGCGGCACCAACACGTTTCCATTGAACTTCATGAACGGTGCGGCATCCGAAGCACGTTGATTCTGCCCGAACACGGCGGCAGCGGGAATTGGCGCGGTGAAGCGCAATCCCAGCGATCCACCGTAGAGCGGATCGTCCGCCAAGTCCGCGACCATACCCGGCACCAGCGAAAAGCCCCATGCGACTTTCAGTGCCAGCGCGGCGGTGAACGCTTCGGTATTGGGATACAATCCGGCCCGCGTTTGCGACTGGCTGTAGCCTAACTCAGCAGCGTAGCGCGGTCCTAAGGGAGCCAGCCATGCGCCCATGCCCCAGCGAAAGGCTTGATCCACTTGATCGGACGTGCTGAAATATCCAGCAAAGCCATTCAGCTCCGCCACCGGACCCAGCGACCAACTCATTCCGGCGGCGACCTCACCACCCGTTTGCTTCATGCTGAACGCGGGCATTTGGTAGAGGGAATCCGTGGTGGGATTGTAATAGCTCTCTTGAGTTCTAAAACCAGTTGGCACAATGAAATAACCATTTATTCCTACCGTTAGCCGATCTGTCACCGCGGGCCAATACGAGAGACCCATCCGGGTGTCGCCGATCCCGTTTTGGAAGGCATTGTAGCCCTCCAAGCGGCGGAATGAGCTACCCACAAACAATCCCAAGTTGCTTCCTAATCCCAAGCTTATGCTGAACTTCGAGCGTTGATCCGTCCAAAAATCGCTCTTCAAACTGGCCGAGGAGGCTTGGATCGAGAGCTGTCCGGGCGGGGATCCGGGCAGACCGGTTTCGGGGTCGGAAATCGCCGCTGACGGCCAGACTTGCGCCCAAGCCGATGTGGCTATTGCCAGAATAATTAAAGAATTACCGAAAGTTTTCATATGTGTCGGAACTATTTGTCCGAGCTGAACTTCTGCAACCTATATGCCATATAATATTATCAGCAACTTAGACCTAACACTTCAAGGAAAATGAAAGCTCCGGGGCAACTTTTGCCGGACTGTAAGTCGTTCTTGAGCTTGTCATATCATTGTTCATGCAAAAAGCCCCGCACATTGCTGTGCGGGGCTTGGATTGGGCAGTGGCTAATCCTCGTCGAAGCCGAGAATCCCCCACCCTGCCGGGGATCTCACCAAAAACGGGTGACTTCGAATCACCCGTTATCGCATGTTACATGAAAATTAGCGGAAGCTGGCGATGGCAGATTCGAGATCGGGATGGATTTCGAAGATCCGGTCCAGCTTATTCAAATGCAGAAGTTCGGTAATCGTATCATTGGGGCAAGCCAACCTAAGTTCGCCGCCCACTCCGGTCAACCGTCCGTTAGCCGCCACCAGCGCGCCCAATCCGGTACTGTTCATCCAATCCAAACCGGACAAATCCAAGATTACTTTAATCGAATCAGCCTCCACCGCCAGCCGCACCTCATTGTGCATACCGGCGGTATCCTGACTGGACAGGATCTTCCCGGTGAGGGCAATGATCTTGATTCCACCTAAAGTGCGGGCGGTGACTTCCATAACAACGAAGTTTTAAATGGTTATTATTCCGCGATTAGTTGAAGCTGGCAACTGCCGCTTCTAAGGTCGGATGAATCTCGAAGACCAGATTAAGGCGGTTGATGGCCAGGGCTTGGCTAACCGAATCGTTGGGTCGGGCGAGCTTGAAGATGCCGTCAGTGTCCCGGACGCGCGCGCTTCCGGCAATGACCATTCCCAGTCCGGTACTGTTCATCCAGTCTACGTCTTGGAGGTCCAAAACAAACTTCCGGAAGCCTTCTTCTAAGGCGATGCTGATCACTTGATAGAAATCGTCGGTTCCTTCGCCGCCCATGATTCGGCCCGAAAGAGCGATCACGAAAACGTTGTCCTGCTTGCTTGATGAGACTTTCATGGTCGTCCTTGAAATGATGGTTTTATTACCACCCAATCTATCCAATTCCCCCCGAAAAAGCAACCCTTTTGAGGGGAGCGCGATCAATCTCGTTTCATGGCGGCGGGTGGTAGGGGCGCACCCGTGTGTGCGCCCGTTCTTCGCCGACGGAGCGTCTTCGCTTCACCGGAATCTGCTCGCCGAGCAGGGTCCCCAGACCCTGCCGGAACAAATTCCAGCGATGTCTTCGCTGAGCGGGATTTGTTCCCCCGCCGGAAAAGCCTGGCACGGCATGCCGTGCCCCTACCGAGAAAAACGGGCGGACACATGGGTCCGCCCCTACCGAACGTTGCATTCCGGCCGGGTTGCGGTCTGTGACCTTAACCACGGCTCGGCGAGGTCTCTCGGTTGGTCATCCTGAACGCAGTGAAGGATCCCTGACATCGCAAGGGATTCTTCAGTCTGCTGACACAGGCTTCAGAATGACACGCTCTGGTGAGAATTTTAAGTTTGAAGTTTATTTCAGCAGCACCATCTTCCGCATCTGCGACAAGTCTCCCACCTGCACCCGTACCAGATAAACTCCCGACGGTAAATCCCGTGCATCGAATAAATGCCGATGCTCTCCGGCATTCAGCCTTCCCAGATCAGCCTGATAAACCGCTTGGCCGAGGAGATTGAAAACGGTTAGCGACACGGGTGAAGTATGCGATAACGAAAAGGAAAGCGTGGTCGTGGAGTTGAACGGATTGGGATAGTTCTGCAACAAGGTAAAGTCAGTTGCTTCATTGTTTGAGTATTGACTTGCATTGAGGACTGACTCCGTTTGCAGTACCCAGATATCACCAGAATTAGTCGCAAGTGTATGCTTAATTCCAGCTAATACCAATCCGCCATCCGCGGTGATACACATGTCATAAAGGATATCGATAGTGGATGATGTCCCATAAACAAAAGTTGATAATAGCGAGCCTACTTCATCAAGCAAAATTACAAAGTAGTCACCATCAAAGCTCGTGCCTACTGCCAGATTCCCATTATTCAATTCCAAGATACTGCAGTAGGGCGATGCCGGACCAAGATCGGGATATACACGAGTCCACAACGTATCACCATTGGGACTGAGGCAAGCAACGTAAGGATTCCATTGCCAACTCGCTCGCTGTTGAAATCCCGCAATAACAAAACTCCCATCCGATCTCATAATAATATCTTGCGGCCATTCCCAACGATCGTCGGCACCAAATGATGTCCACCACTCGACGGCACCCGTACTATCGGTTTTAATTACACAGGCTTGCAGACTGATAGAACCGCAAAAAACAAAACCCCCGTCGGATGTGGCACAAATCCCGCCCCCATAGTCTATTTGTGAAAGGCCATAAGATCGGCTCCATAGACTATCCCCTTCAGCATTAAGGCGTAATAGCTTAATGTCAGGATCAGAAGTGGCATTACCATCCGTAAGGATGGCAAATCCTCCATCATTCGTTTCGATGATTCGATTACCTTCTTGAGGCTCAGAATATGGAATACACTGAGACCATTGGATTTCGCCAATATCGTTGGTTTTGATCGCACTTACATCCGCCACTCCACAATATCCGGTCATCGCAAAAGCCCCGTCACTAGTCTCTATTACGGAATTTGCCCTTATAAAAGTTGTATAGGTTTTCGCCCACTCTTCATGACCGAAATCGTCAAGCTTGATTGCCAATGCAACACTACCAGTGTCCGCGGCATGACGGAATCCGGCAATTAAATATCCACCGTCACCTACAGAAGTGATTGTCAGGGCATCGTCATCAAATGGAGTGGAGAACGTATAAGTCCACACCGTATCCGGTGGCTGCCCCCACACGACTCCCGCCACTGCCAGTAATGTGATCCAATAGTACGTTTTCATTAGTGCTCCATGAATAGGTAACAGAATATAAGCGCGGGCGGGATGGAAAGCAACCGAAGATTCCGGGCGTTGGTAGGGGCGGGTTTAAAACCCGCTCGTGGGCGGACACTTGGGTCCGCCCCTACAGGGTGTTGTGATTCCGGGCACCCGCGGACGGGTGCCGCGGCGAGGTCGTTGCGTGAAGATTCCGGGCAG
>CAYUIF010000007.1:0-123568 GCA_964444755.1 uncultured Alphaproteobacteria bacterium | reverse complement strand
TTCGCCGAGCGGAGTTTGTTTCCCCCTGCTTCAGCGGGGGGATAACAGGGGGGTGCATTCTGGGCACAGCCCGCTGTGCCCCTACGGAACACGGCTATAATGAATTATTGCCCTACAACACGGGCACGATAAATCGGCCTCCTTTGAAAATCGTCGTGCGGGGCAAAAAGTTGCACGGATGCTGAATAGACAAATCCTCAGAGTTACATTCAAATACTTGATCTTAAATTCAGGGCGGCGGATCCACTAAAGCACGACATCATCCTCGATCAAATCCGATTCGATAATCTGTTCAACCGTTGCGCTTCCGAACAATGCGAAACCAAGACTAAGCACGCCGATGCGCCCGATAAACATCAATGCAATAATGATCAACTTGCCAAGATCGCTCAGGGTTCCGGTGATGCCGCGCGACAATCCTACCGTGCCAAGTGCTGAAGCCGCTTCAAACATGATATCCTCTAAACTGAAAGTCTCAATCCAGCTCAGAAGAAATGTGCCGATCAACAGGAAGAGTACATAGCCGCCGACGGCGGCGGCGGCCATTCGTATTCGACCGATCGGAATTACCCGCTTTCCAAAGGTGACTTGTTCGCGCCCGCGCAGTGTGCTGCGAATGATTCCGAGAGTAACGGCTAAAGTCGTACTCTTGATCCCACCGCCCGTGCCGGAAGGCGAAGCGCCGATTACCATCAGAATGATAATTAGAAAGGAGAAGGCATGGGTCAATGCTCCGATGGAGACCGTATTGAACCCCACCGTCGTTGCGGCGGTCATCGCCTGAAAAATGCCAGCCATAACTCGGTCCCCAAGCGGAAGCGTCGAAATCACAGGTTCACCCAGGAACAACAAAAACGAGCCAAGTGCTATGACGGCCATCGTATAGGATACGATAATGCGAGTTGTGAATGTTACTCGCCGGCGGATTCGTACAACCACCATAAGCAGATCATGAATTACGATGAAGCCCATTGCTCCCAATATGCTAAGGAGGGAAACAACTATATTTATGCCGATGTGCCCGCTAAAGCCTTCAAGACTGTTGTTGAATAAACTGAATCCGGCAGTGCAAAAGGACGATACGCTATGGAAAACCGCTTGCCATAATGAGTCGGGTACTCCGGCGTTGTGAAAATAATAATAGAGAAATAACGCTCCGATGCCCTCGACAATTAGGGTATAGATCACGACCATTCCGATGAATGTCTCGATTTTCACATCTTCATTAACGGAGAATGCCGTTTTTGTCATTCGTGTCCGGAAATCCGATAGTTTTAACTCATGAGTTATGAGGAACAGAAATGACCCGAAGGTCATATAACCTAAGCCGCCAAGCTGGATAAGAATTAGTATGACCAATTCACCGCCGAAATTAAAACAGTCTACTGTGCTCACGGTCGTAAGACCGGTTGTGGATACGGCAGAAACCGAGGTAAATAAGGCATCAAGAAATCCAACGGCAATGTTCTCGTGCAGCCATGGCAGACATAGCAACAACCACCCGATCAGCATATATGCGGAATATCCCGATAGCAGCAAAACAACCGGTCGAATATGATGATAGCGAACGATAATTCGCCGTGCGAAATACACGATCAGTTGAAAGGGGCGAATGCGTGGCTTCATTCCTGAATCTCACTTGATGAGACAATACTCTCGAGCACTATCACTGTTGGTAATACGTTGTCTGCCGGGGCCATAAAAGCTATAGCTCTGCGACAGGCGGCTTCCGGCCGTCTGTCGAAACGACACGGGCGGTTCGCAACCCGCCTCTACCGTTTATGAATCAGCGCGTTTTCTTCGGTGCGGATAGTCCCATAATCAAACCGAGGACTACCGACCACAGCGCGGCCAGTCCGACTTGATAGTCTTTGGGCAATGAAAAGGTCACGGTGTGGGCGGGAATCCAGAACCAGATCAGGGTCCACCACGCTTTGGTCAGTCCGGCAGTATTCCAACGGCGGGCGATGAGATTGTCTTCGAGGCGGTGAATGAACATCATCACCGGACCGAAAAAGATATTGGTATTGGCCGACATGGCGAACGCCCAGCCGACGCCGCCCGCGAACGCTGGCGGCAGCAGGTGATGTTCCAAGAGCGCGGTTACGAATCCACGCATGCCAACAAAGCCGTATTTAATGATGACGCCCAAGATTCCCCAGGCGAGAATCTTGCCGAGCAGTTCGAGCCCGGTGCACGGCAGCGAAAACGATTTCGTGCGCAGCACGTGGGACAGCAGTTCGCCCAGCGTGCCAAGAATCGCGAACTGAATCGCGGCGGAGAGGATCGGACTGGCGGTAACCCAGTGAATGTACCAATTCATAAGGTGCCTTCAGCGGCCGTCTTCGCCGCCGGTTTGAGAAACGTTCGGACAACCAGCACGACCACTCCCACCGACAGAATCAACAATAAAATATCCGTGAAGATCAATAGCGGTTTGTGCTGCTTGATGTAGCTGATCAACAGAATCACCAGCGAAGCAAGGGTGGTCAGAATCATGAAGATGGCGGGAATCAAGGCGAAGATGTACTTCTTGCCGCGCAGCAGCAGCCATGCGGATACCGCTAATAACGCCAACGCCGCCAGCAGTTGATTGGCCGTGCCGAAGATCGGCCATAGCGCGCTGAACGCATTGGAATAGGCCAGCACCCACATCAGCACCACCGAGAGTCCCGAATTGAACCAGTAATGCTGCATGATGCGCGGCGGATTCTTGAATAGAATCGCCCACAATTCTTCGAACAGGTAGCGATTCAAACGCACCGCCGCATCCAGCGTCGTGACCACGAAGCCTTCCACCATCAGAATTCCGAAAATCGTTCCCAGCGTTACGGGGATGCCCAAACCTTGATGGAATAAATGTCCCGCCGCCAGGCTGAAGCCTAAAATGGGATTAGATTTTACGCCCGGATCGGTGGGCCACACGATGGATTTGTAATCCACGAAGCTCAGCGTCGCGCCCACCGCCAGCAGCACGCACACCGCCAGCAGCGATTCCAGCAGCATGCCGTTAAAACCAACCTTGCGGGCATCGGTCTCTTTCGATAGCTGTTTGCCGGTGGTGCCTCCCGCCACCAGCGAGTGAAATCCGGAGATTGCGCCGCAGGCGATGGTGATGAACATCATCGGCCAGATCAAGCCCAGATGCTGCACGCCTTCCTGTAAATTGAAGCTGGGCATCGTGACTTTCATGCCGCCGAAACCGGTTGTCACCAGCGAAACCATCATCAGCACAATGCCGCCGTAGAGAATCTGCACGTTAATGAAGTCGCGCGGCTGCAAAATTACCCACACGGGCGCTCCGGCGGCGAACAGCACGTAGATCGAGATAATGACCATCCAGTGCGTCGGTTCCAGCGAAACCGGATAGTAGATGCCCAGTATCACCGAAGCCACACCGATCGCCGAAGCCAACAAATATGCGAGCACTGTCTGAATCTTCACCTTATACATCAGCCAGCCCAGCAGCGGCGAGCATAATGTGATCACGATCACGCTCATGGAGGCAATGCCGCCGATGCGGCCCATGACCACGCCGTCAATGGTGACGGTTTTCAGGAAGGTTTCGCCCTGGGCGACGCCGATTTTGCTGAGCGGCCAGAGCGACGTCAATGAGATCGCGGTCGCGCTGAGAAACGCCGACGTCACCAGCACGATCATCACGATGGTGAAGGCGATAAACAGATTAAAGCCGGTTTGACCGAGCGTGCGGCGCGCCACTTCGGCCATAGACTTGCCGCCTTCGCGCATGCTGATAAAGAGCGAGGTGAAGTCATGGACCGCACCGATGAAAATACCGCCGATCACCACCCACAACCACGCCGGCATAAAGCCGTAGAGAATGGCCATGGTCGGGCCGAGAATCGGTCCCGCACCGGCAATCGCCGAGAAGTGGTGAGCGAAGACGACGTAGCGTTTGGTGGGAACATAGTCCCGGCCGTCATTCTTTTCGACGGCGGGAGTCACGTGCTGCGGATCTTCGCCCAGCGCGCGCGCCACATAGCGGGCGTAAATCCGGCTGCCCAGCCAAAACACAACGGCAGCACCCAGCAGAAAGAAAAGCACGTTCATCCGGTTCTCCGGTCGAATTCAAATATCACATCGAATCAGGCATTGCGCGCCAGCCGATAGGGATAATAGCGTGGCACCCACATGGCATTGTGAATCAATTCGGCGAGACGTTCGTCGGAAACAATCATGCCGATTCCGTCGTCCCGCGCCTGCATCGCCATTGCCACCGCGACTTCATAGGACACGCGGCGGATGTCGGACAGCGGCGGCAGCAGCTGCCCTTTAGCGCGCTCGGCATCCGTGACCAGATCGGAAATCGCGCAACTGGCCGCGTGGAACATTCGATGAGTGATTCGCGTCGCCTGACAGACTACCGAACCCAATCCCATGCCGGGGAAGATATACAGGTTATTGCACTGCGAGAAAGTGATTTCCTTGCCGTCGGCGCCCTGTACCGGCGGGAACGGACTGCCGGTGGCGATCAACGCCCGGCCAGCGGTATGTTTCAGCACGTCGGCGGGGGTCGCTTCGCTGCGCGAGGTCGGATTGGACAAGCAGAACACCACTGGACGGTCGGTATTCTGCGCCAGATTTTTCAGCAGCGGTTCGTCGAATACGCCCGGCTGGGCTGAAAGTCCGATCAGCGAAGTGATCTTAGCATGCTGAACAACTTCCGCCAGATTGGGCGCGCGATTTTTGGGAATCGGCCAATTGGCGATGAGTTCGCGCGGCTGGCGGAAGGGAGCCTGATAGGGTTCGACCTGCATATCGTCTAATAACAGCCCTTGCACGTCCACGGCATAGATGCGGCGGCGCGCTTCCTCTGTCGTTAATCCGTCGTCCGCCTCCATCATCGAAACCAACGCGTTGGCCACGCCGCTCCCGGCTTGACCGAAGCCTAAGATCGCAATACGCTCCTCGGAAAGCGGACGATTCTTGATTTTCATCGCGGTGCGCATGGCCGCCGCCGCCGTCGCGCCGGTGCCCTGAATATCGTCGTTGAAACTCAGCACGCGCTGGGAATAATTTTCCAGCAGCGTAAACGCGTGCTCCTTGCCGAAGTCCTCCCACTGTACCAGCGCGCGCGGGAAAACGCGGCGCACGCCTTGGATAAACCGCTCGATCACATCGTAGTAGGCATCGCCCGTAACGCGATTGCGGCGTACGCCGAGATAAAGCGGATCGGACAGCAGCCGTTCGTTGTTCGTGCCGACGTCAATGCATACCGGCAGCGTCGAAGCGGGGTGAATTCCCGCCGCCGCCACATAGAGGGCCACCTTGCCAATGGGAATTCCCATGCCGTCCGCTCCCAAATCGCCGTAGCCCAAGATACGTTCGCCGTCGGTGAGTACCATCAGCGAGATATTGGGTAAGCCGACGCTCTCCAATATCCGTTCGATCATGTTCACGTTGCCGGGCGTAACGTAGATTCCGCGATAGCGGCGGATAATATGGGAGAGCTTCAGGCAGGCTTCGCCCACGGTCGGCGTATAGATGATCGGCAGCATCTCTTCGAGATGGCGCGTGAGCAGCGCGTAGAAATTCGTCTCATTACGATCCAACAAACCGATCAATGTGACATATTTCTCGAGGGGCGTGGTTTTCATCTGGTAGATTTCATACGCCCGGTTGACCTGCTCTTCGAGATTGCCCACCGATTCGGTCATCAGTCCGGTGAGATGAAGCTCGCGGCGTTCGGCGCGGGGAAACGAATGCCCCTTATTGAGCAGCGGATCCTGCATCAGCGCATAGCCGCGCAGCGGGACTTCGTAGTAGATTTCCTGCGTGAGCGGATCCACGCGCATTTCAAAACGATTCATAATGTGGTAAAGTATGGTTTATCGTGCGGCTTGATCGCAAGCAATATACGACATTTGCCGCGGTTTTTCAAGATGGTTTCAGTTGGTCTTGCCGCGCGGGAACAGCCAGAACAACATCAGAATTACGGCAATGATCGCGAACATCCAGCCGTTGACCATGATCCACCAATTGCCGAAGGTTATCGCCTTAGATGCGTAATCGAATAGATTTGCGCCGAGTATCGCCGCCACAAACAGAATGGCCCGCCCGTTGATGAAGAATCTTAGGAACACAAACGCCAAGACAATGAATACCGCACCCATGCTTGCGCCCATTAACCATTCGGCAGGTTCAACCGCAGTAGCAGGCATGAAAATGAAAAGTATGCCGAGTACGAGCACGGTTCGCAAGATCGGCTTTCGCGCCGGACCGTTCCATAGATAGGCCAAAACGCCGATCATCAGCGCTGCGCCAAACACTCGCACTAACATGGAACTAGCCATGCTGAACACCGGCCATGATGTCGCCATCCATTCGGGAATATCCCAATCCATAAATATAATTCCGTGCGGAAACCCAGCGTTTGCCCAGGCATTAGCAGAGCGCCAAATCAGCATGAAGCCGATACCGCCGAGAATCGCGATGATTGCATCTAATACAACCGGTTTGCGCTCACGGCGATTCAGCGCTTTGATCTGCTCGTGGAATAGTCCGCCCAATAATGCCAGCACAACGGCGAAGAAGATATACACTCCCAGTACGCTGGCCAAGATGCTGGTCATCTCGGTAGTTCGGTAAACCGTCCATGGTTGTTCGACCTGCCAGAAATAATCCGCTCGCGTGATATAGAATTCGTTGAAGAATCCGAGGGCGGCAATCACCGCCGGGGGGATGGCGAACAGAAAGGCGCGCTTCCACGGCACTAATCCGCGGCGAATCACCGATGCCAACAAGAAGATCGCCCATAAACCTAATCCGAAGAACGCGATGAGATTTAAGCCATGCATAATCGCTCGCGGCGCGGTCGTCGCTTCGCGAGCGCGCTGCCATTCTTCGGGTATTTTATAGAAGGGGCGCGTAAAGACCGTGACCCAATCGCCGTTTATGCTTGATGCAATACGATATTTGGCCTCGGCGATGTGACGCGGATCGTCGTCCACGGCTTCATAGATGAAGTCATGATCCAAGCGATGCGGCCGCGCCGATTCGTGATGCTCTTTCATCGTTAACGCGGAAAGATCAACCCCGCGCGCCTTCAGAATCGCTTCCACCATCGCCCGCGCACTGTCTTCGCTCAGGCTGTCGCCCGGCATTTCTTCCGGCAGCCACGGTTTGACGCTGAGCACTTCGCCGGTGCGCCCGTGCACTACTCCGGAAAACCGCAGCCGATTTTCGGGAACCCATTCCTGCACGCGCCAGCCGCCGCGCCGCAGCGTTTGGTCGGCGACACGGTTGAATTCATCAATGGATGAGGAGTGTTTTAATAGGTAGACGAAAGCGACTCCTCTGCTGTCCGCATCGTCAATTACGGCGATTTTTTGCAGGGTGTCGGGGTCCGCCCAACCGGTGGCGCGCAAGGTATCGGAAAAGGCTTGAATCGCGGCTTCACGGCTGATGGGATATTCCAGAAAATCGCCGATCTTGCTCACCGGAATCAGCACTGCGACGACTCCCGCTGCGAAAAACGCCAATGCCAATACTCGGTTACGCGAGGGTAGCGGCTGATAGGCAGGCGCGGTTTCGATCACCGGTTCAACGGACGGCTTGGCCGGTTCCGGCTGTGCAACGGTCGGACCTGCAATATCGTTGTTCAATAATCCGGTTTCCGGCAGGAAAGATCCTTTGCGGATATAAGCAATCACAGCCAACAGGAGCGGAATCACCAGCAAGCCTGTGGCAACTGCGGCGGTAATCACGAAATAGAGATTCTCGCTGCGGAACAGCAGAAATGCCGTATACAGCGCATCAACTGTATAGTGCCACACCAAACAGGCCAGAATTCCGTAGCGCAGCATGATGATACCGATGATAATTCCCGCAAAACCCACTTCCGCGCCGCGAATCCAGAACGGCTGATTGGGATATCCGGCGTGACCGAATCCCCAAATCACGGCGGGAATCAGCAGCGCCAGCCAAGTCAAGCGATTGCGAAACGCTTTTTGCAGAAACGGAATCGAAAACATACGGCTCATGAACTCTTCGCTCACCGCCGGGAAAAAACCGATCGCCAACACCGCCAGCCACGGCATGGCCGTGTTCAGCAAGTTATCATAGGGAACATCCGACGGACTCCACGCGCCGAACTTGCCCGCGATCAGATAAAAGGCAATCTGATAGGCGAAGAAGAACGACGTGAGTGTTACGCCCAGCAGAATTCCCTTGAATGCGGATTTCGTGCGTAAGCCGGCGGGGGTGAACAGGCGCGGCAGCGACGGCTTTTGGCCGTAGTGTTCGCGATAGATGGCTTCGGCGGAGGCGGTGAGCAGGAAGATCAGCAGCCCGGATCCCAGCGTAAAAATCAGTCCGATCAATATCCGCTGCAACAGAAAACCGGACCATGAGGCGGTGGTATCGTAACCGTAGAGTTCGAGAGGAAAATCGTTGATTTGATTAAGCAAGGTCAACGCTGCCGCGATAATGCCGAAGGCCAGCGCAATCCGCCACTGCACGGTACGGCGGCGAATACGAATGAAAATCACCGCGACAATGGCAATGGCGGTCAGTAAGAATCCGATGCTGGAGAAATTTCCCGCCATTTCGTTATAGCTGCGCAATTTGCTGAATGAGGCGCGCCACGCTTCCGGTACATGCAGGAACTCGCGATACCCGCCGATGCGGTCGCCGATTATTGTCACTTCATAGCGATATTCCGATCCCTTGACCGGTTCGATTTCCGTTATACGATAGGTGAAGGTCCAATCGGCGCGGTGCGGACGACCGATGCGTTCCGATTCGATAAACGTCAGCCGCGTGGAATCCTTTTCCATGGTGCGGAACAGAAAATCCTCGGCCAACGGACGCGCTGCAACTTCGGGCAGGTCTACACCTTCGGCGTTCTCCTCAACGTCGTGCCGCAGCCGGACAATCTCGCCTTCCGGGCTGACGAATACGCTAAACTCTTCTTTGGTGCTGGGCTTGAACCAGCGATGCTGCCAATACCAGAGCCGAATCGGGTGTCCCAAATAGGGACGGGCGCCGTCCACTCCCAGCTCTTTTTCCAAATAGGTTTTGGCCAGCCCGTCATAGCCGAACCGTCCCGCGTGGCGATAATCGGCGGGCGGAGCCAGATTAAGTTGTTTCAAATACGCCGACGCCACCTGTTCGGATTGGGGACGGTTCAGACGAAAATCAATGGTCGCTTCGGGAAACGCATCATGGAAGTAGCGGATTCCCACCAGAATTCCCGCGATCAGGATCACCAGACAGACAACGATGAACAGGGTATCCTTACGATTCAATCGCAGCGTGTCCATGGTCACTCCTCTCGTTTTCCGGCTATTTTCTTAAACCTCCGGGAACGACGCAGCGGATTCCGCTAACGCGAAACCCGCTGATCAGATCGTCGTTGAGGCCGTTTATTTGGCGCGGGCGCGCGTCCGATAATAATAGATAACCATAAAGATCGTCGAAATGAGACCGACCGCGGTGAGGATCGCCCACACCATCCACGGATGATGCATGTTCCAGAGTACGCGGGTCGCTTCGTCGGTGGTCGCGCCTGCGCCGTTGTTCATCATGGAGGCCATGGTCTCCATGACCTTCTCTTGCGGCAGCGCTTGCGCTTCAGCGGGACTCATGCCCAGTTGATTGACTAAATACTGCCGCGCGAAGTTGACTTTGCTGCCGAAACTCTCGTAGAGATATCCGGAAATCAGATTACCGCCCGCCCAGCCGATGGCGAAGGGGATATTGGAATAGCCCATATACAGCGCCTTTTTATCGGGCGGCGCGGTCAGGCCGATGTACTCCGAGAACTTGGGACTGCACCACATCTCGCCGATAGCGAAGATGAAGATAGCGATCGCCACGACGAAGCCGATATTGGTGAAGCCGCTGGCGAAGAATCCCACCAGCGAAATAATCATTCCGCCAATCAAGGCAATCATCGGATGGAGTTTGCCCGTCAACCAGGCAATCGGCAGCATCAACGCGATAATCGCGAAACTGTCAATATTAATGAGCATTTCCGGCTTCACGTTGCCGCTTTCCAGCACCAGATCCGGACTGAGCCAGTGGAAGAACGGCGCGATATCGCGGGAGAACACCCACTCGTCAATAAAGTTCGGCAGCAGATCCCAGAGCTGCATGAACATGAACCAGAAGCCGCTGAAGATCAGCAGGAAGACCATGAAGTTCTTGTCGCTGAGCGTTTTGATCGTATCAATAAAGGTCTGCTTGATGGTCTTGCGGGGCGATATATTGGTGCGTTCCGGTTCTTTGTAGAAGAAGATCGCGGGAATGAAATTGAACAGCGTAACGCCCGCCGCGCAGATGAACACCAACCGCCAGTTGGTTTCGCCGCGCACGATGGCCGCCAGCAGCGGAGCCAGGAAACCGCCGACATTGACCATCCAATAGAAGAATCCCCATGCGATGGAGCTGTTCTCTTCGGTGGAGGCTTTGGCGATGGTGCCTTGCACGGGCGGTTTGAAGATGGCGGTGCCGAGTCCGATTAAGCACGAGGCCGCGAGCGCCGACCAAAAACTGGACGCGAAGGCAAAGGTCACATAGCCCGCGATGTTAATCGTGAACGCGACATAGAGACTTTTCTTATAGCCGTATTCGTCGGTAAAGCCGCCGGAGAACATCGGCACGAGGCATTGTACCAATGCCCAGATCGTATAGATAAGCCCTTTTTCCGAATAAGACAGCGCCAAGCCGTTGTTGGCGACAGCCGCCACCATATACAGCGGCGCGATGGCGCGGACGCCGAAGAACGCCAACCGTTCGTTGGCTTCCATCCAGTTGGCAATCCAGAAATTGGATTGCAGTCCGCGAAGTTGAGTCATGACGGGAGTTTTCTTGCTCAAAGCGTCTCCTTCCAAAGATAAACACCAGCGAAAAAAAAGGAGGAACGACGTCGCATTGCGCGCGTCGTTTATCGAAAAGCGTTGTGAGGAAATTAGAGAAAGTGAATTACGCGCTGCGCCCGACGGTTAAGGGGATTTCGCGGGCGGCGTCGGTAATCGCGCCGATCTTGGTCACGTATTCGCTGTTCTTGGCGGCGATGTCTTCGTCAGTGATTAAATGGACGTCCAACAAGCGGCTCAAGCGATAACCCGTGCGCTGGAAATTGGCTTCGGCCAAGGCCGCGCTCCAGCCGTCCAGCCACTGCAGCAAACTCTCGCACTGCTCGGCGGTGCCGTTAAAGTGCAGCAGCAAATCAATATCGCTGGAGGCGTCCGCCGTGGCGTTCTTGGCGCTGCCGATCACATAAAACTTCTTCACCCCGAAGCGATGCGGATCGAGGGTGTCGGCAATGCGTTCGGCCATAAGCACCCGCCACCGCCAATGCTCTTCGGTGCTCAGATCGGTGGGCAGCGGCTTGGATTCAACCACTTCTTCCTGCGTCGTTGACGGAATCGAGAACAGACCGATGGCTTCATCGAGATCGGCATTCATCAGCACGCGCAAAATTTTGCCGTTGGTGACGGCCGTTACGTCAATCACGTGGACGGTATGCGCGAGATGCGCATAGTCGGGAAGCAGTTCCGGCAGAATATTATGCGAACCCAGCAGGAACTTTTCATTGAACAGAATACCCGGATCGTCGGGATAGAGCGGCAGGTATCGGATGGATGATTCCACCAAATCTTGGAAGAAGTGCGTACCGAAGGAGAGATCGGGCACGTAGTTGCCTTTGCGGCGAGCGATCTCGATGAGCATCGAAGTGTTCTTGATGTCGGCATAACCGACACTCACGCCCAGCTTGATATCGCCGCGGCTGCCCCAGCGTCCCGGTCCCATCAGAATAAAACGGCGTTTGGGCAACAGCCCGTTCAAGCGTCCCACGCACCGCCCAACATCGCGCAGTTCGTCCAGACTCTCGATTTCGCTGTACTTTTGCGTGTCCACATAAACGATGTGCGTAATATCGGGCAGCCGACCGTTGGACACATACCGTTTGGCGGTGAATAATACTTGATCGGGAAGGAAGTCGCGCGGGATCGTGGACGGCACGTCGCCCACGGCATAGGCTTGCGGTCGGCATTGCAGCAGATAGAAATCCTTGCCGTCGGAGGCGAATTCGATATCCACCGGCGTGCCGAACTTCTCCTGCAAGAGCCGCAGCATGAGCTGCATCTGCTTCAAGAACGGCGTCTTAGTCACCAAGCCTTCAAAGGTCATGCAGAATTCGTCTTCCTTGAGATCGGCCAGGAATCCCGGAATCTGCATGTGTCCGTGGTTGCAGATGGACACCGCCTGATTCAGCCACGGAATATCGTGCGCATGTTCACGATAGAGTTCTTTGACATCCACCGTTTCAAAGGTGTTGGTTTCGAGATTGATGACGTCCATCTTCGAGGGCGAATATCGCATCACTTCATCGGGCGTCACGTTCACGCGCAAGCCCGGCTGACCGGGCGCCATCAAAATCGGATAATCATCGCTTAAGCGATCCACCGCCCGCGTTCCCAGACCGGGCACCAAACGCACCAAGCCGTCTTCGCGGTGAATGCGCGGCGACCAACGGAATTCATTGTTGCTGAACGCCACACCCGCGAAGGCGGGGAAGAAGTATTTGCCGATCCGCGAGCCCACCACTTCCTGAATCATGATCCCCATCTCTTCGCGGAAGTCGAGCAAGCCGCGTTCGGCGCGGTATTGAATCGGATCGGGACCGAACGTCGAGGAATACACTTCCGCCACGGCATCCATCAGCGCTTCCAGCCGCTGCCGCTTGGGACCTTGGTTGGCGAGGAACAAACTTTTATATTTGCCGGAGAACGCCGCACCGAACCGGTCTTCGAGCAGGCTTGAACTGCGTACGATTACCGGACGATCCTCGAAATCATCCAACGCCATCGAAAGCCCCTGCACAATCTCCGGCGTGAAACTCGAATGCTTGAACACCTGCACGATGCGGTCGTATTCGCGGCGGACTTCGTCTATATCGCGGTATTTGTGCTCGACCAGTTCGTCAAGGTCGTTGTGCGTGACGAAATGCAGCAGTCCGTCGGAGGCGATATGCCACGTCTTGGGAACCTTGATGTTCTTCAGGATGTCGTGTTCCTCCGCGGCGGCGCGAATCACCCGCGAAGCCAAGAATACGCCCGCGCTTTTGCCGCCTAACTTGCCGTGGCTTTCCGGCGGAAACACAATTCGCTGCAGCAGATTATAGAAATCCTTGACGTCAACGTATTCTTTGGCGACGTTGATATATTCCAGCTGATCGGTGAAGAACCGCTCGATTAGCGCCACCCGCACTTCTTTTTCAGTGGTGGGCGCCAGTTCGATGCCTTCGCTGGCGATATGGTGGAAGCGGCGAATGGATTCGGCGACATCGGTCATCGGTGTGCTGCGCCGTTCCAGCGTGGCTACGAGGAAACTCGACCGGTCTTCCTGCACCCACTTTTGCACCCAACTCAGAATATCCTGATCGGTAAAATAGCGGGCGGCGATATCGAACAAATCATCACCCAACTGCGTGGAAACGTCTTTCGCCAGCTTGCGGGTGGGGCGGTTGTCGTCGGTGGTCGGGATCACGTTCGCCCGCATTTTTTCCTGAATCTCGTTGGCTTCGCGAATGCCCGCCGAGCGCAGCCGCACGAACAGCTTGCGCAGCACGCGGCGATAGAGGGCTTGATCGGTGCGCCGCAGCAAGTCCACCACTACCCGCCACTCGCCCCGCGATTGCATCGTGTGATCCACCGGTGCGGCCTGCAATTCGAGATTCTTCCGCCGCATCGTATGATACTGCACGAACTGCCCCAGTCGTCCCGCCAGCGTTTGCAGCAGTTTATTTTCTTCGTTCAGGAATGGGCCCAGGTCAGCTTCCGGCCGCTCTTGCGTATAGAAGACCGCCACGCTGCCGGTGGCCGCGTCATGCACCGTGATCTCCGCCGACAGCATCCACGGCGTTTCCACGAAGCCCGCCGGCGCCCACTCGCGATTCTCCAAGATGATCCGCGCCTGGCAGAGGTCGGAATAGTGGAAGCCCGCCGGAATCGCCTCGATCACGCCGCCGAACACGGCATCCAGATCGGCATCGGGATTCTGCAAGAGTTCCTCGATGCGGAACAGGCAGTTCAGTTCTTTGGCTTGTTCGGGCAAGATGGATCGGGATTTATGGCGAGGACGGTTCATATCGGTTTAAGGAAGCTCCAAATGGCGAGAGGAATCAATCCGCAGGGCACGGTTTATTGTGCCCGCCAATGCTGGCCGAGGTATGTGATTTTATATACCCGGCAACCTCAATTTTAGCATTCCCCCATTTTACGCAGAAAGGGGCGGTTTGTCAACCGCCCCTTCCCTTGTTCGGAAAGAAATATTAAACCCAGCCGCGATCCCGGCAGGCCTGCGCCACGCGGTTGATCGCGATCACATAGGCCGCATCGCGCATATACAGTTTGCGCTGACGAGCCAGATCGCTCACCGCATGGAAAGCGTTGGTCATCTTGGTATCGAGCTTGGTGAGAACTTCGTCCCGTTCCCAGTAATAGTTCATATTGCACTGAACTTGCTCGAAATAGCTGCATGTCACGCCGCCGGCATTGCACAGAAAGTCAGGAATCATGAAAATGCCGCGTTCGTGAATGACCTTGTCGGCTTCGGGGGTGGTGGGGCCGTTGGCGCCTTCGGCGATCAACCGGACGCGCTTGTGAATCTTGTTCACATTTTCGCCGGTCACTTGGTTTTCGATGGCGTTCGGGAAGAGGATATCCACTTCCTGCTCAATCCACGCCTCGCCCGGCAGCACTTCATAGCCCAAACCGCGCGCCTTTTCCTTCTCGATACCACCGAACCGGTCGGTAATACTTAGTAATTGCTTGAGATCCACGCCGTCTTTCTTGCGGTAGGTGTAGGAGGTTTGATCCTTCTGATCCCAGCAGGATACGGAAATCACCTTGCCGCCCAATTGGGTGTACAGGTCAATGGCGTATTGCGCCACATTGCCGAAACCCTGCACCGAGGCAACGGTGTTTTCGGGACGGAGGTTCAGTTCTTTCAAAGCTTCGCGAACCGTATAGACCACACCGTAACCGGTGGCTTCAGTGCGACCCAGAGAACCGCCCATGCCCACCGGCTTGCCGGTGATAAGACCCGGATAATGGCCGCCGTGAATGTGCTCGTACTCGTCCAGCATCCACAACATATGCTGGCCGTTGGTCATGACGTCCGGCGCCGGAACGTCCACCAGCGGGCCGATATCCTTGGCCAACTGGCGGATCCAGCCGCGGCAAATCTGCTCTTGCTCGCGGGCGCTGAGGTTATGCGGATCGCAGATCACGCCGCCCTTGCCGCCGCCGAGGGGAATATCCACTACCGAGCACTTCCACGTCATCCACGTGGCCAAGGCTCGAACCGTATCAATCGATTCATGGGGATGGAACCGAATGCCGCCCTTGCTCGGACCGCGGGCATCATTGTGCTGAACACGGAAACCACGGAAAACCTTAACTGTACCGTCATCCATCCGCACCGGAATCAGGAAATGGAACTCGCGCATCGGGTTGCGGAGGATTTCTCGCGTTCCGGAATCGAGTCCCAACAAATCGGCCACGCCGTCAAACTGCCGTTGAGCCATCTCAAACGGATTAAATGCCTTGCTGTTCATTCCAGACCTTCCTTACTTGTCAGTATAGCTCGCCAAAAGCGAGTGCAGTTAACCCAAATTAATCGCGTGAAAGCCAATGGAAATAACCCTTTCACGGAATCCTATAAAATAGAAATTTTTCACGAAAAAAACAAGACATTTAGGGCCACAATTCGGCGGAAATGCCTACCACAAGTGACTTCATTCAGTTTGCCTCTTTTGCCGGACTTCTCACTGATTTTGAGTGGGCTTCGAGGGCCATTAACCGTACCGTTAAATCAGAATTTCCTCATCCATTGAATTCGGATATCGCGACTATTCTGTCCTGGTTGTACGGCAGTAACAGCCCTATTGGTGGTTACTTGCCACCAGATGTGGACACAAGTACTAAAAAATGCCTGGATACTTCAATCACCCAAATCTTGGTGAAGGATGTGATAAGTCTCCATAAATTATTGTTTATTAAACTTATACTGTGTGACGATAATTAGCGATTTAGTTAAACCTGTTTGTATTGAAAAACCAAGGCTTCGTGGATGCTAAAGTCATCTTTCTGCGGTGTAAAGTTTGCAATTACAAAGAGAGCTTCGTATCTTTCTGCCCCGAACCTGCAGTGTTCGAGTTGCCTGCACCGTATCGGGATGAACCAGCAACTTAACGATCCATCTATGAAAATCAGTGTTTTCGGTTTAGGCTATGTCGGCTGCGTGTCCGCCGCCTGCTTTTGCGACCTCGGCCACGAAGTGTGGGGAGTGGATGTCGACCCCGGCAAGGTTGATTTCATTCGTAACGGTCAAAGCCCGATTATCGAAGCGGAATTGGGCGAACTTATCGAGAAGTACTCCCAGGCCGGAACGCTTCACGGCACGACCTCGGCGGATGAAGCCATTGCCAATACGGATATCTCATTGGTCTGCGTCGGCACGCCGTCCCTCGACACGGGCGCATTGAATACCGAATATGTCAAGCGTGTAGCCGCCGAAATCGGCGTAGCGCTCGGTAAGATTTCCCATCTGCATACGGTAGTCATTCGCAGTACGCTGATTCCCGGCACCACCCGCCGCGAAGTGCTGCCGCGCTTGGAAAAACACTCCGGGAAAAAAGAAGGCCAAGGCTTCTTCTTGGCCTATAATCCCGAATTCCTCCGCGAAGGCACGGCCATTCGCGATTTCTACGAACCGCCCAAGACGGTAATGGGCGCCCTTCGCAAGGAAACCGCCGAGCACGCCGCGAAAATCTACGAAACGATTCCCGGTCCGCTCTTCCTGACGGAGATCGAAGAAGCGGAAATGGTGAAATATGCCGACAACGTATTCCATGCGGTCAAGATCGTATTCGGAAACGAGGTCGGGGCGGTGGCAAAGAAACTGGGAGTGGACAGCCACAAGGTGATGGAAATTTTCGTACAGGATACGAAGCTGAATCTATCGCCCTACTATCTGAAACCCGGCTTTGCCTTCGGCGGATCGTGTCTGCCCAAAGATGTGCGGGCGCTCACGTGGTGCGCGCGCGACTTGAACGTCAACACGCCCATGCTGTCCTCGCTGATGAATGCCAATCGCGAAACCGTGCAGCGCGCGATTAAAACCGTGATCGGATTGGGCAAGAAAAAAGTCGGTCTGCTCGGCTTGGCGTTCAAAGCGGGCACCGACGATCTCCGCGAAAGCCCGATGGTCGAACTGGTGGAAACGCTGCTCGGCAAGGGCTATCAGATCAAGATCTACGATAAGAACGTATCGCTGGCGCGGCTGGTCGGTTCCAACAAGAAGTTCATCGAATCAGCATTGCCGCATCTGGCGGAGCTGCTCTGTCCGTCAGTGGACGATATTCTGAAGCACTCCGAAGTGATCATCATCGCCAATCGCGACGAGGAATTCGTACCGGTCGTAAAGAAAGCAAAGCCGCATCAGCAGTTGTTCGATTTAGTGCGCATCGTTCCCGAACCGCCGCGCGATCAAGCGAATTATCATGGCTTCTGCTGGTAAGGTTCTGATCCTTGTCGAAAACCTGTCGGTACCCTTTGACCGGCGGGTATGGCAGGAAGCGACAACGCTGGCTCGCAACGGATATCGGGTCAGCGTGATCTGTCCGCGCATGGTGGATCGCAAGCCCTATGAGCGGCTGGAAGATGTCCATATCTACCGCTATCCGCTGCCGTATACGGCCCGCCGCGCGCTGGGGTATTTCATCGAATATCCGTGGGCGATGCTGTTCACGTTTTTCTATGCGGTCTACGTGTCGCTGCGGCGCGGCTTTCGCGTGATTCATGCCTGCAATCCTCCCGATCTGTTCTTCCTGGTGGCGCTGCCGTTTAAGCTGTTCGGTGTGAAGTTCATGTTCGATCAACACGATCTCAGCCCGGAAACCTTCGAATCCAAATTTCCCGGCAAGGGCGGAGTTTTACTGAAGATTCTCCGTGCGCTGGAGACCTGCACCTATCGCACCGCCAACGTCGTAATCTCCACCAATGAATCGTATAAACAAGTGGCGGTGGAACGCGGGGGCAAGCAACCGGAACGCGTGTTTGTTGTGCGCAGCGCGCCCGATCTTTCGCGTTTCGTTCCCACGAACCCGAATCCGGCTTTGAAAAAAGGCCGCAAGTTCCTTGTTTCCTATTTAGGTACGATGGGACAGCAGGACGGTCTGGATTATCTGCTGCGCAGCATCCGCTTTATCGTTCACGAGTGGAAGCGGAACGATATTCAATTCACGCTGATGGGCGGCGGTGAAAATCTGTCGGCACTCCGGCAATTGGCGGCGGAACTGGACCTGAACAGCGCCGTCGAATTCACCGGACGGGTTTCCAATGAGCAGGTGTGTGAAACATTGTCCACCGCCGATTTATGCGTGGCGCCCGATCCCATCAGCCCGCTCAATGACAAGTCCACGATGAATAAAATTCTTGAATATATGGCCATGTCCCGCCCGATCGTATCCTACCGACTCACCGAATCGGCATTCTCGGCGGGTGACGCCGCGGTTTTTGCCCGCGATAACGATGAAGAGGATTTCGCCCGCCAAATCCTCGCGCTGCTGGACGATCCGGCTCGCCGCCGGCAAATGGGCGAAGCCGGTCACACCCGCCTCAAAAGCGAACTCTCCTGGGAACACAGTACCCGCTATCTCCTCGCCGCCTATCGAGCAGTATTTGCGCATTAATTCACTCCTGACTATTCCATGCTCTTGGTCGGTTAGTAATGATTTTCCATTTGAATCTGATTTCCATAGCCTTATTGGTTTAGGCATGATGGATATTCAATAGATGCATTCATGACCCGCGCCGATTGTCCTGCGCAGTTAAATTTCCGAGGCTGATAAAGTAATTGACAATCGCGGATCGTGTCTCTATATTATGGTACTATCCAAATTTAGAATCCGGCTGTTTGTGAAATCCGCATTGTGCACCCGCTCCGGACAAGATGATTCATGTTGTGAAAGGAAACGGATGAAGCTGGCGATTCGGTTTTTAATGGCAAGTGCAATGATTTTGGTGTTGTGTCACGGGTCATTTGCGCAAATCAGCGCGGGTGGAACTCCCCGCAGCTTTCAGATGGCGATTACCAGCACGGTGCCGACGGCGCCCCTGCAAACCGTGGATGTGGCCGCTTACCTGGCGGAAGATGAAGCCGCCGGAAAAGATGTCGCTTATCGCTTCGGCGCGCCGCTGGATGTATCCTTCAATTTGAACAATTCGGGTGTTTGGACTGAACTGCCCGATGGCGGCCGCGTGTGGCGGCTGCATGTGCAATCGCCGGGAGCCTATTCTATTGGTTTCACCTACGACCAGTGGTACATTCCCGAAGGCGCGGATCTGTTCATTTATAATGACGACCGCAGTTTTGTCATCGGAGCTTTTACCAGTTTCAACAACTGGGTGGATGGAACGAATATCACGCAGCCGGTGCCGGGCGACGGTGTAACCCTCGAATATTACGAACCTGCAACCGTCCGCGGACAAGGCGTTCTTTCGATTTCGCGAGTGGTGCACGCCTACCGGAATCTGTTCGGGTATGGGAATTTGGACAACTATGGCGATTCTGGTTCCTGCAACAATAATGTGAACTGTCCGGAAGGCGCCACCTGGCAGACTCAGAAACGCGGCGTCGCGATGATTCTCGACGGCGGCTATCGCATCTGTTCGGGATCGCTTGTTAACAACGTGCGGCAGGATCAAACACCCTATTTTTTAACGGCCAATCACTGCCTGGGCGGCGAGACGTCGTGGGTATTCATGTTCAACTATGAAAGTCCCACGTGTACCAACGCCAACGGCCCCACGACACAGACCGTAGCCAATGCCACCCTGCGCGCGACGAATACGGCATCGGACTTCGCGTTGCTGCAACTGGGTTCCAATGTGCCGTCCAGCTACAATCCTTTTTTCAACGGCTGGAACCGCGTGAACACCGCCGCCACCAGTTCAGTTGGCATCCACCATCCGTCGGGCGATATCAAGAAGATCAGTTTCGATAACAATGCAGCGGTGAGTGATCGCTATTTGGGTACGTCCGGAGTTGCCAATTCGCATTGGAAAATCGTGCAGTGGGATGACGGCACGACCGAAGGCGGCTCCTCCGGCTCGCCGCTGTTCGATCAAAACCATCGCATCACCGGGCAGCTTCACGGCGGATATGCGTCGTGTACAAGCCTGACCGCCGACTGGTACGGCAAGTTTTCCATGTCTTGGGATTACGGTTCGACGGCTGCGACCCGTCTGAAGGACTGGCTCGATCCCGATAATGCCGCTCCCAACACGCTGGACGGTTTGGACGGCTCGGTCGCTTCCATTACCGTTACCGCGCCCAATGGCGGCGAAACCATGCTGGTGGATGATTCCTACAACATCACGTGGACGTCGCAGAATATTTCGGAAAATGTGAAGATCGAAATCAACCGCAGCTATTCCGGCGGAACGTGGGAAACCATCGTCGCCAGCACGGCCAATGACGGCTCTTACGCGTGGACGGTGACGTCGCCGACGACCACGGCGGCGCGGGTGCGGATCAGCGGCGTGACGCAAACCACCGTGACCGATATTTCCAATGCCAACTTTACCATTGCCGCCCGTTCAATTACGGTGACGGCTCCCAACGGCGGCGAAACGTGGTATGCGGGCGATATCGGCACCATCACGTGGACGTCGCAGTATCTTACGGAAAATGTTAAGATCGAACTCAATCGCAGCTACTCCGGCGGCGCGTGGGAAACGATCATTTCCAGTACGGCTGATGACGGTTCCCATTCATGGACCGTGTCCACTCCCGTCACGTCGGCGGCGCGCATTCGCGTGAGTGGAGTGACCCACACGACCGTGAGCGACGTCTCCAACGCCAATTTCACGATTGCCGAACGCACGATTACGGTCACATCTCCCAACGGCGGCGAGGCGTGGGTGGACGGTACGACTCATAACATCACGTGGACTTCGCAGAACGTATCCGGCAATGTCAATGTGGAGTTGAATCGCAGCTATCCCGGCGGCACGTGGGAAGTGTTGGCCGGCGGCATCTCCAATACCGGACTATATCCGTGGCTGGTAAACCTGCCCGTCAGCAGCACCGCCCGCGTGCGTGTTTCCAGCGTAAGCTATGTGGTGGCCACGGACGAATCGGATGCGAATTTCACGATTCTCCCGGCTAATCAAACGCCCGTTCTGCTGCATGATCAATTGGATGATCAAGAGACCGGTCCCTTCACCGTTACCGCGATGGTTTACGATGATTTCGGCGGCTTTGTGACGCGCTTTGTGTACAAGCTGACCACATCGGCCACCTACGATTCGCTCGCCTTAAGCGCCACGGGCTATCCCGATGAGTACGCGGCCACGATCAGTTCCTTGACCGCCGGGAAGTACGATTATTTCCTGCGGACGATTGACGCCGGCGGTTTGACGGCGACGACTGATGTTTACACGTTTGAAGTCGGCGAAGCCTGCGGTACCGAGCAAGTCTACGACGACGGTGTGGCTGAACTCAGCAACTGGTCGTATGCGGTGGATTATCGCTGGGCGGTGAAGTTCGATGCCGGAACCATGCCGTACATGCTATGCGAAGGCCGCATCGGCGTTTCGGCGGTCAATCCTGACTCCACGCATTCTCCGATTACGATTGAATTATACTTGGCGGACGGTGTCGGCAATATGCCCGGCACGTTGGTGATGACCAAGACCATCGGCAGTGTCGGCAATGTCATCGGCGGTTTGATGGCTGATCCGGCAGCATGGGCAACCGTGCTGTTCCGCGATGTAGCCGGTGATCCGTTGATTTTGGAAGACGATTTTTATGTGGCGGTTTCCAATCCCGAGATCGGCAAGTACGAATCGTTCCTGCACGATACCTCCAGCGTGCGGGCGGGGCGGTCGGTGGTCTACGATCCGTGCGAGGAAATGTGGGTAGACGAACTGGCGGCTCACAGTTCCGCGCGGCCGGGCAATCGCCTGATTCGTGTCAGCGGCTTCCCCATGAGTGCCCCGGAAGTGGTGGCGGCGGTTAGCGGCAACGACATCATTCTGCATTGGAACGATACCGGCGCGCCGTATTACCGCGTATACAGTTCCACTGTCGCGGAAGGTCCGTACACCACGTTTGAAGGCACCGCCGACGAAACCACCTTTACCGATTCCGGCGCCGTTGGCGAAGGCATCAAGTTCTACGTCGTTTATTCATCCACTACGCCCTAAACGACCGAATTATCGTCTAAACAAACACCCCGGTTTATGCCGGGGTGTTTGTTTTTGAGAAGGGCCATTATTCATTATGGCCGGATCTGGGTAGGGGCGGGTTGAATGCAGTGGAACCCGCCCGCGATTGGCGCGGCAGCATGTGGCTTCACATGCCGCCGCGTTCCCGTAGGGGCACAGCGTGCTATGCCCTTTTTGGGTAGCGCCCGGCTTGCCGGGCTTTTCACTGAGGCAGATCCCCTGATCTGCCCGGAATCTTTGTTGACTTCTTTGTTTCCCGATACTATATTCTTATTGAAACTAATTGCGATGCTATGAGGAATCCTATAATTATAGAGAGAATTCTCAAGCCTTGCTGCCGGGTGGTGGCGAGGCCATGCCATTTAGAGTACTATGTGTATGAGCAATAGACAACAGGCATATTCCTTCGGGATTTTAACATTTCTGTGTCTCTCCTATTGGTTTGCTGCGAGTGAAGTCAACGCTGGTATCAACGAGTGGACTTATGTGGGTTTGGCACCGGAGGAAATTACCGATATCGAAGTGAGTCCAACCAATCCGAATACCATCTATGCGTCGGCACTGGATGTCTTCTGGGACTCGACGCGCGAGGGTGGACTCTTTGTGACCACTAACCATGGGCTGACGTGGGATACGCTGGGATTCCGGCACTCGAATGTATTTGACATAGACATTGATCTTCATCATCCGGACACGCTATGGCTGGCAAATGGTACTGCAGGTATTGTTCGCAGCCATGATGGCGGAATCCATTGGGAAAACCGAAGCAGCAATCTGCCCCTCGGTGGACCCGACAATTTTGCCGTCGTGGCCGCTGCCATCAATCCCACCAATCCGAACGAGGTCATCGCCAGTGCACGGGGCGATATGGGACAGGGTTGGACATATAAGACTACAAACGCAGGTGCGAGCTGGTTCAATGTGGACCCGTGGCTGACCCTGATGCGTGTTTTCTACGATTCTTTGGTGGAAAACCGGATTTACGCCTCTTCCTATAACCTTGAAGGAGTGCAAATCAGTGACGACAATGGATCGTCGTTCCGAGCGACTCCTAATATTAATGCGGTGGCCGACATTGCTCCTGACCCCTTTCAGCCCAATGGCATATGGGTGTTAAGGTTCCTGAACTTTGTTTACACCCCCGACACGGGCGCAACTTGGATCGAGCCAGATACGACATTCCCGCCGCATCTCGGTCACGGTCAGGCAGTTGTAGTATCCCCGCAGACACCGGGAGAATTATTCGCCGCGATAACCACCCACGTATATCATTCGACTTCCGGAGGTGCAAGCTGGCTCGAACTCGCCCAAGGTCTGCCTATCGGGGGAAGCAACGTCCTCGCGCTCGTGTCGTCCCTCGACCGAGAGCTGTGGCTTACCACATCTATCGGAGGGATTTACTCTTACACAATCGCAGACACAGTTTCCGTCGGTGCAAGAGCTTCCAGTGCATCATCCCAGATGCTGATAACATTTCCCAATCCGGCACGGGATCGAGTCTTTATATCCGGGCTGCCGGTTAGCGCAAACGAAGTGACTCTCTATAATATTCTTGGGCAACGACTGGCAGTGCTTCCTCTAAAAGCGGGCAGCGGCTCCTGCGATCTCAGGCTGCCGCCCTTGCCTGCAGGCAAGTATTTCGCCGTTGTTGGCCTATCCCAAACCGAGAAAGCAACATTGACAATCACCATCACCAAGTGAACTTGGGGAAATCCGCCACGGCGGATGTAGTGCCGCACGGCAGTACGCAGTAGGCGGGGCACGTGGGGCACGTGCCGCCGCTACAAGCAACCTACCGAAGCCGCCAAGGCACCCGTCCTCGGGTGCCCGGAACACTGTTCTCGCCGCGGCAGGCTCTCAGCCTGCCCGGCTTACCACTCCCCATCGTTTTTCCCGGTGGTGACTCTCCAGAGTCACCCATGTTTTCGCCGAGCGGAGCATCCTCGCTTCACCGGAATAAAAAAAACCTCGGCTGGCGCCGAGGTTTTTCTGTCGAATGAACTGTAAGGCTATTTCAGAAGCAGCATCTTCTGTACGAAGCGGTGATCGCCCGCTTCCATCACCGTCATATACATGCCGCTGGGCAATCCGGCGGCATTCCACACCACGCTATAGCTTCCGGCGGACATGGTTTGGTCGGTGAGCGTTGCCACTTCCCGGCCCGTTACATCGAAAACCGTCAGCCGCACCTGGCTCCGCTGCGGCAGATCGAAGGCAATGGTGGTTGTCGGATTGAACGGATTGGGATAGTTTGCCTTCAACGCAAACACGGTGGGTAAGGCTGTCTGAATATCATCAGTTGCCAGTGATACCGTTAAGCCTTCCGAAGGCAATGATACTCCCCAACGATAATGGGCTACAACCGTATAGACGGCCGATTCCGTCACCGGGAAATTGTCATCCACAAAGAATGTATCGGCCACCATTTCGCTGATCAGTTCGCCGTCGCGATAGACCGTGTAGCGCACGTCGGGATTGGGTGCGTCTTCCACGGACAGCGGAACTCGCCACCATAGCCCTACTACATCTCCAGCGGTTGAAGAACCCAACTCGCGGGGCGGATCGAGCCGCCACGCTTCGATGGTCAAGTTCGTAGTCGAGTCCGCCGCCACCCGCACATGGTTCAAGCGGGTCTGTTCATAACCGGGCAGCGCCAGCAATGCACTGGCCGCACAGGCGGGAATGGCATCGGATGAAAACGCGCCCGCCATATTGGGAGACATCTCAACTCCGGCGGTGCGAACCACCGCCCCCGTGATATTGCCGGTGGAGGGATGCAGAATCAACGTTCCGGCAATGCTGCCTGTTTCGGCAGCGTGCCCGGTGGTGAAGCGAATTGCCGCGCCGTCTTCAATCGGCCAGCACGTGCTGTTCAAACCGCCGTTATAGGCAATCTGAATTCCGGTCTGCTCGGAAGGCGCTTCGATGCCGATGGTGCTGCCTAAAATACCGTCCATCTGGCCATAGACGAATTGGAATTCGCAGTCGCCGGTGAGCGTCGGATAGAACGCCGGATCGAGGAATTGCACTTCCCAATTCTGATAATGGCTCATGGACGATGCCAACCGCTGATTGATGAATTCCAGAATCCAGCGACCGCCCGCCGAGTCATATTCCATAAATTGCTGCTCGCCTAAGCCGGTGCGGATATCGCCCCAGAAGGGAGCGATGATACCCGGCGGATCGGTGGGTGCATTGTAAGGAATCGGGAAGTTACGATTACCCGGTTCATGATGCACTCCCGGCAGCATCCAGCCGTTGGCATTGACGGTCAGAGTATCCGATTCGTTGCCATAGAAACAAATGGGGAACGGCGTCGGAATGAATATCGCCGAATCCTGATGCGGATAGAAGAACTCGATGCCTTCGTTGCCGTATAGCGGATCGAGTTCCACCCACTCGTAATCGGCGGGCAGATCACGGTCGTAGCGATCATAGCCGCGATAGCCATAAGCATCGGGATCAGTCGGCTCGATGAATTCAACGAACATTTCAATCGTGGCAAAGGTCGTATCGCCCGCGGCAATCGTTAATACCGTATCGGTTTCCAGAACCACTACCGGGTCGGCATTGAATACCACCACCGCATAGACTTCAAAATCGGTGGCAGGCAGTTCAAGGGTGAACTGTCCGTTCTCGTCGGTGGTCAGCGTGTCATAGGGAGTGTTGCGAATATAGACCCGCGCCCCTTGAATACCCTGTCCGATTTGTGTGGCGACCGTGCCCCGCAGCACGCCTTCCGGAACGGCGTTCAGCGTTGCGTCTACCCATGTCGTGTCATTTTCCATGACCACCACGTTATTGACGACCACGCGTTCATAACCGAACTTGGTAAATTCGATGTTGTAAGTTCCTTCGACCATTCCCAGCAAGTAGTTGCCCGATGAATCGGTATAGGTTTCGCGCGTTCCGCCAATTACGCCCACCCGAACGCCGGCGAGCGGCAGCGCATTCTGGCCGGTCACCGTTCCGCCGATCCGGCTCGTAACATTGGGATCCACGCCGTCCAGCACCATCACATCCAGATTGCCCGGATCGAGCCAATCCCGCAGGCGGGTGGAAGGGCTGCTGCCGTAGGCCCACGACATTTGGAATTTTCCGTACCAATCGGGAGTCAAGCTCGTGCAGGATGCATAGCCGCCGTGCAGTTGGCCGATAATGCGATGATTCTGATCGAACAGCGGCGAACCGGAGGAGCCGCCTTCGGTGGTGCCGTCATCCCAGCGCACGATCTTCCAGTGGGAGTTCGCGACCCCGGAGGAACCTAAATAACGATCGCTCACCGGCGGATTGTCATCAAAGCTGATCTTCTTGATGTCGCCCGATGGATGGTGGATGCCAACTGAATTGGTGCCGGCGGAATCTACGCGATTCCAGCCGTTGAAGTACGGATTATATGTGAGCGGAATCGAACTCGAAAGCTGCAGCAGCGCAAAGTCGGACGGCGTATCCGTCGCACGGCGTGTGGCATTGGCGACGGTTTGATTGGTCGGACCGTTCTGGTTCGTACAACCGGGACTTTCATAGTTGAACATGAACACCCACGATGTCTCGCCGCCTAAACAATGATTGGCAGTGAGAAAATAGGGTGTGTAATCGTTGTTCGTGTTGTTAATCAGCGAACCGCTGCAGATCCGGGATCCGCCGGAGAGAATCATAGCCACACCGCGCTTCTCGCGCTGCCAATCCGCTCCTTCCGGGCAATTCACATTGTTATTGCACGAACCGGAATCGCCGTAATTATCCAGATTGCCTCTGCCGAATAAATTGCGATAAGCGTGAACCACGCGGGAAATCGCGAGGACACCTTGTCCAGTAACGGATGCCGGTTCGTAGTATTCCAAAATCGTAGCATCACCAGCTACCGGCTGCGTGATGTTCGTGCCATCTGTCCAGTTGTTGAAACTCGTGAAGGCTCCAATGACCTGACTGCGGTCGTCGTTATAGATGAACAGTCCGCCGCCTTCGGGAATATACCATTGATCATAGAGCAAGCCGATGGAATAAGCGCCGCTGGATTCGATGCGCAGCCGCCAAACCCGGCCGCCTTCCGGCAGATCGGACCAGGTACCAGAGTTATTCAGGTTGTATGAGACCTCAATGGGTGCTCCGAAACGATAGGCAACATCCTTCCCGGCGGCTTCGTCTTCCGCCAGATAGGCCGCCACATCAATCGCGGGCATTGCGATGGTCGGAACCGCGGCCGTCAGCGTTTTGGCAAAAGATGGGGGAATACCACCGGCGCTGATTTGGGCGCTGGCCGGATTGATTATTGAAAGGCCGAATAATACCGCCAGACACACTACCCAGATTTGCAGGCTACTACCCAGATTTGACCGAGTTTTAAGACTGAACATCGAAAACAATCTCCTTAATATCTGAATATGCTGAAGTTGGTTAACATGTGATCCGCGCAGACTTCAGCAGTCGAACATCCACAAACTATGCAAAAAGATACCTCCAATCTCCGGTAAATGCAAGCTGTTTTCTGGATTATTCACTCGCGACAAGTCAGCAATAAGTCATCGGTTCATGTATTTCCTTAATCTTCTTGGTGTTTTATCACCTACTGCTTGAAATTATGGTAGGATCGGACTATCTTGCGTCATGTGTTCGAGTTATTCGAATCACTTGTCCTTCCGGTCACTATGAACCATTCCCGATACTACCTATTGGCGATTCTTCTGCTTGCCGCCGGTCTGCGAATATTCGACTTAGGTAGTGAAAGTCTATGGCTTGATGAAGGGTTCACCGCCCGGCGGGCGCACGGAACCTTCATGGCGCTACTCTCCGAGATGCGGCACGAAACACAGGGGATTGCCTATTATTGCGCCGAGTGGTTGTGGTGCCGCGGTTTTGGCACTTCCGAATTTTCGCTGCGTTTTCTCTCGGTTATCTTCGGAATACTCGCGGTAGGAGCGGTTTATCAGTTTGCGCGACTGGTATTTGATCGAAATGCAGCGTTACTCAGTGCCCTATTGCTGGCCGTCAATCCCTTTGCGATCTTCTATTCGCAGGATGCCCGGCCTTATTCGCTGTTTTTGGCTGCAACCGCATTTTCACTGGCGGCGTTGCTGCGGCTTCTGAAGGGGATTACCCGATGGCGGATTGCGGCCTACCTGTTCTTTACGGTTCTCGCACTTTACACGCAGCCGTTAGGGCCGCTGCTGCTGCCCATTCATTTGCTGCTGTTGCTGGTTCTGCGCAGTGATGAGGCCTTTCCGGCGGCGAAACCGGAAACGTGGCGGATCATTCGCATCGGAGTACTCGCAGCGATTTTTTATGTTCCGCAACTGCTTTTGCAGTCCAACTCGATCATCGAAAAAATCCACGGTGTCGGAAGAGCATCCTGGATTGTCAAACCTTCTCTGATTGCGCCGCTGTACACATTCAATACTTACTTTATGCAATTTCCGCTGGGGATGACAGCAGCCGTGATCATTCTCGCGGGACTATGGATCGGCTGGCGGCGTAAATCGGATCGCCGGAAGATATATATTTTGTTGATCGTGATCGGGGGATTCGTTGTCGTTCCGTGGCTCGAATCGCTGGTTGCATCGCCCGTTTACGTGGATCGTTACACGATTCCTGCCCTGACAGCGGTGATGATCCTCATCGGCTGGTCGTTATCGTTATTGGGGCGGTACGTCCGGTATTCTGTTTTAACGGTCTTTCTTGCGCTTTCTGTCTACGTTCTCTACCCATATTATGCTTTAGCGGACAAAGATCCATGGCGGACAACGGCCGAAGCCGTTGCTGAACAAACACGCATGGGTGGCACGGTGGTTTTATACGCCCCCTACACGAAAGATGTATTTAATTACTATTTTCGGCAACCCGCAAATGTGACAGTACTTGCACCGCAGTACGGCAAACGATTTCCTGCGGAAATCGATACGGCCGCGTCCGTCGTTTTAGTCGAATCCTATGTCAAGCGCCCGGATACTCGACTTGATTCGCTGCTGGCGCGGATCTCGGATCATCACTTTTCCGGTGGCGAAACCAACATCACCGAGCGTCTGCGGCGCAACCCCGGTGCCTTTTGGATCGCTGAAATCCGGCTCCGCACCTATTGGAAGCAGGTTCCGGAAGATACGGAAAATTCCGCTACGGCTGTTGACACAAGATAGATAATACCGTATATTGAACCTTCCCCGTTGTCCCTTCAAGTCTATAAGCTGCGAGATTTGGCGTGCTCTACTCCGTTTTCCCGCTGACCGTTTTGCTGACTTTTACGTTGTTAATCGGCGTTTTCTATCGCGGTAAAAGCCGCATCAATGAGACGTTCAGAGAATTTCGCCGTCCGGCGGCGCTGCGACGAACAGTGGGGCTTTGGTTCGGTGTGATTTTCGGAGTTTTCATTTTTGTTCAATCGCTGCGGTGGCCGTTTTTCAAATATGCGGCGACGAAATTGTCCAACCCGGCGCAGGTGTTTTCCAGTTGGCACGACTTGGCGCACGCCGTTGGATTGCTGATCCTCGTCGTTGGAGAACTGACGATTCTCTTTCAGTGGTCGCATTTTCTTACTCAGTGCTGGCGGGGAATCGTGCGTTATCGCCTGCCCGAAGTGCCCCCGCTGCAAAATCCGGCACCGTCAGTCGTCGTTATGATTGCCGCCTGCGATGAGGACCCCGATATTCTGCAACGCAGCGTGGCCAGCGCCAGCCGGCTGCGTTACCCGAATCTGATAGTATGGGTGGCTGAAAATTCACGCAAACCGGAGAGCAAAAAACAGGCGGAACGGATCTGCAAGCAGTTTGGCGTAAACATCATGCACATCCGAAATCGCGGCAACAAAGGTCGGGCGTTGAACGATGCGATGAAGTTGCTGAATCCGGCTCCGCAATTACTGGCCGTGTTAGACGCGGATCAGGAAGTCGCACCCGAGTTTTTGGAGCGAACTGTCCCGTTGCTGCAGGCGGATGAAGGCTTGGCCTTTGTCCAAACCGCGCAGCTTTATGAAAACACCGATTCGACGTTGGTGTGCCGCGCCGCGGCCCAGCAGGAAACGCTGCATTACGATACGATTCTGGAGGGAAAAGGCTCGGTTGAATTGGCGACGTGCTGTGGTACGAACTTTGTTATGCGTTGGAGTGCTTTAGATGAGGTCGGTGGCTGGGATGAACGCTCCATTTCCGAAGATATGGCTACTTCATTTCGTATGCATTGCCGGGGTTGGCGCTCGTTGTACGTTCGACACGCCTATGCCATCGGCGTTGGTCCGATGACCTTATACGCTTATTGGAAACAACACCGCCGCTGGGCCATCGGTGGAACGACCGTTTTGCTGGAAGTCCTTAGCTCGATTTTTACCGGTAAACCGAATAAGCGGCCATCAGCAAAAGTGGCGATCGAGTATCTCTGGTCATCCGGATTCTATACAATGACGGTAATTTTAGGCGTGCTCGCGACGCTGCCGATTTTGTTGTTGTTGGCGGTAAGATACGGCACCGGTCAAGGGCTGGTCGCTAACTATCAATTACGGCCGCTGGAGTGGGTGTATCTGTCTGTCTACCCGCTCTATGTTGCGATCATGATGTTCCCGTTTATTCACATGAAATTGCGGGGCTATTCGTTGCGCAATATGCTGATGGTTCAAGGGATTCTCGCCAACACCGTGCCGGTGTACTTGGTGGCGGTTGTACGCGGATTTCTGGGCAAGGTTCCGAAATTCGATGTTACGCCGAAATCATTGAACGTAAGCGGAATCGTCGCATGGCGGAGACCGCAGACATATATCTTCCTGGCATTACTGGTGGTAGGTTCGACATTATTTCATTCGATTGTCAACCGCGTCGTCAGCCCGGTGGCCTGGATCGTATTATTCTGGTGTTTCTTTTATACGATTGCCTTCGGACATTTCCTGATTTACACGCTGATCAATGATTACACAAGCAAACCGGCTGCCCGAAAAAATATTAACGATCCGAATGTCAATGCTGCAATCACGGAACCGGTGAATGTCGAAGAAGCGTAAACAGCACACCGTAATTTCCCCGGCTAAAATAAAACCGGTCCGTCCTGCGGCGGCACTCCATCCGGCCGATTCGCAGCGGCTGCTCCTTGTATTGCGGATCGGCGGATTCGTCCTGGCGGCGGCCGTGATAATCGCTTGGGTATTCCCCAACTTGCGGGTGTGGGGATTCCATCATCCGGCGTTTCTGCCGGCATGGGTAAGTATTCCTTTAGTGGTTGCAGCCCTGTTGTTGTGGACGCCGGTCGGTTCGCGAACGATTACGAAACTATCCGTGCAATTGCGCCCCTTGATCAGCCGCTCGGCGGTCTGGTGGGCGATTGCTGTAGCGATTGTGTTCCTTTTATTGCGAGTCCCCGTTCCGCTCTTGGGAGACGGGCCGCTCTGGGTTAAGGAGCTGGCCTGGATCGGTCAGTTCGAAGCGCGCGGTCAGCATGTTCCGGGAACCCGTTTTCTCATGCGCAAGGAACCGCTTGAGCTGGGTGTGCACGAGTTGATCTTTCGTGCCGCTGCGGCCATGCGTAATCCTGATCCACCGGCGACCTCCGCCGCTCAGGCGAAAGAACTGCATATGCGGCGTGATCAATGGTTCACACGCGTGGCGTATAATACCTATTCGTATCTTTCGATTGCCGCCGGTGCGCTCTTCGTTTTTATGGCGTTACAGTTTGCCCGGCGACGCCTCCCTGCCGAATCCCGCGCCCAGTTTTTAATTCCGCTTCTGACCGGCAGCGGAATGTTGCTCTTCTTCGGTTATATCGAGAATTACTCGTGGGCGTCACTGGCGATGCTGGCCTTTCTCATCGCCGGTTTGGACGATGCCTTTCCGCCGCGGCGATTTCCCGTCAAATCCGTTATCACCTTCGGATTGGCGGTCGGATTCCATCTGTCGAATTTTATCCTATTGCCGGCTTTGCTCTACTTGCTGTATAATCTGCATTTTCAAGCGGCGGATGAAGCTGAACAGCGCGTAACGGCTCCCCGCCAGCGCATGGTCTGGATTTTGGCAGGATCAGCCATTGCCGGTATCGGTGGATACATTTTCGTGAAAGGGTGGAAGGGCTGGGTTTCGATCATGCCGCTCCTTCCGCACTGGTCCAAAGACGGCTACGCCGTTCTAACGACGGCCCATGCCGTTGACTTGATCAACTTGGCGGTCTTGATTCTGTTGCCGGTTGCGCTCATCTTGTTTACGATACGACCCACGAAATCCGGCAATATCTATGAGCACGTCCAATCCGGTTTTCTGACCGTTGCCGCAACGGGCGGTTTGGCATTCGTCGCGATCTTTAATCCCAACTTGGGAATGGCCCGGGATTGGGACTTACTGGCCATGGCTTTGTGGCCGACGGTTTTGTGGGGAGCATGGCGGTTGGCGCATGCCGATTTCGGAACGTCGCGCAATGTTGTTCTATCGGCGATGTTGGGTTTCGTCCTATTGATTCCCGTGCCCTATATCTTGGGTCAGGTTTTCCTTCGTCCGGCGCTGCAGCGCTATGAAACGCTGCTGCATCTGGATCGTTCACGCTCGGCTTACGGCTGGGAGAATATCGCAATCTACTACGAGTCGGTGGGTGATCTCGAAAATCGCATACGTGCCTGGAAGACTGCGGCGGATGTCAGCGGGAATATCCGTTATGAACTGAACTATGCCGTTGCTTTACGGTTGGCCGGGCGGTTGGACGAGGCCGAGCCGTTGGTTCGAAAAGCGGCCGCCAAAGTGCCGGATTATGCCTACCAATTGGTCTATCTGGCCCAAAGCTACTTGGACAAGGGCCGTCTCGATAAGGGCCGCGAGTTGTTGGAATATGCCGCTGAATTGGATACGGCGGATGCGCAGATTCCGAAAATCCTCGACTACGTGAACCAAAGGATCGCTGAAAGCAACGCGGGTAAGTAGCGAATTCAAGATAAAAGAAAAAGCGGAGCGTTGAAACGCTCCGCTTTTTTATTTCTGATTTTGAAATGTGCTATGATTCCAATGCGGTTTCACCCATCATCACCCGTTCTTCGCACTCCGGACAAATGCCGTGAGTAATCCACCGGCCGGCATAACGCAGCAGAAACGGGTCGGCGGGAATCCATTTACCCGAACTGTCTTTAATCTTCTTGCACCATGCGCAGATCGCCACGGCTCCGCCCAGACTCTGAATATTGTTGAATACCGTGCCATAGACTTCGCGAACTCGTTCTTCAAGTTCGCCGGGCAGATCGGTGCGCATCAAACGAAAGATCAGAGCAACCCCCAATAACATTCCGTTGTTCACTCGCAACGCCAGTGATGCCATTTCTACATGCTCCAACGTGCCCCCGGCGGTCTTCATAATATAGTGTTTAAGAGATTTTTTTTCAGTTGCGGATAGGAATGCCTCGGCTACCGGATTAATGACTTGTTCACCCCCGTTGCGATAGATAAATTCGATGATGTCGTTGAGCGGCTGACCTTCGGCGGCTTCCGGTGATAGTCCGGTACATTCGGCGGCGGCTTGATTGATATAGACCAACGACCCGGCGGCATCGGCGATCATTATGCAATCGTCTATCCCGTTCAGGGTGGCATCCAGCCGCTTATGTTGTCGAACCAATTCGCCTTCGATGGCGTGGCGATATAATGCCAGCTCGACTCCCGCCCGCAGCGAATTTTCCTCGAACGGTTTGACAATGTATCCGTGAGTTTTGGACAGTTTAGCGCGTCCCACCGTATTATGATCGGCATGTGCCGTCAGGAAGACGATGGGGATATCGTATCGCAATTCGATTTCTTTGGCCGCCGCAATTCCATCCATCGTTCCCGATAGCATGATATCCATCAGGATCAGGTCTGGCTGCGTTTCCCTTGTGGCGATCACCGCCTCTTCACCGGAAGCAACAATCCCCACACAGTCATACCCCAAATCGTCCAGATAGCGGTAGATCAGGGTGGCGGTGGGGGTATCGTCTTCAACGGTCAGAATTCGGATTCGCGACATCATCTGTCTCGTGGCAATAGATTTCAGACTTTAAAGTACAAAACATATGCCAGAGATTTCGCACTTCCGGTTAGGGTCATTTAGGTTGAATGACCAACAAAAACCCCGCAGTGCCGGGGCTTTTGTTGAATATTCTGGATGATTCGGGAGTTGGTCCACTTACTGAACGGTAAATAGTGTCCGGTTTATGGTCGTGTTGAAGCGCGAACGATGTAAAACTTGGCTGGTTCAGACACCGCACCAAAATCCACAAAGACCGTGTCGCTGGTGCTGCCTTCCAGAGTTGTGAAGAATTCGCAGCAGCTTGGGGAACTGTAAATCCGGTAGAAAGCAGCACCGGAATTATACCATCCGATGCGAATATCATTTCGGATCCGCGAAGCGACAACCCCCCGTACGATTGGACCGACCGAAAAATCGCCGTCGGAAGTATCTCCCACTGTCGGTATGTTATTGCCGATAATGCGTACTCGTGCGGTGGGGGACCACACACTGGTAATAGCACCAATCCATTGACCGGCGGCGCTGGGGAAGGTTCCTAACCTTTCCCATGTCCCGTTCGGGTAGTCGCGATTGAGTTCAATATCCAGCGTGTCCGGAGCATAGCGGTAAGTCCAGGTCACGCTGCAGGCTTCTTGTGTACCCCACATTTCGCCGCCGTTGGGATATTGAATCGCTAATTGATCCCCGTTATTCCACCATGCGGCATAGGCATCGCATTCGTCGTTACGGGTGTCGGTCCACGCGCTGACAAATCCGAGATTAGAATAGGTTATGCCGGTATAGTCCCCTAAAAAAGTGCTGCGGGACGGATCAAGAATTTGGTCGGAAATCCGCATATTCGGCAGCCAGCTTGCACCGCCATCGGTAGAGATGGTGCCGTACACGGAATAATTGCAATTGTTGGGATCCTCGCGCCGGTCGAGCCACGAAATACCGATATCGCCGGTTCGGGGATGGACGGCGATCCACGGCCACCATTGCATGCGGACGGTTCCATCATCATTGACTCGCGCGGTGTCCGACCACGTTTGCCCGCCGTTCGTAGATCGGCAAAAATAGATATTGCCATCGTCGGCGTTGTCTTTCATGTCCCAGCACAGATAAATATGACCGCGATAGTCGCTGTCGGAAATGTCGCAGGCAATCACGGGATAATGAGTGATTCGAAATTCTCCGCAGGGATTGTCAGGCCAAACGCTGTCGGCAAAGGTGGTGACCCGAATGTCATTGCCCCACGATAATCCGCCGTTCACAGACCGGTCGCAGAAAATGCTGCGCAGATCAATTCCAATCCAAGCCGCATAGACCTGGCCTTCCGGACCGACGGCCAGGCTCGGACACCAGCAGTTGTTTTGAGATGATATCCGAAGCGGTGTTGAAAAAGATCTCCCGTTGTTGGTTGAACGGGAGAAGTAAACGCTCATGCCGTCGATGATCTGCATCCAGACAACATAACAATTATTAGCGTAGCTGGATCCCGGACCGTAGTCGCACACGACCATCGGTTTGTCAATTTCGACATAGCCCGGTCCGGTAATCCCGACGGAAACCGGATTATCCCACGAGCAACCGTTATCTCGGGACGTTTGGCAATAGATACCCTGCCCCCACTCGCAGTCGTATGTGCAAAATACCGCATAGAATCTTCCGGTGGCATCGGCGGCGATGGAAGGATCCCCGGCAAAACTGCATTCATTGCCGATCGGGCCGAGTCCGGAGAACGCATGCTGCCACGAATGGCCCCCGTCGCTGGTTCGATAGTACGAAGCCATCACGCTTCCCGTCGAAAAATCGTTAGCGCCGACGATAATAACGTCCGGATCGGCTGGACTGGCTGCGCACGGCGTTTCGTTTTGCCATTGCGAAAATACATCTTGATTGCACCGCCGATTGGTTCCGACTTCGTCCAAACGATTCCACGAAGTGGGCAGCCAACGCTCCGGTGCATCGGAAATTCGTATCGGCATCTCCGTTTCTTCAGAGTGACGGCGTTCTTCACGTTCGGCTGACGCTACATCTCGCGACTCCCGCATTGATTGCCACAGTTTCATACCTCCGGTCAGTCCCAGCAGCGTACATGCTGCCATGATCCACGTCTTGGTACGCACGATAACCCCCTTGGCTGACGGCATTACCCGGCTGCTTTTGCCAGCTGCTTCAAAGCTTTCACATAGAGTGTTTTTACGCCGCCGGTCTCCGTGTCGGCGGACTTTTTGAAAAACGGAACGAGCTGTCGGTGAGATTGTGAATTATATTTGGCGATTTCGGTCAAGGCGAAAGCGGCGCTCCAGCGAACCACTGTGCCGTCTTCGCGCGTATTCGCCAGCAATGCCGGAATCGCCGGCGTGACTTGCTGCGGAAACTCGCGAGCCAGATAGCCCACGATCTCGCCGGCTTCCCATTTGACTCGCGGAGGCTTATCGCCGAGCCGCGCGATAATGAAATCAAGATGCGTTCCCAGCGATTTCGGGTTGTCCTGGGCAATGATGGTCAAAGCCGAAAGACAGGCGCCTTGCTCCGAAGCCGTGAAGTGTCTGAAGTTCCCGAGTATTTCGGCGATCAGTTGCGTATCGTTTTGCAGAAGTTCCGAAAGCCGAATCGTTTTTTCCTTCGGTTTGATTTTCGATTTCAGCAGTTCCTTGATCTCATGGATGGCATTCCCCATGCGAAAGCTCCTTCGCCCACCTTAGGTGTGGGATGCGGGTGTAACTAAGAATTGTTGAATACCGGATAACAGCAATTGCGCGCCGATGGCTAACAGAATCAAACCCAGGAATCGCAGTACGATCCGCAGTCCGTGAGGACTGACCCGCTGCGACAGCCATGCGGAAGACAACAGTGTAACAAACAGAATTGCCATCGCCGCGGCAATCGCCAATAGCGTAGTGAAATGATCGCCCCAGCCTTCATGCTGCGCCGTCAATGTTATAACCGTAGTAATCGCGCCCGGTCCCGCCACCAGCGGCATGGCAAACGGAATAATGATCGGATCGTCTTTCTCCGGTTGTTCGGGATCGTCATGCTGCACGCGGGTCGGCGTTCCGCGCAACATCTCCAGTCCCATCATTACGATCACCAAGCCGCCCGCCGCTTGAAAAGCGGGCAGCGAAATGCCGAACGCATGAAGAATGAACTTGCCGAATAGCCCGGCTACCGCCAAGATGAAAAACGAGTACACCGAGGCGCGAATCGCCGCTCGCCATTGCTGGCGGCGATTCATATTCGACGTGATGCCGACAAATATGGGCGCCGCCCCCAGCGGATCGGTGATGGCAAAGATTGCGGCGAATGCCTGAATGAAAAACAGCAAACTCATAAAGCAAACGACACTCCGATCAGAAGAATATAATCCATAACACCACTACCGTCAGAATCAGCAATCCCGACAAAATCAGATTGAAGAGTCGCGCCTTGCCTGCGATATAACCGCGGCTGTCACCGGCATATTTGTAGGTCAGACCTTGTACGTGTGACATGGACGGTGCCGCGCTCATTTGACTGACGAGCATCAGCACTCCCGTGCAGATGATGAAGAGAAATACGGCAAAGTGCAGGAAATTGATTTCCGCCAGATAACGCAGCGGTTCCCATGCGATGGGAGACTGCTTATGGATCAGTTCGGCAATAAGTCGCGTCGCTCCCAACACCAGTCCGGTCAGCAGCGAAGCAATTGCGCCCTTGCCGTTAGCCCGCGGCCAGAATACGCCGAGCAAGAACACTGCCGCAATTGGCGGGCTAATGTAGGCTTGTACGCTTTGCAGATAGATGTAGATCTGCGATGAGATATAACGGATGAATGGCACCCACAGTATTCCCAGTACGACCAAAACTCCGGTGGCCAATCGTCCCACTAACACCAAGCGCTGCTCGCTCGCAGCAGGCCGGAATTTCTTGTAAATGTCAATCGTAAATAGCGTCGAACTGCTGTTAAAACACGCCGCCAGTGAACTCATCAACGCCGCCAGCAAACTGGCGATCACGACGCCCTTCAATCCGATGGGAAGCAGCCGCGTCACCAGCGCGGGATACGCTTGATCTCCGGCAATATCGGGATACAGTGCGCGGGCGATGATTCCCGGCATGACCATAATGAATACCGGCAGGATTTTGAGATATCCGGCGAAGATCGTTCCGGTACGGGCATGATGGATATTCTTGGCACTGAGCACGCGCTGCACGATATACTGATCCGTACACCAATACCAAATTCCCAAAATCGGCGCGCCGAACACGATGCCCGTCCATGGAAAATCGGGATCGCTCATCGGTTTAAACATGCTGAAGAACTCCGGAGGAACGGATTGCTTAAGCGCTCCCACGCCGCCCAGTTCGTTCATACCGAGAATCGTTAGCACCAGCGCGCCGCCGATGAGTACGAACATCTGCACCAGTTCGGTATAGATCACCGCTGCCAATCCACCCGCAATCGTGTAGATTCCGGTGGCGATGACCAGTACGATCGCTGACGTGTACATGTCCCAGCCGAGAACTTGATGGAGCAGTAGTCCTCCGGCGAACAGCGTAACAGAAATTTTTGTGAGCACATAGCCGAGAATCGAAACCGTCGTCAGATACCAGCGGCTGGCGCTGTTGTAGCGGCGTTCGAGGAATTCCGGCATCGTGAACACGCCGCTTTTCAAATAGAACGGCACGAACACCCATCCCAGAATCAAAACGATCAGACAGGCCAACCACTCGAAATGACCGACCGCCATCCCTGTCGCCGCGCCCGATCCAGCCAGACCGATGAAATGCTCGCTGGAAATGTTGGTTGCAAAGAGCGACGCTCCGATGGCGAACCATCCGACATGCCGTCCCGCCAGGAAGTATTCAGTCGAATTCTTGCGGCGACGCGAAAAATAAAGGCCGATTCCCAATACAATTAGGAAATAGCAGCCGATAATGAGCAGATCCGTGTTTGCGATATTCAGCATCATGAGAATATCTCCTCAACTTCACCTAAGCGCCGAGTCGGCAGAATCAGCGAATTGTCAGACTGCGGTCACTCCGGTTATCTTCGAAGGTCACGGTGAGAATTTTCGTATCTGAATCGTAATGAAAATCAGCATCTTTGTGCAGCGGAACGTTATCCAGCAGTACCGACGAAGGTTCGTCGATTTGTCCGTGGATTCGCAGTTCAATCGTGCGGTCCGTTGGACGATAGCCGTCGTGCGTTCGTTGTTGCCGGAATTCGATTTCGCCGTGGTTGTTGCGGCAAGTCCACTGTGTCAAGCGGTATTCACTGTTCTGATAGCGCAGGCTTGCTCCGTCATCCTCGTAGAAATCGAATGCCGACAGTGATTCGGAAGGAAATATGTCTATATAAAGCCGGCTCATTGGTTTCTCGCCAACATATTGGATTACATCGCAACTGGGAATGATCGCCCCCTCGCGCAGGAACAGCGGCAGCCGCTCCAGCGGCGCGTCAACAATAACTTCCGCCGGACCGGAATAGATCGTTTCGGTATTCCAATCCAACCATTTCCCGGCGGGCAAATAGACCTTTTTGAGAGATTGTCCCTCTTGGATCACCGGCGCTGCCATCAGTTTGGAACCGACGAAGAACTGGTGCTGGAAATAGCCGTCGTAGGATCGCGCGTCGTGCTGGTCATTCCAGAATAGCGGTTGCAGGATCGGCGTGCCGGTCTGTGCGGCTTCATGGAACAGTGAATAGAAATACGGCAGCAAGCGGTAACGCAACTCGATATAGCGGCGGTTGATATCTTCGGGATTCTGGCCGTAAGACCACGGCTCTTGTAAGTTCGTGTTGTACTCCGAATGCGTGCGGAACAGCGGCGACAGCGCGCCCACTTGCAGCCAGCGCGCATACAATTCGCCGGACGGTGTACCGATAAATCCGCCCACGTCCGTACCGACGAACGGCACTCCCGACAGTCCCATTCCCAGCATTATGCGAATGCCCAGCGCCAAGTGATCCCAACTGGCGATGTTATCACCGGTCCACACGGCGCTGTAGCGCTGAATACCCGCGAATCCCGCACGGGTGAGAATGAACGGCCGCCGGTTCGGATACGCCGCTAATGCCCCCTCATAGGTTGTTTTCGCCATCAGCAGGGCATAGAGATTATGCATTTTCTTGTGCGACGAGTATCGTCCGTCGTCATTAAAAATCGTCTCTAAAGGAAACGCTGATCCCCACACCGCCGGTTCGTTCATATCGTTCCAAATTCCGCTCACTCCCGTTTTCAACCAGTCCTGAATATGCCCGCTCCACCACTTTCCGGCTTCGGGATTGCTGAAATCGGGGAAAAACGACGGTCCCGGCCACACTTCACCAATATAAGTCTGCCCGTCCGGATACGTCACGAAATAATCGTGTTCCAGTCCTTCGCGGGCGACGGCATACTGTGAATCCGCTTTAACTCCCGGATCCACAATCGTCACCACGTGAAAGCCATCCTTCGCTAAATCGTTGAGCAGTTTTTGCGGATTGGGAAATCGTTCCGGATGCCACGTGAACACCCGGTAGTCGTCCATATAGTGAATATCGAGATAGATCGCGTCGGCCGGAATTTGTTTTTCGCGAAACGCGCGCGCGAGTTCGCGAACTTCGCTTTCGGGATAATAGCTCCATCGGCACTGCTGATATCCCAGCGCCCAAAGCGGCGGAAGGTTCATTCGTCCAGTTATTGCGGTATAATCCTCGACAACACGCGCGATTTCGGGACCGTAAAAGAAGAAATAATCCAGCGGTCCGTCTTCCGCCGCAAACGAATAATAGCGCAGATTACCCGCCCCCATATTGAAACGGGTGCGATAGCTGTTGTTGAAATAAATTCCATAGGCTAAATCGTCGCGTAGGCCGACAAAGAACGGAATGCTCTCATAGAGCGGATCGCTCTGCCATCCGTAAGCCGGAACGTCGCTGTTCCACATGACCCACTCGCGGCCGCGCTTGTTCACGTCGCCGACTTTCATTCCCAAACCGAAGAACCGCTCATCGTTCGCGATGCTCTTCCAGCAGCGAACTTCCGAATCTTCCCAACCGATCCCCATTCCCGGATCATCCGCGCAAATGACCTCGCCTTGCCGGTTGCGAATGGTAATCCGGCAAGGGTATTTCGAGATCAGCACTTCCAGTTCGCTGCTGTTGATGCGATAAATGCTGTCGGACTCGATGATACTCGCTTGCACCGCATAGTCGGGCAACGGAATTAGGCTGTAATCCAATAACGGTTCCGCAAGCCCGGCACGATTGAAAGTAATCCGGACTATCCGCGACGTAATGAACCGGATATCCAATTGCTGCTGACCTTCACAATAGAAGGAAAAAGCGCGATCCTGTTGTCGGATCGAGTCCACCCGTCCCAGAAATTCGTAATTGGCACAAGCTGAAGATATGTGAAAAAGTGTGAGACTCAGAATTACCCATCCATGCCGTCGAGTCAGGCTCATGAGGCTCTCCGTTTACTTGATCAGCAGAAGTTTTTGGGTGCGAACGTTCTGGTTGTAATTGCAACGGGCGAAATACAATCCAGATGTCAATCCGGTTGAATCAATCGTCAGATCATGGTTGCCGCCGCTGTAATAGCCTGCGGTCAAAGTCCGCACCAGCCGCCCGGAAATATCGTATAACTGAGCCGTGACTCGTCCGGGAGCGGGAAGTACAAACGTTAATTGGGTCGTCGCATTGAATGGATTGGGAAATATCTTCAGATGCCATTCGCCGGGAACGGAGGATGGCGGATTGTGCGGTGCGGATACCGTGTACGGGAAGAACCTTTCCAGGGCGTTATCAATATGCGCCCGCCAATTCCCCCAACTATGTCCCTCGTGATAGATTTCATATTGATAGGAATAGCCCCGCGTTTCCAGCGTTGCCGCCAACTGATCCACCAACGGCGGCAGGGAAGGAATATCGTAAGTTCCCATGTCCAAATAGAACATCAGATCGAGCACCGGTCCACTCGCGAAGCCTGTTTGAATTGACGGCTGCACATAGGCCGACTGCGCGGCAATCTTGCCGAACACTTCCGGATGCTGCAGCCCGTGCCATAGCGAAATATTTCCGCCGTACGATGCGCCGAGCATCGCGCGGTGTGCCGCATCGGGCTGTGTTAGAAAACGACCATCCACCCACGGAATGACCTCGTGTACGATAAAGTTCGTGAACGCATTCTGCTGTTCACCGGCATACTCGGATGTGCGGTTCACTGGGGGAACGAATACGGCAATGACCGGCTCGATGCGTTGCTGCCAGATCAGGTAATCCAGCACATTATTCGCATTGGCCAGTGTAACATATTCCAGTCCGTCATGAAACAGAATCATCGGATAGCGGATCCCCGGCAGCGCATCGTAATCCGGCGGAGTATAAACGCGAATCCGGCGGGTGTTGCCCAAGTACGTGCTGGCAAACATGGTATCCTGCAGCGATCCGTGCGGAATAGCGGGGCGATATTCGATTTCCGGCGGCATCACATAAGCCGGCATCCGCAACTCCGAATTGGGACCAAAGCCGCCCGTGCAGGTGTACGGATTAAGCGGATCGAGGATCCAAGTACTGTTGCTGATGACATATTTGTAATCCAGCCGGGCATCCGCCTCAAATAGGTGGGTATAATACCAAAAATTCGTCCCGGAAAGACTCGTCATCGGATATTCGTTCGCATTCCAGTTGTTCGCGTCGCCGGGTACGTTGACTCGCGTCGCGTTGCCGCGATAGATATAGTGAGCCACCGTGTCGAACTCGATAAACGGGAACGACTCCACCGCGTCCATAAAGCTGTCCACCAATGCGGGCCGTTCGCCGGCTGGAAGTGAATAGGCGCGATTGATGAAATCGGTAAAGGTCTGAGCGAATGCGGATGAATAGAAAATCAGAAGACAAGCGATGGGAATGACACATCTCATTTCATATCCTCCAACAGAATGAGAATGGCCGAACAGCATAACAGGGAAGACCAGAAGTGGAATAACTATAAATCTAAGGCACTTTTTCGACAAAACAAGTAAAAACTGCGTGAACCTAAACATGAAATGCCCGAATCATCCGTTTTCATTCTTCAGTCCTTTTTATATATGTTTATATATCAAAACGTTAGCAGGTATATCCAGTTTGGGACTTGATTAGCGTGAAGTTTGCCTCATTTGCCTAAAGCAAAGAGCCGGATCGTTGATCCGGCTCTTTCGTTCGTATGGCAGGACGCTTAGATGCGCTTGGTTTGTTTGAGCAGCTTCTCCATCTCGTCCACCAGACTCGCCAGCTTTTGCATGGTGGCTTCGATGGGAGCGGGAGATGACAGATCCACTCCGGCATCTTTGACCAACTCCAACGGATATTTCGAAGAGCCGCTGGATAGGTAACGAATCATTGCTTCCCGCGCGCCCTTTTCACCCTTCAATATCTTCTGGGCGATTGCTTCCGAGGCGCAGAAGGACGTCGCATACTTATAGACATAGAAGTTGCGGTAGAAGTGCGGAATGCGAATCCAGGTGGATGCATATTCGCGATCGGCAACCACGCTATTGCCGTAATAGGACAACATCGTCTCCATGTACATATCCGAAAGACTCTCGGCGGTCAGCGGTTCGCCGGCTTCGCCGGCGCGATGCATTTTCAACTCAAAATCGGCAAACATCACCTGCGTGATCACCGTGCCGCGAATGTTATCAATGTATTGATTGATCAGTTTCAGCCGCTTGTCGGGATCTTTCTCATTTTTGAGCAGATAATCCATGAGCAGCGCTTCGTTAAGCGTGGAGGCAATTTCGGCATTGAATAACGTATAACCTGAATAGACGTACGGCTGGTTTTTCTTGCTGTGCCACGTATGCATACAATGACCCATTTCGTGAGCCGTTGTAAACATATCATCCATCGTGTTATTGTAATTAAGCAGCATATAGGGATGGCTTTCGTAGCTGCTCCACGAATAAGCGCCGCTGCGCTTGGCTTTGGTCTCATATACATCCACCCAACCGCCGTTGAAACCGGCCATCATGGCTTCGTTGTAGTCCGTTCCCAACGGTGCCATCGCAGTTTGAATGGTCTTTACCGCATCATCGTAGGATATCTCTTCGCGGCTTTCTTCAACGAGTGGTGCCGACATATCGTAGAAGTGAATCGAATCGAGCCCCAGCGCACGGCGGCGCAAATCCGCATAACGTTGGATCACGTCGGCATGCTTCTTTACCGTGGCCACCAGATTCAGAAAGACCGTCGTGTCAATGTTATCGTTATCCAGCGACGAATGCAGGCAGGAATTGTAGTTGCGGGCGCGGGCATAGTAGATATCGCCGTCAATGTTACCGGTCATCAAAGCGGCGGCGGTGTTTTCGAACTGCTTATAGGTATTCAGCATTCCGAAGGAGGCATCGCGGCGGACGCGCGGGTCCGGACTCTCCAGCAGCATTCGCATCCGGCCTTCCGATAGCTGCACCTCGTTCCCGTTCTCGTCTTGGACGGTCGGGAAGATAATATCGGTATTGCGGAGTGCCGCATTAGCGCGGGAGGGCGCTCCCGAAACCTTTCCTGACAAAGCAATAATCCGCTCTTCGGCCGGACTCAAGGTATGGGCGCGGGTGCGGAGGGCGTCGTCGATCGAATGCTTATAGACGGCCAACTCCGAATTGGCTTTAAACCATGCTTCAAAGGTGGCGTCGGGAATTGAAACCAGTTCGGGTGTAAACCACGACGTGGCTTCGGAATACTGCGAAGAAATGGTGGATATCCGATCCCGATAGCCTGTGTATTTTTGATTGCGGGTATCCTGATCGAACGACATTCCGGCATAGACTAAAGCATTCTCGATTTTCTTGTTGATTTGTTCGCTGAGTTTGTAGAATGCCAACAGGTCATCCGCCGATTTACTGATTCTGCCTTCGAAGGCTTTCACCGACGGAATCATTTTCTCGATAGCAGCGACATCATTTTCCCAAGCCTGATCGGATTTGTAGATGTCCGACAAGTTCCATTTGTACTTATCAGCAATCTGATCCCGTTCCTTCAAGTCTTGGGCCGGTGCGGTAATTGTGAAAGAAGCTGCGATGGAGAGTAAACTAATGAAACGCAGCAGTGATGAAAAGCTTAGTGGGAAAGTGCGCATGGTGAACTCCTGAATCGAAAACGAAACGAGCAATGGGGAATTATGGAAGACGAAGTCTGAATTGTCAACGGCGAGGTTGGATTTAGGATATGCAAGTATTAAATGCCAACGGTTTATCTATTAACTGTGAGTGAGCAGAAGGAACTTTGTTTCAGGTGTGCGGCCGGTTGGATGACGGACGAGGAAACCCTACGTTGCGTCTTTTCAACCATCCGGTTGGTGCTCATCGTCAAATCAACCAAACTCACTTTGATTTAAGTAACCTGGTGATTTGAAATCCTGTCCTTAAGACTTCAATTAACAACAGTAATTATAAACTATTACAGCTTGCGCTAACAGTCTTACTATAGTTGGCATATGTGTTGCTGTTCGTAGACATGGCCTGAGAGATGATCAAGAGATGAATTAAAGGAGAATAACGATGAAGAAGACAACTTTCGCTATGGTTCTGATACTGGTCTTCAGCGTTATAATGATGTTCGGTATAACCGGTTGTTCGACCGAGTTTAATCAAACGACGGCTTCGTCCACTCCGGATCACGAAACGATTACTACACAACCGGCGGAGTCTCCCCTCCCGGTTTGGACCGATGAACAGATTGAGACTCTGATTCCCGGTTTCGAAGTGTTGAAAGTGGATGAACGGGCTTATCACGCCGTGTTGGACGATCAGACGTCGCGGTTCATTCGCCGTACGATTGGCGGTACGGTAGAGAATAACAATAGCGGAGTACAGATCGGGGCGTGGCAGCTATGGGAGGATCGCACGGTGACGGTATCTACGCCGAATCCGGGCTATGCGATCGTGGATTTCTATCCGCATCCCTATCGCTTCAACGGCCACGTGAAGATCTGGATTGACTTGCGGTACGTACAGCTGCCTCCGGGAATGCAGTGGTGGCAAATTCAGATGTTCTATCTCGACGACAACGGCCAACTGGTACCGTACTGGGGCTATGTCGATGAGAATGCTCGGCAGTATATAGCGTGGACCGACCATTTCAGCCGCTATATCATCGGTCGCAGAGTCAACAACTAACGAACAATTCTACAGGAGAATGCAGGAGGCGGTCAACCGAATTTCGGTTGACCGCCTTTCCATTGCGGCAAATCTGACGGCGCTTAGCGCATGAGAATCATCTTGCGGGTTTGGGTGCGGTTGGCGGTCTCCAGACGGCAGAAGTAGACACCCGACGCCAAATGCGAAGCATCGAATTCGACGATGTGAGTTCCAGCGGTCAGCAGCGCGTTGTTGTAGAGCAAAGCAACTTCGCGACCCAGCACATCGAATACCCGCAAGTTGGCGCGCATGTCGGCGGCCAGATCGAACTGAATGCTGGTGCCCGGATTAAAGGGATTGGGATAGTTCTGATAGAGCGCGAATTCGCCGGGAGCCAAGCGCGGATAGTCGTTGACCGCCAACGTGGTATCCAAGTCGAAGGGATAGCCGGTGGAGTCGTAGCGCAGCGCGCGATAGGGATTGAGGTACGGGCGCGTGGGAATCTGGTTCACAGGGATGCGCTGGTACATGATGGGATTGAGAGTGATGGACCCTTCGGAAGTGGAATTGATGCCGGTCCCGGCATCGAGATCCAACTGATACTGCATATGGAGCGTACCGTTGGTCACGAACTGCGCAACGCTGATATCGCGTTCGGAGCGGCAACTGCCGGCGATGGCGTTTTGTCCGCCGTTGGTATTGGTGACGTTGGTGCTGAGGGCCCATGTGCGGCCACCGTCCATGGAGACCGTGACCCATGCATCGGACTGCAAGTAGCCCGCTTCGCTGTATTGATTGGTGTCGTAGAGCTGATAGGAGCAATAGAGGAAGTTATTGGTGGTGTCCACCGCCAGATTGGGCCGCTGACAAATGACCTGGGCCAGACCATAGTTATAATTCAGTGTGCCGTAGTAATGATCGGCGACGATGTTGAATTCCTGATTCTGCTCGTCCCAGTGCCAAAGCATGCTGGCGCAATCGTTGTGAATCCACGGGCCGACTTCACCGGTTTCGTCCCAATAGAATACACCGCGGGTCGTGAAGACAACGTGGATGACATCGTTCTGATCAAATGCCACGGTGACATCGTAGGCGGGGCGCAACGTATCCATGTTGCAGGTGACGACATCGCCGCCGCTGCTCACGCAGTTGGTATCAATGGGCGTGAAGTTGGTGATGTTGATGGGATCGTTCCAGGTCACGCCGCCGTCGTCGGAGGTACGCAGGTAAACGTTGTTGCCGATGTCACCGCGATAGTCGTAGAACAGCCATACGGTGGCGATGCGATTGCTGTGGAACGAAGCGGCGATATCGCGGGTCAGCCAGTAGGTGGAATCCATGGGGAGAAAGCCCTGTCCCCAATTGGTGCTGTCGCCGAAGCCGTCCGTATAATAGGCCGTGCCGCGCGCGTAGAAACCGAAATTATTGGGTAGCCCGTGGGTGGCGGTGCAGTGCAGATGATCCGTGATATCGGCGACGATTTTGGGATAGATAATGCGGCGATCTTCGGGGAAGGGAATCTCGTTGATGGTAAATCCGCCGAGACCGGGAGAAACGTCAATGCCGACGACGGAGTGGGGCGCGGTGGCGCCTTGCGCCGTTTGATGAAACGCGGGGAAGGCGAAGCCGTCGCGGTTCACACAGACGTTGACGTAGCCGGCGCGGATGGCGTTATCTACGGTCACGCCGACGGGACGGCTGGCATCGGGGAGAATGAAGGAGCCGTCATCATTGCTCCAGACATTGTATTGAATATGCCGCTGGGCCTGATCGGAACCGAGGCTCTTGGTCCACACATGGTGAACGAAGCCGAAGGGATCCACGGCGATTTGTTTGCCTTGGGTGGTATACTGTTGTTCGTCGTACCACGTCGTTCCGGCGGTGTCCACCGGGCCGATGGGATCATCGAGGCTCGCGCGCGGGACCATGCGATCGGGATTGATCACGGGAGTTAAGGGGGACGGTGTCACCCAGTCCGCTTTCGGCGGAGGGGGCTGGAGGCGATCATACTTCGGACGAGTTGCCACAGCCTGCGAGCACAGCACAGCGGTTAAAATCAGGACAAACACATAGCGAAAATGCATCACCGGAGCCTCCGAATTGATGGGTTGCAGGAGAAGTTGAACTCTGGAATATAGCGATTGGCGAAATGAGTCACAACGGGGAATGACGGCGGCGGGAAACAGCCGGGCCGCACGGGTGACAGGCGCTATGTTATGGGATTGGTATACGGGCGGAATGTTTCAATAGAGCCGATAATGTAGTGCATGAGTAACGATGAATTCCAGTGAAAGCGGGGAAATATTTTTTGACCAAACGAACTCGATTACCCAATAATATTAATGCCATTAGACGAAAAAACCGACGACGCGGTCGGAATAGATGAAATCCAATCATGCTGAACAAATGTACAAAAATATTTGGAGAAAGTCAAGCTGAATATGACAAGGAATGAAAAATAACGGTTTCGCCTGGTCCCATGCTGAAGCAGTGGAAATCCGCATACTGCTGGTCAATCTGCGGACTCACCCGACAAACATATTTAGCACACACGCTTTACTCTACGGAGAAAAACAAGCGCGCGGGGCAAGGACACCTCGCGCGGCGAAAGATATTCCGGTCAGAACAGCAAGCCCGTTAGGCGAACGTGCTATTCGAGGGGAATGCGTTCCGCGTTGTGCGACAACCAGTTTTCGAAAGTTTGTAATGATGGGTTCAAGGAACGTGAGAAGCTCAGATCACGTGCGCCGCAGAACTCCTGTTCGAAATCACGCTTGAACTGGAACATGTTTCCCAAATCGTCCGCGCCGGGGAAACCGAAACTGCGATAGACTTCCGGCGGCACGGCATTATAGCGCACATCCTTGCCCAAGGTCTTCGAAAACGCGGAAGCCATCTGCGATCCCGTCAAGTGCCCGCCGGCGATGCCCACACTCTTCCCGATGTATTTATCACCGTTCTTGAAAATGCCGTAGGCACACTTGCCGATATCTTCGGCAGCGATGCCGGGCAATTTTTTATCGCCCATGGGCATTGTTATTGTAAGTGTACCGTCCGGTCCCGGCTTGGGTCCCATTCCGAAATAAATGAAGTTGTCCCAGTAGAACGACGTATGCAAAAACGTCGTGGGCACGCCTAAGCGAATGAATGCTTGATTCGCTTCGCCCTTGCCGTCGAAGTGTGGGACCTTGTACTTGTTCTGCAAGGTGGGCATACGAGTATCACTTAGCGGTACCCACTTGCGGGTGTCTTCAAGAGTGGACCAAATCACATGCTGCACTCCGGCAGCTTTCGCGGCTTCCGCCATGTTGCTGGCTTCGGTCAGTTCTTTTTCCGGCGAGAAATGTTCCCAGAAAAACGTGACGCAAAACGCACCGTAGGCGCCCGAAAAGGCATGCTTCAGGCTCTCGACATCGTCCACATTAGCGGCCACCATTTCAGCGCCGAGCGCTTGCAAGGCTTTCGCTTTTTCGGAATGGACATCACGGGTCAACGCGCGCACGGTGAACTCACCGCTCTTGTCTTCCAGAATCGCCCGCACTAAACCACCACCCTGGGCTCCGGTTGCTCCGGTTACGGCAATAATCTTCTTGTCAGCCATCTTATCCTCTCGATGATTTGAATATGACGATTGTTGTCAGATATTCATTAAACGCCGAATTAGGGGAATTGATCCTGACTTACGTATCCAGATTCAAGATTCATCCGAATGTCTAAATAATAAATACAATAACTTACATTGAACAACGGAAGTTTAGGAGTGGAGAAAAGAGGTTTGGTGGGTGCCGAAGGGTTCGTGTTCCCGCTCGTGGTTGAGCAGCCAAGCTTTTCGTTCCAACCCGCCGCCGTAGCCGGTAAGTCCGCCATCGGATCCGATTACGCGGTGACAGGGGATGATGATCGAGATGCGGTTCTGGCCGTTGGCACGAGCTACGGCGCGTACGGCATCGGGCTGGCCGATCATCTCCGCTTGCTGTTTATACGAACGAGTCTTGCCGTAAGGAATAGTGACTAACGCTCGCCAAACGGATTGCTGAAACGGTGTACCGAGAAACATCATCGGTACTGTGAATTGCGTGAGGGTGCCTACGAAATAGTCCGCCAACTGCCGCCGCAGTTCATCGAACAGCGCGCAATGCCCGGCAATGAGCACCCCCTTCGTGAGGGATTGGATCTGATCGAGTTCGGTGGCGAGCATGCGGCGGTCGCAGAATTCCAGCAGGCAGAGTTCGTCATTCACGGTCGCCGCCATCATCAGACCGAGGGGAGTGGGAATGCGAGTCACGAGAATCACGGTCTTACCCGCACTTTGTGCAGGCGACACTCCCAGAGCATTCTTGAAGGAATCCTGAAAGCCGCTTAGGGAATCGTAGTTTTCGAGAGCGACGTCGGTGACGCGTTCACCGGTTTGCAGTTTTTTGACGGCGGTGCCGATCTTGATATATCGCTGATAAGCCTGAAAAGTAATGCCGTGATGTTTCTTGAACCAGCGGCGAATCGTAGCCGGGGGAATTCCGCGGGAACGCAACTCGCCATCCGAGATGCGGGAAGCGGGCGAGCCGTGAACTTCGTCCAACAGGCTGCGGATTTCCGGCGGAGTTTCGCCGACGCATTCGAGGGGTCGACAGACTTTACAGGGACGGAAGCCGGCATCGAGCGCTTCCTTGGCGGTGTCGAAGAATTGGATATTTTCCGGTTTGGGAGCGCGAGCGGTACAGCCTGTACGACAGAAAATCCCGGTGGTTTTCACGCCGATATAGAACAACCCGGCATAGGCTTGGTTGCGCTCGTAGAAGGCTTTCAGTTTGGCATCATGGGATAACCGCGGCATGACATAAGATGTTCAATGCCGCAGTCAGATGCAACCGGAATTTGGACAAGGAATCGGGAAGGGAGAAGGGGCTATGGTTATTTGCTCTTCCCGGAGGAGCCGTTGATAATCAGACAGATGGGCAGCCAGCCGCCTTTTTCGATGCGATTGATAAGGCCGAACTGCAGACCGTGCGCTTGTCCCGTGGCATTGAAGAGTCCCAACTGCAGACCTTCCAAAGTGCCCGTCGCGTTGATAACGCCGATCTGAATTCCGTTCATGGTGCCCGTGAAATTCAAACCGCCGAAGTGGATGCCTTCGGCATCGCCCGATGCATTGATCCCGCCCAGTTGCAATCCGGTGGCGGTGCCGGTGAAATTCAGCGCGGCCATCTGCGCGCCCTCGAAATCGCCGGAGATGCCGATCAGTCCGGCTTGCATACCGCTCATGGTGCCCGCGATATTCAGAATCCCGTATTGCAGCCCGGATGCATCCCCCTTGACGATTCCCGCCGCGCCGAATTGCAATCCGATCTGATTGCCGCCGGTGTAGTTGACCAAGCCGCAATCTACGCCGGTCAGGTTGGCGTTTTCGCCATAGAGAATGCTCAACCGCAGACCGGTAATGGATTGATCCGCACCGAAAAGCTGCACTGGATTCCAGAGCGCCAGCTGGGCGGGCTTGTCGCCGGCGTGAAGGTGTGCCGCAAAGCCAATGATCAAAACCGATAGCAAAGCGGCAAGCCGAAGGTTCTTCATGGGATCTCCCGGATCTGAGATAGTCGTATCATCGTCAATCTACGACAAAGAAATATCTCTGTCAAGGATGAAGCTATTGATCGCGAGCGTTCCGGTCGGTCATGCCGTTATCGTAGCAGCCGATGATTTCGGTGATTTGGCCGGATGCATCGGCGGTGAATTTAACGCGGAAGTAGTCCAAGTCATCCATCCCGAAGATATTTTTCCCGAACGGAATCAAGCGATGTTTGGCATTCTCGCCGCGCTGATAATACAGCGTATCGTTTTCGAGAGTAATGACGCGCGGGCCGTAGGTGCCGACGAACGGCTGCAGTTCATAGGGAGATAGCTGTACGGGACGGAGCTTCGCTTCGAGACCGACCACCAACCATTCCAACGCGTTCTTCAGCATGGGATCGGTTTCTTTTTCATAGAGCGGCTTCAGCGCCTCCAAGTGAGCGACATCGAGCGCCTGCTCCTGCGGGACAACGATATCGGGGTACACGCCGGTGCCTTCCCAATTGGTACCAGTGATTGGATTTACGGCACGGCCGTAAGGTACAATAGCGGCCACGCCCAGACTGCGAATGGGGATGAAGTTGCACGGGTGCGCACCGCCGCCGGTGGTATCGCCGACGATCGTAGCGCGTTTGAGGTTTTTCAGATTATAGGAGAATTCCTCGGCTCCGGAGAAGGTGTTATCGCTGGTCAATACAAAAACGGGCACGCGCGGCAGCCGCGGACCGGGCACGTAAGCCAGCGACCAAAACTGATCGGGTCGTTCCTGATCGCGGACTTCGAACATGTTGAGGAATTTCGGTTCCTCGTATAGATAACTCGTGAGCAATTGAATCATGGACGGATCGCCGCCGCCGTTGTCGCGGAGATCGAAGATCAACGCATCGCAGTGGCCGAGGAAATTCATGGCGGCGATGGCCGTCGCTCCGGCGTCTTCCGCCGCATAGAACTGGTTCAATTTGAGGTAGCCGATATTGCCGCGCATGCATTCCACTTTTTGGAAACCGAAATTGAAGCGGCGGGCGTTTGCAACTTCGCGCTCATGCTGGGCTACCGAATCTTCGGGGGCTTCCCCTTGCGGTTCGGGCGGCGCGACCAGCATGCGGATGTGCAGATCGTGGGAGACGGAGCGCAGGTCTTCGGTCAATCGCTCGGTGAATTCTCTCAGCAGAGTGATGTCCTTGTACGCGCCCTGCTTGTTCTGCTTGCGGATGCGGTCAGCCATCTTTTTGCCCACGTCAGGGAAAACGTATTGCTCGATGTAGATGCGGGCGGCGCTGTCCACGATGGCGGTTTTTTGCGCGGCGGTCACGGGGGGTTGCGGAGGCTGGGCGGAGGCGGACGCGCAAGCCAGCAGCAGGAGGCTAATCCCGATGCTGATTTTTAAACAATTTAAAACAGAAGACATAGGGAGTCCCGGAGGTTAAACCAACGGAGGATTTATCAGTTGGAATCCGGAACGAGGCGGAAGGTTGCACCTGCTTTGAAAGCGGGGGAACATATCTGCGCGCGGTGAAGAAGAGCGCGCAGAGATTAAGCGAGAAAGGATGAGGGATGAAGGATGAAACCCCACCTAGACTAATGGCGGTCTCCGACTGCCTATATTCGTTCGTAAAACAGAATTCGCAGTTGCCGCTCTCCCTGCGGTACCGTAACAAGCGAACGAAAACCGGGAGATTAATTGTGGGTAAGGGTGAGCACTTGACAACGATGCAGAAATTCACGATGTTATAGCAAGATCATTTATTTCATTATATGCTTCTGAAGAATATATGGTTTAGCGGTGATTTCTCCGGGGGATCGAACAATCGTTATACCCGTTATTCGCTATAAACGGAGACCGCCATGAAGAGAAACAAGCTGACGTCGGCCGCGGGGATTCCTGCCGCCGATACTCAAAACTCATTGACGGCGGGTCCACGCGGACCGCTGCTGGTGCAAGATTGGCTGTTGATGGAGAAACATGCGCACTTCAATCGGGAGCGGATTCCCGAACGCGTGGTCCACGCTAAGGGTTCGGGCGCTTACGGCACGTTCACGGTTACCCATGACATCAGCAAGTATACCCGGGCGAAAATCTTCGCGGGCATCGGCCAGAAAACCGAGTGCTTTCTGCGTTTTTCGACGGTGGCCGGGGAGCGCGGCGCCGCCGACGCGGAACGGGATGTGCGCGGATTTGCGATCAAGTTCTATACGGAAGAAGGCAATTGGGATTTGGTCGGCAACAACACGCCCGTGTTCTTCATTCGGGATCCGTACAAGTTTCCCGATTTCATCCACACGCAGAAGCGCGACCCGAAAACCAACCTGCGCTGCAATAAGGCGATGTGGGATTTCTGGTCGCTTTCGCCCGAGAGTCTGCACCAGATAACAATTCTGTTTTCGGATCGCGGTTTGCCGAAAAGCTACCGGCACGTGCACGGCTACGGCAGCCATACCTACAGTTTCATCAGCGCGGATCGAAAGCGCTACTGGGTGAAGTTTCATTTCAAGACGCGGCAGGGCATCCAGAATCTGACGGATGAGGAGGCCGAGCGCATTATCGGCACCGACCGGGAAAGCCATCAGCGCGATTTATTCGAAGCCATCGAGCGTAAAGAGTTTCCGCAGTGGACGGTCAAAGTGCAAATCATGCCGGAAACCGACGCCGAAAAAACGCCCTACAATCCCTTCGATTTGACGAAGGTTTGGCCGCACGGCGATTATCCGCTCATGGAAGTCGGCATTATGGAACTCAACCGCAATCCGGAGAATTATTTTGCGGAAGTGGAACAGGCCGCCTTTTCGCCCGCCAATGTCGTACCGGGGATCGGCCATAGTCCGGATAAGATGCTGCAGGCGCGGATCTTTTCCTATGCCGATGCGCACCGTTATCGATTGGGCGTCAACTACGAAAGTCTGCCCGTCAACAAAGCCCGCTGCCCGGTGCATACCTACTACAAAGACGGCACCATGCGCTTCGACGGAAATGGCGGGGGCGCGGTGAATTATGAGCCCAACAGCTTCGGCGGTCCGCAGGATGATCCAAGTTTGAACGAACCGCCGCTGCGGATTTCGGGAGACGCGGACCGCTACAATCATCGGGACGGCAACGACGACTACACGCAGCCGGGCAATCTTTATCGGTTGTTCTCGGCGGCGGAACGGGAACGGCTGCATCGCGCTATCGCTAAGGCGATGGGCGGAGTGCCGCAGGACATCATCGAACGGCAGCTCGGTCATTTTCAGAAGGCCGATCCCGCCTACGCGGACGGCGTGCGCAAGGCTTTGAAGGGATAGCGCCGCCGCCTTCACAAATGAGGATTACGAAACGAACAACGGCCAGAGCATGATGCTCTGGCCGTTGATGTTAAATACTGAAATCGCCGTTAGCCCCTGTGGTGACTCTCCCGAGTCACCCCTTCACGCATTTGATCTGATCGCCGAGGCAGATCCCCGATCTGCCCGGAAGGGGAGTGACGGAAACCACTCCCGCTGATCTCCATATTCATTCCGCTTTCAGGTCGGGGGAGACCCGCATTTCGCCGGTCGGGTCACGGACCCGCCACGGCGACAAAGGCATTCCGGGCACCCGGGGACGGGAGCCTCGAGAATCACCACCCTTTGATCCCCCCGCGAGAAGAAAAGGCTGAAACGCTGAAAGAAGACCCCCCCTTCCGTCCCCCCGTGAACGGAGGGAGACCAGATACCCCCCTTGCATCCCCCCGCTGAAGCAGGGGGAAAGCTACCCCCTCCTCGACGAGTAAGACATTCCGGGCACCCGGGGACGGGAGCCTCGGCAAAGACGGGGCGAATCTGGGGATTCGCCGCCGCGATCAAGACCCGCCACGGCGGAAAAGAAAAACGGTCAGAGTAGACTCTGACCGTTATAACTTTGGCGGGGCCGACGGGGCTCGAACCCGCGACCTCCAACGTGACAGGCTGGCGTTCTAACCAACTGAACTACGACCCCGACAAACGAGAAAACTTAAACTTAAAAAGTCAAACCAACAGGCGGCTCGCCGCCCGTATGGTGGGCGATGACGGATTCGAACCGCCGACATCCTGCGTGTAAAGCAGGCGCTCTGGACCAGCTGAGCTAATCGCCCTTGGGTGCGACCGTCGGCTCGGATTTCTTGTCGCGAGCCATAATCGCATAAGGAAAGACCACGCAGTAGCCAATCACAAGCATGATCGGCGCCAGCGTAAGACTCAAGAAGCCCTCGGCGGGCGGCTGGGATAAGAAAACGTACCCGAAGACCACCAGCGCCAACCCGACGGCGAACGCAATGTAGTTTTTGCGCGTGAAAGGAACCGTAAAACGCGGCGCCGTCCGTTCCGCTTCCCGCGGCTTGTCGGCGGCCTTGACGGGACCCTTTTGTTTTGCTTTGGCGGAAATGGTACTGTCCTTCCGTTCAACGATCCAAATAAGACACTTAATTTATTAAAATATTCAATCCAAGTCAAGCCGGAGGACTGACTCGGCAATCCGGCTATGCCAATTATAAACAAATAATTGGAAGGTTAGCCAAATTCACCTGCCGACTACTTATCCTCTGCCGGAATGTCGGCGGGGGCGACCATATAGAGCGGAACTCCCGGATTAGCGCTGATCCGTTTATAGAAGGACAGCTCGTAATCGTCCGCCAAATTGGCCGGAGCTTCCTTCAAGCCCAGCCAGCGGGCGAACTCGCTGATGGGAGACGGCGACGACATAAAATCGCCGGGATTGACCCAACTGCGACGCGGGAACTCGATGATCTCAACGGTGCGACCTTTGGTGGGAAGCTTCGCGGCAGCGCGAGCATAGGTCACGGCGCGATCCAAGCCGCCGATTTCGTCCACCAACCCCAATTCCAGCGCGCGCGTGCCGGACCACACCCGACCTTGACCGATGGAATCCACGTAGCTCTCTTCCAAGCCGCGCCCCATCGCCACCTTGCCGGTGAAATCTTTGTAGTAAGCCTTCAGCAGTTTTTCGACGCGCTGCTTTTCGGGCATACTAAGATTGCGGTCGGGAATGGTGACGCCGATCAAGGGCAGCGTAACGCCGCGCGACAGATCGGCATGCTCGCCGATTTGCACGTGATCATAGGAGAAGCCGGTCTTGTCCGAGAATCCGTTATTCCACACCCAGCCGCCGATGACGCCGATGGAGCCGGTGAGCGTATAGGGCGAAGCGAAAATCCGGTCGCCGTTCATGCTGATCCAGTACCCGCCGGAAGCGGCCAGACTGCCCTGCGAAACGATCATCGGTTTTTTACTGGAAACCGTGGTCATCTGCCGCGCCACCAAGTCGGACGGCAAAGCATCGCCGCCGGGAGAATCAGCCCGCAGCACTACGGCTTTCACGTCGCTGCGCTTGGCCAGCTTACGCAACACCCGCGAGGTGTAACGACCGCGAATACCGCTGTCCATGTCGCACTCGCCAATGGCATAGACGATGGCGATTTTCGGCGGTTCGCCCCAGTAGGGATCGGCATATTCGTCGGCTTCCACGTCTTTCGCGCTGATCAATTCCGGCTCTTCGCCGGTAATTCCTTCCACGAGTTCTTTGACGTCATCCCAATTGGCAATGGAATCAATCAATCCGGCAGCCAGCGCTTCCTCCGGCAGGAAGATCACGGTCGAATCCAGACTGGAGCGGAGCATATCCGGAGCAACGTTGCGCGATTCGGAAACGGTGGTTTGCCACTCATCATAGAAATCGGTAATCAAGGCTAAACGCTGTTCGCGATCCGCTTCGGACATTTCCTTGCGGGAGAAAGATTCGAAGGCGGATTTATAGGTGAAATACCGCCACTCTTCCGCGCCGAGTCCGATCTTTTCGAAGAAGCCTTTCCAGAACGTGCGACCGGCCACATAACCGGGCAGCATGACTCCGCCGGAGGGATCCATCCACAAGTAATCGGCGACGGTGGCGAAGTAGTAGGACTCCATGCCGAGACGATCCGCGTACATGTAGACAATCTTTCCTTCCGCCTTGAACTCTTTAAGCTTTTCCCGCACTTCCCACAGCAGTTCGCGGGGCGCATACATTCCGGAGAGATTGAAGGCAATGCCTTCGATGGCCGGATCGTTTTTGGCGTTCTCAATGAGTTCGATCATATCGAGCAGCGCCATGCGGTCGCGGTCGAACCAACGCGCCTTGCGGTATCCCAATTGTCCCTTCATGGAGACCGTAACCAATTGCGGATCGGGATTGATCAACCGGCGCGGATTGAAGGTGGGTTCCTGCGATCCGACGCGGATGAGATAGCTGGTGGAGATACGTTCCGAATCCTTATCATAGTGCGGAATCACGTGGAAGCCCGTGCCGTCCACGGAGATGCCCATGCTGATGGAATAGATTTTATCCTGATATTGTCCCAATGGCTTTGACATTTTCGCGGCGAGTCGGATTCCATCGAAGGGCCGTACTTCCAGCCCGACTCCCCACTGCAGCGAATTGAAATTATCATAACGACCATAGGCGGCATCGCCGAAAAACGTCACGCGATGATTGCTAAAGGGACGCAGACCGACATCGCTGATGCCGCGATAATCGCCATGTAGCGCCAGCGAGGCGGCATTGCCGATGGATAAGAAACGATAGGGACGGTAGATATTGGAGAGCGTGAAATAGCTGTCGCGCTTTAGCCCGCGAGTGTCGCCTTTGGACCAGTTGTAAGCCACGCCCCAATAATCATCGCGGTCTCCGCCGGATAAAGCCAACTGGTAATCATTGACATGGTATGCCTGCGTATCCTCGTAGCGATAGGTATTGTGGCGCATGGCAAAGCCGATTCCGTGTCCCCCGGTGAACAACGCCCAATTATCCATTCGTTTGGAAGTGATATTATTGTCATTCCAGAGAAAACTGGCTTCAAATTCCCGCATCGCCGCCCACGCGGCCGGATTCCAGAAACCGGCCGCTGCGCCTCCTTGAGTTCCCGGAGTAGCGGTTAAGGCTTGACTGCCGTCTCCATAGTTGGGAAGGTCGGAACGGTTTCCTTGCGCCATTGCTCCGTGAGCGATGAACAATGCCAGCAAAACGATGGAAAAAATACGATAGGCGGGAATCATAGTATTACCTCAAGAATCAATGAACTAAGGAAGCGTGAGCACGATATCAATGCGGCGATTGCGTGCGCGGCCGTCGGCGGTTTCGTTGGAGGCGATGGGTTGAGTCTCACCCAAACCGACGGATTCGATTTGTTCGTCGGGAAGCCGCATTCGCTTGGCGATAAAATCGGCAACTTGTTGGGCACGGGAATGGGACAGCATTTCATTGATATCCGCACCGCCGGAATTATCCGTGTGGCCCTCCACCCGCACCTTAGCGTTTTTGAACTGCGCGATGGCGACAATGGCTCGTTCTAATATTCTTTGATGGATTTTATTCAGTTTAGTTGCACCGGTCGCGAATTGAAGGTCGGTAAGCCGGATCACGACGGTGCCATCGGGATTTTGGACGACGATGGCTTCGCCGGGTTTGAAAGCCTCCTGAGCGCGAGTGATGCGACGGGCCAGCTCATCGGGAGACATGGACGTGTCGCCGGAATCGGAATCAGCCGAGCCGCCCTCCAGATCGGCAATACGGTTCTGCGCCTCCGTCAGCAACGACTGCAGCACTTCGATGGAATCTTCCAGCGCGGTGTGCAGCGAATCCTGGGCGGCAATAACCGTTTTTAATGAATCGGATTGCGCATCAATCAGTGCAATCAGTTGCGGACCGCTGGCAGAACCGCCTTCCGACAAATCCAACGTGCCGTCCAAATACGAAGCAATAACCAGCAGCATATCATCGTAGGGAAGCAACGCGGCCTCCCACGGAGTTTTCGCTTTTTGAGCCTGCTCGATATAGAGAATCATCGCGCGGGCATGATCCGCCCATGCCAGCGCTTCGTCGGCATTCAACCGGGCGGATTCAATATTTTCCTGCGCTAATTGCGCCTCGGCACGGCTGATCGCTTGATGGATCCGCAGCAGCAGCGTCGGAACGATTTTATCTCCGCCGCGCTGCTCGACTTCCCGCAGCCGCGCGCGGGCATCGCCGAGCAATTGCGTCCGCAACGCTTCACGACGGGCAGCGCGATAGGTTCCGGCGATATCTTCCATTCCGGAAGCGGTAACTGATGCCGGGTCGCGTTCGTATTGCCGGAGATTCTCGCGGAACTGATCTTCGGCGCGGCGCCATGCATCGAAGGCTAACGTGTCCGCTCCGGACGAACGTGCCTGTCGGCGTTCGAGCAGAAGCGGTCCGTAAACTTTGCGTACACCGGCGGCGGCGCGGCGGGCATCGGTTAGAGCATCCAAAGACAGCCGAAGTTTAATCGCAGCGAGATCGGATTCGCGGCCCGTATCCAACAGCCGCAATGCTTCGGCAAAGGAATCCTTTGCCCGGCGATAACTCTTGGGCGCAAATACATATAATTCTTCAGCTTGGGAGTTGTCCAAAGCCGTCTGAGCCGCGTTTTTCAGACTGTCCAGATTTCCCGCAATGGTAACCGCGGATTCTGAGGTCTGAGCAAAAACGGAAGAAGCCGCGAGGCACAAAAGAACAACAAGCGTAGTCAGGCACGAAGCTCCGAGCACGATTCTTTTCATCATTCCATATCCCTGTCATCAATCGGAATCATCATCACCGGAGCGAGATCTTCCTCGCGAGCCCAGGCTGCGCGAAATCCGACCTTGACACCGTTGTTGTCGAAATCCAAATAGGTGAGTTTCACATTCATGAAATCGCCGACTTCCATTTCACCCCGCATGGGAACAGTGATGCGGGCAAAACACGGTTCATCACACCCCCATCGCCAGCGCGACCAGATTCCCGCATGCCGACCCCAATCGTCGCGATTGACATAGCCTTCAATGCCGACCGGGGCAATGATTTGATACCAACCGCCGACTTTCGCGCGAACGTCGGCGGGAGTGTTGGATTTCAAGACCATGAATTTCACCAACTCGCCGTGGTCGGGATTATCGTCGGGGAAAGTTTTGAGATAGATCCAGCAGCTTTGCGGCGCGGCGTAGGCCCGGGACTCCCACACTTGAGGTTGACTGCGCGGTTTCCACAAGGCAATGGCGCGTTCGGTGGAAAATAGCAGGGTGTCGCCCCATTGGGCGGCGGCGATGATTGTATTTCCAAGAATGCCCTCCGCCTGCCAGTTAATCTCATTCATTCCGCCATTGGCGGCGGAAACAGCGACCAAGCGCGAAGCTACCTGAACGGTATCGCGGTATTTGTCAAAGAGAACATAGATCGAATCGCTGCGCGCACCGATCCAGCTCGGACGAAAACCGGCGAGGGACGGAGTATACAGACGACCGAAACGATCGAGGGCGGCATCGAACCAACCGACTCCGCCGACCGATGCGTTGGTGGCCGGATCAGTCAATTGCAGACCGAACCACACCTTTTCGTAGCGCGATTTCAGGGGGCCGATCACTTCAACCAAATCCAGCGGATTGGGAAGCGGTCCGGCTCGAAGGGGTAGACATTGAATCGCATCACGAGTCGGTGGTGGCAGAACGCGGGCACTGTCGCGACCAAAAGCTTCCGAGGAATGGAGCCGGTTGCCGTTGCATTGATAGACGATATTCCACAACTCGGCGGTGGCGGACGGCACTTCCGGCGGTGGAGTTTGCAGTGAGTCGCGGGGAATCGTGGTCAGTGAAGCGGTGGGCGATAAATAGATCGCCGTCCATTTCGGTCCCAGAAAATACACATAGCGGGAATCATGAGCGATTTCCGGAAATGCGAGGAGCCACGGTTGATCAGCCGCCAGCGATGCCAACGGAAATAGAACGAGAATGAAGAAAATTCGACAGCGGTTCAGCATAAGGATAGGTATCACGGATGATTGATCGGTAAAGACGGGCAAGAAGAATGCAGGCAGATCGCTCAAAACACTTGTTCGAGGAGCATACGCAGCACGATGACAATGATCGCCGCCAAGATCGTGCGGAAGAAGCCGATGCCCAGACCAATCCAGAGTACAAAGAAGTTTATCACGAAGACGATGGCATTGGATAGCCAGAAATGGCCGATGACGTTGTGCACGCCGCCGGAGATGAACGCCAGAATGATCACGGTGATCAAGACCCGTATCAGACCGGGCGCTTCTTCGCGCTTGCGGGCGACCAGCATGCACGCCACATAATAGAGCAGCGCTTCAACGAGGAGATGCAGAAACTTCATTAGGGCAAATAGAGTAGTTTAATACACTGGGTGCCGGTCGTACCGCTTAAGCGCGCCAGATAGACTCCGGCGGTGTGATTCGAAAAATCCAGTCGGTGCGAAGTTGATCCGGACAGTGTCAATTCTTCAGTAGAAACCAAGCGACCGAGCAGATCGGTGATCGCAAGCGTGTATACTCCGTCACGCGGAATAGTCATTTGCACCGTAACCGCCGAGTTGAACGGATTAGGATAGGCCGACAGCGTGATATTATCGGGAACAGCATGAGTTGGAGTTTCCGATGACGACAACGGAATATAGGAATAGATTGAAACTCCGACGCTATGAGAAACCACCACCAGAGATAACCCGCCGCCGGATGCCATCGCCACGCCCGTCGGTGCGCCGGGAGTGGTTACGCCCATCGCAAATTGCGGCGAAGCGGTCTGCTGGTTAATGCAATAGACGGCGGCATTGGCCAATCCCAAGAAACTGACATTGCTGCCGCCGGCAATCGCACGAATGGCGGCGGGAGCGGTATAGGTTCCCGCCAGCGAATAGTTCGTCCGATTCAATACTGTCAACGTGGCCAGATTCGCGGCATCCACGTAGGAGGCAGTCAAGTCCAGCGGAGTCATGTGCTCGGTGCCGTAGGTATGGGTTTGCTGCAGGGAGAAGGTCGTATCTCCACCGGATACGGAGGTATTGATTTGCAGCAAACGCGCTCCTTGATTACTACCCACGTGAATTAAGGTTCCCGAAGGATCGAATTCCACCCAAGTTGCCGCCGACGTGTGGCGAGTCAGGAAGTGAGGGTGGGCGGTAGAGCGCACGCCCACCAGAGTAACACCGTTGGAACCGGCCACCGCCACCAGCGTATCGTGAACCGCCACACCAAGCGCGGGGGCGCCGGTCGTTAAAACCGATGTCCAAGCCGGTGAGGCGGGATTGGAGACATCAATGACGACCAATCCGGTGGCATTGCCCGCGCAATAAGCATAGTCTCCATCAACCGCAACCGCGTTGATCGTAGACGCATTGGGTGTAAGTTGTCCCCGCAATACGGGCGACGCCGGACGCGTCACATCTACGATGGCAAAGTGGTTGTTCCCGGCGGTGTAAACATAGTTTTCCACCGCAGCGATGCAAGTTCGTCCGGGGAGATTTTGCATGCTCTGGAATTCAAGACTCTGAGCATGGATGATTGTTGCAGATGCAAACGCGAAAACCGCGATTATGAAGGGAATGTAGCGTTTCATAATGCCTTTCGGTTTGGTAGTCCAAACGCCTGTGGCCACAGCAAAGTACTAAAGATTTAAGCGAGTTGCAAGCCGAGTGGATGGCTATACCGGCGGCTTAAGCTTGCGCCCGAAAGCCGCCTTTCGTATATTGCCAAAACACAAATGACTGATGGTTTATGCGTATCGAACAAATCCTAACGGCCGGTGATCGCAATTTCGGCTATTTGATCACCGATGAGACATCCAAGGAATGCGTTGTGATTGATCCGTCCGGTGCCCCGCAACGATTCGTCGGATGGATCAATACGGAATCTTTGAAACTGCGATGGATCATCGGCACCCACTATCATTCGGATCATATGACCGGGGCGCGGGAACTGAAAGGCTACTATGAGGCTCCGATTGCCTTACATTCCGAAGCCATGCTGCCCCATGATGTATCTTTGGAAGACGGCCAGACTCTACCCTGCGGCGAAATCACAATTCAAGTGATTCATACCCCCGGCCACACCCCCGACAGCATTTGTTTGTATGTTCCGGGCGCAGTTTTCACGGGAGATACCCTGTTTGTCGAGAAAGTGGGCGGAACCGATTTCGGGTCCGGGGCCCGTCAACAATACCTTGCCCTTCACGATAAACTCTTGAAATTACCTGACGATACGAAGGTATATCCAGGGCATGATGTGGGGGTTCGTCCGGTCTCCACCATTAGAGATGAGAAAACGCAAAACCCGTTCCTGCTTCAGCCGGATTTTGAGCATTTTGTTGAACTTAAGCGGAATTGGTTGGACTATAAAAAACAACACGGGATCAAATGAGCATTTCCCGCGCCCGTTTTTCACTTCTTCCGGCGGTGCTTTCGGTCTCGACAGCCTCGATCTTTGTCCGGTATGCAGCGGCTCCGCCGATGGGGGCGGCCTTTTGGAGGTCGGCGGTCGCCGGGATCGCGTTGCTGGGAGTTTTTCTATTTCCGGTTTATCGGCGGGAATTCCGGTCGGTTTCGTGGTCGCGGATCGGGACGATTGCTTTAGCCACGATGATCATCTCCGTTCATCAAATCTGTTTTATTACCAGCCTCAGTCTGACTTCCATTGCGGCTTCGACCTTTTTGACCAGTACCCAACCGGTCTGGACGGCATTGTTGGGGGGATGGTTAATTCGGGAACGAGTCAGCTTGCGAGCCTTTCTGGCTTTGGGAGGCGCGCTGGTGGGAATGGCGATTATCACGCTTTCCAAACCGACCGAAAGCGCATTGTGGGGAAATCTGCTGGCGGTGGCGGCGGCGATCTTGGCCTCGCTGTACTCACTGGCGGCGCGCAAACTGCGGCAGAGCACGCCGATTGTATCGTTTATGGTCGTGGTGAATGTCTCATCGGCGATCTTTTTGGGAATATTGGGACTCATTCTCGGAACCAATCTGGGAGATTATTCCGACAAGACCTGGCTGGGCTTGATCCTGCTGGGATTGTTGCCGACACTGGTCGGGCATTCCTTGCTGACCTATGCCATCGGCCATTTGCGAGCCTTTGTGGTGAATGCTTCGATTCTGGGCGAGCCGATCGGGGCAACGATTCTGGCGGCGATTTTCTTCAACGAGTTTCCGACCGTGCAGACGTTAATCGGCGGGGCGGTTGTGATCATCTGTATTTTGTTCATTGTATTCGAGCGAGAGATTCCACCGGCGGGAGAACAGACGTAGGAATTAAATCAGCCATGCCGGAGCATCGCTACCTGTCAATAATCACGATTTTTACATGTGCGATTATCGCGGCGGCAATGCTGTATGGATATCAATTCATGCAGGCGGATGACGCCCATATTTTTTACTCGTATGCGAAGAACTTGGCGAACGGAAACGGATACGTTTTCAATCCCGATGAACGAGTCAATGCCACAACTTCGCCGCTTTACACACTATTGTTGGCACTGTTCTTGTATATATCGCGATCCATTCCCGGTATCACAATTCCGCTGATCGGTCAGGTGATCGGAGCGGTCAGTCTGATAGGCATGTGCTGGTTTCTGATGTTATCCTTTAAAAGCGAGCGCAGCTCGCTTTTTCCGTTTTTGGTGCCGTTGATACTATTGACCAGTCCGTTGTTGCCGCAGGCGGTGGGAATGGAAATGTACTTGGCGATGATGCTGGGGATAATCTCGCTGTTTTATTATTCCCAACATCGCTTGAGATCGGCGGCATTAATCGTTTCGCTGGCGGCCTTGGCGCGACCGGATATGCTTTTATTAGCCATTGTGTTGGCAGTCTATGATGTCGTCCGCTATCGCCGCTTCCCCACATTAGGAATGCTCGCTCTTTTTATTGTTCCCATCGCGACTTGGCTGGTGTTCAGTGGATTCTATTTTGGTGGTTTACTACCTTCAACATTCGAAGCAAAACTGATCCAACCGAAAATCGGATTGTGGGGTCCGGGTCCGGTCTTCATCATCGGTTTAACTTCCGGAAATGCGTGGTTTGGCGGCAGTACAATCGCACAAATAGCTGTAGTGATACTATCGTTAGGTGTGGCTGTAGCAATAATGCGATGGAAACAATGGAGTCTTTTCCAGCATCCGGTCTTTCAGATTATCCTGTTCTGGAATACACTATACCTGATCGTGTATGGATTCATTCTGCAAGCACCGGCTTATGAATGGTATTACGCTCCCTTGGCCTTAAGTATGACACTGATCATCGCTTTACCAATCGTTGAAGTCGACAACCGGTTGATACAACTTCAAGTCCCTCACAAGTTACTCATTCCGTTGATCTATACGACGCTAATTGCCGTGGGATTTATATTTCCGATCATCGGGATGAAACAGCCGAAATCGGCTCCTGAAGAGAACTATCGGAATGCCGCCGAGTGGCTAAATAATAATGCCGATCTCGGTTCCTCTGTGGGAACGAATTGCATCGGAGTGCTTCGTTTTCACTATGAAAAGGGTACGGTGATTGACGGGGCCGGATTAGTAACTCCGGAAGTAATCGTACACCTGCGATCGCGGGATTTCGCGTGGTACGTTCATTACTTCCGGCCGGACTATCTCCTCTTTCAGGATCCGGCAATGCCGGGAGTCGAGGATATGGTTTATGAGGAGTGGTTCAAAGAGCGGTACGAATTTCGGAAGTCATTCAGAACTCGATGGCATGGGGCTGCGCTTTATCAGCGATTGTAGCAAGTAAAAAATCGGGCAGTCAATAATGACTGCCCGATTCATTTGCGTATCTGAAGTAGATTACCGGATCAGCGGAGCGAGCACCAGCGCGACGATAGCCATGAGCTTAATGAGAATGTTCATCGAAGGCCCGGAGGTATCCTTGAAGGGGTCGCCCACGGTATCGCCGACAACCGCCGCCTTGTGGGCGGGGGAGCCCTTGCCGCCGTGCGCACCGCTTTCGATGTATTTCTTGGCGTTATCCCACGCACCGCCGGCATTCGCCATAAACAGCGCCATCAGCACACCGGCTACGGTCGCTCCCGCCAGCAGTCCGCCCAACGCTTCGGGCCCGGCGATGAAGCCCATTGCAATCGGCGCGACTATGGCCAGCGCACCGGGAAAGAGCATTTCGCGCAATGCGCCGTGGGTGGAAATCGCCACACACCGCTCGACATCCGGCTGGGCATTGCCCTGCAAGAGGCCGGTGATCTCGGTGAATTGACGGCGCACCTCGGCGACCATTTTCGAGGCGGCGCGACCGACCGCCTTCATGGTCAGAGCAGCAATCAGAAATGCCAACATACCACCAATGAGCAATCCAATGACGACGTTGGCATTAGTCAGGTCAATGGCTGTGATCCCCGCGGCTGATGTGTAAGCCGAGAATAAAGCCAAGGCGGTCAACGCGGCGCTGCCGATGGCGAATCCTTTACCCATGGCAGCGGTGGTGTTGCCGAGACTGTCCAGCTTGTCCGTAATCTTGCGCACGTCCGCGCCCAGATGGCATTGTTCAGTGATACCGCCCGCATTATCGGCAATGGGGCCGTAAGCATCCACTGCCATCACAATCCCGACGGTAGCCAGCATTCCCAAACCGGCAATGGCGATACCGTAAAGACCGTTCAGCGCAAAGGCGACCCAAATCGCGGCGCAGATCATCAGGATCGGGAATACAACCGATTCCAAGCCGACAGCCAATCCCGAAATAATCGTGGTAGCCGCGCCGGTTTCGGAAGCTTCAGCAATATCGCGGATGGGCTTGGCCGACGTGTAATACTCGGTCAGGAAGCCGATAATAATGCCGGAAAGGGACCCTGCCACTAAAGCCCAGAAGACATTGGTGGGCAGTCCCAAATAGTGATTGACCGAGTAACCGAAAACCCAGAAGAGGGCCCCGGCAATAACGGTCCCGGCCCGCAGTACAGTGGCGGGATCGCCCTTTTGGAAGAAGCGAATGGCGACGATTCCCACAATCGAGGCAATCAAACCGGCAATCGCCAGAAGCAGCGGCAAGCTCATGTATTCGGTGCGAAGAGAAGCATACTGGGTAGCGGTGGCGGCAATGGCAATCGCCGCGACAATCGCTCCCACGTAACTTTCGAATAGGTCGGCACCCATTCCGGCGACGTCGCCGACGTTATCGCCGACATTATCGGCCACCACGGCGGGATTACGCGGATCGTCTTCATTGAGATCGTATTCCATCTTGCCCACGAGATCGGCACCGACGTCAGCCGCCTTGGTATAGATTCCGCCGCCGACCCGGGCGAAGAGCGCAATCGATGATGCGCCCATGGAGAACCCGACAATGGCTTCCGACAGATTCGCCGGTTGGAAACCGCTGAACAGTGTGTAAAAGACTCCCAGCCCTAAGAGACCCAGCGAGGCCACGGCCAGTCCCATGACCGCACCGCCGGAAAACGCGGTCACCAGCGCGGCGCCCTGACCCTTTTCTTTGGCCGCCCACGACGTGCGCGTGTTGGCTTTGGTGGCGGCGTTCATTCCGAAATAACCGGCCAGCAAGGAACAGGCGGCGCCGCCCAGATAGGCATAGGCGGTTTCATGGTGCGCATGGAAGAAAAACAGCAGAAGGAAGATCACCACCGCGAAGATTGCGATAATCCGATACTCATTCTTGAGAAAGACCATCGCACCGCGATGAATGGTATCGCCGAGGGCTTGCATTTCGGCGGTACCGGCAGGCTGCTTTTTAACGCTCAGATAGATCACGAGCGCCACTAAAAGTCCAGCCGCTCCGAACACCAGTGAGAGAACACCGGGATTCACTCTGAATCTCCTTGATTTTGTGGGCTGAAATGAGTTTCTTGAGTCGGCACAAAGCGGCGTTCTTGGTATAGAAATCCATAAATTTCAACAAATTGAACCAAGAACAACCTTTCAATATAAGAAATCCTACCTCGAAGGTCAAGTGTTGAATTGTTATAATTAGCTGTAGAAGAAATAAATTCTTCCATGCACTAAAATGAACATGAATTTTAGCGAAATTTTGAGGAAACATGGCCGATCCGGGCAACGTCGTAATCGAACTATCTAATGTTGTGACTGGATTTCCAAATCGCAATGTGCTATCGGGAGTATCACTATCGGTGGCACGCGGTGAATTGGTGATCATCGAAGGCGCGACCGGAGCCGGAAAAACCACGCTGATGCGTACGCTATTGGGCGCGCAACCACTGCAATCGGGATACGCGAAGGTATTGAATACGGATTTACTGCGCTCGACATCATCTGAATTGGAACGATTGCGCCGCCGGATCGGGGTGATCTTTCAGTTTGCACCGTTCTTGAATCAGGAAAACGTACTTACCAATGCCGTCGTGCCGCTGCTGATCGGCGGAGTACCACCCCGCAAGTGCCGAGCGGAAGGAACGCGGGCGTTAGTGGACGTGGGCTTAGCCGGATGCGCGCGCAAAAAGCCTTTGCAACTTTCGGGAGGCGAGCAAGCGCGGTTACAGATTGCGCGAGCCTTGATTCATAAGCCGTATTTGGTCTTGGCGGACGAGCCGTTTGCGCATTTGGATCCCGAATCCGCGATCGCGGCCGAATCATTATTGGCAGCGGTTCACGCCCGCGGCACGGCGGTCGTGATTACGACTCACCGTCCGACGAATCTGGCTGCAAAAGCCCGCCGCTATCGTTTGGAAGGAGGCAAGTTAATTTGAGCATCTTCGGACTTGCCTTCCGCTTAGGCTGGGGCACGTTGCGCTCGCGACCGACCCTGAGCATTCTGGCCGTCGGATTGCTGGCCTTGGGAACCGCGCTCATGACGGGTTTGTTCGGGACGGTGTTTTTACTGCGTAATCTCCAAAGCCAATTCCTAACGGCAATGACGGTGGAATTGGAATTGGTCAAGGATACCGATTCATCGCGGGTCGCCGTGATGGCTCGAGCGGAAGCCTGGCCGGGCGTGGAGTTCGTGCAATATCTTTCACCGCCGGAAGTGTTGCAGGAAGTACAGAAGGAAACCGGGGAGGATTTGCAGGGACTGTTCGGCGTGAATCCGTTTCCCGCTTTGGTGCGAGTGCGCTTTGCGCAAACGGATATGACCACGCTCGATCAGTTGACCAAAGAAGCTTCAGCGTGGAGCGAAATCAGTGAAGTAGTCTATCCGCGAACGTTGTGGAGCGATCTGCAGCGATTGGCTTCACGAGTGCAAAGCACGTTCGGCTGGCCGACGGCGTTATTTGCGATTGTGGTAATCGGATTGGTGGGTTTGTGTCTGCGGGCACAAGTGCGGAATTTGCGCGCGACATGGGAATTCCTGATCCTTTCAGGGATGTCACGACAGACGATGTCGCTGAGCCTGCTGGTTCAGGCGGGAATTGTCGGGCTGATTGCGGGACTCATTGCATGCGGTCTGTTATCGGCATTGACCTCCGCTTATAGTCTGCTGTTGTTGCGCGATGTCGCCTTTCCGCTGTGGTTTCATCTGTCGGTAATTCTGGTTTCGGTACTTCTGGCGGTCATTGCCGGGCTCTTTTCTCCGCGTAAAGCGCTGCTGACAAGTTAGGCAACGAGAACAATCTGTATTCCTGGGCAGGCAATTCGCCTGCCTTTTCTTTTCATCCGGAACTTCAGAGGTCGGAACGGGAGTAAGAATAACGAGGCGATTGAGATGTTTCTAATAAATACAATTATTTACAGAAATTAGTCAGGATTTTACATTATTCTCTGATTGTCTCGAATAGCTTGTATTATATTATAATTTTGTATTTTACATCATGCTTGGGAACTTGACAAAGGGTCGAAAAGTCCGTATTTTTATTAGTTACAGCTTCAGGTTGTAGCCAGACAATGGTGCGAGAATTCAGCGAGAAAATGACATCCAACAATCCGGAACTGACAGCCCGTGAACGACAGATCTTAAGTGCGGTCGTTCAGCAGTTTATTCTGACCGCCAATCCGGTCGGTTCGCGGCAGCTCACCCGCAAGCAAGGGTTCAACCTGTCTCCGGCCACGATCCGCAACGTGATGGCGGATTTGGAGGAGATGGGCTTGCTGTGTCATCCGCACACGTCGGCGGGACGCGTTCCGTCGGATCTCGGCTATCGGCTGTATGTCAGCGATCTGATGGAAGCGCGGGATTTGAATTCGGCGGAGCGGGAAGCCATCGAGCGCGAATTCGAAGGGGTCTCGCAGGAATTGGACGAGATTATGGCGGTGACGGCGCGTGTGTTGTCGTCGGCCACCAAACTGCTCTCGATCGTGATGATTCCCGCGCTGGACGACGCGATTCTCCACCGGATTGATTTGGTGAAAGTGTCCGACAGCCGCGTGCTGGTGATCATCTCCATCGAATCGGGACCGGTCAAGACGATTATGGTGGAACTGGAACAAACCGTGCCGATGGAGCAGCTTAAACAAATCGCCCACGCGTTGAATGAACGGATTGCCGGACTGTCGCTATCGCAGATTCGCGCGCAGATCAGCGAACGAGTAGCCGGACTGCCCGTACCGCATTTGGGCTTGATCCGGTTTTTCGTGGATTCGGCGGAGCGGCTATTCACGTTTTCCGATAAGGATGAAGTGAAGATCGGCGGCCGGGCGGAAGTACTGCAGCAGCCCGAATTCTCCGATCCCCGAACCATGCGCGGCATTATCGAACTCATCGAAGACAAAGATATTATTTTTCACTTGCTGCAGCATCAGCCCCGCGAGGAGGGAGTATCCATCTCCATCGGCAGTGAAAACCGCGATCTGCGCGTCAAGGATTTGTCGGTGATCACGTCGAGCTATTACAGCCCTAACGCGTCGGGCAAATTCGGCGTGATCGGTCCGACCCGCATGGATTATTCGCGGCTGAAGAGCCTCATCGAATTTACGGCGAAGATGATCTCGCGGCATTTGGAAGGCGGTTCGACCGTCAAATAGACTGAATACAGGAATCATGAAAAAGGACGAAAAGAAAACGCAAGGTGAACCCCACTCCCGAACCGAAGCGGAGCGCGATGCTGCGGTAGACGAAGAAGTGCTGCCCGGAACAGACGAAATCAACTCCGAGCCGCAGGCTCCTGAAACCGTTGCGGAGGAACGATCCGAACTGGAGATCGCGCAAGGAGCGGCGGCGGACTGGCAGGACAAGTATCTCCGCAAGGCGGCGGAATTCGATAACTATCGCAAGCGTACCCGGCTAGAATCGGAAATGCTGGGGCAGATGGTGGCGGAATCGCTAATCGCGTCGCTGCTGCCGGTGATGGATGATTTCGACCGGATGCTCAGCGGCATCAATGATCAGGATGATCCGTACCGTAAAGGGATGGAAATGATCCGCAATAAATTGTGGACGTTTTTCGAATCGCGGGGGGTGGCCAAATGCGATTGCGTCGGCCAGCCTTTCGATCCCAACGAGCACGATGCGCTGCTGATGAAGCCGACTCCCGATTTTCCGGCGGGGACGATTCTTGAAGTTATTACCCCCGGCTATCGCATGGGCGAGCGGGTGATTCGGCATGCACAGGTGATCGTTTCGGCGGAGGCGGAAGCGGAGGACGACTCCAATGACGAGTGAAATGAATGAGCCATGGCTGAATTGGCTGGCTATAACAACGATTATCTTCTCTGCCTGCGCAACGTTAGCTACATTCTATGGAGGGAAGTTTTCGAATCGATCAGTGCTTTCCCAAACCAAAGCCGCGAATATGTGGGCATTTTTTCAGGCGAAGAGTATCAAGCAATATAGTTACGAGCTTCAAAAGGATCAGTTTGAAATCGACTCGCTATCGGCCGATAGCGAGAAATTGATCGCGTACCGTGAGCACATCAACGACTACCTAAATCAGATCGCTCGCTATGAGGCTGAGAAGAAGCAAGCTATGGATAGCGCAAGGGCTTTTGAGGTGCTAAAGAGTGAATACCAAAATAGCGGATCGATTTTCAGTTTATCGGTGGTTTTCCTTCAGGTGGCAATCGTGTTGTCGGCGTTGTCGGCGCTTCTGAAAAAGAAATATATTTGGGTAGTGGGAGTGGTCATCGGTTGCATCGGACTACTTAATTTTATGAACGGATTTTGGCACTTTATAAATTAATTGCAGCAGACATCAACCTTACAGGGTAAATCTGTGTCCTTCACCAGAATCCTTTCCAGAACATAAATGACCAAACGCGATTACTACGAAATATTGGGCGTGAGCCGCGATGCGGACGTCGAAGAGATCAAGAAGGCGTACCGCCAGCTGGCGATGCAATATCATCCTGACCGCAACAAGAACGATCCGACCGCCGAGGAAAAATTCAAGGAAGTCGGCGAAGCCTACGCGGTGCTGTCCGACTCGGACAAGCGGGCGCGCTATGATCGCTTTGGCCATGCCGGTGCGGGCGCGGCGGCGGGCGGACCGGGCGGCGGCGGCTTCGGCGGCTTCGAATTCGATTTATCCGACGCGTTGCGGCAGTTCATGGAAGGCGGGCTGTTCGGCGGCGGTATCTTCGGCGGACAGCGCGGCGGCGGTTCGACGCGGGTGCGCGGGAACGATCTACAGGTCAAGCTGGCGCTGACGCTCGAAGAAATTTCGCAGGGCGTTTCGAAAAAAATCAAAGTCAAGCGCTATGTGCCCTGCCAGGAATGCGGCGGCAGCGGCGCGCGCAAGGGCACGGCCAAGACGCAATGCCCGACATGCCACGGCACGGGACAAGTGCGGCAAGTCTCGCGCACGTTCTTGGGGCAGTTCGTGAACATTCAAACCTGTCCGCAGTGCCATGGTCAAGGACAAATTACGCAGGATCCCTGTCCGGCTTGCAAGGGCGAGGGCCGTGAACGCGACGAAGCCGTGCTGAACGTGGATATTCCGGCGGGCGTTGCGGCGGGACAATATCTCACGCTCCGCAACGAAGGCAATGCCGGACCCCACGGCGGACCGCCGGGCGACTTAATCGTGCTGATTGACGAGAAGCCGCACGATTATTTCACGCGCGACGGCGACGATATCATTTATCGTCTGACCTTAAGTATTCCGCAGATCGTGTTGGGCGATGAAGTGGACGTGCCGACGCTGACCGGACGCGCGCGGCTTAAAATCGAACCGGGCACCGAACCCGGGCGTGTCTTGCGCATGCGTGGTAAAGGACTGAAGTCTTTGAACGGTTATCGCAACGGCGATCAACTGGTGGAAGTGGGACTGGCAGTCCCCAAGCGGTTATCCGCGCGCGAAAAAGAGTTGTTGAACGAACTGAAAGATTCCGAAAATTTTCGTCCGGCTTCCGATAAAGGGTTTTTCAAGCGAGCTAAAAGCGTCTTCGGATCGTGATCGGTAAATTCGATTTTCGCCGCGACACCATGCTATGGCTGCTGGCGGTCGCCTTCGTGTTCGGACTGGGAACGCGGGTCGTTCAAGTCGTGCGCGGTCGCGCCGTCAGTTATCCGCTCACGGTTGTGGAGAACACCACCGAGCGAACCGCGCTGAAACTGCGGGCGGATTCGATCATGGCATCGCGCTATGCCGCCGAGACTGCGCCGATCAATATCAACACCGCCACCGCCGAGGATTTTGACCGCTTGGACGGCATCGGCCAAGTGATCGCGGCGCGCATCGTGGCGTATCGTGAAGCGCACGGCGCGTTTCGATCGGTGGACGAATTGGACAACGTGTCCGGCATCGGTCCCAAACGGTTGGCGGCGATTCGCGACCGCTGCGTGGTGGATTCTCCTGCTCAATAGCGTCTTTCCCTGCTCTCGCTGAGATTATTCATGGCACTCCGACTCTCATCCGGTTCTCATCGTCATACCCATTCCGGCGAGTTGCGGCCGACGGCGGCGCGCACGCTGGAATCGGTCTTCGGTATCCTGTCCGGCGAGGTGGAAGGGCGGCGGGTGCTCGATCTGTTTGCCGGGGTGGGATCCTACGGCGTGATGGCGCTGCGGCAGGGTGCGTCGTCGGCGGTCTTCGTGGACAAATCTCATACCGCCGTGCAGCGCATGGAAAAAGCGATTGCGCAATTCCACCTCGAAGAACAAGCGAAGATTTTTCAGGAAGACGTGTTTCATTTTCTGCATAAGGCAGATCGTTGGCTGGAACCGTTCGACTTGGTGTTTGCCGATCCGCCCTACAACGATATTCCGCCCGCTCGAGTGATCGGCGAGGTTCTCGAAGCCGGATTGCTGAACCACAACGGAGTTTTGATTTTCGAGCATTCGCGCCGGCAGGCGCCGCCCGAAGTACCGCCGTTCACTCTGCGCAAGTCCCGTATCTTCGGCGAAACCACCGTCAGCATCTGGGATCGCCGGTGAACGCTATCGCGCTCACGAACATTCGCAAATCCTTCGGTGCGGTCAACGCCCTCGATGGTGTGACCCTCGGGATCAAAGCGGGCGAGTTCTACGGGCTGTTGGGACCGAACGGAGCGGGGAAGACCACACTGCTGCGGATTTTATGCGGACTGCTCACGGCGGATGCGGGGGAGATCATGGTTGCGGGGAATGGGAACGCATCCAATAATCGTCCGTTGATCGGAGTGGTCCCGCAGGAAATCGCCCTCTATGAAATGCTGACCGCGCGCGAAAACCTGCACATCTTCGGCAAGGTTCTGGGATTGGATGGGGCGGAATTGCGCGAGCGCATGCAATGGACGTTGGCTTGTGTAGGACTGGAGGATCGCGCGGGATCCAAAATCAAGACCTTTTCCGGCGGCATGATGCGGCGGTTGAATTTGGCGGTGGGGCTGCTGGCCGATCCGCCGATTCTGCTCTTGGATGAGCCGACGGTGGGGGTAGACCCGCAATCGCGGACGAAAATCTTCGACGTGCTTACGGAACTGCATCGCGCGGGCAAGACGCTGATCTACACGACGCACTACATGGAAGAAGCGGAGCGCTTGTGTCAGCGCATCGGAATTATGGATCACGGACACGTGCTGGCCGAGGGGACGCTGACCGAGTTGTTAGAAATGGTTAAGCTGCCGCGGGTGGTGCGCATTCACGGGCTGTTCGATGAGTCGTCCGCTCCGATCTTCAACAATGCCGAACGCGTGCTGGATGAAGACCATGTGGATTATGTGCCGCGCCGCCCGGAGGACATTCCCGCATTGCTGCAAAGGCTCGCGGGCAGCGGTCTGGCTTACGAACGGTTGGAAGTGACGGGCGCGACCTTGGAAACGCTGTTTTTGCAGCTCACCGGAACGGAGCTCCGCAATTGATCCGCCGCGTCTTAACCATGGTCGGAAAGGACTTCCGCATTTTCTGGGCCGATCCGGTGGCCATTGGACTTGGGTTCGTGGTTCCGGCGGTGATGATTCTGGTATTCGGCTTGGTGTTCGGCGGTTCCGGTTCGAGTTTGCGGGAGATTACCGTGCTGGTCGTGAATGAAGATCACGGTCCGGCGGGGCGACGCTTACTGCGTGATCTCGACAAGCTGGACGAAATCCACATCGTACAGCAGTTGAAATCCGACAGCACACAGCTTGACAGTGTGACAATCCGCCGGCGCATCGAACGCGGTAATAACAGCGCGGGGCTGATCGTTCCCGCCGATTTTTCGGATTCGCTGAAGCGCGGTCAGGTGCGGTTATTCATCCTGGAAGACCCACGCGATCCGATTGCCGCCGGTGTGCTGTCGGGACTGTTGCAGCGGCAGGTATTTACGACCTTCCCCGGCTTGATGCCTTCGGCGATGATGGATATCGGTCTGGATCCCGATTCAGCGCGGGCGCGCGCTTTCGATTTCGATCTGCGCAAGGTGATCGGCGAGTATTACGGGGAATATATTCCCGATTCGCAATTGGTCGGCAATATGCTGCCCGACGAGATGATGCTGGGATCGGATGATGACAGCACCGCGCGCGATTCCACGGCTTTCAGCATGGATCGCGCCTTCACTAAGATCATGAACGTCGAGCGCGTCGAAGTGGTGGGGCAGAAAATCGTCAATCCGGGCATCGCGCAGAGCGTGGCGGGTCCGGCGGTGATGTTCATGCTGTTTGCGGTGGGGGCGATTGCGGCGTCGCTGCTGCGCGAAATGCGCTACGGCACGGCCAGCCGCTTGCGGGTGTGCGGCGTGCGGCCCGGTGAGTTGTTAGTCTCGAAGTACGCCTACGCGGTGTTGCTGGGCGGGGCGCAATTGATCGTCATGATGCTCTATGGCCGCTTGATTTTCGGACTGGATATCTTCGCGCGACCGATTGCGCTGCTGCTGGTAATCGCGTGCACGTCGCTGGTGATGAGCGGGGTGGGCTTGGTCATGGCGGCCATCAGCCGCACCGAAGAGCAGGCGGCGGGCTATCAGGTGGTGGTCATTCTGGCGATGTCGGCCATCGGCGGGGCGATGTTCCCCAGCTTCATGATTCCGCAGGTCGTGCGTTCCATTGCCGCGGTCACGCCCGTACACTGGGCGATGCAGGCATTTTTGGACGTGTTCTGGCGGGCGCAGAGCATAGCGGGCGTGCTGCCGGAGTGCGGCGTGCTGTTGGGGATGGCGGTCTTACTGGTCATAGTCTCGGTGATCGTCTTTCGGCGGCGGCTGGCCGTGGAGCTCGGATGAGCGATTCGCCGAATTATCCCTACGAAACGCGGCTGAACATCCTGCACAAACCGCTGGAGATCATTGACGAGCAGGCTATTGCCGAGGCGTGCGAGTTCAAGTGGTTCAATCAAACGCTGTGCGCGGTGAACAATTCGGTGGTGCGGATGGCGGTGGTAGAGGGGGAGTATCACTGGCATAAGCACGATGACGACGACGAATTCTTCTACGTGGTGGAAGGCTGCCTGTTCGTGGATGTGGAAGACCGCTCCTTCGAGCTGCACCCCCGCCACGGCATTGTCGTCCCGAAAGGCATCCTCCACCGCACCCGTGCCCACATGCGCACGGTGATGCTGATGGTGGAAAATAAAGGAATCATTCCAACGGGAGATTGACTAAGTTGACCTACGACTCACGCTCCCCATCATTCAATAACCGAAATCAATCAATTCAGACTCACAACTGAGACCCACAACCCAAACCTGAACATTCCATGTCCAAACACACAATCGCTTGGCTTCCCGGTGACGGCGTCGGCACCGAAGTCATGGAAGCCGCCAAACTCTGTCTTGACGCTCTCGAATTCAACGCGGAATATTTGCACGGCGACATCGGCTGGGAATTCTGGATTCGCGAAGCTAATCCGCTGCCCGACCGTACACTGGATGTGCTGAAGAAGACCGAATGCGCGCTGTTCGGCGCCATCACCTCCAAGCCGCGTGACGAAGCCAATGCCGAACTCGATCCCCAGCTGCAGGGCAAGGGCTACGACTATTTCTCGCCCATCGTCCGTCTCCGGCAGGAACTCAACCTGCACACCAACATCCGTCCCTGCAAAGCCTATCCCGGTAATCCGCTGAACTACAAGGACGGCATTGACATCGTCGTTTTCCGTGAGAACACCGAAGGCATGTACGGCGGCGTGGAGTTCCATCCGCTGCCGCAGAGCGTGTTCGATGCTCTCAGCGCCGCCCACAAAAAGATGAAAAAGTTCGGCGACTACGGCCTCGACAACCTCGCCGTCACGCTGCGCATCATGTCGCGGCAAGGCTGCCGCAGCATCGTCAAGGAAGCGTTCAAGTTTGCCAAGCGGCACGGCCGCAAGTCGGTGACCGTGTGCGACAAGCCCAATGTGCTGCGTGAAACCGGCGGCATCATGGTGCGCACGGCCCGCGAAGTGGCCAAAGAATATCCCTCGATCCCGCTGTGGGAAACGAACATTGACGCGCAGTGCATGTGGCTGGTGAAGAATCCCTTCGATTACGACGTGATCGTCGCGGAAAACATGTTCGGCGATATTCTGTCCGACCTGTGCGCGCAATTGGTGGGCGGTTTGGGCTTCGCATCGGCGGGCAATATCGGCGACAACTACGCGGTGATGGAACCCACTCACGGCAGCGCGCCCAAGTATTCGGGCATGTACAAAGTCAATCCCATCGCGACGCTGCTGGCGGCTAAACTGATGCTGGAGTGGCTGGGTGAAACCGAAATGGCCGTGCGGCTGGAAAACGCGGTCGCGGCAGTGATCGCCGACGGCCAGGTGCGCACCTACGATATGGGCGGCAAGTCCACCACCATCGAAATGGCCAACGCCGTCGTGGAGAAAATTCGTAAAAAATGAGCGGCACGGAGCCCTGGCCGTACACCCATCGCGTGGCGGTCGGCGCATACATCTTCCGTGACCACCGCGTCCTTTTGGTGAAACGGAATAATTCGCCGTGCACGTTTGCTCCGCCCGGCGGACGCTTGAACGTTGATGAAGATCCGCTGGCCGGATTGCGCCGCGAGGTGATGGAAGAAACCGGCTTGGAAATCGAGCCGGTGGGACTCGCGCGCCACTGGTACGGCAGCATGGACGGCTACAAGCCCGCGCTGTTGTGCATCAACTTCCTCGCCCGCGATTTGGGCGGCGCGGTTCGGTTAAGCGACGAACACAGCGATTTCGTGTGGGCGTCGCGCGATGATATCGCCGACAAGCGAGTCCTGACGCTTACCGCCGATGGATTCGGCTATCAACCGGCCGATATTCTGGATGCGTTCGACCGTTTCCGACGCTGGAATATTTGAATCGGGAAGCGAGCGCAGCAGTGAAAATCTTCCAATGGCTACGGCTGGCGGCCATGCAGTCAGACGACTTCAAAGCACAGCTCTTCGCGTTTTTAGGCGGAGACGATACGGAGTTCCGGATCATGGGCGGCAAGCCGTTGTCGCGCGCCGATGCGCGGCAGCTCCTGCAGGAATTGATTCCGGCGAAGGTTGAAGTGCTGGACGTTTGCAAGCGTTCGTCAGCGGTCGTGGCGGCGGCGCCGCACGTTAGCTTCGACAATTGGTCCGAGTATTTCTGCAATCGCGCGGCCCGGCAATTGGGTCTGGGCCGCGTCATTGCCAGAAATTATCGCGACCAAGACGGCCATCGGATTCCGGTTTTCATCGGCCGGCACGTGCACGTCAACCGGCCCACCGAGTCCAACGGTCCGGGCAAGCTGGAACGGGAAACCGAACGGGCGCGGGCGGTGCATCAAGCCTATTTGGCGGCTTTGGCGGAAGCGGGTGGTCGCGGCAAGCTGCCGCTGGATTTATTGGTGGAATTCCATTCTCATCGGCGAACGCCCTTTCTGGAAATCGCTTCCGTCGGCTTGACCGGTGAACAAGCAGAACGCCTGGCGGCGGTCTACGAGAAACAACGCCAGCAGTCCGCATTGCTGCCGGAATTGCGGATTGAGCCGCTGCACGAATTGCGATTGACAGCAGAAGGTGCGAAGCAGGCGGGATCGCTGCGGGCGGAAGTCGCGCAGTGCGCGCTGCATATCGAAGTGCCCCGCGAAGCCCGGCGGGCGGAAGAATTCCGCGCGAAATGCCGCGAAGCCGTGAATGAAATGATCGAGAGTCTGTTGCAGAACATCCATCCTTGTTCTGCGGTCTCTGAATAATCCGCAAGACATTAATCGGGAGACGATCCATTTTTACGCCCCTGTTGCCTGTGTTGTCGGTGGCGGCTGTGCCGGGCAGTGCCCCGCCGCTGGCATGGTCCATTCCCTTCGGTTTGTTGCTGGCCAGTATCGCCCTTTTTCCGCTGATCGCCCATCGTTGGTGGGAGAAAAACTATCCGTGGATTGCGCTGCCGTTGGGCTTGATCGTGGCGGTGTACTACGTGTTCTTTTTCGGCGGCGGCGAGCGCATGCTCATCACCGGACACGAATACCTGTCGTTCATTTGCCTGATCGGGTCGCTGTTTGTGGTCAGCGGCGGCATCCACATCAGCCTGGCCGGAAAACTAACGCCCCATCAAAATGTCGGTCTATTGGGTATCGGTGCGGTGATCGCCAATCTCGTCGGCACCACCGGCGCCGCGATGATTTTGATTCGACCGTTTATTCGCGGTAATGCGTGGCGATGGTCGCCGTATCACATCGTATTTTTCATTTTCATTGTGGCCAACTGCGGCGGCGCATTGACTCCCATCGGCGATCCCCCGCTGTTCTTAGGATTCTTAAAGGGCGTGCCGTTCTTGTGGGTGTTGGAACATTTATGGTATCGATGGGCGGTGGGGATCGTTATTCTGCTGTTTATGTTTTATTTTCTGGACCGCCGCGAATATATCCATCATCCGCATCGCGAACGGGTCATGGCGGAGGAGAAAGACCGGTTTCGCTTCGAAGGTCTGCCGAACATCGTCTTCGTGGCGATTATCGTGGGCGCGGCGTTCGTTGAACATCCGGTATTGTTGCGGGAAGGGATCATGATCGCGGCGGCGGTGGCGTCTTATCTGACGACTCCGCATCGCATCCATAAACTGAACGAGTTCACCTTCGCTCCCATCCGCGAGGTGGCGATTCTGTTTGCGGGCATCTTTGCCTGCATGGTGCCGTCGCTGGATTGGTTGGCGGTGAACGCCGGATCGTTGGGAATTACCGAGAGTTCGCAGTTCTACTGGGCAACCGGAACCTTGTCGGCATTTCTCGACAACGCCCCGACGTATCTGAACTTTCTGACGGCGGCGATGGGCGTACACGGATTCTCAGTGGACGACAAGCTGCAGGTGATTCAATTTGCCAACGAGCACTCGCATCTGTTGCGCTCCATTTCCATCGCAGCGGTGTTCTTCGGGGCCGCCACCTACATCGGCAACGGCCCGAACTTCATGTGCAAATCGATCGCCGATCACGCCAAACTGAAAACCCCGACGTTTGTCGAGTACATCTATAAATACACCTTGCCGATTCTGATTCCGGTATTGATCGTGACGTTTTTCTTGGTGAGATAGCATGTGGAGCGCCGTCCGACACATCCTCGAATTTGGGATTGCGGCTGCCGTCATCACCACCGGCGGCTGTGATCTGTTTTCCACGCGCGATGCGGAAACTCCCGGCGGCGGTCGCAGTACGTGGGAAACGCCGCGCGAACCGCAGGATGTGCTGACTAACTTGACGGCGGCGATTTTCGAACGTAATACGGTAAATTACCTGCGCTCCTTCGATGCGGACGGTTTTCTGTTTCAGCCCGATCCGTTCGCGCTGAGTCAGCATCCGAATTTGGAGGGCTGGGCTTACGACGATGAGAGCGCCCATGCCACCCGGCTGTTCAGTGAAGGTACGTTGCCGCAGGACAGTATAATCTTTGTGGTGTTTTCCGCCACCGAAACGAACTTCATGGGCGATAGCGTGGAAGTTCATACGCAATATGATTTTTCCGCCGGAGTGACGCTGGCGGGCGCACCGCGCCGCATGGCGGGCACCGCCGATTTCTATTTGCATATGGGACGCGAAGGGTATTGGGCAATCTATCGGTGGCGGGATTCGCGAACCGAGGATCAGAGCACGTGGAGCGATCTCAAGTCAGTCGTGCAATAACCGGATTCGTCTTGCTGACGGCGCTGGCGTTGGGCTGCACGAATCCGTTCGCCCCCGCACTCCGCGGCAGTGGCGGATCGCTCTGGACGGATGCCGTCAACGTTGGAGACATGCTGCAGAATTTCCAGACCGCCTATCAATTGGGGGATTCGCTGCAATATGCGGAATTGCTGGCCGAGGATTTTCAGTTCCAATACTATGATCCCGAATTGCAGCGCACCGACGGCTGGTACCGCGAAACCGATTTACGAACGACGGCGCGCCTGTTCCGTAGTTTCCACAACATCTCGCTGATTTGGGGCGGACTCACGCCGTCTGTTCGCGAGATTTCCACCGCGGACAGCCTGTTCGAAATCCGCGTACAATATCAATTGATTCTGGATGATTTGTCACCGGTACTGGGCTTTGCCCGGTTTACCTTATATAAGCCGGAAAACGACCGCTTTCGGATCGTGCTCTGGCAGGATGATTTCTAATTTAACTGTGAAGCGATTGGATCCATGCCTACTTACGAATACCGCTGCGAAAACGGCCACACATTTGAGGAATTCCAAAGCATGTTGGCGGCGCCGGTGGATGTGTGCCCCATTTGCGGCGGAAAAGCGGAACGGCAGATTTCCGGCGGTACCGGATTGATTTTCAAAGGTTCGGGATTCTACATTACGGATTACGGCAAAAAGACCGACGGATCACCATCGAAAGCTCCCAAGAACACGAAGCCCGAACCGGCTGCCGCTGCTACTCCCGCGGCCTCATCCACCACGACCGAAACCAAGTCCACCCCCAAACAGGATGATTGACCGTGCGACTCTTTGATCGTTACGGAAAATTACGCAGCGCGCTGCGCAACGGCAAGATCCATGCGACGCCGAAAGAGATTCTCCCGTTTCTGCGCGGTCGGCTTAGCAAATCCGATCTGCCCGAACTGGTGATCGAACCGGCGGACCCGAGCGAATTGTGTGCGGTGCTGGCATTTGCCGCCGAAAAGAGCATGCGCGTGGCAGTCGCCTCCGGCCTCAAACCGACCGATGTGCGGAATCTGGAGAATCATCTGCTGATTCTGACTACGCGCTTGGCGGAATCGCCGATCTTTTCCGGCGCCCATCGCACGACCCGTGTCGGCGCGGGGCTTTCCATGGAATCGTTGACGGTGGACCTGACGCGCGCCGGATTGCGCTGGCTGCCGCTGTGGCCGGTGCCCGCCGGTCGCAGTCCCGGCGAATTGTTTGCGATGGGGTGGGAAGGCTTGCGCAACTGGCGGGACGGCAGCACGCTGGGTCATATTCGCGGTGTGGAATGGGTTGGCTACGACGGCACGGTCTATCACACCGGATCGGCGGCGATCACCGAGAACGATCCCGACATAAGCGGATTCTTATTCGGTTCACGCGGGCGAATGGGCGTCATCACCGCGCTCGAACTGGATTTGTACGCAATTCCCGAACAGCAAACTACCGTGCTCATGGAGCTGCCCGGCGCGCCGGCGGCGGTCAACGTCATGGCGGAATTGCGCGCGTTTGAGCCGCTGCCGGAAACGGTGGTGTACTTGGGTGAAACGGCGACGCGGATTCTGCGCGAAGGCAATGATTTTCGCGTGTCGTCGCAGGCGACGGTGGTGTTAGCGGTGGAATGGCGCGAGGCGGTGCCGGAGTGGCCGAGCCGGTGGGCATCCTACGGCCAGCCGATTACAGAGTTGCCTGCTATCGAATCGTTGTGGCAGGATTTATTCCGCTTCCCGCGCACGGCGGCGCGGCTCTATCCGGCGCGGACGGAAATCCGGCTCAAGGTTCCGGCCCTCAGCCTGCCGGAACTGGAAGAAGCGGCGCGGGAATTAGGACACGAGTTCAATTTGCCGGTGGCGTTGTGGGGAACGACCGAAGCGGGCTACGTGCAGGTGTGGGCCTTGCAGCCCGACGATCAGCCGCGCACCGTGCAGCATGCCGAAGAGTTATTGAAAAAGCTCTACGAAGTGGCGGTGGGATTGGACGGCGCATGCGCGCCCGGCTGCGTGCTGCCATTCGATTCGCGGATCATCAACACTAACGGCGGCCACCCCCCGCTCGACACGATCCGCCGCAAAATTCTCGAAAAGTGCGACCCGCAGAGCTTGTTCTCTCCGCTAATGAGTTCGTAATAAAAGAACGCCCGCCCCGCAGGCGGGACGGGCGTCGGATTAATTCGATGGGGGATCGAATCAGACCATCTTCTTGAGGTCTTCGAAGGTGATGGACTTGGGCCGTTCGATGGGTTCGCCCCACGCGCGGCTCATGACGAGCTGCGAGCACATTCCCAGCGCCCGCGATACGCCGAACATCACCGTGTAATATTGCGCCTGCGTCACGCCGAAGCCGTGCAGCAAGCTGCCGGACATGGCGTCCACGTTCGGCCACGGATCTTTGATCTTCTGAATGGTCTGGAGAATCTTCGGCACCACGTCGTACACTTGGCACGCCAGCTTGAAGACGGGGTGATTCGGAATTTCCTTCTCGCCGAATGCGCGGAACGCCACGAACCGCGGATCGGTGATGCGCAGCACGGCATGGCCGTAGCCGGGGATCACGCGGCCCGAGTCGAGGGTTTCGCGGGCGAACTTGTCGAGCTGCTCATCGGACGGATTGCCTTTGAACTTCTCGATGACCATTTCCAGCCACGCCAGGCATTCTTGGTTGGCCAGACCGTGCAGCGGACCGGCCAAGCCATTGAGACCGGCGCTGACCGCATAATACGGATCGGATAGCGCGCTGGCTACGCAGTGGCAGGTATGTGCGGACACGTTGCCGCCTTCATGATCACTGTGTAGTACCATATACAGGCGCATAAGCCGGGCGAAACCGCCGGTCGGATCCTTGACACCCATCATATAGGCATAGTTGGCGCCCCAATCCAGATCCGGCTTGGGATCAATGCGCGGGCCGAGATTGTACTTCCAGCGATAGACCGCCGCGCCGAGGGTATGAATCTTGGCGATGATATCCAGCGAGTCTTCCAGTGCGGCTTCCCAATACTCGTCCTTCTTCATGCCTTCATCGTAGCGCTTGCGGAACACGGATTCGCGCTCGAGGGCCAGAATTAGTGTGTTGAACACCGCCATCGGGTGGGCATCCTTCGGGAAGGAATCGAGAATCTTCCACACGTAGTCGGGCACATTGCCGCGCTTGTGCAGGTCGGCCTGCAGGTCTTTCAATTCCGCCGCGGTGGGACGTTTGCCGGTCAGCAGCAGCCACAGGGTATCTTCGGGCAGCGAGTCCACCAGTTCCATGAGGGGAATGCCGCGAATAATGAGTCCCTTGTCCGGCGGAACCAGCGACGTATCGCAAATCAGACCTTTTACACCGCGCAGACCGCCCAATACGGCGCCCACGGAAACTTCGGAAATTTTCTTGTCGCCGTGAGCTTTTCCGAACTCCTTGATGGTGTTGCGATATTCCGGCACCGTTTTACGGAGTGTTTCAAATAGTAGAGACATGTTTGCCATCCTCTTGCAGTTTGTTGAGATGGATGTTATCGTAGATTAGATTTTTCGGTAGGCAAATCAGCAGCCGCACGAAAGACCTTGTTATAATCATCGCAAGTGTCCCTAAAGATCGGATTTTTCCTCCACAAAGTCAACTCAGTGGATAACTTGGCAAGAATGTCTTTGAAATTGTAATTAAAGAAATTGGAAAGCAAACTTACGTGATAGAGACGATAATAATTGCCATAACGTCAGCACTCGTCGTAGCCGGTGCGGTTTACCTCGCCGTCCGGCGGAGTAGCAACGCTGGACGGGGGTCAGTCGAGTTGGAATCCCGACTTATGGCTCGATTTGACACAGTCTTAGAGTCCGTCAGCCGGTGGCGCGACGAGGCCCGCACCACAGTTCAGGAAAAGATCACCGAGCTTTACGGCAAGGTCGAGGAACAGAACCGGGCGGCCCGCACCGAAACCCAGCAAACATTGGATCAATTCCGCCAAACCCTCGAGGGAAATCGGCAGGCCGTCGCGGGAGAGTTGGCTCTCAACCGCCAGGAGAACCGTGATTCGCTGAACAAGGTGACGCAAGCGCTGACGGATCGTTTTGAAAAACTGCAAACCTCCAACGAACAAAAGCTGACCGAAATCCGCAACGGCGTGGAACAGAAGCTCTCCGAAACGCTGCAGAGTTCAGGACAAGCTTTTAAAGATGTGACAGATCGTCTATCGGAGTTGCATGTAACCAATCAGCGGATTGTCGAATTCTCTCGTGATCTGAATGAGTTGCAGGGAATACTCAAAGCACCAAAACTGCGTGGTGAACTGGGCGAAGCAGAAATGGAACGTATGCTTCGTGATTGTCTGGCACCTGATCAATACGATACTCAGCACGACATCGAAGGCAAGATTGTGGATGCCGTCATTCTTAATCCCACCGGTGATGTACCGATCGACAGCAAATTTCCGCTGGATTCGTGGCGGAAAATTCATGCGACTGAATCAACTGAGGCCGATCGTAATACGGCGCGCCGGAATTTTGTGCGCGATGTGAAAAAACACATTGACGATATTTCGCTGAAGTACATCCAACCTCCCAAAACCCTGCCATTCGCCGTCATGTATATTCCCGCCGAGGGTGTCTATTATGAAATGATGGAATATGCGGAATTGGCCGAGTATGCGCGCACAAAATCCGTTTTTCCGGCTTCTCCTATGACCTTCTGGGCACTCCTTCAAGTGACTGTGATCGGATTTCGCGGAATGCGGATTTCTGAGGAGGCTCAACATATCAATGGATTACTGCGCGCTCTAACGGATGATTTCAAGAAAATGCGCGATGTATTCGAAACGGCCAACAGCCAGCTTGGACATGCTAAATCGAATATGGAAAAGGCCGCTGGGCATCTTGATCGCTTTGGAACGAAATTGAGTTCTATTCATGGAACATCGCTTGATCAGGGTGAAATGAATAGTCTGCCGGGAGAGCCTGCCTCATGAGTCGAATGCCCGCCGTATTGATTGCCGAGCAGATGGAATTGTTCAAGGTGGAGCTGTCGCGCCCCGAGCCGGTGCCGACGCCCGCCACCAGCCGCGCTCGGCATCAACCCGCTGGCGACGTTTACGATCTGGCGAAGTTTTTCGAAGTGATCAACCGCACCGTGTTCAAGGATGCGCTGGAACCGAGCGTGCTGCGCTGGTCGCGCAATCGCTGGCATTTGACCTTGGGATTATGCGACGTCAGCAAGCGCGTGATTACCGTCAATCGCGCGCTTGACGACGCCCGTATTCCCGAAATGGTCGTGGCGTCGGTGGTGCATCATGAAATGCTGCATTTGTATTTCGGTGTCAGTGAAGGTCCGGCCGGGCAACAGCGCTATCACACACCGCAGTTCCGCGTCGCTGAGCGACGGTTTCCCGGTTATGCCGAATCGGAAAAGTGGATTTCCGACAACTGGCCGCTGCGCGGTCGCCCCGCCAAGCGCCGCCGCTCCGACGAGCACAGCTTCCTGGCCTACTTGGCGTTGATGTACTCGTAGTTGAAAAGCGGTTTGGCATCCCGATTCATCGTGCCCGTTTGTAGGGCCATAATTGATTATGGCCATCTTCTGTAGGGGCGGGTTGAACGTAGTGTCACCCGCCCGGAAATCCTGTTCTCCCCTTTGTAAAAGGGGGGACGGAAGGGGGTCGTAGGGGCACAGCGTGCTGTGCCCGTCGCCGTAACCGCGCACGGCAGTGCGATAATCCCGCCGGAATAACCACGACTATTGTTGGGTAGGGGCGCACCCTGGTGTGCGCCCGTGTATCCGATAGGTAAGGGTTGTCTTCGCCGAGCGGAGCGTCCCCGCTCCGCCGGAATCTTCCGCCGAGGCGGGTCCTTAGACCCGCCCGGAATGTAACGTCTTCGCCGAGGCAGATCCCCAGATCTGCCCGCAATCTTCTCTCCCTCCACTTTGTGGGGGGATCAAGGGGGGTAATTCCGGTGGTGACTCTATCGTCGCTCTGACTTCGCCGTGGCGGGTCCGTGACCCGACCGGCGAACTTCGGGTCTTCCCACCGAGGCGCCCGTCCTCGGGTGCCCGGATCGTAAACGAACCCGCCGAGCCGTGGTTAAGTGAAGCGCAACCCGGCCGGAACCGCAACGATCTTCTTCGTCGAGCGGGGTCGCTGACCCCGTCGGAATGATCAGAATAACCTTGACATTCTGAACAAATGTTCATACATTGTATAGCTGTATTGTTTAGAAGCTTCTTTAACCAATGTGGTATTTCAGCTGTTCAGCGTTTCAGAATTTCAGTATTTCTTTGTTCTTAAGTAGTTCGTTTGGCAAAAAAATAATTCCATGCCGAAATAGCTTCGTTATGGAATTACAAAGAGATAGGGCAGCCGGAGGATTGCGGCGCGGAAAGAACACGCCGCACGATAGTGGGATTATTCGAAATACTGAAGGGAATTACGGTTGATGATCCATGCTTCGCCGGAATTTCCGTTTAGAGTAATCCGGCAAGTAAAGGGGATGGAGCGGTCGAGGGAAATCGAGGCCGAGCAATACTTGGTCAACGAGAGGTCCATGGCTCGTCTCAGCGTATCGAGGACGGAGTCTTCTCCCTGCGCTTGCAGATGAAACTCGATTCCGCGAATGACCTTGGGAGTGGATTCGGCGCGGGTGACTTCAATGTGCAATTCGAGAGTCGAAATCGCTTTCCGGCTTTTTTTCACAATGTCCACGATGTCCACGAAAGAACAACCGGAAAAGCCGATCACGAAGAGCTGAAACGGGTCATTGGCTGCCGCCGTACCGCCGCTGGCTGTGCCCGTGTCAATCGGAACCCAATGGTTTGAATCGGATTTAGCTACGAAAATGTGGCCGTCAACATGCCGCAGATAAGCCTTCAAGGGAACCTCGCCTGATTTTTCCGTGTTATAATGATCGTGTATTTGGAGTAACGATTTGAAATCAACGATCTTCTTTCTAAGCACCTTGCTGCTGGTGTGGGTCAGCGCCGCTGTCGCGCAACCCACCGAAATGCCTCCCGTGCCTGTTCAAGCGGCGTGGAATACGACCGCGATCCCCATTGCGGGGAGTTCGGATTTGGGCGTAGTGTTCGATGTGCCCAAAGGCCATCACATCACCGACGTCGAATACGAACTCTTCTATGTGCAAATCGCCGATACCTTCGGGATTGACTTCGCCGATCCGCAGTTCCCGGCCGGCGAGCCGTTCCATGATGAACGAGCCTATCGCGGGCGGACATTGGTTATTGTTCCGGCAATGGCTACTGATTTGGCCCAGCCCGGAACTTACACGTGGCCGGTGGAAGTCGGGTTCCAGCTTTGTCAGGAATTCGGTGAGGAAGTGTGTTTCCTGCCCCACGTGGATACGGTCATGGTTACCGCCACGATTGTTCCACGCGGTACGGCCGTGCAATCGGCGAATGCTGAGATTTTTGCCCCGCCGCCGCCCGTAGAAGTCAAGCTGACTTTGGAACAACGCCTCATGGCAGCCTTGGAAAAAGGTTCATGGTTGGCGTTTTTACTGGTATTTGTCGGGGGTATCCTTACCAGTTTCACACCGTGTGTGTATCCGGTAATTCCCATTACCATCGGCTATATCGGTGGAGCGAGTAAGGGCAAACCGTTGCGCGGTTTAGCACTTTCGGCAATCTTCGCGCTGGGAATCGCGATCGTCTATAGTTCGCTGGGGCTGTTTGCCGCCGCTACCGGCAGCCTGTTCGGTTCGATATCCGGCTCCCCGATCCTCAATATCATTGTGGCCGTGGTCTTCGGACTGATGGGATTCAGTATGCTGGGGGCATTTGACATCGCATTGCCGTCGGCTCTTCAAAGCGGTCTACAGGGTGGTAAAACGCGCCGTGGCTTCTTCGGGCCGCTGTTGTTGGGAATGGCTTCGGGATTAGTGATGGCTCCCTGTGTCGGACCGGTGGTCGTGGCGCTGTTAGCCTGGGTGGCGAAGACCGGTGATCTCTTCTATGGCTGGGCGCTGCTGTTTACGTTTTCGTTCGGATTAGGTTTACTCTTTCTGGTCATCGGCACCTTCGCCGGAGCCATTCAAGCGTTACCGCGCGCGGGAGCGTGGATGGAACTGGTCAAGAAAAGCTTCGGCTGGATTCTCCTTGGCGGCGCACTGTACATGCTGCGGTTAACTTTACCGCTATCGCTGTACTATGGAGCATGGTCGGTGTTGCTGGTCATGTTTGCGGTGATGTCGGGAGCTTTCGATGCCACGACTCACGAAACCGGCTCGGGCAAGCGGGTGTGGAAGGGAATTACGCTGATCGTCTTTCTGCTGGGAGCATTTATGCTCTGGAAGGCGATTGGACCAGCCGGACCGACCGCCATTTCAGAGAAGGCTGAAATGGAATGGCTTGTGAACGATGAGGAAACGGCGCTTGCCACCGCCCAAAGCAGCGGCCAGCCGATGATCATTGACGTGTACGCGGACTGGTGCGTGGCATGCGTGGAACTGGACGAGAAAACGTGGGTGGTTCCGCAGGTGATCAGCCGGCTGGATAATTTCGTGCGGCTGAAACTGGATTTCACCAAGGAAACGCCGTGGGTCAAGGAGATGAAGGCGAAATATCAGATTACGGGAATGCCGACGGTGATTCTGTTCGATCCTTCCGGTCAGGAAATGACGCGCTTCACGGGTTTCAAATCCTCAACCGATTTTCTCAAATTGCTGGATCAACACAATCTTTAAATACAACTCACAAGGAGCTGGAAACGTGTCGAATTTGGTGGAAGTAACCGATGCGAATTTCGAAGAAGTGATGTTACGGGCGGACAAGCTGGCTGTGCTCGATTTCGGTGCGGAGTGGTGCGCTCCCTGCAAAAAAGTTCATGCCTTATTGGAAGAATTGGCGCCGGCTTGGCAGGATAAAGTCGTGATCGGCGAGATTGACATCGCCGCCCATCCCGAAACGCCGCGCCGCTACGGCGTACTGAACATTCCGCAAGTGCTGTTCTTCAAGAACGGACAGCATGTGGAAACTGTCACCGGCGTACTGCCGAAGGCGAAATTCGAAGAAAAACTGAAGAATCACACCGCCTAACGCAACGGCGCTACTTTTTCTTGGCGGGCTTTTTTGCGCTTTTTGAAGCCGTTTCCGATTTCGCGGGAGCGGCTTTTTTCTTGGGAGCCGGTTTGGCGGCCGGCTTGGCAGAGGTGGCTTTGGGAGCAGCCTTCGCTTTCGGAGCAGGAGCAGTCTTCGGCTCAGGCTTAACCGGGGCGGGCGGTGGAGGCGCCGCTACGGCGGTCGGATCCAATTCGACAAGCTGTGCTTTCAGCTTTTCAAGCTTCTCTTCCAACCGCTTCCGCTCGCGTTCATTGGCGCGAGCGATTTGCCCGGCGTGACCGACACTGAGAAAAGCGTTCAAATTCGCGCCGTGCTGCTTTGACGCGATTTCCTTTTCCACCCGCAGAATCTGCAGTTTCAGATTGCGAATCTTGTGTTCGGTGGCTTCATCCATGATGAATCTCCCGTATTGTTCAAAAATCAGGAAAAATCTCGTTAATCGGCTGAATGCCGCTTTCATCGCAGTAGAACTTGAACAGCGGTGAACGCGCCGGCGGGGCATCGCCGACGGCAATCGCTTGTTCAAAGCGCTGCAAACTGCCGGGGGCGGACACCCCATTCGACCAAAAAACGGTGGCGATGGTATCTCCGGACTTGATTTCGTCACCCGCTTGCTTCTCAAAGACGATTCCGGCGGAGTGATCCACCGGATCGGCAGACGTGCGCCGTCCCGCACCTAAATCCACCAATGCAAAGCCGATCTCGCGCGCATTGATTTGGGTAATGTACCCGTTTCGCAAAGCGCGAATCTTCTTGTGGTTTGTGGGCTGCCAACGTTGGGTGTACGTTTCGATGACCTCCGCTTGCGATCCCTGTGCCGCCGCCACCTCTTTCATCTTTGCAAATCCCGCGCCGCTTTGCAGAGTATCATCGAACAGCTTTACTCCGTCCGCCAGTGTCTTAGCCTTCCCGCCTAACAGCAGCATTCCGCCGCCCAGCGCGCGACAGAGCTGCAGCAGACGTTGATCGCCGGTGCCGGTGCGCAGAATGTCCAAACACTCGATGACTTCCGGAGCGTTTCCCGCCGCTTTGCCTAAAGGTTGTTCCATGTCGGTTCCGAACACAATGGTTCGCACTCCTTCCGCCGCCGACCACCGCACCAATGTCTCGGAGAGCGCGCGCGCTTCGTCTTCGCTGCGCAGAAATCCGCCCGATCCGACCTTAACATCCATGACCAATCCGTTCGTGCCCTCGGCGATCTTCTTGGAAAGAATGCTGGCGGCAATCAACGGTGGAATGGAGACAGTGGCCGTGACGTCGCGCAACGCATAGAGCTTGCGATCCGCCGGAACCAGTTCGGCGGTCTGAGCACCGAAAGCGCAGAAGGATTTCGCCAAAATCCGTTCGAACTCTTCGTCGTCGAGACCGACGCGAAAACCGGGGATGCTTTCGAGTTTGTCCAGTGTTCCGCCGGTGTGACCCAGCGCGCGACCGGAGATCATCGGGACCGGAACGCCCGCCGCCGCTACGACCGGGGCGATAATCAGCGACGTTTTGTCGCCGACGCCACCGGTGGAGTGCTTATCCACTTTCACTCCCGGCACGGATGCGAGGGACAAACGCCGGCCGGAACCGATCATGGAATGAAGGAAAGTGCGGCCTTCCCCGTCATTCAGCCCTTGGAAGTAGATGGCCATCAGTAAAGCGGCCATTTGATAGTCCGGCACGGTGCCGTTTGTAAAATCACGAATCAGCGTTTCGATTTCGCCGGCAGTAAACGCTTCTCCGCGCTGCTTTTTGGCAATTAATTCGACAACAAGCACGATTATTTCAGCTCCGGGATAACGCTGCCGTCGGGGATAACGGCGTTTTTTTCAACGATAACAATTCCATCCCGCACGGCGTAGCCGGGACCGTCCAGATCCGCGCAATGAGGCGGCGGGGCGATGGTTACACCGTAACCGATCCGCGCATTCTTATCAATGATCGCGCGGCGGATTGTCGTATCACCGCCAATCCCCATATCAGGACGGTTCAGTTCGCGATTTTCGTCAAGCGCGGTCGGGGTTTCGTAGAAATCGGAACCCGAAATATACGAATCCTGAATTGTCACCCCGCTCTTGATGACGGCGCGCGCGCCGATGATGGAATGCTCGGCGGTAAAATCGCTGGATTTTGCACCGGCGCAAATATGGCAGCGGCGAATCAACGCATTGCCCAAGCGGGCGCCGGGCAAGAATCGCGCGCGTGTGAACAATTTCATTTCGGGATCGAACAATTCAAACTTAGGCTGATCGTCGGTGAGGGCAAGATTCGCCTCATAAAAGGACGAAATTGTTCCGATGTCTTCCCAATATCCAGTAAACGGAAAAGCATAAACGCGGAATTTGGGAATCGCCTGCGGGATCACGTGATGACCGAAATCCTCGCCCATCGAGGGATCGAGTAATTTTTCAAGGGCTTCATAGCGGATTATATAAATACCCATCGAGCCCATGAATACTTCTTGTCCGCGGCCGCCGATGTCAGCGCCAAACAAACTGGGCGGAAGTCCCCACGATTTAATATCAGCAGTGGTTTTGGGTTTCTCGCGGAAATCAACGACGCGACCTTCGGTATTCGTATGCAACACGCCGAACCGACTGATATCCGAAACGGGAATCGGGATCGCACCGATGGTGATGTCCGCCCGCTGCTGACGATGCAGCGCGACCATAGCCCGGTAATCCATGCGGTAGATATGGTCGCCGGACAGAATGAGCACGTCTTCGGCACCGGTGGGACGAATGTGTTTGAGATTTTTGCGCACGGCGTCGGCGGTGCCTTGATACCAATCGGCGTTTTCCAAAGTTTGTTCCGCTGCCAGAACGGTCACGAAGCCTTCGCGGAAGGAATCGAAAGTATAGGTCAGGGCGATGTGGCGATTGAGGGACGCCGAGTTGAATTGCGTCACTACATAGATGCGGTAGATTCCCGAATTGATCGAATTGGAAACGGGAATATCAATCAACCGGTACATCCCGCCGAACGGAACCGCCGGTTTGGAACGATTCTTGGTGAGCGGATACAACCGGGTTCCGCGTCCACCGCCCAAAATTACTGTAATCGTTCTTTCCATGATTCTTTCGCTGGTTTCGATTATCGAAGACTACTTGAGCGCTTGCATCGCTTCATTTACGAGGGCGGCGGCTTCACTTTCGGTTTGTGCCTCGGCGTAGACGCGGACAATCGGTTCGGTATTGGAAGCGCGCACTTGCAGCCAAGCCTTAGCCGTACTCCATTTTAAACCGTCCAAGCGGTCAGTCGTTCCCAGTTGCAGCCGCGACTCAACCCGCTCCAACGCTTGCCGCAACTGGTTCAAGTCGCTGAAATCCATCCGTTTTTTCAGCATATGATATTTCGGGAACGAACCGAAATAGTCCGATGCCGATGCGCCGGATTCCAGCAATCCTTGCAGAATGAGGGCGATTCCGACGGCCGCATCGCGGGCGGGATGAACCGGAGCGAACATGACTCCGCCGTTGCCCTCGCCGCCGATAATCGCACCGAGTTCAATCATCTTGCGGGCAACATGCGCTTCACCGACTTTCGTTCGCGTTACGGTACTGTTGTAGCGCGCCGCGACATCATCGAGTGCACGGGTCGTCGAGCAATTGGCGACGACGTAACCCGGCATGTGGCGCAGCGTGATGTCCGTTGCCGCGACAAGGGTCAGTTCTTCGCCCGCCGGTTGGCCGTTATCCAGAATTACCGCCAGTCGGTCGGCATCGGGATCGCACACGAAACCGATATCCACTTGCGCGGCTTGCATGGCAGCGCAGACATCGGCCAAATGGGAGGGAATTGGTTCCGGATTGCGCGGAAACTGTCCGGTCGGTTCCAAATGAAATCCGACCACTTCACAACCGAGTTCATGCAAAAGCTTGGACAGCAATTCACCGCCTGCGCCATTCACGGCATCCACACCGACACGAAACTTGCGCTTGCGGAGTTCGGCAATTTGCAGGAACGGGATCTTCAGTACGGCAGCAAGGTGGCGGGTGATGGCGTCATTGTCCTTTTCATAGATTCCGACTGAAGTCGCCGGAACGGCGAATGAAGCAGATGATTCAACCAGTTCCCGCAGCTTGTTTCCGTCCTGCTCGCTTAAGAACAGACCGTCCGCACCGTAGAACTTGAAGGCATTCCACTCGATGGGATTATGGCTGGCGGTGATGGCAATTCCACCCCGCGCCTGATGATGTCGAACGGCCAGTCCCACGGTAGGAGTCGGAACAACACCAACGTCAATGATCCGCGCACCCGCACCGGAAAGTCCGGCAAAGGCGGCGGCGCGCATCATAGTTTTCGAGGGGCGGCTGTCGCCACCGACGACCACCGGACCGGGTTGACAAAGCGAGCCGAAGGCTTCCGCCCAACGCAGCGCCACAGACGGCGGCAGCGAATCACCGACAATGCCGCGCACTCCGGAAACGGATATCATTAACGGTGCTTTCACTATGAGCCTTTCCATTGTTCGCCGATATATTGCGCAACGGCTTCGAGAAAAATCTGATCATCGGCGTTGTAGGCACCGACTTCGAGACCGTCAATATCAATCTCGCCGACAATTCCATCCGCCGAATGAATCGGCACGACGATTTCGGAATGGGTATTCACGAAACAAGATAGATAGCGGGGGTCCTGGTTCACATCATCCACAATGATGGTGCGTTCTTCGCGAACCGCCGCCCCGCAAATGCCTTGTTGAATCGGAATGCGGACATGTTCCGTCGCCTGCCGCCCGGACCATGCTTTGAGTTCCAATTCCGCGCCATCCACCCAATAGATGCCGACCCAATCATAGCGCTTGTCCCATTGACGAAGCTGATCGCAAACGCTTTGGCAGAGTGCAACGAAGGAGTCGCCATTTACTCGATTCAGGAATTTCTGAAGCTTATCGGTCATACTATTTCGTGACTTCGGCACCAACTTAAGAATTGCTCCACGTTCCAAGTGGAGGGGCAATTGGCGGCGGTTAACGGCCCTTTGGCGGCAACTTCAATACCGAACCGGATGTCCCACAGACCCTCGATTTGATGGGCATCGGGGCAGAGCGGAACCGGAACGTGCATTTCTTCACACAACGATAACCACCGCCAATCCAAATCCAACCGGTGCGGACTGCAATTCAGTTCGATGGCTTTACCGTTGCGCGCGGCGCATTCGATCACCTTGCGATGATTGATAGGATAGCCGTTGCGTTCCAACAATAATCGTCCGGTGGGATGCCCCAAGATGTCCACGTGCGGATTGGCCAGCGCGGTGCAGAGCCGTGCCGTCGCTTCATCTTCGGTCATGCCGAAGCCGGAATGGATGGAGGCGACGACGAAATCGAATCCTGATAGTAGTTCATCCGCGAAATCCAGCGTTCCATCGCTGAGAATATCCACTTCCGTGCCCTTCAGGATGCGGAAAGGTGCTAATTTGCGATTCAATTCGTCAATCTCATCCCATTGCCGGTGAACGCGATCCGGCGAAAGTCCGCGAGCGTAGGCGGCGATCTGCGAATGATCGGCGATGCCCAGATATTCGTAACCGCGCGCGATCATTGCCTTGGCCATTTCCCGCAACGTATGATGACCGTCGGAGGCGGTCGTATGACAGTGCAGAATCCCCCGAAGGTCACTGAGAGCAACAGGAGTCGGAAACGGTGGCGCTCCCGTCGGAAGAATCGTCGCGGCGGATTCCCGCAATGGCGGCGGAACGTAAGCAAGTCCTAAAGAAGCATAGACTGCTTCTTCGGTAGAAGCAGAATTATCTTTTCCGAACGAGATGCCGCGCTGGTCAGCGATGGATTGAAGCTGCAGCACGTGAGACTTAGAGCCGGTAACAACCACTTTTCGCACGGCTGCGAATTGTGGTGCAACCAATGATAATTCGACCGAAAAACCGGACTCGGTATTACCGCGGAAGATGTCACCGGTTTCAGTCCAACGGAATCCGGACGAGTTTAGAATCTGTTGAAACAGAGAATCGTGGTGAGTGGTTTCGGCGATAAACAGAACATCCAAATCACCGACCGTCTCACATCCGCGCCGATAACTTCCCCCGATAAATACTTCTTCAACACCTGTCAAGGATCGAAATGTATCATAAACGGTATTGGCTGCGCGTTCCGCGTGATGACGCCAATGCCGATCGGCAACGGTTCGGACGAAGGCTAAGCTCGCGCGGAATTTTTCCGCCGTTTTAGCACCGAAGCCGGAAAGCTTAGCCACTTGACCGCTATTTAGCGCGGCCCCCAATTCATCCAGCGATGTCACACCTGCCTCGCGCCATAGTGTCTTGGCTTTCTTCGGTCCCAGTCCCTCAATCCGGAGCAAATCCAGCACGCCTTCGGGAACCCGCTGACGAGCGGCTTCCAGTTCGGCAAACGTGCCGCCGGAATGGATTTCTTGAATAGCCGCCGCTACGCCCTTGCCGATACCGCGAATTGCCGCCAACCGGTTCTCGGAAATCAGAACGTCCAGCGTATCGGTTTGCGCTTCCAGACTGCGTGCGGCATTATCGAAAGCCCGCGCCCGGAACGCATCTTCATCGAGCAAATCGAGCAATACGGCATATTGCCGAAGCAGAGTAGCAACTTCTTGACGAGTCAATGGACTTAGAAAAGTTTTATAAACTCACGCACGAAAGCCGGAAGATCATCGGGCTTGCGTGAGGTAACCAAATTGCGGTCTACGACCACTTCGCGATCCTGCCAATTGGCTCCCGCATTGATCAGGTCGTCCTTGATAGCTACATAGCTGGTCAGGCTGCGACCCTTGACGATATTTGCCGAAATCAGCACCCAACCGCCGTGACAGATACACGCAATCGGTCTATTTGCGGCATTCAGATCGCGGACCAATTGGAGAATTGGTTCCGACAGGCGGAGTTTGTCGGGCGCCCAGCCGCCGGGAATGACGACGCCGTCAAGTTCCGCGGCATTTATAGCCGATACGTTTGCGTCCACTTTAGCGGGATAGCCATATTTCCCGCGATATTCTGAAGCGCTGCCCGTGCCGACAAGGCGGACGGTTGCTCCTTCCTCGCGCAGACGAAGTACCGGGAACCACACTTCCAGATCCTGATAATCCTGCTCGACCAGAATCGCAATCGTTTTATGGGATAGTTTCATCATCGGATCTCCACAAGGCTAAGCGCGACGGGAATTCCATTTCAGATTCAGCAGCGTCGGCGCCTGCATGAGCACGACTCCGCCGATGACCAGAATTCCACCAGTCACAAGCGACAAGCCGACCACTTCGCCTAAAATGAAGATGGAAAGCGTCGTGGCCACGACCGGCTGGGGAGCCGTCAAGATAGCGACCTGCGATGGATCAATGCGGCGGAGCAACGCAAACCAAATCGTATAGGAAACGGCGGTGATCATCAAACCGGAATAGATCGGCCCAGCCCACCCGCGCCAGGTTACAATAGAATAATCTTGAGCGATTGCCGGTGCCACCAAAAACGGCAAGGTGATAACCGAACCGAGCATCAAGCAAACCAACGTTGCACGCACGGGACCGTACTTCGTGACAATCGGTTTGCCCAATACGGTATAGGATGCCCACATCACGACGCTGAGAGCGATCAGAATATCTCCCGCGAATCCTTCCGTACCGATGATAGGAGTCGGGCTTTCGGAAACGACCAATACTAAACCCAAGACGGCCAGCAGAATCGCAATTACCTTATAGGGACGCAGCTTTTCATAGCCGATCAAGGTAGATAAGATCAACGCAATAACCGCCGTCGAACCGTAAAGTAGCGAGGCATGAGACGGAACGGTTAAGCGCATGCCGTTCAAATAGAGTAGTTGATTGGCCGGCACGGCAATGATGGCCAGCAGCAGGATCGTCGGCCAATCCCGCCGTTCGATTTTAATCCACGCTTTACGCAGCAGGAAAATCGCGATAAGCCCCATTAATCCGATCAGAAACCGCCAGAAAGCAAAGGCAAAGGGCGAAAACTCACTCAGACCGACCTTGACGAACAAATATCCGCCGGAGTTGAGCAGAACATGGATAATCATCAATCCGAGAACGGAGGTTCGAAAGTGCGTGAGCATTTCAGTTACTATTGAAGACCAAACACGTGCAGCACCATCTCGGTATCGGACAGATCATTAAAGACGGCGTCGGGATGAGTATTGATCAGTTCTTCAAGTGAAAAGGCTCCGCCGGTAGCTACCGCCAGTGTCCGCAAGCCTAACGCTTTCCCGCCTTCCACGTCGTAAGGAGTATCGCCGATGACCCACGTATCAGCGGGTGGAAACGAGCGATTCCAATGGCGCTCCGCGTTAGTTACGGCATCGCGCAGAATGGCGGAACGCTCGTGGTGGATATCGCCGAAACCGCCAACGGGAAAATAATGATTGAGATCGAAATAACCGACTTTGGCCCGCCCACCCGCTTCCATATTGCCGGTTCCGAGCGCTAACGCTGCTTGATCAGGCATGTCCGCCAATCGTCGCAGCAAATCAGAAATTCCCGGATGTAAATGAGCGTTCGGACCGCGCGAGGCAATGTATTCCGGCAGAACGCTGATATAGGCAGCGCGAAATTTTTCATAATCCGCCTGCCAGTCACCGTTCAACCCACTCAGTTGATAGCAATCCCGGAAAATCAATGGATCGGTTCGCCCGTGCATCTTAAGGGGAGCGGTTACCGCATGGCAGCCGAAGGCTTTCATATAGGCAGCATCGAAAGCGCTACGGGTGGCGCCGTCGAGGTGAGTAAGTGTTCCATCTATATCGAAAATCAGCAGTTTCATGGTTTTCTTTCAAGAACTGATTAAACAGTAATCTACGATACATCCGCCACAAATGCAAGCCCCCTTGGGATAAGATAATCACAAGGAAAATTGAAGGTTACGAACGGTTGACGCTTGCTTGTTGGGAAAAGATCGGGTATATTGCGGTAGACATCCGACCTTATCGTAGATAGGCCGGATATTCGAGTCCCGGAAAACCTCGAACTAACAAAACCGGAGCCATGAAACCACTTGTACTTTTTGCCATCCTTCCCGCGATGGCGTTGGCGCAGCCGCCCAGTCTGTCCACCAATCTGCAAGCCCATTGGGATTTCCATCGCGAAGTTTTTACTTCAACGGTGGAATTCTTCGAAATGGACAAGTACGGAACCACATTTTTCTTCACCGATTTCGATTACGGTTCGACCGGTCAGCAGTCCAGTTATTTCGAAATTGCCCGGAATATCGCGGTTTATCGGATGAAACCGGTTTGCTGGAATGCCACGGTGCAGTTCAATGACGGAGTCTTGCCAACGGATGCCGGAATGGGAAAGGGAATTCCGCGAACGATTCTCTATGGAGTGGCAGTATCGGATATCACGTGGGGATCGGCGATGTTCGAATTGCAGGCTTTGGTCAGGCAGGAATATGCGGTTGATGCCGGCTGGCAATTAACGGCGGTCTGGAGCTGGACGATTCCCCGCACACCGCTGGAATTCCTGGGATATGTGGACTGGAATTCCAACGAGACCAATAAGCAACCCACTTCGGTGCAGGCCGAACCGCAACTCCAATTGCGGTGGGGAGAATGGGCAATCGGTTCCGAAGTGGAAATCTCCCGGAATTTTCCGGGGGCTTATACGAAGAAACAAGGTTACGCGAATCGCACATGGTACACTCATCCGACCGCTTACATTCGAGTGTATTTCTGACGGGGGAGTTCCCGCCGGATCGTCCGGCTGCACCCGCGTTCCTGACCGTGCCGCTATCGCGGATTTACGGATATTGGGCGGATCGTTATCATCGGCGATTCGATCCACGGCGAGCCTATCATGCGGATGTTCCGGTGATCTCGGTGGGAAATATTGCCGTAGGAGGGACGGGAAAAACACCGTTTGTGATCGCACTGGCTAAGTTGATCGGCACGCTGAAGCCGGAGTGGATGGAATCGGGGAAGGTGGTGGTACTGAGCCGGGGGTATGGCCGGGAATCCCGCGAAATGGTTGAGGTTGAATCTACTTTTGATTATCGTGAGACCGGCGATGAACCGCTGCTGATTAAACGATCAGTTCCGTGGGTTCAGGTGATAGTATATGGGGACCGGGCGGTAGCGGCTCGGCAGGCGGTTCGGAAATTGGGGGCAAAGCTACTGATTATTGATGACGGTTTTCAGCACCGCCGCTTAGCTCGTGATCTGGATATTGTCTTAGTGGACGGGCCATATCCATTAGGCAACGGTTTCCATCTGCCCGCCGGTCCGCTAAGGGAAGGAAAGGCAGCGCTGCGGAGGGCATCCGTTTTAGTGGGAGTCGGTGATGTTTCAGAACAAACCGAACAGCTTGCGCAAGAAATCGGCTTATCGTTATTCACGGCTACCCGCGTATTACATTTAGCCGCAGAGTTATCCACAGACTTGTCCACCCCGGTTTATGTGTTGACCTCCATTGCGCGTCCGGATCGGTTTCTTAATGCACTTGTGAATATGGGAGTTACTATAGTGGGACGGAAGGCATATCCGGATCACCATCGGTTCACGGAATATGATATCCACAATGTGACTAAATGGGCTAACCAAGCCGGTGCTCGGCTGGTAATAACTACGGCCAAAGACGCGATTCGAGTGCCGTGGCGGAACAATAATCTTCCTCTCCGCATTGTAGAGATGGACTTGGAGATTTCGCCGATAGATAAGCTAAAAATACTCTTGGAACCGCTGTTGCGCGACTTGTGAACAGGGTACGATCCATTTTCTGAGAGGAGCAGTTTTCCGATTAAATGCTTGTCCAAGGATTATCAATAGGTTGCGGGGGAAATATGGCAGTACCGCCTCTTGACATTACGGCCATGTTTCGTATATTTTAATAATTAGCTGTAGCAACCGCTTAGTCACGGGCGACGGGTCTGAAACGCGCTTTCGGGCAGGGACGGTTTGGATCCGATGGCCGATCGGGATCCACCCTGACCGCAAGTTACGGGTGTGCTCAGCGGGCCCATAGCTCAGCGGTTAGAGCAGCGGACTCATAATCCGTCGGTCCTAGGTTCGAATCCTAGTGGGCCCACCGGTTTTTCATAGTCTGGCAGAAAATCACGTTCGACATGTTCCTTGTCTCCCAATCCTGTTTTATCCAAATGGTCATCTGCCCGGTACGGGAACGGGTCGAACGACTCCGCATGACTGAATGAAGTGTTAGAAGGTGTGCACGAACCGTTCCGCACACCTTTTTTTTGATGTTAACCTATAAACCATTGGCGAGGTAATGTGAGCACGGACGCAAGTCTGGAGAGCAAAGCTCGGGAGGCTATACAACTCCTTACCGATTTGCAGGACATTGATGATGAACTCCGCGACATTGAATTGGAACGCGGCGATTTACCGGAAGAGGTCGAACGGCTGCAGGCCGACATTGCCGAATTGGAGAACTTCATCGCCGAACGCAAGACCGAGCTGGACGAAACGGCGAAACTGCTGATCGAACGCAAGCAGAATCTGGAGGATGCCAAGACCAAGCAGGAAAAGCTGCAGCAGCAGCTTTACGCCGTAAAGACCACGCGCGAGTACGATGCGATAACGGTGGAATTCAACTTTATAAAGGACGAACTGACGAAGTTCGAAGCGGAAATCACCGGCGGCACGCAGCGTAAAGCCGAACTGGAAATGCAGCTGGAAGAGCGATCGGCCCAACTGGAGAAGATTCGCGCCGAAGAGCGGGGGAAAAGCGCTGAACTCAAGGAGAAACTGGCGGAGACCGAAGAGGAAGAGCGGCAGCTCTTGCATCGCCGCGAGACCATCGTGGTGCGGTTGCTGAAGCCGCTGTACGCTCACTACGAGAGGATTCGCAAGGCGAAGGACGGCCGCGGCGTGGCGCGCATTCTGGACGGCGCGTGCGGCGGATGTTTCGCGGTGATTCCCCCGCAAACGCAGGTCAATATCCGCAAGCTGACCGATATCGTGCTGTGCGAAACCTGCGGCCGGATTATCGTGCCGTGAATCGAAAATACTGAAATTCCGAAATACTGAAACGCTGAAATAAGGCAAAAGCGATTCCTGAATGCGATTGCCGAGTAAAGACGAGTCAGATTTAAGTCTGCGAACGCGAAAGTATGCGGCGCGCGTGATTCGATTGTATGCATCGTTGCCGAAAACCGTGCAGGCTCAGGTTATCGGAAAACAGTTGCTACGATCGGGAACTTCGGTCGGGGCGCAGATTGCCGAATCGAAACGCGGAAAGTCATCAGCCGATTTTGTCAGCAAACTTGACGGAGCATTGCAGGAACTTGAAGAAACGATTTATTGGATGAATTTGTTGATTGACACGGCGATCGTGAAACCGGCTAAATTGCGAGATCTAATGGACGAAAGCAATCAGATCATCGCAATTTTAGTTACGATGGCGAATCGCACGCGGCGTAAAATCGCGAAGTAATTTCGGTGTTTCAGCTTTTCAGTGTTTCAGAATTTGGATTTAATCGCTCACATTGACGGCGGCGCACGCGGCAATCCTGGCCCGGCGGCGATCGGGGTGGTGGTGCGGGACAGCCACGGCCAAACCCTATTGGAAGAGGGAGTGGCGATCGGCCATGCCACCAACAACGAGGCGGAATACCGCGCGCTGATTCATTTGCTGGAAAAGTGCGCGAGCGATCCGGTAGTATCCCGCATTAAGGCCAAAGCGCTACGCGTGCACAGCGACAGTACGCTGGTGGTGATGCAGGTGACGGGATACTGGAAGATCAAGGAACCGCGCCTGCGCGCGCTCTACGAAGACGTGCAGACCGCGAAGCGGCTGGTGCCCTTCGAACTGCGCATCCGCCACGTCCCCCGCGAAGAAAACAAAGACGCCGACCGGTTGGTGAACGAGGCGTTGGATGGGGAATTGAATGTCGGGGGAAATAAATAATATCATTTTCGAGTCCGCCGGGCGATCGCGGGAGCAATCCTGAGGAAAGTCCGAACTCCATAGGGCAGGGCGCCGGCTAACGGCCGGGTGCGGCGACGCAACGGACAGTGCCACAGAAAAGACAACGCCCGAAAGGGTAAGTGTGAAAAGGTGCGGTAAGAGCGCACCGCGTCTCTGGTAACAGAGGCGGCAGGGTAAACCCCGCCCGGAGCAAGACCATGTAAGCCGCGAGTCTCTGCGGCCCGCAGAGCACAAGACGCGGCGGGTAGGTCGCAGGAGGCGGCGAGTAATCGCCGTCCCAGATAGATGATCGCCGCCCTCCTTCGGGAGCGGCACAGAATTCGGCTTATAGGCGGACTCGTTTGAACATTAGAAATCGGAAATGAGAAACTCGAAAGACCATATCACTGATTTCTCATTTCCGGTTTCCGACACAAACCAACCTCAACAACTTCACTTCGATTATTTTGTATGAATAACATAGACAGGAACATCCAATGCAACCAAAATGGGAACTGGTGGAGAGCCGGCCCCATGAGGAGATCGAGCGCCTAAGTCGAGAATCTAACATCCCCTACACCATCGCCCGCATTCTGATCAATCGCGGCATCGAAACCCCCGAACAAGTGGAGCGGTTTTTCAATCCGACCAACACCCACTTGCATGATCCGTTTCTGATGGCCGATATGGAGAAGGCGGTGGACCGTATTATCGCCGCGCTGGAACGCCGCGAGCGCATCGCGATTTACGGGGACTACGATGTGGACGGCATTACGGCGGCTTCCATGCTCTATCTCTTCCTGAAGGATTTGGGCGGCGACGTCGTGCCGTACATTCCTGACCGGCAGAACGAAGGCTACGGAATCTCCGACGCGGGAATTCAGGAACTGCACCGCGGCGGTGCACGCCTGATCGTTTCGGTGGACTGTGGCATCACCTCGATTGCCGAAGCGAAGATCGCCACTTCGCTGGGCATTGACCTCATCATCACCGATCACCACGAGCCGGGGGACGAAATCCCCGAAGCTCACGCCATCTGCGATCCCAAGCGCGAAGGCTGCGGCTACCCGTTCAAGGAACTGTCGGGAGTCGGCGTCGCGTATAAAATCGCACAAGGCATGATCCGCAAACTCCATCTCGACGAGGAGTATGCGGAGAAGTACCTCGATCTGGTGGCGCTGGGCAGCGCCGCGGACATCGTACCGCTGGTGGACGAAAACCGGGTGTTCGTCAAGCTCGGTTTGGAAAAGATCAACACGGTTCCCGAAGTCGGATTGGCCTCGCTGATCGAGACCGCCTGCATCAAATCGGGCAAGATCGAAGTCGGCGATATCGTGTTCGGAATCGCGCCGCGCATCAATGCGGTGGGCCGGTTGGGCAGCGCGCTGCGGGCGGTAAAACTGTTGACGACGCGCGACCGCGCATCGTCACGGGATATCGCACTGGTGCTGGAAGGCGAAAACCGCCGCCGCAAGGATATTGACAATACCACGCTTGAGGAAGCGGTGGCGGAGATCGAACAAACGATGAATCCGTTCGACGCCCGTTCCATCGTGCTGGCCCGCGAAGGCTGGCATCCGGGCGTGATCGGAATCGTGGCCTCGCGGCTCATCGAACGCTACTACCGTCCGACGGTGATGATCACCATCGAAAACGGTCAGGGCAAGGGATCGGCGCGGGCCATCGCCAAATTCGATATCTATCTGGCACTGAAGGCTTGTTCCGATCTGCTACAGCAGTTCGGCGGCCACAAATACGCGGCGGGTTTAACCATTGCCGCCGAGAACATTCCCGCCTTCAAAGAACGCTTCGAGCAGGTCTGCCGGGAGATGATTCCCGAAGAGGATCTGGTTCCCAAGATCAAGATCGAAAGCGAAATTTCCCTTGACGAGATCACTCCCGAAGTGGTGGCTTCGCTTAAACGGTTCGCGCCCTTCGGTCCCAAGAACAATCGCCCGAATTTTTTCTCGCGCGGTTTGGACGTGACCGATGTGCCACGCGTTGTCGGTGTCAATCACTTAAAGTTCCGCGCCGGCCAAGGCGGCGTTAGCTTTGAAGCTATCGGTTTCAATCTGGGGCAGTATTTGAATCGGGTGCAAAACGGAGCCAAACCCGTCGAAATGGTGTATGCCATCGAAGAGAATGAATACAATAACCGTAAAACGGTTCAACTGCGAATAAAGGACTTACGATGAGCCGAGTTACCAGCACTATTTTCATTCTCGGTCTCTTCGTTGCGGCAGGCCTTTTATTCGGAATGGGCCGCAAAGAGGCCAAAGAGCAAACCGCCGAACCGGTCAAGGATATCGCAACCGTGAAACAAGGCGTGGCGGGACGGGTGGAGATTTGGGAAGGCAACTTCATGCCGATGGTGGATCCCGCCAAAGTCCGCGGACAAATCACTCCCGGCGCCGGACGACGGGTTCGCATTTACGAACCCGTTAAGGCGACATCAGGCTCACTGACATCCATTCGTGATTCGATTCCCGCTCCGGTGGTGGCCGAAGTCGTGTGCGATTCGGTGGGGCAATTCTTCGTGCCATTGGAAACGGGTGATTACAGCGTATTCGTCGAAGAAAGCGGCGGCTGGTATTTCAATGGTTTCGACGGCAAAGGCGTTCAGGGCGCGGTCTCGGTCGCACCGGACAGCGTCAGCCCGATGGTCATTAAGATTACGCTTAAGGCGACCCATTGAACCTCGATCTGACCGGAAAAAACTACTTAGTAACCGCCGCCTCTAAGGGACTGGGATTCAGCATCGCTCGCGAGTTGCTGCGGGAAGGTGCGCGGGTCATGCTCTCAAGCCACAATGCAGCGCACTTGGCGGATGCCGCGCAGCGCTTGTGGAGCGAGAAGTTAGAAAACTTCGAAACCACCGTCGCCGACCTTTCCAAGGTTGAAGATATTAACGAACTGGTTCGGGAAACCAAGAAGGAAATGGGCCATATTGACGGTTTGGTGACCAATTGCGGCGGTCCTCCGGCAGGTCCACCGCTGGAAATTCCCGATGAAAAATGGTACGGAGCGTTCGATTCGGTCTTTCTATCGGTGGTCCGGTTGTGCCGGCTGATCGTACCGGAAATGATCGAACAGGGCGGTGGATCCATCCTGGCGATTGTTTCCACTACGGTCAAACAACCCATAACCAATCTAACGACATCCAATGCGCTGCGACCGGCGGTGGTCGGTTATTTACGGTACTTGGCGGATGAAGTGGCGGCGAAGAACGTGCGAGTCAACTCTATTGCACCCGGGCGGATTCTGACGGAACGAACTCAGGAGTTGGATGCGGCAATGGCGTTTCGCACCGGCAAATCCGTGAGCGAAGTACGGGCCGAGTCCGCGGCTGAAATTCCCATGAAACGACTGGGCGATATCGAAGAATTTCCCGCGTTATGTGCATTCCTACTTTCACCGCGGGCGTCGTATATAACTGCGCAGACGATTTGTATTGACGGCGGACGGGTACAATCGATCTGGTGATGTGAAGGAGCTTTCTATGAGCTGGATGCGCTGGACACTGCTTTCCATAAGTCTATTCCTACTATCGGCACCCCACGGAGTATGGGGGCAGTATATACTGCCGCAAGACACCGCAAGGATTGATACAACTCAAAAGGTCGAACAACCGGTTCAGGAAGAATCGCTTGCGCCGGAAACGATCGTGCCGCCGATGTCAGTATTGGAAGATGCAAACACCTGGCTGCGGCGAGCGTTGTTTCGCGGAACGTTGGATGCCACTCATATCGGAGCGTATGCTCAATATCAGATTACGGCCTGGCGCGAAGGAATCGGTTCCTACGGTCCCGTGCTGGCGCGGTTGACGATCTATTATCTGGGTTCCTCCGAATGGAAAGGCCGCGATGCAGAGTGGCTGCAGGCGGTCTATCGGACGATGGATGACGTTCCCACGACAGTAGAATATGATCTCATCGTACCGTCATCATCGAAAATAGACGAAATCAATCGGCTGCTGTACCGGGTGGATCATGACGAAATCCATTCGACCTCATTGGCAGTGAAAGAGGGACAATTGGATTATGATATCGCGGATCAACCCGTCTTAGTTTCTGAAGAGACCGTTCATTTGTACGCAGATACGTTCAACACCGAAAAATATCGCGGATCCGGCTTCAATGGCGCCGAAGTTGTGCTTTATAAAGTCGACAAATTGCCCCCGTTGGGATTTGTCATGATGGGCTATGGCGAGCGCGGGATGGTTTATACCGGCGGCGGCAGCGATGCCACTCCGCGAATGAACGTACCACCGCCACCCAGCCGCTGATTTTCGTGCATTCGAATACACGATAGGGTATTTCCGTTGCAGAAGCTTCAAACCAACATCCGTCCTTCCGATCCGGATTTTCAAGCCAACGTCGCTTCCATGAAAGCCTTAGTGGAAGTGTTGCGCGGCCACTTGCAAAAACTTCATCCGGCCGCCGGACCGGACACGCACATCCAGCGACATATCGAACGCGGCAAACTTCCGGTACGGCAAAGGCTGGAACGGCTGTTCGATCCGGATACGCCATTTCTGGAGTTGTCATCGATGGCGGCGTATGGAATGTACGGTGATGAGGCGCCGTCGGCGGGGATGGTGACGGGAATTGGCGTCGTACACGGACGCGAAGTCCTGGTGGTTGCCAACGACGCAACGGTAAAAGGCGGAACGTATTTCCCGATTACGATCAAGAAACATTTGCGGGCGCAGGAAGTGGCAATGGAGAACCGTTTGCCCTGCGTGTATTTGGTGGATTCGGGGGGAATTTTCCTTCCCGAACAAGCCGGAACATTTCCGGATCGCGATCATTTCGGACGAATATTTTATAATCAAGCGCGGTTGAGTGCGGAAGGAATTCCGCAAATCGCCTGCGTAATGGGATCTTGCACCGCCGGGGGAGCGTATGTGCCGGCGATGTCCGATGAGACGGTGATCGTCAAGGATATCGGGACGATTTTCATCGGCGGACCGCCGCTTGTGAAAGCTGCCACGGGAGTCGAGGTCACACCGGAAGAATTGGGCGGGGCGGACGTGCATACGCGCATCAGCGGGGTGGCGGATCACTTTGCCAATAACGATGAACACGCGCTGGCGATCGTGCGATCCATTGTTGAAGGACTCGGCAAACCGAACCGCTGGGAATTCGACCGCGAACCTCCCGAAGAACCCGCCTATGATCCGGCGGAGCTTTACGGCGTGGTTCCCACCGATCTGCGCAAGCCGTTCGATGTGCGGGAAGTCATTGCGCGGATTGCGGACGGTTCACGCTTTCAGGAATTCAAAGCCCGTTATGCCACAACCTTGATTTGCGGATTCGCGCGCATTCACGGCTATTTGGTAGGTATCATCGGCAACAATGGGGTGTTGTTCGGCGAATCGGCGAAGAAGGGTTCACATTTTATCGAGTTGTGCGGCATTCGCAAGATACCGCTGATATTCCTACAGAACATTACGGGATTTATCGTCGGCAAGCAATACGAACATGGCGCTATCGCTTCAGACGGAGCGAAGATGGTTCATGCGGTGGCTTGTGCGGACGTGCCGAAGTTCACGGTCATCGTTGGCGGTTCCTACGGAGCGGGTAACTATGCCATGTGCGGTCGCGGCTATTCACCACGGCTCTTGTGGATGTGGCCCAATGCGCGCATCAGCGTGATGGGGGGCGAGCAAGCGGCCGGTGTGTTGGTGCAGGTAAAAGAGGAGCAGTATAAGGCGAAGGGCAAAGAGCTTTCACCGGAAGAAGCGGAAACAATTCGCCGCCCGGTCTTGGAAAAATACGAGTTCGAGGGCAGTCCCTACTACTCATCGGCACGCCTATGGGACGACGGGATTCTGGATCCCATAGATACCCGGCAAGCGATTGCGCTGGGTATTGCTATGGCGTCCAATAAACCGATCCCCGACTATCGTCCCGGCGTTTATCGGATGTGAGTCATGGCTACTCCGCTATTCGAAGAACGGCAATCTTTTGCAGCCATTAAGACAATGTCGTTGATCGCTATTGTTTTCGCGATTGTCTGGTACATTGCCGGTACGAAAACGAAAGTGGAAATCTTTGCAGTCGGAATCGTCATTTTCATCGGACTGCTAATGATGGCGGGATTCCGCAACTTCAAGACGGAAGTGACTGCGACGGCTTTGCGATTTGGATTTCCGCTATATCGAAAACGGCTTTCGCTGAGCGGATTGGAAGTGGGGGAGATCCGGCCGATTCGCTTTTGGTACGGATGGGGAGTCCATTATATTCGCGGAATATGGGTGTGGAATGCGCGGCTGGGGCGCGGAGTGTTGGTTCAATCCGGAGGCAAGAAGTATCTGATCGGGAGCGAGCAGCCCGAACGGCTGCAAAGCGTGCTGCGTGAGCGAATCAGCGTAACGGCTCGTTCATGACTTATTCGTATCTTAAAATCGGCGGTACCGACGAGGTAAGACAAATTACGCTGGCTCGTTCCGAGATCCGCAATGCTTTTAATGTGGAACTGATTCGGCAAATAACAGCCGCATTGCGGGATCTGGCCGATGATCGCCAAATTCGGGTTCTGGTTCTGGCGGCGGAGGGGAAAGTGTTTTGCGCGGGGGCGGATTTCCACTGGATGGCCGGACAGAAGGACGCCACCATGGAACAGAACCTTGACGACGCCGGGAAACTGTTCGATATGTTTCAGGCGATGTATGATTTTCCGTGTCCGACAATTGCCCGGGTGCAAGGGGGTGCCTACGGCGGCGGAGCGGGCTTGATGGCCTGTGCGGATTTCGTGATTATGTCTGACGATGCCGTGTCATCTTTTAGTGAAGTGCGCATCGGATTAGTTCCGGCGACGATTTCCCCGTTTGTGATCCGTAAAATCGGATTGAGTCATGCCCGTGAAGTATTTCTAACCGGAATGATGATTTCTGTGCAGAAGGCTTTGGATATTGGATTGGCTAACGCCGTTGTTCCCGTTGCGGAATTGGATAAGACGGTGGATGAGCAGGTTGCTGCGCTGTTGCGGTGCGGTCCGGAAGCGCAGCGGGCCACCAAGCGATTGATCGAAGACGTGGCGCATTTGCCGATTCACGAAACGCGGGACGAAACGGCGCGGGTCATTGCCGCCCAACGCATATCCGACGAAGGACAGGAAGGCATGTCCGCTTTCCTTGAAAAGCGAAAACCCAATTGGAACCGCTAACCGAATGCCGATGTTCAAAAAAATTCTCATAGCGAATCGCGGCGAAATTGCGGTGCGGGTAATGCGTACTGCCCGTGAGTTAGGTATTCGGACGGTTGCCGTCTACAGCGAAGTAGACCGCGATGCCCGGCATGTGGAACTGGCGGACGAAGCGGTGTTCATTGGTCCACCGCCGCCCGGCGAGAGCTATCTGAATATCTCGCGGATTATCGAAGCGGCTAAGTCCACGAGTGCGGAAGCCATCCATCCCGGCTACGGATTTCTGTCGGAAAATCCCGATTTTTCGGAAGCGGTACAATCGGCCGGATTGGTGTTCATCGGTCCGCCGCCGGAAGCGATGCGGCTGTTGGGCAATAAAATCGAATCGCGAGTGCTGGCGGAGGCGCATGGCGTTCCCGTTACTCCCGGAGCTACCTTTGCCGAACCCGATCCGCAAGTGGTCACGAAGGTTGCCGAGCAAGTCGGCTGGCCGGTGTTGATCAAGGCCGCAGCCGGCGGCGGCGGCAAAGGGATGCGGGTGGTCCACAAAGCAGCCGATCTGCCATTGGCGCTGGAAGGCGCCGTTCGGGAGGCAAAATCGGCATTCGGCGATCCCACGGTTTATCTGGAAAAATATTTGCCGCGACCGCGACACATAGAATTCCAAATCTTCTGCGATCATCACGGCAATGCGGTTCATTTGGGAGAGCGCGAGTGTTCCGTGCAGCGGCGGCATCAGAAGATTATTGAAGAATCACCGTCGGTGGTGATGACGCCGGAGCTGCGCGCGAGAATGGGGGAAGCTGCGCTGCGAGTCGTGACGGCGGCTGGTTATCGCAATGCGGGAACGGTCGAGTTTCTGTATGATCGCGGCGAATTCTATTTCTTGGAAGTGAATGCGCGGCTGCAAGTGGAACATCCCGTGACCGAATTCCGTACGGGCGAAGACTTGGTTGAATGGCAATTGCATATTGCATGCGGCGAGCCGCTTCCCAAAACACAGGAACAAATCACTTTCCGCGGACATGCCATCGAATGCCGAGTTTATGCCGAGGATCCGGCGAACGGGTTTCTGCCGTCATCGGGAAAAATTCTCGCGTTGGAGGAGCCGCATATTCCGGGAGTGCGGATTGATTCGGGAATCCGCGAAGGGGTCGAGGTTTCGGTATTCTACGATCCGATCCTGTCCAAGGTGATTTCCAATGCCGATGACCGGGAAGGCGCGATCCGCAAGATGCGTGAGGTGTTGGATCGCTATGTTGTTTTGGGAGTGGCAACACCGCTACAGATTCTGCGAGATATTCTTGCCCATGACGAGTTTGTAGCAGGGAATTTGAGCACTCACTTCATTGACGATTACTTCGCTGATTGGAAGCCTCAACCCCCCGCTGCCCTCGATCTGGCGGCGGCGTTATTAGCCGCTTCGCGCGCGGCATCCGGATCGGCGGTAAACACCGGAAACGGTACGCAGCCGGGAATCGCTTCGCCGTGGCAAACCATCGGTTCGTGGCAAATCGCCGCCGAAGGAGGCCAGCTATGACCCGCGAATTGCTATGGAACGGGGAACGCCTTTCCTATCGGATCGAAACCGGCGCAGAAAGCACAACAGTAGTTGTCGGCGAAGAAACACATGATTTATCCGTACAAGAACTCACCGCCGGACGACTGATTCTGCGGAATGCCGCCGGTCAGAGCACGGCACGCGCAGTGCGCAACCGTGACCGAATTTGGGTGTGGGTTGATGGTTTCACCTTCGAGTTCCACATACCGAGCGCCGATGAATCGGCCGACGGACAACACGGCGATATCGGGGATGAAGTGCGCGCTCCCATGCCGGGCGTATTGGTAAAGTTGTTCGTTTCGGTGGGAGATGAGGTGGAACAAAATCAGGTCGTTGCCGTGGTGGAAGCCATGAAGATGGAACATCCGCTGCGGGCGCCGCGTGACGGAAAAGTGGAAAGCATCACCGGAGCCGTGGGGGACACGGTGGATGCCGGAGCGGCGATTGTATCGTTAGCCAAGGCAACTTAAGAAGATGTTCACTCCGCGTTTTATCTATTGCGAACAATCGCTGATTCCGAAATACTTGGAAGAGATTGCCGAACTGAATTTAGGGGTGGAAATTCTCTTCGAGAATCCCGCTGATTTGTGGCCGCACGTCCGCTGGGAAAACCTATTGGAATTGGCGGATGCAATTGCCGAAGCTGAGATACCGGTTTCCATTCATGGTCCGTTCCATAACCTGAATCTGGCTTCCAAAGATGCACATATCCGATCTTATTCGCTGGATACTCTGACGGGAGCGATGGAAACGGCGCGGGCGTTTCATTCGCCGCAAGTCGTGTTTCATACCGGATTTCTGCCGCAATATCCGCCGAAGGCACGCGAAAAATGGCTGGATGGTTTTTCGATCTCGCTGGAGTTATTGCTGAATCGGGCGGTGGATCTGGACGTGCGGTTGGCGATGGAGAACACCTACGAAACGGATCTTTCGTTATTCGAACAGATTTTCGAACGGTTCCCCACTCCCGCCCTGGGAATGTGCTTGGATACCGGACATGCCGCCTGCTTCGGCAAAATCGAGCCGGCCGAGTGGGCGCACCGGTTTGCGGATCGCATTTGTCATGTCCATTGTTCGGATAACAACGGCCGCGATGATTTGCACTTGGGATTAGGAAAGGGTGTCGTGAACTTTCGGGCGCAATTGCTGCCGATCGCCAAACTGGGCGGCGACGTATCGCTGACGCTCGAAGTGGGAGCGGAAGACGCCCTTTCGTCCCGCGACTATATTGATCAACTGGTGAACACGTTATTACGCGAGGAATCGTAATGACCGAGAACAAGCCGGAAAAACCGAAAAAACTAAATCCGCATTTGCAAAAGGTTCGGAATAATCTTGATCGCATCCTGGCGGATTACGATCTTTCTCCGCAAGAATACAATGCTCTGATCGAGGATATGAAGCGTCGCCGCCATCGGATCGAGGGAGCGGGCGACAGCATTCTGGATGATATTCCGGAAGAATAAGCGAAATTGGCCATCACGCAATAAACAGGGCGGACCTGAGAATGCAGCTTTCCGAAGAACAGAAAATGCTTCGCGAAATGGTTCGGGATTTTGCGCAAACCCGGATCAAACCGATTGCCGCTGAGTTGGATGAAAACGAGCGGTTTCCCGAAGAAATTATCGCGGAAATGGGCGAACTCGGGCTGATGGGGATTCCGTATCCCGAACGCTACAGCGGCGCGGATATGGACTACGTGTCCTATGCCATCGCCGTAGAGGAAATCGCCAAGGTCTGCGGCAGCACCGCCATCACGCTGGCGGCGCATATTTCGCTGGGCGTCGGGCCGATCTATCTGTTCGGGAATGAAGAACAGAAAATGAAGTATATGCCCGAACTGTGCAGCGGAGCCGCGATCGGTGCGTTCGGTTTGACCGAACCGCAAGCCGGAAGCGACGCCGGTGCCACGCAAAGTACGGCGGTGGACCAAGGCGATCATTACCTGCTCAATGGAACTAAAGTTTATTGCACGAACGGCTCCTATGCCAAATATATCACCGTAAGCGCGGTGACGGAAAAAGGCAAGGGCACAAAAGGCATCAGTTGTTTCGTGCTCGAAAAGGGTATGGACGGTTTTACCGTCGGCAAGAAGGAACGAAAACTGGGAATTCGCGGCTCCGATACGGTCGTGCTTCATTTCAGCGACGTGAAAGTGCCGAAAGCGAATCTGTTGGGCAATCCCAACGAGGGATTCAAACAGATGTTGACAGTGCTGGATGGAGGACGAATCTCGATTGCTGCGATGTCCCTCGGTTTGGCGGAAGGCGCCTACGAAGCCACCGTGAATTATGTCAAGGAACGTAAGGCATTCAATAAACCGATTGCCGCATTTCAAGCCACGCAGTTTAAATTAGCCGATATGTATACGCAGATTCAAGCCGCCAAACACTTGGTGTTCGATGCGGCAGTGCTTAAGGATGCCGGAGAACCGTTCATGCGCGAGGCGGCGATGGCGAAGTTATATGCCAGCGAAATGGCCACACGGGTGACGTCGCAAGCCATTCAGCTTTATGGCGGCTATGGCTATATGCGGGAGTATCCCGTCGAACGCATGTTCCGTGACAATAAGATCTGTGAAATCGGCGAAGGAACGTCGGAAATCCAGCGGCTGGTAATCGCCCGCACGTTGTTGGAAGAAACAGTCCACTAATTCGCGTATGTACTCCCTTGGGCCGTACCGTCTGGATTTGATTAGTGACGGGTTCTTTGAAGACGATGCCGATACATTCGTCCGGGAATGCGCCGAAAAGCAGCATCCTCCCGGATTGAAGGTTCGCAGCAAGCCGCGAATTCGGGTGGGATTCAATGGTTTGCTGGTGCGCGGCAATGGTCGGACCGTGGTGATTGATCCGGGAACGGGCGACAAACCGCGCCATGATTTGGTTCGGCTCTATCGCATGGAATGGCCGCGGCGGTTTATGTCTTCGCTGGGAGAATTGGGCGTATCACCGCATGATGTGGATACCGTCATTCTCACGCACTTACACTGGGATCATTGCGGGGCGGGAACTCGGGCAAGCGATAACGGTACGATTGTTCCCACGTTTCCTAACGCTCGATATTTCGCGCATCGTGAAGAGTTAGATGCCGCGCGATCCGGCGCCGAGGGATATATCTCTGATGATTTCGAACCGTTGTTGAAGACCGGACATTTAGAGGTCTTCGAACAAGATGGCGAGATCATTCCCGATTTCGAGATTCGCTGGACGGGGGGGCACAGCGCCGGACATTCGATTGTCATTATCGGCACACCACCGCATCCGCAAGCAGTCTTTCTCAGTGATTTAGTTCCCACATCGGCGCAACTTCCGCTCGAATGCGGACTCTCCTATGATGTGAATCCGGTTGAACTCCGGTGTGCGAAAGAGCGAATTCTGAAGGAGGCTGCAGCCGGTCAGTATTTGTTGATGTTTGTGCATGCTCCGAAAGTCCGGGCGGGATTGATCTCCGAAACGGATCGTACTCGCTACAAACTTGAATCAATTTCGATTTGAATTGCAGTTGCTGGATCATGGTTAACATAGGGTGGTGATCTCATGAATCCCAACACTCCTGTTATTACCTCAGCCGTTCGTACGCCGATCGGTTCCTTTAACGGAGCATTGGCGGATGTGTCGGCTCCCGCACTGGGCGCGCATGTTCTCAAAGAAAATCTCAAACGCTCCAATGTCGAACCCGGCGAGGTGGATGAAGTCCTGATGGGGATGATCTTACAGGGCAATGCCGGGCAAGCTCCCGCAAGGCAGGCGGCGATCTTTGCCGGAATTCCGACTTCGGTTTCGGCATGGACGGTCAACAAAGTCTGCTCGTCGGGTTTGCGCGCCGTGATGTCCGCCGCTCAACCGATCTTGCTCGGCGAAGCCAAGATCATGATTGCCGGCGGCATGGAAAACATGTCGCAAGCGCCGTATTACCTCGACGGCGCCCGCAAAGGCTACCGGTTAGGCAACGGTGTATTGATTGACGGAATGATCAAGGACGGTCTGTGGGATCCCTACAATAATCAGCACATGGGAATGTGCGCGGAGTTGTGCGCCAAGGAAAAGAAAATCAGCCGCGCCGCTCAAGACGAATTCGCCGCCGAATCGTATCGGCGGGCTTTGGATTCGATTAAAACCGGCAAGTTCAAGGATGAAATCATCCCGGTGATTATCAAAAGTCGCAAGGGCGAAGTCACAGTGGATACGGACGAAGAACCGGCCAAGGTGGACTTTGCGAAGCTGCCATCGTTGAAGCCTGCCTTTGATAAGGAAGGTTCCGTAACCGCGGCCAACGCCTCAAAACTCAATGACGGTGCGGCGGCGGTGATGGTGATGTCCTACGAGGAAGCCAAACGGCGCGGTTTGAAGCCGATGGCGAGAATTGTCGGCTATTCCACATTCAGTCAGGATCCCGAATGGTTTACGACCGCTCCGGCGGGAGCCGTCGAACGCCTGCTCAAACGCATCGGCTGGAGTGTGAATGACGTGGATCTATGGGAGCTGAATGAGGCGTTCTCGGTCGTGGCAATTATCAATATGAACATGCTGGGATTGGATTCCGGCAAAGTGAATATCTTAGGTGGTGCGGTCGCTTTGGGACATCCTATCGGTGCATCCGGCTGCCGGATCCTCGTAACGCTGCTGACCGCACTCCATCAGACCGGCGGGAAACGAGGCGTGGTCGGCATCTGCAACGGCGGCGGCGAAGCGACGGCTCTGGCGGTGGAGGTTGTCTGATAAAACCCGTGGTCCGGTCTTTTCTCCTGACCTTTGTTATTGTTGCACCGCTGTTGGCGGCGGAACCGTTGCGGATCTGTCTCTATGCCGGGAATCGGGGAAGCAATGCCGTTCATCGGCAAATTCTGCGCGAAGCGCATGCCGTTCATCCACGCCTATTTGTGATTGACGGAGACGTCATTAAGCATGACTACGGCGAATGGGGCGAGCCGGAGGCGGTACTGGAAGACTATCGGCGGGAATTCGGTACTCCGAAAAATCCCCTGACCCTATGGCCGCAGGGACCGGGTCCGGCGGTTTTTGTGATTCCCGGCGGTTATGATGAGCAGTTTTTCCTTGATCTCGATCTTGCCGAAGCGGCGGATTCGAGCAAGAGCGGCCGTTTTCCGTATGAGGGAACCAATGAGCTGGGGGTTCAGCTCTATCAGGCTTTCAATCTGGAAGATATGCGCATTCGGGTTCAGGCGATTCCCGACATCGAAGCGCCGTTGCCGATATCACCCTACGGTGACTATCTGCTGGTGGTGGGTTCGGGCTCCCGCCGGGAATGCGCGCTCTTGATGCTGTATCGAACGGATCGGTGGGGTTTTCGTACCGATCAAATTGATTGGGCGGATTCGATACTAACGGAACTACGAAGCGTTTCGCCGCGGCTTCCGCTCATGGTGATCAGCCATGACTGGACGTGGTTTTTTCCCGATTCGCTGGACGACGGAATGATTGACGGCGCCCTGAACGGCATTCGCGGGTCGTCGCCGCAGTTGGATCGAGTCCAAAAACAGCGTCTCGCCCTATTGCTCCAGCGCAGTCGCGCCGACATCGCTTTGGCGGCGGATCGTCATATTTATTGGGCGGGCATTGACAGCGCACTGCTGCGCATCAACATGGCGGCGGGAATGTGCTATGACGAAGACGGTCGTCGCGTGTCCTTGGATAATGCGTGGATCGAATATGCGCAGGACGACACGGCGATGTACGTTACGGCGCATATAATCGAACCGCCGGCCGGCTGCGGAATTCATAAGGAGGCTGCCGCGCTCGGGACGGTCTTTCAAAAAACTCGAACCGCCGGCGCCGTCTGGCGGAGGATCAACCCCTGAGGACAATTATGGACATCAAAACAGTAGCCGTGATCGGCGGCGGAACGATGGGCAACGGAATTGCTCATGTTTGCGCGCAGAATGGCCGCAATGTTTTCCTCATCGAAGTGGCCGATGCTCCCCTGACGAAAGCCGTAGCGACGATTGACAAGAACTTAGCCCGGCAGGTGGAAAAAGGCAAGTTAACCGAGGAAGACCGGCAGGCAACCCTGCGGCGCATCAACGGATCACTATCGCTGGGAGATGCCGCCAAGGCGGATTTGGTGGTGGAGGCGATTATCGAGGAGCCGGATGTAAAAGTCAAACTCTTTGCGGAACTCGATAAAATCGCCCGTCCGGAAGTGATTATCGCGTCGAATACCTCGACGATTTCGATCACTCAGATCGCCGCGGCTACGAAACGGGCTGACAAGGTAGTCGGGATGCATTTTATGAATCCGGTGCCGATGATGCAATTGGTGGAGGTGATTCGCGGATTATCCACTTCCGACGAAACCCACCAAACGGTTGTGGAACTGGCGAAATCGCTGGGCAAAACGCCGATTACGGTTAATGACTTTCCCGGATTCATTTCGAATCGCATCTTGATGCCGATGATTAATGAAGCGGTCTATTGTCTGATGGAAGGCGTGGCCGATGCCGAAGCAATTGACGGGGTCATGAAACTCGGCATGGCGCACCCTATGGGACCGCTGACCTTGGCGGACCTGATCGGTCTGGATGTATGCTTAGCGATCATGGAGGTATTGCATCGCGATTTGGGCGATTCAAAATACCGCCCGTGCCCGCTGTTGAAGAAGTACGTGGCGGCCGGCTATCTGGGACGCAAGTCGGGACGCGGCTTTTATAACTATGCAAAATAGGATGATAGTCTGATGATCGTGACTACCACCCCCGGCGTGCAAGACCGAAAAATAGCCGGCTATTTGGGAATCGTCACCGGCGAAGCGATCATGGGTGCGAATATCTTTCGCGACTTATTCGCCAGTGTGCGCGACGTGGTCGGCGGACGTAGCGCCGCATGGGAGAAGGAAATACAATCCGCCCGGGAAATCGCATTACGGGAAATGGAAGAAAATGCCCGTCAGCGGGGCGCCGATGCCGTCGTCGGTGTGGATTTGGATTACGAAGTGGTCGGTCAAAACGGCTCGATGATGATGGTCACCGCTTCCGGAACCGCCGTGAAACTCGGCTGATAGCGCGAACGAAGAACGCATAACGAGAACCGCAAGGGAGTACGAACCATGGATCATTTGCTGACTGAAGATCAATTGGAAGTCAAGCGGACGATTCGCGAATTCGCGGAGCATGAAATCAAACCCTCCGTAGCGGCTCGCGACGAATCGGGCGAATTTCCCACGGAGATTTGCCGAAAGCTCGGCGAGCTGGGATTCATGGGTGTGAACACTCCCGAAGCCTTGGGCGGCGCGGGAATGGATGCTGTGACTTACTCGATTGTTATCGAGGAATTATCGCGCATCGATCCGGCGGTGGGCGTAGTGGTTTCCGTCAACAACTCCCTGGTGTGTTACCCCCTCGAAAAGTTCGGGACCACGGATCAGCAGCGAAAATGGCTGCGTCCATTGGCCGAAGGTCGGTTATTGGGAGCATTCTGCCTGACCGAACCGGAAGCCGGATCGGATGCCGCTGCCGTAAAAACCACGGCAGTTCGTGACGGGCAAGAATGGATAATCAACGGCACCAAGAGTTTCATCACCAACGGCGATAGCGCACAGGTATACATCGTGTTTGCGCGATCGGAGAAAGGTTCCGAGAAGGCGCGCGGCGTATCGGCGTTCATCGTTCCCTCCGATCTACCCGGCGTACAAAAAGGCGTCCACGAGAAAAAAATGGGAATTCGTTCCTCCGACTGCATCGAGATCAATTTCCAGGATGTCCGCATACCCGCCGACTATCTATTAGGACCCGAGGGACAAGGTTTTAAGGTCGCGATGGGCTCGCTGGATTCCGGACGAATCGGAATCGCCTCGCAAGCCGTAGGGCTGGCGCAGGGGGCGTTGGAAGCCGCCATCGCATATTCCAAAGAACGAGTGCAGTTCAATCGCCCGATCTGCGAGTTTCAGGCGATTCAGTTCAAACTGGCGGATATGGAAATGCTGACGCAGGCGGCACGGCTATTGATCTACAGCGCCGCCCGCAAGAAAGATACGGGCCAGCATTTCAACCACGAGGCGGCAATGGCCAAGCTGTTCGCCTCGGACATGGTGATGAAAGTCACCCACGAGGCGCTGCAAATCCACGGCGGCAACGGCTATACGAAAGACTACCCGGTGGAACGCATGCTGCGCGACGCGAAGGTTACGGAGATCTACGAAGGAACCTCTGAAATCCAGCGTTTTATCATTTCTCGAAATCTCTTGACAGCATAACAACAACCTTTGTTTAAAGTGGAATCCGACTGTGTCCAAATCAAAATTCGACGAAACTCTTAAGATTTGGTTCAACGGCAAGATGGTGGACTGGAACGATGCCACGATCCACATCGCCGCTCATGCCATGCATTATGGCTCATCGGTGTTCGAAGGCATCCGCGCCTATAAGACTCCCGACGGAACCATTATTTTCGGTCTTCATCAGCATATTCGCCGGCTGTTCGATTCGGCGAAAATCTATCGCATGAAATGTCGCTACACTCAGACTGATATCGAGGAAGCTTGTAAAGTCGTGGTGCGCGACAACAAAATGGAAGAGGCTTATCTGCGACCGCTGATTTATCGGGGTTATCACAGCCTGGGCGTACACCCCGGTGATTGCCCGATTGATGCTGCCGTTATGCCGCTGCGGTGGGGCAAGTATCTCGGGCCGGAAGCGTTGGAAAAGGGCATTGATGTGTGCGTATCGTCCTGGACCCGCATTGCCCCCAATACGCTACCCGCGCTGGCCAAAGCAGGGGCGAATTACATGAATTCGCAGCTTATCAAAATTGACGCGATGGCGATGGGCTTCGATGAAGGCATCGCGCTGGATCGCTCCGGCTATGTCTCCGAGGGTTCCGGCGAGAACCTATTCCTCGTTCGCGACGGCGTATTATGGACTCCGCCGTTGGGCGGTTCGGTGTTGCCGGGGATCACTCGCGAAGCGGTATTGCATATCGCCAACGAAGAGAATATCCCCGTTCAGATCGGCACGGTTCCCCGCGAAGCGCTCTATATCGCCGATGAAGTGTTCTTCACCGGAACCGCGGCCGAGTTGACGCCGATCCGGACCATTGACAAAGTGGAAGTCGGCGCCGGAAAGCCCGGACCGATCACCCTGAAGCTGCAGAAGATGCTCTTTGATTTGATTGAAGGCCGGCGATCCGACCCGTTCGATTTGCGCGTTCATGTTTAAGAAGAAGAGTTAATGCGATCTCGTCATACCGCCCGTGAGTGGGCTTTGCGCATCTTGTATGCGCATGAATTGTCCAAGTATCCGATCCAGCAGGTCTTGGAAGATATTCTGGCCGGTGCGCATGAAGATGCCAATTTGCAGTTTTGTCGAGCGCTTTGCATTCGGGTTGCGGAATCCGATTCGCCTATTGACCGGTTGATCGAAAAAGCGGTGGAGAAGTGGGATCTTAATCGGATTGCCGTACTCGATCATATCATCCTGCGCATGGCGATTGCCGAACTGCTTTACTTCGACGATATTCCGTTCAAGGTGACGATTAACGAAGCGATCGAGTTGGCCAAACGCTATTCCACCGACCAAAGCGGACGCTTCGTAAACGGCATTCTTGATTCCATCAGCGCCGAAATAAACTCAGCGGCCGGAACGGCGGATCTTTCATCGGGAGTACCCACCCCTTGAGAATCGGCATCATTTCCGATATACATTCGAACCTCGAAGCACTCGAGGTCGTTCTGCGGCGTCTGGAAGCCGAAAAGGTGGATCGCATCTACTGTCTTGGGGATATCGTCGGATACGGCGCCAATCCCAATGAGTGTACGGATCTGGTCCGTACGTTGTGCCATGCGGCAGTAATCGGCAATCATGACGACGCGCTGTTGGGCCGCACGTCCATTCAGTATTTCAATCCGTATGCCCGGTCGGCCATCGAATGGACGGGCCGGGTATTTACGGATATCAATTTGGAGTATCTGAAATCACTGCCGATGACCTATTCCGATGACAGCTTTTTGCTGGTTCACGCCACCCCTGACGAGCCGGAGAAATGGAACTACATTCTCCGTCCCGATGACGCGGAACCGCATTATAAAGCCATGAAGAATGGAACCACGGCGTTTATCGGACATTCGCATGTCGCGTTGCGGTTCGACGATCCCGTCGGCAATCGGGCGATTATCAATGTCGGCTCGGTAGGACAGCCCCGTGACCGCGATCCGCGTTCCTCCTTCGGCATTTACGATACCGATACGGGAACTTATATCGGGATGCGCGAGGTTTATCCGGTACAGGAAGCGGCCCATAAAATCCGGCAAGCCAACCTTCCGGAATTCTTGGCTGCACGACTATTTATCGGTATGTAATGGAACTTACATGCTGAAATTGGTGAATACCGACTCAGAATGGTTGTGATTTAAATGTTCGACAAAATTCTCGCAAAAATATTCGGTACCAAACACGAACGCGCGGCGAAGTCGCTGTGGCCGATGGTCGCGGAAATCAATCGGATCGAAGAAGAATACCAGCAGCTCTCCGAGGATGAGCTGAAGGCGAAGACCGGTGAATTCAAACAGCGGCTAAACGACGGTGAAACGGTTGAAGATCTGCTGCCCGAAGCGTTTGCGGTGGTGAAGAATGCCTGCCGCCGGTTGGTCGGTCATAAATACGAAGTGCGCGGTCATCCGATGGTGTGGGACATGGTTCCTTACGATGTTCAGCTCATCGGCGGAATCGCGCTCCATCAAGGCAAGATCGCGGAAATGGCCACCGGCGAAGGCAAGACGCTGGTCGCGGTGCTGCCGCTCTATTTGAATGCACTGGAAGGCGAAGGCGCGTGGCTGGTGACGGTGAACGATTATCTGGCGCAGCGCGACTCGGAATGGATGGGGCTGATCTATAACTATCTCGGTTTGAGTGTCGGAGTAATCATCTCCGATATGCCGCCATCCGTGCGCCGCGAACAGTACGCCTGTGATATCACCTACGGCACCAACAACGAATTCGGCTTCGACTATCTGCGCGACAACATGGCGCTTTCGATGGA